>JAKPHK010000039.1 GCA_029550345.1 Pseudomonadota bacterium
CGCGCCCTGCCCGGCCTTGATCACCCGGTCACCCAGCATGATCGAGGCGCCGTAATTCACTCCCATCACCACCCCGAGCGAATTGAAGGTTTGCGCGAAGTTGAGCCGGAAATGGCTGGTCCGCGCAGGGCCAAGCGCTGCAGCCAGCGGATTGGCTGAGACTTGTAATGTGGTAATCCCCGCCGCCAGAACGAACAGGGCGGCCAGCACCGCGCTGTAGGATTCAAGCTCCAGCCCGGCCCGTACCAGCAGGCAACCGGCGATCATCGTCGCCAGCGCGATCAGGATCGTGTTGACCGGCCCCAGCCGATTGCCCAGCGACGCCGCCGGAAGCGACATCAGGCCGTTGGCCAGAAACCCGACCAACTGGATCTGCAGGGCCTGGCTGTAGCTCAGCTGAAAGGCGGCGCGCAGCGCAACGATCAGCGGATCGTTGTTCGATGAGATGAAGCCCCACCCGAAGAACAGCGTGGTCACCGCGATGAAGGCCCCGGTGATCCCCAGCTGCTTCATGCGGTTCATCAAGGGCTCCCGGTTGCGTCCGGCCAGAGGAAAGTCATCACCTCGCCGCCCGGTATGGCGGCGGAAAAGCGGCTTGTGCCAATTCTGACGCTGATCGGCAATTCACCCTTGGTCGCATTGTGCGTCAGCAAGACCAGCGTGCCATCGCGGTTGCGCAGGGCGGCAAAGTTCAGCCCCGGGGCACCCCCGCTGCTGGCAACCACACGCGCGCCGGGGCGGGCGAAGCGGCTGATCTGGCCCAGCACATAGTATTCGACATTGCGCGTAACCGCGCGGGTCCGACTGTCGATCCCCACCACCCCGCGGCAATCGCCACAGCCGCCCAGGTGTGGCCCCCGGTTTTCATCGAGCGCCAGGTTCCACAGCAGCGCCCCCTTGCCCCCGGCGCGCAGGGTGGCGATGATCAGATTGTCGGTCATCCAGCCAAGCGTATCACCCCAATCGGGTGACCAGTCTCCGCCCGAGCATTCGGTGAAGAACAGGTCTTTGTCGGGGTGGGCCGCCTTGACCTTGGCCATGACCGCCGAATCGCCAGCATAGCAATGCCAGGCCACCCCTTCGACAAAGGCCGCCGCCGCAGGATCGGCCAGCACCCCAAGCGGCTGCTGCGGCAGATCCCAGTTGTGATCCCAATCGAGGATCCCTACCCTGGATTTGCGGGCGGCCAGGGCCGGACCAAGGTGGCCAGCGAAGAAGGCGGCCCGTTCCGCCGCGCTGGCCCGCATCCCGGGATAGTCGGCCGGTTCGAAATCGGGCTCGTTCTGCATGGTGACATAGCGGATCGGCAGTCCGCCTGCCTCCATCGCATCAAGATAGCGCACGAAATAGGCGGCATAGGCTGGGTAGTGTTCAGGCTTTAGGCGGCCCTTGATCAGACTGCCCGATGTCTTCATCCACCCCGGCGCGCTCCACGGGCTGGCCATCAGCGTCAGATCCGGGTTGACCGCCCGCGCCGCCCGCAGTGCGGGCATCTGCTCGGCCGCGACCCTGGCCATGGAAAAATGCGTCAGCGCGGGATCGGTCTGCCCCGGTGCCACATCATCAAGGCTGTAGTGCGCGCTCGAGAAATCCGAGGCGCCGATCGGAATCCTGACGAAGGACAGCCCCAGCCCTTCGCTGCCGAACAGCTCTGCAAACAATTCGTCCCGCTCGCTCGGTGAAAGGACGGTCTGGAACAGGTGGGCCGAAGCATCGGTCATCGCGGCGCCGAAGCCGACGATTTCCTGCGCCTGCACTGCCGGATCGATCACCACCTCGCCCGCCTGGGCGGCTCCGGCCGGAACCAGTTCCAGCCGCGGCATCGCAGCCAGCTTGCGGCTCTGATCCGCCGAGCTGGCCCAGACTGCAACCCCGCCCTCGGCACGGGCAGGCGTCGGCGCTGCCGGTCCGCCGATCTGGCCGCAGGCCGCCAGCAGGCTGGCTCCCAGCAACGCGGAAAGTCCGCATCTCACGGCGCGCAAGGCGATCATGCCGCCGCCGGGCAGGTCTTGGCAACGTATTCGGCGTGGCTGGGCATCACGTCCACGCATTTCCCGATCACGGTCTGGATATTGCCGAGGAACTGGTTGATCTGCACGTCGCTCTTGATCCGGACCATCGGATCGTAGCCGCGCGGGATCATCCCCTGCCCGATGAAGACCTGGATCCAGCTTTCTTCGGAAAACAGTTCTTCGTCCTCGCGGAAGATCCGGCCATTGGCCATCCACAGGTCGATCTTGCGTTGGAGCGTTTCGGGCACCTCCATGGTCCGGCAATAGTCCCAGAACGGGGAATCGTTACGCTCGGTCGCCTTGTAGTGCAGGATGATGAAGTCGCGGATACGCTCGTATTCGAAATCGCTCTGGCGATTGAATTCGGCGATATTGGAAGGATCGAACCCGCCGTCGGGCAACAGCCGCATCAGCCGGATGATGCCGGACTGAACCAGATGCAGGCTGGTCGATTCCAGCGGTTCAAGAAAGCCCCCGGCCAGGCCGATCGCAACGCAGTTCTTGTGCCACAGCTGCACCCGCTTTCCAGCCTTGAAATCGACCTTGAACGGGTTGGCCAGCGGCTCCGCATCGATGTTGGCGAGCAGGATCTTCTCCGCCTCGGCATCGTCCATGAAGCGGGTTGAAAAGACGTGACCGTTTCCGGTGCGGTGCTGCAACGGAATGCGCCATTGCCAGCCCGCGCTGTGCGCGATCGAGCGGGTGTAAGGGGTAAAGGCCTCGCTACGCGCGCAAGGGACGGCAATGGCCCGATCACAAGGCAGCCAGTGCGACCAATCCTCAAACGGAACACCCAGCGCCTGGTTGATGAACAGCCCGCGAAAGCCAGAGCAATCGATGAACAGATCGGCCCCGATCACTTCGCCATCGTTCATCGTAACGCTTTCGATGAAACCATCCTCGGCCCGCAGCGTAACGTCCACGATCTTGCCTTCGCGCCGCCGCACCCCGCGATCCTGCGCATAGCCGGACAGGAACCGGGCAAACAGCGCTGCATCCATGTGAAAGGCATGGGCGATGTGGCTCAGCGGGCTGTCGCCCATATTCGCCTGGGCGCGGACAAACTTGTTCTTCAGCGCAGCGGCGGTATTGATCGAATAGTCCGCAAAATCCCCGGCGCGGCCCTGCTGGTGGGCATGTATCCAGTAATGGTGCATCCGCAGCCATTCCCAATCTTGCCCGATCACCCCGAACCCATGGATATAGCTTTCGCCCTTGCGCTGCCAGTTTTCGAACTGGATCCCCAGTTTGAAGCTGCCCTGGGTGCGGGCCATGAACTCGTTTTCCTCAAGCCCGAGCAGCTCGTTGTATTTCTTGATCGCCGGGATCGTCGCCTCGCCCACGCCGATCGTGCCGATGTCTTCGCTTTCGACCAGCACGACCTCATAAAGGCCCTGGAACATCCGTGCGAGCAGCGCTGCCGTCATCCACCCGGAAGACCCGCCACCCGCGATCAGGATGCGTTGCAAGCTCTTCATAGCCATGCTTTCCTCAACCTCTCCCGCGCTATGGGCAGGTCGTCAGTCCGGAAACCTCCGCCAGCCGTCCGGTGCGCATGGCCTTGCCATAGGCCAGGCCGAAACCACGGGCAAACAGGCTTTCACCGGCCGGTTCACCCCCGCTTGGGCAAGGGGTGTTGGGCCAGGCGAAAGACAGGCGCGCGGTAAAGTTCAGACCGTCGGCGCCCGCGAACAGATCGGCCAGCGCCCCGGCCTCGGTCCCGGGTAGGAATCCGGCGACGAAGGCGTCTGACCGGTTGATCAGATCGGTCGCGTACTGGGTGCGGCCCGAATAGAGCAGCGTCACCACCGGCACACCGTGACCCGAAACCTTGTCGAGCAGCGCCCGGTCCGCCGGGAAGCGCGCCGAATAGGACAACAGCGCCGGCCAGCGCACATCGCCTTTCATCTCGGCATAGGGCGTTTCCCCGATCACCGCGATCACCGCATCGAATTTGCCGGGAGAAAAGGCGCTGCCATCTGCCGACCAGGTGACGTTGGCTTCGCCATAGACCCGGCGCAGCCCGGCCAGCATCGTTTCGCCTACCGGGAAATCCCGATTGTCGGTTTCATCGCCCTGCCAGGTGATGGTCCAGCCGCCACCCTGCTTGACGAAATTGTCGGCGGCATCGCCGATCACCAGGATCCGCTTGCCCGGCTTCAGCGGCAAAGTGCCTTCGTTCTTGAGCAGGACCGCGCTTTTGCGCACAGCTTCCTGGGCCAGCGGCCGATCAACCATCGCCGCAGCATCACCGGTATAGCGCCCCGCCGCAATCGGTCGATCGAACAGACCGGTCCGGAACTTGACCCGCAGGATCCGCGTCACCGCATCGTCGATCCGGGCCATCGGCACCCGTCCTTCGCGCACGTCAGCCACGGTATTGGCGATGAAGGTCTTCCAGTCGTCGGGAACCATGAACACATCGACCCCGGCGTTGATCGCCTGCGGACAGTGGTCGCGCTTGCAGCCATCGACCTGTTCGATCGCGTTCCAGTCCGACACGACCAGCCCGTCAAAACCCAACTTCTGCTTGAGCACGCCGGTCACCAGCGCGCGGTTGCCGTGCATCTTGCCGAACTGCACATCGGCGGCGCCGAGATTGAGCATGGTCCAGCTGTTGTAACTGATCATCACGGTCTGCACATCGGCATCGAGCGCGGTGTAATAACCTGCGCCGTGCAGCGTGGCGAATTGCCGCGCGGTTGAACGGCTCTCACCCTGATCGACACCGCGGTAGGTGCCGCCGTCACCGGCGAAATGCTTGGCCGATGCGATCACATCGCCATCGCCGGTCAGGTTGCCCTGAAGCCCCCGGATCAACGCCGCGCCGTTGGCGGCGACCTGCGTCGGGTCGCTCGAATAGCTTTCATAGGAGCGACCCCAGCGCTGGTTCTGAACCACAGCAAGGGTCGGGGCGAAAGCCCAGCCGATCCCGGTGGCGCGGACCGATTTGGCGGTCGCCCGGCCAATCCGTTCGACCAGCGCCGGATCGTGCGCAGCGCCCAGGCCGATGTTGTGCGGATAGATCGTAGCACCGACCACATTATTGTTGCCGTGAACCGCATCGATCCCCCAGATCAGCGGGATCTGGACCTTCATGTCGGTTGACATCGCCGCCTTGGCGAACTGATCCGCCAGCCGCGCCCAATCACCGACCGTGGCGTGCTTTTTCATCCCCGGCCAGGCACCGCCGCCGTTCAGGATCGTGCCGATGTAATATTCGCGAACCTGATCGGGCGTGATCGAGCGGATCTCCGCCTGGGTCATCTGCCCGATCTTTTGCTCCAGCGTCATCCCGGCGACTATCGCGGCGATGCGCGATTCTGTTGCAGGATCGAGCTTGCCGGTTGGTTTGCGCCCCGGCCAGGCGGCGATGGCTGCGGCTTCGTCCTTGCTCCAGCCCTGACTGGAGGCGATCTGCCCCGGTGCGGCGCAAGCGGCCAGTCCGACGGATGCCAAAGCGGCCAGAACAACAGGTATCTTCACTGGCACATCCCGCCCGTAGTTATCTGAAAATTGCATTCCGGTTCCCGCGCCCGGCGTAGCGACCTTCCCTCATTCAGGTCGGTCCGGCGGGCGCGGGTAATCCGGCCGGGGTCAGAACTTGTAGCTCAACCCCACCAGCCACTGACGGCCGTACTTCTCATAGGTTTCAGGCAGCACCGTACCATCCGAGGTATGTACCCCACCGGCGTCGAGACCAAGCCGGGTCCGATAAGGCGAATCGAGCACGTTGCTGACCTGGAGAACGATCCCCAGACCGGCCAGCGGCGAACCATCCTGGAAGGTATAACCGACCTGCGCATCAAGCTGTTTGTCGGCCAGCACTTCGGTATAGGCCAGATTGGTGAACAGCCCGATCACTTCGCCCTTGAAGGCAGAGCGATAGCGATAGCTGGCTCGCACCTGGAAACCGCCCTTTTCGAAGTATCCGGTGACGTTATATACCCAATCGGACAGGCCGGGGATCCGCACCAGCGACGATCCGTTGGTCGGGTTGAGGTTGGAATCGGTGTAGGCGACCGATCCGCTCATCCCGAAACCATCGAGCGCCGGAACCAGTTTGCCGAATTCCAGCGCACCGCTGATTTCGACGCCCCGGACATACCCGCCATTGCCGTTGTCAGGCGCTGTGAGCGTGCCGATGTTGCTGCCGGTAACACCGGCGGGCAGCGGCGTCACCGAGGCCGGAATCGGGAAACCAGAGAAGTCCGCGGTGATCGTGCGGGTGTAGATGTAGGTATCGAGCCACTTGTAGAAGCCGCCGACGCTGAAATAGGTCGCGTTGCCGCCATACCATTCAACCGCGGCGTTGATTTCCTTGGCGCGCCACGGCTTGAGGTTGGGATTCCCGCCCGATCCGGACCAGACCTGAACCGTACCGCCGGGTACGCAGCCCGCAGCCGGGCTCCCGCCCGAACAGGGGTTGGAATAACTCGGCGTCATGCTCGCCGGCAAATCGTCCATGCGCGGCCGGGCCATGACCTTGGCTGCGGCGAAGCGCACCCGCACACCGCCACCCATGTCATAGAACAGGTTCAGACTGGGCAGTACGTCGGTATAGGTATCGTTGATCGCGGCCGGATAGACCTCAACCGGCGAAACGTACTGATTAATCCGCAGGCCTTCCGAACCCTGCCAGGTCTTGACCACCTGGACCCCGACATTGCCGTGCAAATTGCCCGAATCGATCTTGGCCCGGGCATGGAATGTCAGCAGGTCTTCCGTGATGCGCCACGATTTGTCGAAGTGGTTCACATCCTGCAGCACCGTTTGGTCATAATAGGTGCTGACCGCCGAGGGCAGGTCGAACGCAAGAACGTTGCCGAAGCCCACGAAATCCAGCGAGGTTGGCGCGATCAGGTATTGCGAACCGACCAGCACCTGGGCACGGCTGTTCTTGAGGTTGAGGTCGATTTCATCAACCGTCTTGTTCTTCACGCGGTGCGTGAAGTTCACCCCGAGATCGATCTCGCTGATGATCGAATCCCCGAAATCGAAGGTCAGCCCCTGATCGACGGCGATGATGTCTTCCTTGACGTGCGGCGATTTCAGCAGGCCATCATGGCCCCAGCCGCCCCACGGCGCGCGATCACCCAGCGAAACCTGGTTGGCATCGGCATAGTCGAGGCCCCAGTTGCTGTAGGTCGGATAGCCTTCGAGCGGGATCGAGAAGTCATACTCATCCATGGTTCGCGTCTGGAACGCGCCGGCGCCGTAACCCTGGTAAGTCTCGATATAGGTCTCGTCGCGCTTGTTGCTCGAATAGCTGAGGTCGGGGTGGTACTTCAGCGCATCCGTCATCGCGAATTCACCGCTCCACCCGATCGAGAGCAGCTCGTCCTCGCGGGTGTTGTGGTCGTTGCGCAGGATCGGAACGGCATTGTTGAAATGCCCCGAAGTGCCAAGAGTGGACCCGCCGACGGGTGTGGTCTGCACGTCGGTAAAGGTCGCGCCATCGGCCCAGCCGTTTGAAAACCACTGCGCGCCGCGGCTGACCTGGGTTTGCTTGAACCGCGAGTAATAGAGATCGAGCGCCGTGTGGACGCCGTCACTCGGCTGCCATTCCAGCGTTCCCATGAAGCCATGGCGCCGATCACGGCTGTTTACGGCAAAAGCCTCCTGCCCGTTGAGCTGGAGCGCGCTGTCGGCCGAATCCGGGGTTAC
>JAKPHK010000068.1 GCA_029550345.1 Pseudomonadota bacterium
GCCAACCTGCTCGCCGGGTACAAGCGCGCTGCGAACATCCTCAAGAAGGAAGAGTTCGAGGCCGGTGTTTCCAACCCGGACCAGGAACCCGCCGAGGCCGCGCTGGTCGCCGCGCTCGATGCGGCCGAACCGCGCGCTGTCACTGCGATCGAGGCGGAGGACTTCACCGCGGCGATGGCGGCGCTTGCCACGCTGCGCGGCGCGGTGGACGCGTTCTTCGAAACGGTCACAGTGAACGATGCCGACCCGGTCAAGCGGGCGGCGCGGCTGGGTCTGCTTGCGCGCTTGCGTGCTGCGGTGCACAAAGTGGCTGACTTCTCGCGGATCGAAGGCTAGAGGCCGCCCCGACCGGGGCGGCATCGGCATCGACTCGGCCTTTAGGGATGATTCTACCCATGACTGCATACGTATTCACTTTCGGTGGTGGTGCTTCCAGCGAGGATCCGCGCAGCCGCGACAAGACGGTTGTCGGCGGCAAGGGCGCGAACCTGGCAGAGATGGCGGGGATCGGCCTGCCGGTGCCTCCGGGCTTCACGATCACCACGGAAGAATGCGTGCGCTATCTGGCCGAAGGAGGCGACTTTTCCGCCAGCCTGCGCGCCGAAGTCGCCACTGCGTTGACTCATATCGAGCGCGCGGTCGGCAAGAATTTCGGCGATCCGGCCAACCCGCTGCTGGTCTCGGTCCGCTCGGGCGCCCGTGTCTCGATGCCGGGCATGATGGACACGGTGCTGAACCTGGGCCTCAACGACGTGACGGTAGAGGGCCTTGCCGCCTCGTCCGGCGACGCACGCTTTGCCTGGGACAGCTACCGCCGCTTCATCCAGATGTATTCGGACGTGGTGCTGGGCCTCGACCATCATCTGTTCGAAGATGCGCTGGAGATCGCCAAGGAAGACAACGGCTTCTACGCCGACGTCGAAATGGGTGAGGAACACTGGCGCGCGCTGGTTGCCGAATACAAGGCCATCGTGGCGAAGGGACTGGGCCGCGAATTCCCGCAGGACGTCACCGAACAGCTGTGGGGCGCGATCCGCGCGGTGTTCGACAGCTGGGATTCGGACCGCGCCAAGGTCTATCGCCGGCTCAACGACATTCCGGGCGACTGGGGCACGGCAGTCAACGTCCAGGCGATGGTGTTCGGCAACATGGGCGATACCAGCGCCACCGGCGTCGCCTTTACCCGCGACCCCGCTACCGGCGAGCGCGCCTATTACGGCGAATGGCTGATCAACGCCCAGGGCGAGGACGTCGTCGCCGGCATCCGCACTCCGCAGTATCTGACCAAGGCCGCGCGCGAACGGGCAAACGCCAAGCCGCTGTCGATGGAAGAGGCCATGCCCGAGGCCTACGCTGAGCTGGCGGCGGTGTTCGACCTGCTAGAAAAGCACTACCGCGAGATGCAGGACATCGAGTTTACCGTCGAACGCGGCAAGCTGTGGATGCTCCAGACCCGCACCGGCAAGCGCACCGCCAAGGCCGCGCTGCGCATGGCGATCGACATGGTGGGCGAGGGCCTGATCGACGAGGCGACCGCGATCCGCCGGGTCGATCCGATGGCGCTCGACCAGTTGCTGCACCCGACGCTCGATCCGGAGGCTGCGCGCGACGTGCTGGCCAAGGGCCTGCCTGCCTCACCGGGCGCCGCTTCTGGCGCGATTGCGCTCGATGCCGACACCGCCGAACGCCGCGCCGCGATCGGCGAAGCGGTGATCCTGGTCCGCGTCGAGACCAGCCCGGAGGACATCCACGGGATGCACGCGGCCAAGGGCATCCTCACCGCGCGCGGCGGCATGACCAGCCACGCCGCCGTGGTGGCGCGCGGCATGGGCCGCCCCTGCGTTTCGGGCGCCTCCGCGCTGTCGATCGACATGAATGCCCGCACCCTGAAGATCGGCAACCGCGAACTGAAGGAGGGCGATCTGATCACCCTCGACGGCGCCAGCGGCGAAGTCATGGCCGGGCTGGTCCCGACCATCGAGCCGGAACTGGTCGGCGATTTCGGCACCCTGATGGAATGGGCCGACAAGCACCGCCGCATGAAGGTGCGTACCAATGCCGAAACCCCCGAGGATTGCCGCACAGCGCGCCAGTTCGGGGCCGAGGGCGTGGGCCTGTGCCGCACCGAACACATGTTCTTTGACGCGGGCCGCATCGCCGCCGTGCGGCAGATGATCCTCGCCGATGACAGCGCCGGCCGCCGCGCCGCGCTGGCCAAGCTGCTGCCCGAACAGCGCGCCGATTTTCACGCGATCTTCGAGGTCATGGCCGGCCTGCCGGTGACGATCCGCCTGCTCGATCCGCCGCTCCATGAATTCCTGCCGCAGGGCGAAGAGGAATTTGCCGAGCTTTCGGAAACGATTGGTGTCGGCATCGACCACCTCAAGCGCCGCGCGGCGGAACTGCACGAATTCAACCCGATGCTGGGCCATCGCGGCTGCCGCCTGGGGATCACCTTCCCGGAAATCTACGAGATGCAGGCCCGCGCGATCTTCGAGGCGGCTTGTGACGTCGCGGCGCTCGGCGGCGAGGCTCCGGTGCCGGAAGTGATGGTGCCGCTGGTCGCCACCAGGCGCGAGCTGGAAATCCTCAAGACGCTGATCGACCGCACCGCGCAGGAAGTCTTCGCCGAGAAGGGCCGCACGCTGCAGTATCACGTCGGCACGATGATCGAACTGCCGCGCGCCGCGCTGATGGCGGGTGAAATTGCGGAAGTGGGCGAATTCTTCTCGTTCGGCACCAACGACCTCACCCAGACCACGCTGGGCGTCAGCCGCGACGATGCGGCGAAGTTCCTGGTTCCCTATGTTGAACAGGGCATCTTCGCGCGCGATCCGTTCGTCAGCCTGGATATCGAGGGCGTCGGCCAGCTGGTCGAAATGGCTTCCAAGCGTGGCCGCAAGACCCGCCCCGACATCAAGCTGGGCATCTGCGGCGAACATGGCGGCGATCCCGCTTCGATCGCCTTCTGCGAGCAGGTCGGGCTGGACTACGTCAGCGCATCGCCATTCCGCGTGCCGATTGCTCGCCTTGCCGCGGCGCAGGCAGCGCTGGGGAAGTAAGCCCTAACGGCGCCAGCCGCTGAGCGTCAGGATCTCGAACCGCTCCACGGTTTCATTGCCAAAGGCCCGTGCCGCGCTTTCCCGCGCGGCGCGGGTCAGTGGCGTACCGTGGCGGGCCAGAACATTGCCCAGTGCCTGGTCGCGCAGGTCCGAAACCAGTCGGTCGAGGCTGGAGAATCGCACATCGAGCGTGCGGCTGTCGACCACCGGATCGGCCCATCCCGCGCGCTGGAGCAATTGCCCGCCCGCGCGCACGTCAACCGCCGGATGCAGGCGGGGGGCAGGGCGGTCGCCATCGGCTTCCAGCATCGCGGCGCGCAAGGCAGGCAGGCTCCCTGTCCCCATCAGGCTCGCCAGGCCCAGGCCGCCGGGCGCGAGCGCGCGGTTCAGATGGATCAGCGCGCCGGGCAGGTCGTTTACCGTGTCGAGCGTGCCCAGACTGGCGATCAGGTCATAGCCGGCGGCGGGATAGGGGCGTTCTTCATCGAACCCCTCCGCCGGCTCCCGGCTTTCCACCTCACACCCCTGCGCCGCCAGCGCCGCCGCCAGCGCGCCCGTCCGCTCGCCGATCACCAGTGCCCGCTTCGGCGCGTGCCGCAGGAAGCCGAGCCGTTCGAGAACGTCCTCCACCATGTCATCCAGCAGATAGCGCGCGGCATCGAAACCGTGTTGACGGGCCAGTGCACGCCGCCGGGCGGCAAGGCGGCGGCGGGGTTCGAAAATGAGCGGTGGGGTAGAGGCCATGACGGCTGCACCTGCCTTGCGCGGCGGCGCGGCGCAAGCGATACCCGGCGGGCATGCAGGTTCACCCGCTTCTCGCCCCGGTCGCCGATCTGATCTATCCGCCGCGCTGCCCGCTGTGCGGCGCGGCGATTGCCGCCCAGACGGGCCTGTGCGGCACCTGCTGGGGCGATCTTGCGATCCCCGGGGATCCCTGCTGTTCCAGCTGCCAGCGGCCGTTTCCCGAGGGTGTGGCGGCGCAGTCGCTTTGCGCACCCTGTCTGGCCGACCCACCCCGGCATGACGGCGTGGCGGCCGGCACGCTCTATAACGAGGCATCGCGAAAACTGGTCCTGGCCTTCAAGCATGGCCGCCGGATCGCCATGGCGCCGATGCTGGCGCGGCTGATCGCGGCGCGGCTGCCGGATGAAATCGGTGCGGGCTGGATCATGGTGCCGGTGCCGTTGCACCGCTGGCGGCTGTGGCGACGCGGCTTCAACCAGGCGGCGCTGCTGGCAGGAGAACTCGCGCGGCTGCGGGGCGCGGACCTGCTGGTCGACGGCCTGGTGCGCCGCAAGCAGACCCCCTCGCTGGGAGGTCTGGGCAAGGCGGCGCGTGCGCGGGCGCTGAGCGGGGCGATAGCGGTCAACCTGCGCCGCGCGGAAGGGATCAGGGGCGCGAAGCTGGTGCTGGTCGATGATGTCCTGACCAGCGGGGCAACCAGCCATGCCTGCGTGTCCGTACTGAAGCGGGCCGGTGCGAAAAAGGTGGTGGTCGCCTGCTTTGCGCGGGTGCTGGACGAGGCGCTCGACCTGGCGTGAAAGGGGCGGGCAGCAACGGGTCCGCGCTGGCTCAAACGGAAACGCCCGGACCATCTGGTCCGGGCGTTCGCGTGACGAAACTCTGGGGCGCTGCTTGCGCAGATGGCAACCCCCCTAGGTTGCCACGCCCAATCCCTCATGCGGCTGCCCTTTTCGGGCCTTGATCGTTCCCTGAACCCGGCCATTGCGCTTGTTGCGCTGCTGGTCTGGCAGTCGGTTTTGACCGCGAGGAAGCGTTTCCGCGAAAGCCGGTTCAATTGAAAGCGGGAAGCAGCCCGACGCGAGATTTTGCTCGACACATGTGGTTATCCTGCAACAAGCAGCCGCCATGACACCAAGCGATGCAAGTGCCGACCGCGAGCAGGGCAGCCTGTTCCAGCCAAAGTTCGATTCCCACGGCCTGCTGACCGCCGTGGCCGTGGATGCGCAGAGTGGCGCCGTGCTGATGCTGGCGCACATGGATGCCGAGGCCCTGGCGAAGACCCGCGAGACGGGGCTGGCCCATTTCCATTCCCGCTCGCGCGGGCGGCTGTGGATGAAGGGTGAATCCTCCGGCCACGTCCTCAAGGTGGAGGAAGTTCTCGTCGACTGCGATCAGGACGCCATCGTGATGCGGGTTTCGCCGGCAGGACCGGCCTGCCACACCGGCGCGCCCAGCTGCTTCTACCGGCGCCTGGACGGCGACAGGCTCGTCAGGGCCAGCGATTGACGCTTACGTAAAGGGAAGCTATACGGCGACGCATGGAAATGCTCGCCGCCAATCCCGCCGCCCACGAAGGCGCACACCTTGATCGCCCGGACGCCTTGCAGCGTGATACCTACACCATCTCCGACCTGACCGCGGAGTTCGGGGTTACCGCCCGTGCCCTGCGGTTCTACGAGGATGAAGGCCTGATCTCGCCCACGCGGATCGGGCTGGCGCGCGTCTATTCCAAGCGCGACCGGGCGCGGCTGGCCTGGATCATGCGGGCCAAGAACGTCGGGTTCAGCCTGACCGAGATCAAGGAGATGATCGATCTCTACGACCTTGGCGACGGCCGCGCCGAGCAGCGCCGGGTGACTATCGCGCGCTGCCGCGAAAAGGCGGCCCGGCTGACTGCCCAGCGCGACGATATCGATGCCGCGATTACCGAACTGACCGACTTCATCAAGATGATCGAAAATCTCGATCCGGCCGCCACGCGCGCCTGATCGCCGAACCTCTAAGGATCTTCCCATGCCCGTCTACAAAGCGCCGACCCGCGACACCCGCTTCGTGCTGAACGAAGTGCTGAAGATTGAATCCTACGCGGCACTTCCGACTTTCGAGAACGCCAGCGCCGACATGGTCGATACCGTGGTTGAGGAATGCGGCAAGTTCGCCGCCGAAGTGCTCGCCCCGCTTAACCCGGTGGGCGACAAGGAAGGCTGCAAGCGCAACGCGGACGGTTCCGTCACCACGCCGACCGGCTTCAAGCAGGCCTTCGACCTCTACCGCGAATCGGGCTGGGGCACGCTGTCCTCGCCCGCCGAGTTCGGCGGGCAGGGCATGCCGCACGTGCTGGGCTTCGTGGTCGAGGAATTCGTCGCCACCGCCAACCACGCCTTCGGGATGTATCCGGGCCTGACCCACGGGGCGATCTCGGCGATTCTCGCCAAGGCCTCGCCGGAATTGCAGCAGAAGTACCTGCCGAAGATGGTCAGCAACGAATGGCTGGGCACCATGAACCTGACCGAGCCGCATTGCGGCACGGACCTGGGTCTAATCCGCACCCGCGCCGTGCCGCAGGCGGACGGCAGCTACAGCATCACCGGCACCAAGATCTTCATTTCGGCGGGCGAACATGACCTGACCGACAACATCATCCACCTGGTCCTCGCCAAGACGCCTGATGCGCCGGAAAGCAGCAAGGGCATTTCGCTCTTCATCGTGCCCAAGGTGCTCGTGAACGACGACGGCTCGCTGGGCGCGCGCAACGCCGTCTCGTGCGGGGCGCTGGAACACAAGATGGGCATCCACGGCAACGCCACCTGCGTGATGAACTACGACGGGGCGACCGGCTGGATGGTCGGCGAGGAGAACAAGGGCCTCGCCGCGATGTTCATCATGATGAACGCAGCGCGGCTTGGCGTTGGCATTCAGGGCCTCGCCCAAGCCGAGGTCGCCTATCAGAACGCGGTCAAATATGCGCAGGAGCGCCGCCAGGGCCGTGCCCTGACCGGGGCGCAGGAGCCGAACGAAAAGGCCGACATGCTGTTTGTCCACCCCGACGTGCGGCGCATGCTAATGGACGCCAAGGCCTTCACCGAGGGTATGCGCGCCTTCTACCTGTGGGGCGGCCTGCTGGTCGACCTCAGCCACAAGGCGCCGAGCGAGGAAGAGCGGCTGCTGGCGGACGACATGATCAGCCTGCTCACTCCCGTGCTCAAGGGTTATGGCACGGACAAGGGCTTCGACACCTGCGTCAACATGCAGCAGGTGTTCGGCGGCCACGGCTACATCGAGGAATGGGGGATGAGCCAGTTCGTCCGCGACGCGCGCATCGCCCAGATCTACGAAGGCGCGAACGGCGTGCAGGCGATGGACCTGGTGGGGCGCAAGCTGGCGCTGAATGGCGGCCGCGCGGTCCAGGCCTTCTTTGCCGAGGTCGACAAGGCCTGCACGGAGGCCAAGGCCGATCCCGCGCTGGCGAGCCTCGCCGAGCGGGTCGAGAAGGCCAATGGCGAACTGAAGGCGGCGACCATGTGGTTCATGGCCAATGGCATGACCAATCCCAACAATGTCGGCGCGGGCGCGCACCATTACATGCATATCATGGGGATCGTCGCGCTGGGCCTGATGTGGCTAAAGATGGGCGCCACTGCTTCGGCTGCGCTGGCGGCGGGCGCGGAGGACAAGGCGTTCTATGAAACCAAGCTCACCACCGCGCGCTATTACGGCGAACGCTTCACCCCCGATGCCGGCGCGCTGCGCCGCAAGATCGAGGCGGGCAGCGATGCGGTGATGTCCCTGCCGGTGGAAGCCTTTGCCACGGCGTGACGGTTGTCAGGGCCGCTATGCGTGAGGTCCGGTTTCGCGCAGACGATCACGGTGGCGGCCCCAGACCCACCCGGTAACGCCCCCGCCCAGCGCGCCGAGTGCGCTGAGCGCCGCGACAGTGCCCGGGGCATCTTCGGCAAACAGGATGGCGATGACCACGAACGGCAGGGCGCCGAACAAGGTTCCCAAGGCTACGTAATATTGTCCAAGCTCCTTGCCCATGGCGCCAAGCACAAGCGTTGCGGGGATCCCGACAAGGAAGCTGCCTGCCAGAACGCAGGGGAATGCGATAATCAGCGGCGCGAACATGATCGGAAAGGCCCGCAAGCCACCCATTGGATCATCGAGGTCGAACAGCAAGACCACCCCAAGAGGTACTGTTGCCAGCAAGCCCGGGGCAGCGGCAGCGAAGCTTCCTGTCAAAACCGCCCTGATGAAAGCCAACACGTTGCTCGCGGCGTTGGTCATTCAGCCGGGAACACCTCGTCAAACAGCGCCATCGTCGCCGCCCAGCTCTGGCGGTCGGCGCTGGCATCATAGGCCACCGCCGGAAGACCGCGTGCATCGCTGGCCGGATCGGTGAAGCCGTGCTTCACTCCGCTGTAGGAGTGGAAGTGCCAGCGGTTGCCCACCGCGTCCATTTCCTCCCAGAAGGCCAGCACCTGATCGCGCGGCGCCATCGGATCGGCATCGCCGTGGCAGACGAGCACACGTCCGCCGAAGGGCTGCTCTGCGCGCCGGTCGGTGGTGAGCAGGCCGTGATAGCTGACCACGGCGGCAAGGGGAGCACCGACTCGCGCCAGTTCCAGCACCGCCTGACCGCCCATGCAGTAACCGATGGCGGCAATCGGCAGACCCGCCGCCGCAGGATGGCCGCGCAGGGCTTCCAATCCGGCCAGCAGCCGCGCCCGGTAATGATCCACGTCACCGCGCAGCGCCTCCGCCAGCGGTCGTGAAGCCTCGAAACTCTCGACCGGCTCGCCATAGAAATCCGCGATCAGCGCCACGTAACCCTGATCCGCCAGCATCGCCGCGCGCCGCTCGATGGCGGGGAGGACATTGGCAATGGTCGGGAACACCAGCACCGCCGCGCGCGTTGTGCCGACCGGGCGGGCCAGCCACCCGGTCAGCGCGGTGCCCCGGTCGGAATAGTCGACGCGTTCAAGCGCGCTCATTCGGGCAGAAAATCCGGCACCGACAGGTAACGCTCGCCGGTGTCGTAGTTGAAGCCCAGCACCCGGCTGCCGGCGGGCAGGTCGGCCAGCTTCTGCCTGATCGCCGCGAGCGTTGCACCCGAACTGATCCCGACCAGCATCCCTTCTTTGGTGGCGCACAGCCGCGCCATCTCCTTGGCATCCGCCGGATCGACCTGGATCGCTCCGTCAATTGCCTGAGTGTGGAGGTTCGCCGGGATAAAGCCCGCGCCGATGCCCTGGATCGGGTGCGGGGCGGGCTGGCCGCCGGAAATCACCGGCGAAAGCGTCGGCTCGACCGCGAAGACCTTCATCGCCGGCCACTTCACCTTGAGCGCTTCGGCGCAGCCGGTCAGGTGGCCGCCGGTGCCGACGCCGGTGATCAGCGCGTCGATCGGGCTGTCAGCGAAGTCGTTCAGGATTTCCTGCGCGGTGGTGCGCACGTGGACGTCGACGTTGGCCGGGTTCTCGAACTGCTGGGGCATCCAGGCGCCAGGCGTGGAGGCGACCAGTTCATGCGCGCGCTCGATCGCGCCCTTCATGCCCTTTTCGCGCGGGGTCAGGTCGAAGGTCGCGCCATAGGCCAGCATCAGGCGGCGGCGCTCGATCGACATCGATTCGGGCATGACCAGCACCAGCTTGTAGCCCTTGACCGCCGCGACCATGGCGAGGCCAATCCCGGTGTTGCCGCTGGTCGGCTCGACGATAGTGCCGCCCGGCTTGAGGCTGCCGTCACGCTCTGCCGCCTCGATCATGGCAAGGCCGATCCGGTCCTTGATCGAACCGCCGGGATTGCCGCGCTCGGACTTCACCCAGACCTCGTGATCGGGGAACAGGCGGGACAAGCGGATGTGCGGGGTGTTGCCGATGGTGGCGAGGATGCTGGCAGCCTTCATGGGACTAGTTCCTTGTTGCGATATTGCGGGGCGAAGGTCTTCGCGCGTTTGAGCTCGGGAAACAGGACGGTCCAGATTACGGTCACCACGATAGCTCCCGCGCCGCCAATCGCAACCGCCGCGACTGGCCCCAGCAAGGCGGCAGCCAGGCCGGACTGCATCTCGCCCAGTTCGTTCGAGGCGGAGATGGCGAGGCCCGAGATCGAGGAAACGCGGCCGCGCTTGTCATCGGGCGTGTTAAGCTGGATCAGGGTATTGCGCACGAACACCGAAATCCCGTCCGCCGCGCCCAGCACGGCCAGCGAGCCGAGCGAGAGCAGGAAGCTGGTCGAAAGACCGAAGACCAGCGTGGCAAGGCCATAGACCGCCACCGCCCAGAGCATCTTCGCCCCGACATTGTGGGCGATGGGCCGGAACCCCAGGTAGAATGCGACCAGCGCCGCGCCCAGCGCCGGCGCACCGCGCATCATGCCCAGCATCTCCTCTGGCGAGAGGCCGAAACTGCCCGCCGGCAGGACGTCAAAGGCGAAGGCCGGCAGCATGGCGGTCGCTCCGCCGAGCAGCACGGCGAACAGATCGAGCGACACGCAGCCGAGCAGGAAGCGATCGTGCCAGACGAACTTCGCCCCTTCGGCGATCAGCTTGAGCGGCGGTTCCTTGGCCGCGGCGGGCGGCGCGCGGTGGGCGATAGCCAGGACCGCGCCGATTGCCAGCAGCAGCACGACGGCGGAATACCAATAGGGCAGGGCCTTGTCGTGGGCCAGCATGAAGCCGCCCAGGGCCGGGCCGATCACGGCGCCCGCCTGCCAGGCAATCGAACTGGTCGCGATCGCCTTGGGCAGCAATTGGGAAGGCACGACATTGGGCGTGATCGCGCTGACCGCAGGGCCGATGAACACCCGCGCCGCGCCGTAGACCGCCGCCATGCCGAACAGCAGCGGAAGCGAGAGCGCGTCCATCGCATTGGCCGCGCCCAGCACCAGCGCGATGGCAAGGTCGATGCCAGAGGCAACCGCGGCGACATAGCGCCGGTCCATCCGGTCCGCCACCAACCCCGCGACCGGGGTGAGCAGCATGAAGGGAATGAACTGGATCAGGCCGAGCAGGCCGAGCAGGAAGGCGGCTTCCGCCTTGTCCATACCATAGTCGACCCGTGCGCTCTGGTAGACCTGCGCGCCGATGACGACCACCATCGCGTTCGTCGCGCTGACGGAGAAGAACCGCGTCAGCCAGATCAGGCGATAGTCGCGAACTTGAAGGGGATGGGTGGGAATGCTCACCGCGCAGCCATGGCAGCGCCCCGCGCGCTTGCCAAGATTACGCCTGCTTTTGCGGAGGAAACCGCCGCTTTAGCGCTGCCGGCGCAGGCGCGGGTTGGGCTGGAGTGTATCGATGAGCTGGATGAAATCGTCGAGCCGGATGATCCGTTCGAACTGGAATCCGGCGCGTTCCTCGGTCGACCAGATCAGGTGGGCCTCGATCCGGCCAACGATCGGCAGGCGAATGATCACGCGCTCGCCGCGCGACATGTCGACCTCGCCACTGACCATGAAGCCGTGCGCCGAAAGATTGGCGATGTGCAGGTGCACATCGCCCAGCCGTCGATGCTCCCCGATGACCTTGTGATCGACGGGATGGCGCGCGGCACGGCGCAGGTCGGTTACGGTCAGTTGAGCGCCAGAACCCATGGTCCGGTCTCGCCTCCAATCTTGAACATCAGGGCGGCCAAGATGGGCCTGAATGCCGAAGAAAGGGTAAACTGGCAGAAAATTGCAGGTTATCCGGCGGAAACTGGCCGCAATACCCCGTGCTTCTTCTTGCCGGCAGAGATCCGGACCTCGACACCGCCGGGGATGTGGAAGCCTTCGTCGGCGATTCCCTCGCCGTCGATCCGCGCTCCGCCGCCCGCGATCAGCCGCTTGGCCTCGCCCCGGCTGGCGGCAAAGCCGATCCCGACCAGCGCCTCGACCAGACCGATCCCTTCGGCCGGCAGGTCGAACTCGGGCAAGTCCTGGCCGACGCCGCCGCCAGCAAACGTTGCCGAAGCGGTCGCCTCGGCGGCGCGAGCGGCTTCATCGCCCCGGCACAGGCGCGTGACTTCATTGGCGAGGACGATCTTGGCCGTATTGATCTCGCTTCCCTGCAGCGCTTCGAGCCGGGCGATCTCGTCCAGCGGCAGGTCGGTGAACAGGCGCAGGAACTTGCCCACGTCGCGGTCGTCCGCATTGCGCCAGTATTGCCAGAAATCGTAGGCCGGCAGGGCATCGTCGTTGAGCCAGACGGCGCCGGCGGCGGTCTTGCCCATCTTCGCCCCGTCCGCCGTGGTCAGCAGCGGGGTGGTGACGCCGTAGACTTCCTGGCCGTCCATCCGCCGGGTCAGCTCGATCCCATTGACGATATTGCCCCACTGGTCGCTGCCGCCCATCTGCAGCCGCACGCCCATCGCGCGCGCCAGATGGCGGAAGTCGTAACCCTGCAGGATCATGTAGTTGAATTCGAGGAAGGTCATCGGCTGTTCGCGCTCAAGCCGCAGCTTGACCGAATCGAAGCTGAGCATCCGGTTGATCGTGAAATGCGTGCCGACCTGCTGGAGCAGTTCAATGTAGCCGAGCTTGCCCAGCCAGTCATGGTTGTTGACCATCACTGCGTCGGTCGGGCCGTCGCCAAATGTCAGGAAGCGTTCGAAGATCGTGCGGATCGAGGCGATGTTGGCCTCGATCGCCTCGTCGCTCAGCATCTTGCGGCTCTCGTCGCGCCCGGTGGGATCGCCGATCCGCGTGGTGCCGCCGCCCATGACGACCACAGGCTTGTGCCCGGTCTGCTGGAGGCGGCGCAGCAGCATGATCTGCACCAGGCTGCCGACGTGCAGCGATGGCGCGGTCGCATCGAAGCCGATATAGCCGGGCACGACCTGCTTCGCCGCCAGGGCGTCGAGTCCCTCGGCATCGGTCAGCTGGTGAAGATAGCCACGCTCGTCGAGCAGGCGGAGCAGGGAAGAAGTATAGGTCATGCGTGCTTTTCCGGTTTCGGGCGCGCGCCTAGCATGCGGAGAGAGACTTGAAAACGGACAGACTGATCCCGCACCCCGCTTTTGCCCCGGCGAAGGTGCAGAAAATCGCGGTGCGGTGGGGCAGGGTGCGCGGGCAGGAGATGATGCTGCGCTTCCGGCTTGACGGTTGCGAGGCGCTCGTCCTGCCGCCCCGCGCCGAAGGTGGCCGCGCGGACGGGCTGTGGCAGGCGACCTGCGCCGAATTGTTCCTGGCGCTTCCGGACGGGCGCTACCGCGAATTCAACTTCTCCCCCTCGGGCCAGTGGGCGGCCTATGATTTTCACGGCTATCGCACGGGGATGACCGCCTATGAGCCTTCGCGCGCGCCAAGGATCGAGACCGATCAGGGCCTGTCCGTCTCGACGCTGACCGTGTTCCTGCCCGAAAGCGAATTCGCGGGCGTGCAGTTCGCCTCGCTGAGCGCGGTGATCGAGGAGCAGGGCAAGCGCCTGTCCTATTGGGCCGAACGCCACGGCGGCGAGAAGCCGGATTTCCACAACCCGGCTTGCTTCACGCTGGCCGTGCCTTAAGCATTGTCCGCATGAAGTTCGGGATAGATCGCCTGCTGGCGGACTCGCAGTTGAGGAAGCCACTGGAAGGCAGGCGTGTGGCGCTGGTCGCCCATCCGGCCAGCGTTACGGACGGCCTCGTCCATTCGCTCGACGCGCTGATCGCGGCGGGCGTGAACGTCACGTCCGCCTTTGGCCCGCAGCACGGGCTGAAGGGCGACAAGCAGGACAACATGGTCGAGACGGCGGACGAGCTCGATCCGCTCCACAACATCCCCGTGTTCAGCCTCTACGGTGAAGTGCGCCGCCCCAGCGGGCAGATGATGAGCACAGCGGACGTGTTCCTGTTCGACCTGCAGGACCTGGGCTGCCGGATCTACACCTTCGTTACCACGCTGCTCTATTTGCTTGAGGCTGCATCGGGCACGGGCAAAGCAGTGTGGGTGCTTGACCGGCCCAATCCCGCCGGACGGCCGGTGGAAGGCACAACGCTCCTGCCGGGGCAGGAAAGCTTCGTAGGCGCCGGGCCGATGCCAATGCGCCACGGCCTCACCCTGGGTGAAATGGGGCACTGGTTCATCGAGCACTTCGGGCTCGACGTCGATTACCGCGTGATCGCGATGGAAGGCTGGGCGCCGGAAAGCGGCCCCGGCTTCGGCTGGCCGGAGAGCCGCATCTGGATCAACCCCAGCCCCAATGCCGCCAATCTCAACATGGCCCGCGCCTATGCCGGAACCGTGATGCTGGAGGGCGCCACCCTGTCCGAGGGGCGGGGGACGACCCGCCCGCTCGAAGTGCTGTTCGGTGCGCCCGACGTGGATGCGCGCGCGGTCCACGGCGAAATGCGGCGTCTGGCGCCCGAATGGCTGGCGGGCTGCGCCATCCGCGAATGCTTCTTCGAGCCGACCTTTCACAAGCACGCGCAGAGCCTGTGCGCCGGACTGATGATTCATGCCGAGGGCACGTTCTACGAACACGCCGCGTTCCGCCCGTGGCGCCTGCAGGCGCTGGCCTTCAAGGCGATCCGCGGGCTCTGCCCGGACTATCCGCTGTGGCGCGATTTCCCCTATGAGTACGAGTTCGAGCGGCTGGCGATCGACGTGATCAATGGCGGACCGGCCTTGCGCGAATGGGTCGACGATGCCGGAGCGCAGCCGGGCGACCTCGATGCCCTGGCCTCGGCCGACGAGGCGGCCTGGCGCGAACGCATCCGCCCGCTGCTGATTTATTGAGGGGCTGCTGATGGTAACCGGACTGCTGCCCAAGGCGCGCCAATCGACCCGCGTGATGCTGTGGATGCTGCTGGTCGTCTATGTCTTCAACTTCCTCGACCGGCAGATCGTCAATATCCTGGCCGAGCCGATCCGGCGCGATCTTGACCTGTCCGACACCCAGATCGGGCTGATGACCGGCCTCGCCTTCGCGCTGTTCTACACCGTGCTGGGCCTGCCGATCGCCCGCCATGCGGACCGGCCCTCGACCAACCGGGGCCGGCTGATCGCTGTCGCCCTGGCGATCTGGTCGGCCATGACGGCCCTGTGCGGACTGGCCCAGAATTTTCTGCAATTGCTGCTGGCACGCGTCGGCGTGGGGATTGGCGAGGCGGGCTGCACGCCGGCGGCGCATTCACTGATCGCGGACCGGGTTCCGGCGGAGCGCCGCGCCAGCGCCATGGCGTTCTATGCGCTGGGCATTCCGCTCGGCTCGCTGCTGGGGATGATGATCGGCGGCTACCTTGCGGATGAGATCGGCTGGCGCAAGGCCTTCCTGTTCGTCGGCGCGCCGGGCGTGCTGCTGGCGCTGCTGGTCGTTGCGCTGATCGGGGACAGCGGCCGCAAGTCCGGCGCGGCAAGCGAGGCGGCGGCGGGCGAATCGATGATGCAGGCGGTGCGCCACCTGCTGGCCTCGCGCACATTCCTGATCCTGCTGGCGGCGGCTTCGGCCTGTTCGTTCCTGTCCTATGGCAAGACCACCTGGACCACGATTTTCTTCCAGCGCACCCACGGGATGAGCCCCGGCGAGGTCGGCTTCTGGTTCGGCCTGTGGAGCGGGCTGGCGGGGATGCTGGGCACGTTCCTGGGCGGCTGGCTGGCAGACCGCTTCGGCAAGCACGACCGCCGCCATGTCGTCACCGCGCCCGCGATCGGCATGGCGCTGGCCGTCCCCATCGCGATGAGCGCCTATTTCATGACCGACTGGCGGCTGGGCCTGCTGCTGCTGATGGTGCCGACAGTGCTGAATTCGCTCTATTACGGGCCGGTCTTCGCCTCGACCCAGGGGCTGGTGGCCCTGCGCCACCGGGCGATGGCGAGCGCCGTGCTGCTGTTCTGCCAGAACCTGATCGGGCTGGGGCTGGGGCCGCTGTTCTTCGGGATGCTGTCGGACCTGATCAAGCCCGCGGTCGGCGGCGAATCGGTGCGCTACGTGCTCTATGGCGCGGCGCTGCTGGGCTTCGCGCCTGCCGTGCTGTTCTGGATGCTGCGCAGTCGCCTGCACGCAGAGCTTGATCGTCAGACGTAGTTGGCGATCCAGGCGATCAGGTGCGCGGAGGGCAGGAATACCGCCTGCGCCAGCAGCGTGCCGGCCAGGCGGCTGAAACTGATCCAGACGATGGTGCGGCGGAACAGTGGCTCGCTGATCCGGCCCTCGATCACGTCGTCGGTCATCACCGACAACTGCGGATCGATCAGGGCGAACAGCAGGATCGTGGCGAACCCGTTGATCACCGCCGAAAGCTGGCTGGCCGTGACCCGGAATTCAGGGTTGAGATAGCCCGCGTAGAGCGAGGCCAGCACGCCCACCGTGATCAGCGCCTGGGCCAGGCAATTGGCCAGCAGCACACCCCAGCCCACGCCGCGCGGCTTTGACAGCTGGCGCAGCTGCGACACGTGCGGCGGGGTCAGCGCATCGCGCACGCTGCGCAGCCCCTCGGGCGAGGCGCTGTGCAGCACCATGCGCAGGGTCGAGCGGTGTTCCTGGAAATGGCCGATCGCGCTGGCGAACAGGCGCTGTCCGGTCGGCACCAGCAGGATGCCGATAAGCACGGCCAGCGAGGCCGAGCCCAGCACCAGCTGGAAATCCCCCAGCAGCGCATCGCCCCCGCCGCCGGAAATGCGGCTCTCGATCCGCTTGGCGAGGAACGGCCCCAGAAAGCTGTTCGATGTGCGGCTGACCAGGACCAGAATGTTGAACAGGGCAAAGCTCATCGCGATGCGCCGGGTGCGCACCCCGGCGATCCGCGCGGCGTAGGCCAGCGTGCCGATCAGGTTGATTGCCATGGTCAGCAGGCAGATGATGATGAGCTGGCGGTCCATTCGCCTGCCGCTCTAGCCGCGCTGCCGCCGGGCCGCCAGTGTCAGGAAAGGTCCGTCAACAACGCCGTTTCGCCGATCAGGTAGCTGGTCATCGACAGCGCGCCGTCCAGCGTATCGTTGAACACGCCCACCTCGTCCCCCGGCAGCCGCGCGCCCAGCGTGTAGAGCAGCGGCAGGTAGTGTTCGGCGCTGTTGATCGCCAGAGCCGCAGCCTGGTCATCGCCCGAGAAACGGGTGAGCGCGGCCACGTCGTTCGCGACAATGGCATTGGTGATCCGCTCGCGGAATTCCAGCGCCCAGTCGGGCTGGGTGCCCGCGGACTGCCGCCACATGGCGAGGTTGTGGATGACGTTCCCGCTTGCCACCAGCAGGACGCCCTCATCGCGCAGCGGCGCCAGCCTGCGGCCGATGTCGACGTGGGCATCGGGCGAAAGACTGCGGTCAAGGCTCATTGCCACCATCGGAATGTCGGCAGCGGGGAACATCGGCTGGATCACGCCCCAGGCGCCGTGGTCGAAGCCCCAGCTCTCGTCCGCCTGCACCCGGTCAGGGCCGAGCAGCTCCGTGACGCGCGCCACCAGTTCGGGCGAGCCCGGGGCGGGGTACTGCATGGCGAACAATTCGTCCGGAAAACCCCGGAAATCGTGGATCGTGCGCGGCGCATGCCCCGCCGTCACATGAGTGCGCCCTTGCGTCTGCCAGTGCGCCGAAACCACCAGGATCGCGCGCGGGCGGGGCAGGGCGGGGCCCAGCGCCTGCCACGTGCGGCGCTCTGGCACATCGGAAATGACGGTCATCGGCGAACCGTGGCCGATGAACAGGGCGGGCAGGCGGGTGCTGGTCATGCCTCGGTATGTGGGGGCAGTGCCGCCCCCCGTCAAACCAAGGAAATGTTGGCCTGCCTCAATGCTTCTTGCGGGTCAGCTCGCGCATCGCGTCGTCAAGGCCCTGAAGGGTCAGCGGATACATCGATCCGCCGACCAGTTCCCTGATCATCTTGGTCGACTGCGAATAGGACCACTGCTTTTCCGGCACCGGATTGATCCAGACCGTCGCGGGATAGACGTGGGCCACGCGGCTGAGCCAGGTCGATCCGGCCTCCTCGTTGAAGTGCTCCACCGAGCCGCCCGGATGGGTGATCTCGTAAGGGCTCATCGCCGCATCGCCCACGAACACCACCTTGTAGTCGTGGCCGTACTTGTGGAGGATGTCCCAGGTGTTGGTCCGTTCCGACCAGCGCCGTTTGTTGTCCTTCCACACGCCTTCGTAGAGGCAGTTGTGGAAGTAGAAGAATTCAAGGTTCTTGAACTCGCTGGTAGCCGCGCTGAACAGTTCCTCGACCAGCTTGATGAACGGGTCCATCGATCCGCCCACGTCGAGAAACAGCAGCAGCTTTACCGCATTGTGCCGCTCAGGCCGCATCCGGATGTCGAGCCAGCCCTGCCGCGCCGTGCCCTCGATCGTGCCTTCAAGGTCCAGCTCGTCCGGCGATCCTTCACGGGCGAAGCGGCGCAGGCGGCGGAGCGCGATCTTGATGTTGCGGGTGCCCAGCTCGCGCGTGTTGTCGAGATTCTGGAACTCGCGCTTTTCCCACACTTTCAGCGCGCGCTTGTGCTTCGATTCGCCGCCGATCCGCACGCCTTCGGGGTTGTAGCCATCGTTGCCGTAGGGCGATGTGCCCCCGGTGCCGATCCACTTGTTCCCGCCTTCGTGGCGCTTCTGCTGTTCCTCCAGACGCTTCTTCAGCGTCTCCATGATCTCGTCCCAGGAACCCAGCGACTTGATCGCTTCCATCTCCTCGGGCGTCAGGAACTTCTCGGCAACGGCCTTCAGCCAGTCCTCGGGAATGTCGACCGGGTTCTGGCCGTAATTGGTCAGGATCCCCTTGAAGACCTTGTTGAACACCTGGTCGAACCGGTCGAGCAGGCCCTCGTCCTTCACGAAGACCGCGCGCGAGAGGTAATAGAACTGTTCGGGCGTCTGCTCGATCACGTCCTTGTCGAGCGCCTCGAGCAGCACCAGGTGCTCCTTGAAGCTGGCCTTGATCCCGGCGGCGCGCAGTTCGTCGACGAAGTTGAAAAACATGGGCGTCCGTTCCCTTGGTCAGCCGCGCGCGATCAGTTCTGGCGGCGCGCCATGAAGGCGAGGCGTTCGAACAGCATCACGTCCTGCTCGTTCTTGAGCAGCGCGCCGTGGAGCGGCGGGATCGCCTTGGTCGGATCCTTGTTCTGCAGAACGTCGAGCGGCATGTCCTCGTTCAGCAGCAGCTTCAGCCAGTCGAGCAGTTCGCTGGTGCTCGGCTTCTTCTTGAGGCCGGGCACTTCGCGCACTTCGTAGAACACGTCCATCGCCTTGGAAACCAGGGTCTTCTGGATGCCGGGGAAGTGCACGTCGATGATCGACTGCATCGTGTCGCGATCGGGGAACTTGATGTAGTGGAAGAAGCAGCGGCGCAGGAAGGCGTCGGGCAGTTCCTTTTCATTGTTCGAGGTGATGACGACGATCGGGCGTTCCTTGGCCGCGATCCGCTCACGCGTTTCGTAGACGTCGAAGCTCATCCGGTCGAGTTCCTGGAGCAGGTCGTTCGGGAACTCGATGTCGGCCTTGTCGATCTCGTCGATCAGCAGCACCGGCAGCTGGGGGGAAGTGAAGGCCTCCCACAGCTTGCCCTTCTTGATGTAGTTGGCGATGTCATGGACCCGCTCGTCGCCCAGCTGGCCATCGCGCAGGCGGGCGACCGCATCGTATTCGTACAGACCCTGCTGCGCCTTGGTGGTCGACTTGACGTTCCATTCGATCAGCGGCGCGTTCACCGCCTTGGCGATTTCGTGGGCCAGCACGGTCTTGCCGGTGCCCGGTTCGCCCTTGACCAGCAGCGGGCGGCGCAGCAGCACCGCGGCGTTGACCGCCACCTTGAGATCGTCAGTGGCGACGTAGTTGCTGGTGCCTTCGAAGCGCATGGGAACTCCCCGTCCATTTAACCGTTCGGTTAAGCGTTAAGTCGGCTCCCCGGCAGTGGCAAGCCGAAATTGGCGGAGCATTCCGGCTCACGCGTCGATCATTTCCGGATCAAGCTCGCCTGCGCGGTTCTGGATGAACATGAAGCGCTGGGCGGGGTCGCGGCCCATCAGTTTGTCGACCAGTTCCTTCACCGCCGCGCGGCCCTCGTACTCGGGGGGCAGGGTGATGCGCAGCAGGCTGCGTTTCGCGGGGTCCATGGTGGTTTCACGCAGCTGCTGCGGGTTCATTTCGCCCAGGCCCTTGAAGCGCGCGACTTCCACCTTCCTGCCCTTGAAGCGGCCCGCCTCAAGCTCGGCGCGGTGGGCATCGTCGCGGGCATAGACGCTCTCCTTGCCGGCGGTCAGGCGGTAGAGCGGCGGCTGGGCGAGGTAGATATGGCCGCGCCGGACGATGTCGGGCATTTCCTGGAAGAAGAAGGTCATCAGCAGGGTGGCAATGTGCGCGCCGTCGACATCGGCGTCGGTCATGATCACGACCCGGTCATAGCGCAGATTGTCGGCGTTGCAGTCCTTGCGGGTGCCGCAGCCGAGCGCGAGAGTGAGGTCGGCAATCTCGCTGTTGGCGCGGATCTTGTCAGCCGTGGCGCTGGCGACGTTGAGGATCTTGCCGCGGATCGGCAGGATCGCCTGGGTCTTGCGGTCGCGGGCCTGCTTGGCGCTGCCGCCCGCCGAATCGCCCTCGACGATGAACAGTTCGGTTTCGCCGCCGCCTTCGCCGGTGCAGTCGGTCAGCTTGCCGGGCAGGCGCAGCTTGCGGGCGTTGGTCGCGGTCTTGCGCTTGACCTCGCGCTCTGCCTTGCGGCGCAGGCGATCGTCCATCCGCTCCATCACCGCGCCGAGCAGGGCCTTGCCGCGCTCCATGTTGTCGGTGAGGAAATGGTCGAAGTGATCGCGCACCGCATTCTCGACCATGCGCGCGGCTTCCGGGCTGGTCAGGCGGTCCTTGGTCTGGCTCTGGAACTGGGGATCGCGGATGAAGACCGACAGCATCACCTCGCTGCCGGTGACGATGTCCTCGGGCGTGATGTCCTTGGCCTTCTTCTGGCCAACCAGTTCGCCGAAAGCACGGATGCCCTTGGTCAGCGCGGCGCGCAGGCCGGCTTCGTGGGTGCCGCCATCGGGCGTGGGGATGGTGTTGCAGTACCAGGAAAACGAACCGTCCGACCACAGCGGCCAGGCGATGGCCCATTCGACGCGGCCCTGCTCATCCCCCGGAAAGTCCTGACTGCCGGAGAAGAACTGGCTGGTGACGCATTCGCGCGCGCCGACCTGTTCCTTGAGGTGATCGGCCAGGCCGCCGGGGAACTGGAACACGGCCTCTGCCGGAACATCCTCGCTGGCGAGGCTGGCGGCGCATTTCCAGCGGATCTCGACGCCTGCGAACAGGTAGGCTTTCGAGCGGGCCAGGCGGAACAGCCGCGCCGGTTTGAACTTCGCCTCGGCGCCGAAAATTTCGGGATCGGGGACGAATGTCACGCTGGTCCCGCGCCGGTTGGGCGTGCCGCCGAGGCGCTGGAGCGGGCCGAGCGGGGCCCCGCGCGAAAACTCCTGTGCGAACAGCTCCTTGCTGCGTGCCACCTCGATCCGGGTCAGCGTGGACAGCGCGTTGACCACCGAGACGCCGACGCCGTGAAGGCCGCCTGAAGTGGCATAAGCCTTGCCGGAAAACTTGCCGCCCGAGTGGAGCGTGGTGAGGATCACTTCCAGCGCCGACTTGCCGGGATACTTGGGATGCTCGTCAACCGGTATGCCGCGCCCGTTGTCAGTAATGGTCAGGCGGTTGCCTTCTTCCAGCGTCACTTCGATCCGGTTGGCATGGCCCGCGACCGCTTCGTCCATCGCGTTGTCGAGCACTTCGGCGGCGAGGTGGTGGAACGCGCGCTCGTCAGTGCCGCCGATGTACATGCCGGGGCGGCGGCGAACCGGTTCAAGCCCCTCCAGCACCTCGATCGCGGAACCATCGTAGGAATCGCCGTTGCTGGCGGGGAGCTTGTCAAACAGGTCGTCGGCCATGGGGAACGGCTATAGAACACCGGGATTCCGCCGCGCAAGCGGGGCCGCAGTTTTATCGTCAGTCCGCGAACTTGTCGGGCGCCGGGCTGAGCACGGTGACCCCGCCCGCGCGCACCTCGCGCACTTCCAGAGCCCGTTCGCCCAGGCCATTGGCGGCAAAGCGGAATGGACCGTCCAGCCCCAGAAACCCACCGCTGTCGGCCAGCCGCGCGGTGGGGAAGGGGGTGCCGACCTTCCAGTCCCGCGCAACCCGCACGGTCAGCAGGACGCTGTCGTACCCCTGCGTCGCGCTGCGCCATGGCGCGGTGCCGAAGCGGGCCTTGTAGCTATCCGAAAACTGGCGGAAGCGCGCGTCGGAAACGGCGGAATACCAGGCCCCGCGCAGCGCCGGAGTGGCGGAAACCGAAGCCTCACCGCTCCACAGCTCGGTGCCGAGGATCCGCACGCCGGGTGCCTTCAGCTGCGGCGCGGCCATCGCGGCGAAGCGCGGCCCATCGGCAATCAACACCGCGTCGAACCCGCCGCGCGCCTTCAGCCGCCGCGCCGCGCTGACCACCGAGGTGTTGGCGCGGTCATAGTTCTCGCTGGTGACGAGCGATCCGCCCGCTTCGGTGATCGCGGTGGCAAAGGCGCCGCGCACCCGCGCGCCATAATCGCCGTTCGGGAACAGCACGGCATAGCGCCTGACCCCGCGCGAAGCGGCATAGCGCACGGTCCGCGTGACCGAATTCTCCGGCAGGTTGCCCATCACGAAGACATCGCGCGCGGCGACCCCCGCCTCGTTGCTGTAGGTGATCAGCGGCACGCCTTTCGCGCGCATGGCGGCGGCAATCGGCGCAACCTCGTCGGACGAAATCGGGCCAAGCACCAGCCGGTTGCCGTCCTTCAGCGCCTGCGCGGCGGCGGCGGCCGGACCTGCGGCCGTATCGTAGGAGGTGATCCGCACCGTCTGCGCATTGGTATCGAGCAGCGCCATGGTGGTCGCATTGGCGACGGACTGGCCAAGCGCGGCATTCTGCCCGCTCATCGGCAGGAGCAGCGCGATCCGGTGGCGCTGCTTGTCAGCGGGGAGGCCATCGCTGGGTTCCGGAGCGGGCGGCTGACCTTTCGGTGCCTTGGGCACCACCTGGCAGCCTGCCAGCGCCGCCAGGCTGGCCACAACCAGCACCCGGCGCGAAAGCCCTTTTACGATCATGCCTTGCCGCTCCCTTCGGGCCGTCTAAAGCTGGGGGAATGGACCAGCCGCTTGAACCAGGACTCTATATTGTCGCCACCCCGATTGGCAATCTGGGCGATATTTCGCTGCGCGCCGCCGGGGTACTCCGTGCCGTGGCTGCGGTGGCCTGTGAAGATACGCGCGTCACCGGCAAGCTGATGCAGCATCTGGGCGTCAAGCAGAAGCTGGTGCGCTATGACGACCACGCCAGCGATGCCACGCGCGATTACCTGTTGGGGATGGCCGCGGAGCAGCCCGTGGCACTGGTCAGCGATGCCGGAACGCCGCTGATTTCCGACCCCGGCTACCGGCTGGTGCGCACGGCGCGCGAACGGGGCATTGCCGTTACCAGCCTGCCGGGACCGAGTGCGGCGGTGGTCGCGCTGACGCTGGCGGGATTGCCCAGCGACCGGTTCCTCTTCGCCGGATTCCTGCCCGCCAAGGATAAGGCGCGCCGCGCGGTGCTTGAAGAACTGGGCGGCGTTCAGGCCACTCTGGTGTTCTACGAAACCGCGCCGCGCCTTGCCGACAGCCTGGCCGCGATCGGGGAAATGCTGCTGGGCCGCGAGGTCGCGGTAGCGCGCGAACTGACCAAGAAGTTCGAGGAATGCCGCACCGGCTCTCCCGAAGAGATCGCCGCGCATTATGCCGCCCACCCGCCCAGGGGAGAGATCGTGCTGCTGGTCGGCCCGCCCGGTGAGGCCCCGGCGCCGGACGAGGCCGATACCGATGCCCTGCTGCGCGCCGCGCTCGCGACGCTCAAGCCCTCGCAGGCCGCAGCCGAAGTGGCGCGGACGACCGGGCTGGATCGCAAGGCGCTCTATGCCCGGGCGATGGAACTGAAATGAACCGCCGCGCCGAGCGCGAGGTCAGGGGACGGCGCGGCGAGACGCTGGCGGCGTGGTATCTAAGGTTCAAGGGCTGGCGGATCGTCGCGCGGCGGGTCAAGACCCCTCGCGGCGAGGTGGACCTGATCGCGCGGCGCGGACGCACGCTGGCGTTTGTCGAGGTGAAATGGCGTTCCAGTGCCGACTTGCTCGACACTGCCGTCGATCCATACCGCCTGCGCCGGGTCGCCGCCGCCGCCGAAGTGCTGGCGGCCCGCCATGCCCGGCCCGGGGATACCTTGCGGATCGATGTGCTGCTCCTTGCGCCGGGGCGCTTCCCGCGCCACATGGCGAACGCCCTGATTTCCTGAATGGAGCCTGCCCGACATGAGCCTGCGCGTCGCCGTACAGATGGACCCCATCGAGACCGTAAACCTCGCCGGGGATTCAAGCTTCGCGCTGATGCTGGCCGCGCAGGCGCGCGGGCACAACTGCTATCACTATGACGTGAAGACCCTGGCCTACGATCAGGGCCGGCTCACCGCCTGGGCCGCGCCGATCACTGTGAGGCGCGAACCCGGCAACCACTTCACCCGCGAGGAACACCGCAAGATCGACCTCGTAAAGGATGTCGACGTGGTGCTGATGCGGCAGGACCCGCCGTTCGACCTGTCCTACATCACCGCCACGCACCTGCTTGAGCGGCTGGAGGGGCAGACGCTGGTCGTCAACGATCCGGCCAGCGTGCGCAACGCGCCGGAAAAGGTCTTCGTGCTCGATTTCGCGCACTTCATGCCGCCGACGCTGATCGCCCGCCGGATCGAGGACGTGCGCGAATTTCATGCGCGTTACCCGGGCGACCTCGTGATGAAGCCGCTCCACGGCAATGGCGGCAAGGCCGTGGTGCGCATTCCGGCAGACGGGAGCAACCTTGGCGCGCTGATCGAGCTGTTCGACAACGCCTGGGTCGAGCCGCACATGTTCCAGCCATTCCTTCCCGAAATCAGCGAGGGCGACAAGCGGATCGTGCTGGTGGACGGAGAGGTTGCCGGGGCGATCAACCGCCGCCCCGGCGCTGGCGAGTTCCGCTCGAACCTTGCCGCCGGCGGCTATGCCGAGCCGACCACGCTCAATGCCCGTGAGGAAGAGATTTGCGCAGCACTGGGCCCGGCGCTGAAAGAGCGCGGGCTGGTCTTCGTCGGGATCGACGTGATCGGCGGCAAGTGGCTGACCGAAATCAACGTCACTTCCCCCACCGGCATCTTGGCGATCGACAAGTTCAACGGTACCAATACCCCGGCGCGGATCTGGGATGCAATCGAGGCGCGGCTCGGCCGATCATGAACGAATGGATCGTCCGCCTGATCGAACAGGGCGGCTATCTCGGCATCTTCTTCCTGATGGTGATCGAGAACGTGTTTCCCCCGATCCCCAGCGAAGTGATCATGGGGCTGGGCGGGGTGGCCGTGGCGCGCGGCTCGATGAGCTTCTGGCCCTTGCTGGCGGTCGGCACGCTGGGATCGACGCTGGGAAATTACGTCTGGTTTCTGGCGGGCGATCGGCTGGGCTATCGGCGGCTGCAACCTCTGGTCGATCGCTGGGGCCGTTGGCTGACGCTGGAATGGCAGGATATTGAGGCGGCGACCGGCTGCTTTCGCCGTCATGGTCAGTGGATCGTCTTCGCGCTGCGCTTTTCGCCGTTCCTGCGCACGATGATCTCGCTCCCGGCGGGACTGGCGCATATGAACCACTGTCGGTTTCTGGTGTTCACTTTCGCCGGGGCGGCGGTGTGGAACGCGGCGCTGATCCACGGCGGGCGCTGGCTGGCTTCCTATTTGGAGCAATCGGGCACGGCGATGGACTGGTTCGTTGGCGGCGGGCTTGTCCTGATGCTGGCGGTCTATCTGTGGCGGGTGCTGACCTGGAAGCCGCGCGGCTAACCCGCTTCGCGCGGGTGGGCATTGCGATAAACATCAAGCAACGTCGCCGCGTCCACCTTGGTGTAGATCTGGGTCGATCCCAGGCTGGCATGGCCCAGAAGCTCCTGCAAACTCCTGAGGTCGGCCCCCGCACCCAGCAGATGGGTCGCGAAGGAATGGCGCAGTGCATGCGGTGTGGCGCTGGACGGCAGGCCCAGTGCTATCCGTGCCCGTGCCATCGCCTTCTGCACCATGCCCTGACTGAGCGGACCGCCTTTGGCTCCGCGAAACAGCGGACCGTCCTTCGGCAGCGGCCAGGGGCACTTCGCGGCATAGTCCGCGACGCCGTCGCGAACCAGCGGAAGCAACGGTACGACCCGCTGTTTTCCGCCCTTTCCGGTGACCACCAGCGTCTCACCCAGCGGCAGCGCCCCGCCGTTCAGCGACAGCGCCTCGGCAATCCGCATTCCCGCGCCATAAAGCAGCAGCAAAACAGCCCGATCACGCGCACCGATCCACTCCTCAGCAGCGTCCTCTTCGACCGCAACCGCAAGATTGACCGCCTCATCCGGGGTAACCGGGCGGGGCAGGCCCTTCTTGACCCGCGGCCCGCGCATCCGGGGCGGGGCAGGATCGCTCAGTCCGGCTTGCTGCCTGGCGAAGGCAATGAAGCCTTTGAGCGCCGAAAGCTCCCGCGCCGCACTCGCATTGCTCAGCCCCTCGGCCCGGCGCCGCGCCAGCTGCTGACGCAAGGCAGCAGCATCGAGCCGGGCGAGGGCAGGCCAGCTATCCGCGCCCGTCGCATCGAGCAATCGCGCGGCGGTGGCGAGATAGGCCCGCACCGTATGCGGACTGCGGCGGCGACCCTCAGCAAGGTGTGCCTGCCACGCAGAAAGCAGCACCGCGCGGGTCATTCGGACACCAGATCCGCACAGATCAATTCGCTCAGCAGGCCGTCGAGGAGCGGCATTCCTGCTTCGGTGATCCACATCAGGGCGCGGTCCTGTCCGACCAAGCCTTTACGTTGGTAAAAGTTGAATTTTTTACTGTCGATCATCTCGGAAACGGGAATGCCAAAGCGTTCGCGCAGGTCGGCTAGGTCGATCCCCTCGGTCAGACGCAGTCCCATCATCAAAGCCTCGCTGGCCTGCTCGTTGGGCGAGAGTACACGCTCTTCGGACAAGCCATCGCCCCGGTCCGCGACGGCGGCCAGCCAGTTCTCCGGCTTCTTGTGCCGCACCGTCGCCATGCCGCCGCGCCGGCCATGGGCGCCCGGGCCGATCCCGACATAATCCTGATAACGCCAATAGGTGAGGTTATGGCGACTCTCTTCACCCCGGCGGGCATGGTTGCTGACCTCATAGGCAGGCAGCCCTGCCTCTCGCGTCAGGGCGCGGGTCAGCTCGAACAGATCGGCCGCCGCATCATCATCAAGCGGTTCGAATTCGTGGGTGCGGACCATCGTAGCAAAGCGCGTACCGGGCTCGATCGTCAGCTGGTAAAGCGAGAGGTGGCCGGTGCCGAAGCCAAGCGCGCGTGATAGCTGGGCCTCCCACTGCTGCGACGTCTGCCCTGGCAAGGCATAGATCAGATCGAAGCTGACCCGCGTAAAATTTCGCTGCGCAACATCCAGCGCGCGCAGGCCCTCATCGACGTTGTGCAATCGCCCCAGAAAGCGCAGTGCCTGATCGTCAAGCGATTGCAATCCCAGCGAAACCCGGTTGATCCCGACTGCCGCCAGCGCCGCATAGTTCGCCGCCTCAACCGAAGAGGGGTTGCCTTCCAGCGTGATCTCGATCCCATCGGCAAAGCCCCAAAGCGCCTGCGCCTCGCGCAGCAGGGCATCGACCAGCGCCGGCGGCATCAGGCTGGGAGTGCCTCCGCCGAAAAAGATCGATTCCAGCTTCTCCCCGCCCGCGCGGCGATGTTCGTGTCGCATTTCGGCAAGGAGTGCGGCCTGCCACGCGGCATGGTCCACCGTGTCGCGGACATGGCTGTTGAAATCGCAATAGGGGCACTTCGCGAGGCAGAACGGCCAATGGATGTAAAGCGCGCGCGCCATGGCTTGCTTCAGGCTTGTTTAACGCCGCGATGTCAAGGAGAAGCCATGAACCTTACCCGCCTGTTGTGTGCTTTGTGTCTGCTGCTGACCGTTCCCGCGCTGGCTCAATCCGGCAGCTCGTTCGAAGGTCGGATCCTTGCCGCGCATAATGCCGAGCGGGTGCGGATGGGGATCAAGCCATTGAGCTGGAACCCGATGCTGGCGGCCCAGGCTGGGGTCTGGGCCCGTGATCTGGCCGCACGCGGCGCGTTCGAACACTCCAAAAACCGCTTTGGCGCAGGCGAGAACCTGTGGATGGGCACCAGCGGCCGTTATGCGCCCGAAGCAATGATCGGGGCCTTCATCTCAGAAAAGCAGTATTTCCGCCCCGGCAAGTTTCCCGAGGTTTCATCCTCTGGCCGCTGGCAGGACGTGGGCCACTACACCCAGTTGATCTGGGCAGCGACCAGCGATGTGGGTTGCGCCATGGCCACCGGCAAAGGCCGCGATGTGCTGGTCTGCCGGTATTATCCGGCCGGAAACATGATCGGCCAGCCGGTTCCCTAACCGCCGAACTGTTCCGCCACCAGCAGCGCAAAGGCGGCGGCGCGGTGGCTGACGCGGTGCTTTTCCGCCGGGTCGATTTCGGCAAAGGTCTGGTCCTGTCCCTGCGGCACAAAGACCGGGTCATAACCAAAGCCCAGCGTACCGCGCGGCGGCCAGGTCAGGGTGCCAGGGACCTTGCCTTCATAGATCGCGTTTTCGCCGTCGGGCCAGGCCAGCGCCAGCACGCAGGCGAAATGGCCGGAACGGTCGGCATCCGGCCCCTGTTCGCACAGCAGCCCCTCAACCTTGCCCATTGCCATGTACCAGTCGCGCCCCGGCGGTCCTTCAAACCACTGCCGATCGGCCCAGTCGGCGGTATAGACACCGGGCTTTCCGCCCAGCGCATCAACGCACAGCCCGGAATCGTCTGCCAGGGCAGGCAGCCCCGAAGCCTCCGATGCGGCCCGCGCCTTGATCAGTGCGTTCTCGACAAAAGTCGTGCCGGTCTCCGCCGGTTCGGGCAGGCCCAACGATCCGGCTGAAATGCAATTCATGCCATAAGGCGCGAGCAGGGCCGAAATCTCCTTCAGCTTGCCCGCATTGTGGGTGGCGATGACCAGTGTTTCGGTGCCGAGGCGGCGGGTCACTTCACCGCATCCGCCTGAGCCGAAAAGATCCGCTCACACCCGATCCTTGCAAGCCGAAGCAGACGCAGCAGCGCCTCTTCATCATAGGTCGCACCTTCGGCCGTGGCCTGAACCTCGGCAATCTGGCCGCCTTCGATCAACACGAAGTTGGCGTCGGCATCGGCGCTACTGTCCTCATCATAGTCAAGGTCGAGCACCGGGGTGCCGCTGGCGATTCCGCAGGATACCGCAGCAACCTTGCGGGCCAGCGGGTCTTCGGTGATCGCGCCCGCCGCCATCAGCTTGTCCACCGCGATCCGCAGCGCCACCCAGGCGCCCGAAATCGCCGCGGTACGGGTGCCGCCATCGGCCTGAATCACGTCGCAATCGAGCGTGATCTGGCGTTCGCCCAGCTTCTTGAGGTCGGTAACGGCGCGCAGGCTCCGCCCGATCAGCCGCTGGATTTCCTGGGTCCGCCCACTCTGCTTGCCCTTGGCCGCTTCACGGCTGCCACGGGTATGGGTGGCGCGCGGAAGCATAGAATATTCCGCCGTAACCCAGCCTTCGCCCTTGCCGCGCAGCCACGGCGGCAGGCGTTCCTCAACCGAGGCGGTGCAGATCACCTTGGTGTGGCCAAAGCTGACCAGCACCGATCCTTCGGCGTGCTTGGTATAGTGCGGTTCAAAGCTGATAGCGCGCATCTCATCGGGCGCGCGGCCGGAAGGTCGCATGGAAAATCCTGTCAATATTTGCTCGTGGCGTCGCGCTTAGCCGCTTCGCATGGCATTGACCAGTTGCTCCGGCGTTCATGTTGATGAAAGCGGCGTAGTTGCTAGAGGCATGCCCATGACGATCATCTCCGCGCTCCTGCTTGCCGCCCAGGCACTGGCCCTGCCACAAGACCAGGATATCATCGCCGTTGAGGTGATAACCGGATCAGACAGCTCGGGGTGGACGATTGCGACTGACGGGCACAGCAGCTTCTTCGATTACAACCGAGAAACCGGTGCGGCCGATCCGGCTATGCAACAGCGGTTTGTCGGTGAAGCGGCCGACTTTGCCTTTGCCCGTTCGCAGCTTGCCAGATACCGGCCGTTGGCGCAGGACGGCGATGGGTGCCCGATCGCCAGAACCGATGTTTTCGGCTTCCGGTTGACCTGGGTAGAACACGGCGCTCGGCATACGGCTACGTTCACCGACAGTTGCGGTGGAATTCCAAGTGATCTGAACGCGGCGCTCAGGCCGATCGGACAACGGGTGGACCGCTACCTTGCCATGCCGCCGACCGACGTCGGTGGTGCAGAAGATTGATAGACAGTCTGTGTGACTCAGCCAGACGAAGAGCAAAAGGAAGCGTTGCAGAATGAGTTTGTGGAACTGGTTGGTCGCCATCTCGGCCGCAGTAAGCCCTGAGGCAGCAACCTCTGAGCACGCTGTATCTGCGCAGCCAAGCGATCCGATGACGGAAGCGCCTGACCTTGCTATCCCCCGAGCGGTTAATGGGCTTTCGCTCAAGACACAGCTCAATGATCAGACATGGCGACAAGGCTCGTCAAGCTGGAGCGTTGACCTAGACCGGGGGGTGATCGAGTTCGAAAATCCGAACGGCTGGCACATCACTGCGCCCGTGCAGGTGATCGGCACTTACGACACCCGCGATGGCACGTTTATGTGGGGCTGGGATCACCCGTCGGTACCGGACCATTCCGCACAGGCGGCGAAACGTGTTCTTGAGTATGGCAGCCGGCATGGAATCGAGCCGATAAAGACCCGGTTGGTTTCGATCTCGGAACAGCAGGCGTGGGAATATACTGCTTTGGCCGATTATCTTTCGGGTGGGAACGGAGCCTATCGCGGCCGGGTGGGAACGACCCTCGTTTTCATGACCTTCGGCGAGGTGACGATCTCAAAGGATTGAGGCAACTGCGATGTTGCGGGTGACATCGCTGGCAGCCATATTCTGACCATGCCTGGCCCCCCGATCACAGAGCTGAACAGCCGCACCCGCGAGATTTTCCGGTTGGTGGTCGAAGGCTATCTCGCCACCGGACAGGCGGTGGGATCAAAGACGCTTGCCAGTTCCGCCCCGCTGAACCTTTCGCCTGCCTCGATCCGGTCCGTGCTGCATGAGCTGGAGGGGCTCGGGCTTCTGGCCGCTCCGCACACATCCGCCGGGCGCCTGCCGACCGAACAGGGGCTGCGGCTGTTCGTTGACGGGATCATGCAGGTGGCCGAACCCAGTCAGGAAGAGCGCGCCGCAATCGAGCGCAGCGTCGCGCAGCCAGGCCCGATCGAAGCCGCGCTGGAGGCGACTTCGGCGCTGCTTTCCAACCTCTCTTCAGCCGCGGGGGTGGTGATGGTTCCGCGCCACGAGCCACGGCTGGCCCACTTGCAACTGGTTGCGCTGGCTCCGGATCGGGCGCTGGCGGTGCTGGTCGGTACCGACGGCGCGGTTGAGAACAGGGTTGTACCATTATCGCCGGGCGTACCGGCATCGGCGCTGGAACAGGCCTCCAATTATATCTCCGCGCATCTTGGCGGGCGGACTCTGGCCGAAGCGGTCAGAGCGATCCGGGCCGAGATTGCTGGCGGAAAGAGCGCGCTTGATGCCGCCAGCCGCGATCTGGTTGAGCGCGGCCTTGCGGTGTGGAGCGAAGATGCGGTGCAGCGCCGGGTACTGATCGTGCGCGGGGCATCGAACCTGCTCGATGACAGCGCAATGACCGATCTTGAACGGGTCCGTCAGCTGCTCGACGATCTGGAAAACAAGCAGTCGGTCGCCGATCTGCTCGATTCGGCGCGCGAGGCGCAGGCGACCCGGATTTTCATCGGGGCGGAGAACCGGCTGTTTGCGCTTTCAGGCTCATCGGTGATTGCTTCACCCTATCGCGATCGCGACGGAAAAGTGGTTGGTGTGGTCGGCGTTATCGGCCCGACGCGGTTGAATTATGCCCGGCTCGTCCCCATGGTGGATTTCACAGCCCAGTCATTGGGCAAATTGATCGGATAGAATGGGTTTTTGACTGAGATGAGCGACGACAAGCAACCGCAGGCCGACCCGGCGGTAGAAGCAGAGCTGGCCGGGGTTCCCGACGAATTGTTGGAAAAGGCCGAAAACAAGCTGGACGAGGCGCTCGACCGGCTGCGCGAAGATCTGGAAGCGGCAAAGCAGGAAGTGCTTTACGCCAAGGCCGAAACCCAGAACGTGCGGCGCCGTCTGGAAAAGGACGTGGCCGACACCCGGACCTATGCTGCCAGTTCCTTTGCGCGCGATATGCTGAGTGTGGCGGACAACCTCTCGCGTGCGCTCGATGCCGTACCGGTAGAGCTGCGCGAGGATGAAAAGCTGAAAGGCCTGGTCGCCGGGATCGAAGCCACCGCGCGTGAGCTGGACAAGGTGTTCGGCCTGCATGGCATTACCCGCATCGCCGCCAAGGGCCTTCCGCTCGATCCCAATCAGCATCAGGCGATGCTTGAGGTGCCGAGCGCCGACGCCGAACCGGGCACCGTGCTGCAAGAACTGCAGGCCGGCTACATGATCAAGGACCGGCTGCTGCGCCCGGCGATGGTGGCGGTGGCAAAGAAGGGGGAATAGGGATTCACCCGTTCCGACATCTAGCCCATACCCTGCTTGGCGCGGCAGTCTGTGCAGTACCCGGCGCATTGCTTGCGCAGCAGGCCACTGAACCTCCTGTTCCGACCGGCTGGAAAGTAGATCTCAGTGCATCGGGTGATCTGACTGGTGACGGTCAACCCGATGTGGCTGTGGTGATTCGATCGACCGACGCCAACCTGATCCAATCAAACGACGGATTGGGCCAGGAGCGGCTCGACACAAACCCGCGGCGATTGTTGGTGTTCGAACGAGTGAAGGGTGGCTTTCGGCAGATCGCTTCGGCCGACCATCTGGTTCCGCCTGCCGGAAGCATGGACACCCCTTGCCTGGTCGATCCTTTGGAGGACGGCGGCATCGCGGTGTCACGCGGGGTTTTGTCGGTGGATTTGCGCTACTGGACCTCGTGCGGGGGGTGGGGCTCTTCGACCAACAGTTACAAGTTCAGACTGCAGGGTGGACGTTTTCGCCTGATCGGCTTCGATCACATCGAGTTCATGCGCAATACTGGTGAGGGTGAGAAGATCAGCGTGAACTTCCTGACCCTGCGCATGAAGCGCAATCCCTGGTCGATTGAAAGCTCGGTGGACGGCCCGGCGCGCTGGAGCCGTATCAGGCCCCAGCGCTATTACCTCGACACCCTGGACATCTCGGAATGCCCGGAAATCGACGACACCACCGCGATGTGTTGACCTGACGATCAAACCACCTGCGCCGCATTCTCGTCACGGTGCTTTTTCAGATACTTCATGAACGGGGTCCCCCCAGTGCCTACGTCGGGATCATTACCCGGCTGGGCGCTGGCTTGCTTGTTGATGTAGCTGGCGGCGTATTCGAGGTGCCGGGTACGGAAGCGGGCGACCTGTTCAAGGTTGGCGTTGAACGCGTCCTTGAGGCTTTGTGAGCCCGATCCGGCAACGAATTCCCGCAGCCGCGACCGCGCCGCCAGATCCTCGATAAAGCGGCGGTGCGGCACCGGGCGATAGTGGTGCAGCTCGTCCAGAAAGCTCTTCAGCGGATCGTCGCTGTGGGCCACACCGAACAGCGCGTCCATTGCCGGAACGATCGAACTTTGCGACCCGGTCTGGCCGCGTAGCGCCTGAGGTTTGCCCTGGTATTTTTCCACGCCGTCATAGACCAGCCCGCCGCCCAGCGCCGGATTGTTGGCCCAGCCGTGGATCCAGGGGCGAACCCGGTTGAAATAGACATAGGGATCGCAGTGTTCGGGCATCCGCCAGAAGATGGCGTAGATCTTTTCCCACGCCTCGTTCATTTCAGCCAGCAGTGCCTCGCAGGCGTCGGCGTTACCAGCTTCACTGGCAGCGATCAGGCGGACGGCGTTATCAAGCAGCACGCCGGCCTCAAGCTCGATCGCGATGTGGATCAAGACGAACCAGTTCTCATCCTCGCCGCCGGCGAAGTTCTGGACCATGCGAACATTGTCGAGGCTGAGCGGCGCAGTCTTGTCGATCCGTGCCCAGTTATCGAGCACATAGCCCGAATAGGGCAAGAGCGGTGCCTGGCCGAGGCGGTCGGCAATCGCGACGATCGGCAGGGCCAGGTTGGCGGGAAGGGCGACCGGAGCTTCCGGTTCACCCCAGACATAGGCCTGGACCAGAAACGAATAGCGCACCATCGCCGCGCGGACCTGATCCTCGGGCGCCTCGGCAGCCCAGGCCTCGATCTGCGGATCGGGCAGGCGATCAAGGTAGTGGCGGATCCGGGTACTGGAAATCAGACCGGACAGGCGTTCGGCCGCCTCGACCACCGGATCAAGGATCGGCGGCAGGGTGATCTCATCGATTTCGAATGCGGAAAGAAAGCCGCGTTCCCGCGACAGGCCATAGTCTCCCAGGTTCATGCTCTTCTCGTGGTCGGGCGCGGGTTGGGCCGCCCGTCATGGTTGCAATCGTTACCGTTTCATTTGCAACCGTTCAATCCTCGGTACCGGGGAAGTCCACAAGCCGGTCATAGGCCTTGCGACCTTCAACCCCCGGGAGTTTCACCCCCTTGCGCAGCAAGAAGGCGTGACGGACGATCTCAGCCTGCTGCTCGATCCCATAACGTTCCAGCGGCCAGCCGGGCTTTAGGCCATAGTCATAGCGGCGCGAGAACGGCCGGCGCAGGATCAGATACCATCCGCCCCGGCTCTGGACCTGCCAGACGTGGGTCATCTCGTGGATGAAGTGGCCCTGCAGGTTGAGGCTGGCAGTGCTGAAATCGTCGCAATAGCTGCTCGACTGCGGGTGAAAATGCAAATGCCCGCGCGGGGCCATGGTGACCTTGCGCGGCTGAAACGGGAACCACCGCTGCCGCCGGATCGTTACCCGGCTGCAATCGATCGCGCTGCCAAAGATGGACCGGACAAGGGCAACCTCGCCTTCGGTAAGCGGACGGGTTCCGCCCGCTTCGCAGGTCAGTGGTGGGGATTCCAGGGTCAGTGTTTCATTCCGCCCATCGCACCGGCGCCCATCGCCTCAATCTTGAGCGGAGCGGAAACCTTGTCCCCGTCGCTGAAGGTGATGGTCATTTCGGTGCTGTCCCCGGCCTTGAGCTTTCCGTCCAGGTCAAAAGCCATCACGTGCAGTCCGCCGCGCTCAAATTTCATCGCAACCTTGGGCTCCACATCGATCCGATCGACGGGCTTCATTTGGCCACCCATGGTCTGGTGAATCTCGGTCTTGCCGACACCGTCGATCGCGACCGACGCGATCGAGACAGTGTTTGCCCCCTGATTGTCGAGCACGAAATAGGCCGCCCCCGGATTACCCGATACCGCAGGGAGCATGAACATTCCGCTGCTGACCGAAATGCCTTCCTTCGCCTCAGGCGCACCGGTGGCGGCGGGCTTTTCGGCCTCCTTGGCTTCCTTGCTGCAGGCACCCAGAGTCATCACGGTCAGACTGGCGGCTAGGGGCAGGGCGAAGCGACGGGCTGCAATCACGGCAAAAGTCCTTTCGGAGCAGTTTGAAATTGCCTGCACCGCTAAACGCTGGGTGCTCTTGTGCCAAGCAAAACCGCTCCTATATCGCCCCTTGAAGAGCCGCCGAGCAGCCTTGCCGCATAAGCGGGAGGCGAAACAAGCGGTGTCAACGATTGATCCAAGGATGGGGTTCAAATGGCTAAAGTAATCGGTATCGACCTCGGCACGACCAACAGCTGCGTTTCGGTGATGGATGGCGGCAAGCCCAAGGTTATCGAAAATTCGGAAGGCGCGCGCACCACGCCTTCGATCGTCGCTTTCACCAAGGATGGTGAGCGGCTGATCGGTCAGCCCGCCAAGCGCCAGGCGGTGACCAATGGTGACAACACGATTTTTGCGGTGAAGCGCCTGATCGGCCGCCGGTTCGACGATCCGGTGACCAAGAAGGACACCGAGCTGGTTCCCTATACCATCGTCAAGGGCAAGAACGGCGATGCCTGGGTCCATGCCGGCGGCGAAGACTATTCGCCCAGCCAGATCAGCGCGTTCATCCTTCAGAAGATGAAGGAAACCGCCGAAAGCTATCTGGGTGAAACCGTGACCCAGGCGGTTATCACCGTTCCGGCCTACTTCAACGACGCGCAGCGCCAGGCGACCAAGGACGCCGGCCAGATCGCCGGCCTTGAAGTGCTGCGCATCATCAACGAGCCGACAGCCGCAGCGCTGGCCTATGGCCTGGAAAAGAACGACGGCAAGACCATCGCCGTCTATGACCTTGGCGGCGGCACTTTCGACGTTTCGATCCTTGAGATCGGTGACGGCGTGTTCGAAGTGAAGAGCACCAACGGCGACACCTTCCTGGGCGGTGAAGACTTTGACTCCAAGCTGGTCGAATGGCTGGCTGACAAGTTCAAGGCCAAGGAAAACATGGACCTGAAGACCGACAAGCTCGCTCTTCAGCGGCTCAAGGAAGCAGCCGAAAAGGCCAAGATCGAGCTGTCGAGCACGGCCCAGACCGAGATCAACCTGCCGTTCATCACGGCCCGCATGGAAGGCGGGGCAACCACGCCGCTGCATCTGGTCGAAACCGTCACCCGCGCAGACCTCGAAAAGATGGTCGCGGACCTGATCGAACGCACCAAGGAACCGATGAAGAAGGCGCTGGCCGATGCTGGCCTCAAGGCCTCTGACATCGACGATGTGGTGCTGGTCGGCGGGATGACCCGCATGCCCAAGGTTCGCGAAGTGGTGAAGGAATTCTTCGGCAAGGAACCGCACACCGGCGTCAACCCGGACGAAGTCGTTGCCATGGGCGCGGCGATCCAGGCCGGCGTGCTGCAGGGCGACGTCAAGGACGTCCTCCTGCTCGACGTGACCCCGCTGAGCCTTGGGATCGAGACGCTGGGCGGTGTGTTCACCCGGATGATCGATCGCAACACCACGATCCCGACCAAGAAGAGCCAGGTCTATTCGACTGCCGAGGACAATCAGCAGGCGGTGACGATCCGGGTGTTCCAGGGCGAACGTGAAATGGCAGCCGACAACAAGCTGCTGGGTCAGTTCGATCTGGTCGGCATCCCCCCGGCGCGGCGCGGCGTTCCGCAGATCGAGGTCACTTTTGACATCGACGCCAACGGCATCGTCAACGTCCACGCCAAGGACAAGGGGACCGGCAAGGAACAGCAGATCAAGATCCAGGCCTCTGGCGGTCTGTCTGACGCGGACATCGACCAGATGGTCAAGGACGCCGAAAAGTTCGCCGAAGAGGACAAGAAGCGGCGCGAGGCGGCGGAAGCCAAGAACAACGCCGACAGTCTGGTTCACGCGACCGAACAGCAGCTCGCTGAACATGGCGACAAGCTCGACGCCGATCTGAAGGCTGAAATCGAGGCCGCGATTGCCGAGACCAAGACCGCGATCGAAGGTGGCGATTCCGAAGCCATGACCGCCGCGACCCAGGCCTTGACCGAAAAGGCCATGAAGATGGGTCAGGTGATCTACGAGAAGGAACAGGCCGCCGCAGCCTCGCCGGGGGCAGAAGCACCCGCGGGCGGGGACGAGGAAGTTGTTGACGCCGAATTCTCGGAAGTTGACGAAGGCAACAAGGGCTAACGCAAGCCATGGATAAGGCCCGCCGCCGTTGCAACAGCCACGGCGGCGGGCCTGTCTGTTGAGGGACGACCATGTCTGTCGAAGCCGACTATTACGAACTGCTCGAAGTCCAGCGCACAGCTGACGATGCGACGATCAAGTCGTCTTACCGCAAGCTGGCCATGCGCTGGCATCCTGACAAGAACCCCGGCGATAGCGATGCCGAGGCGCGCTTCAAGGCGATCAGCGAGGCCTATGACTGCCTGAAAGACCCGCAAAAGCGCGCGGCCTATGACCGCTTTGGTCACGAGGCGTTCAAGCAGGGAATGTCTGGCGGTGGCGGACCGGGCGGCGGCGCGGGCGCGGGCTTTTCCGATCTTGGCGACATTTTCGAAACGATCTTCGGTTCGGCCTTCGGTGGCGGCGGGCGCCAGCAGGCGCGGCGCGGGGCAGACCTGCGCTATGACATGGAAATCACCCTCGACGAGGCGTTCCACGGCAAGCAGGCCGAAATCGAGATCGAGGTATCGACCCGCTGCGAACCCTGTGACGGGTCAGGCGCGGAACCCGGCACCGGCACGCGCCGCTGCAACCTGTGCGGCGGGCATGGCCAGGTTCGCGCCCAGCAAGGGTTCTTCATGGTCGAGCGGACTTGCCCGACCTGCCACGGCCGCGGCGAAGTGATCGAGAAGCCTTGCCGCAATTGCCGCGGCGAAGGCCGTGTCGATCAGCCGCAAAAGCTCGAAGTGAATATTCCCCCGGGGGTCGATACCGGCACCCGCATCCGTCTGGCCGGAAAGGGCGAGGCGGGGCCGTTTGGCTCACCGGCGGGCGATCTTTACATCTTCATCCACATCAAGCGCCATGGCGTGTTCGAGCGCGAAGGGACCGATCTGATCACCCGAGTGCCGATCGCCTTCACCACCGCCGCGCTGGGCGGAGAGATCGCGATTCCCGGCCTCGACGGCGCGTCGATCGGGATCGACATTCCGGCCGGGATCCAGTCCGGCAAACAGCTGCGCAAGCGCGGTGCCGGGATGCCGGTGCTGCAAGGGCGGGGCCGGGGCGATCTGATTGTTGAGATCATGGTCGAAACCCCGACCAAGCTCAGCGCGCGCCAGAAAGAGTTGCTGCGCGAGCTTCAGGAAACCGAAACGGGCGAGGAAACACCGCAGTCCAAGGGGTTCTTTGATCGACTGAAGGATATGTGGGAAGACCTGACCGACTAGGGTCGGTTGTTCCCCCGCAGCACCTCTGCCCGGACCTGCGGCACCAGCCCAGGATCGGCCTTCAGCCGTGCTTCCTCTTGATCCAGCACCGCCAGAAACGCCTCGCGCTTGAGTGCGGCGAGTTCGGCCGGATCAAGGATCATGCCGGCGGGCAGGGCCGATGCCAGCAGATCGATCATCCGTTCCGCCCCATGCAGGCGCCCCCACAGATAATCGTTCTCGCGGTAGGCGCGGCTGAAGAAGGCGCCGAAGTTGTAGAATTCGGTCCCGCGCAGAACCGTGTGGGCGCCACCTTCACGGATCGAATTGCAATCGTCGGGCGAAATCCGATCAACCTTGGCGGGTTCGAACTCGGTCATGCCTTCGCCGCGCAGCAGCGGCAGGGTGACGGTATCGTAGAACGGGAAGCCCAGATAGGTCAGCAGGATCCGCCGCCGCAGCTCTTTGGGCAATGTGCCCAGACACTCGACCAGCATGGCGTCGACCACCAGATCGGTCGCGGCCAGGTGACGGCGCTGGGCGATGGTCTGGAGAACCAGCCCGGGATCGTGCAGCACCTGCTGGGCAATGGTTCCGAAATCGCGGCCTAGCGATGCACTGGATTCGCGCTCAAAATAGAGCGACAGCGCGCGATAGACCATTGAGCGGGCGTCCTCACGCGCGTCGGGCGCGGCGGCGTCGATGTCGTCCCATTCTTCGGACAGCCGCCGGGCCAGCAGGCGCAGGCGGCGAACCCGAAAGCCGAGGTCGTGCTCGCGATAGAAGCCGATTGCCGCCTCGCTCGCGCCGCCCCGCATCGCGGAAATGTGATCGAGGCCGTGGGCGCCGAGCCAGGCATGGATCCGGTCGGCGATCGGATCGCGGCTCGGCAACAGCAGTTCAGGCGCGGCGGTGTGGATCACCCCGGCCAGATCCTCAACGATCCCAGCGAACTTGACCTGCCCATAGGCTTGAAACGCATACCCGGCCCGCTCTGCCGCCGCCTGCTGGGCCTTGGTCCGCCAGACGGTCAGTCGCTTCACGCTGGGGCTGGAAAAGAACAGGGTTCGGCCGAACAGTTTCTCAACCGTCGCTTCAACCTCTTCGCGCATCGAATCGACGATCATCTTCAATCCGGCGAGCTGGCGTGATTGCCGGGCGATTGCTTCCAGATTGTCGCGCACCGGCTGCTCGCGCGGGATTGACGAGAGGGAGCCAAAGATCACGTGAAAGAACCCCGGCGGGCGCGGATCGGCATGGCGGCGTCCGCCGACCTCGTCCGGGTGCGGGTCGATATAGACGAACCGGCGATCGACCTCTCGCTGGGCCGGGCGATCACGCAGCACCGCCATCGCATCGGCAAAGGTCGCGTTGACCAGCACCGATCCGTCGATCAAGGCCACGGCATCCGCTTCGCCGCGATGGCTGTGCTCGGGCATGATCCTTTCGACAAAGGCGGTACGGCTGCGCCAGGGATCGCTCTGTTCGGCGGCCAGGGCGTCAATCTCAGCCAATTGCAATGCCGGGAAGGCACCGGGAAAGCTCGCGGTCGCGCGCGCCGCAAAGATCAACTCGATCGGCGAGGCGAGGGGTTCGCCGCCTTCGTCCGGAGACAACCCACGAAAACCGATCGAAAGCCTGTGTTCGCTCTCTTCGATCGTTTCCGGACTGTGCAGGTGGAGCACCTGAGCGTGCCCTTTGAAATCAGTCGCGGTGACAAACAGGTCGATCGGGTGTCCCTGCGGCAACAAGGGCGCATCGGCTCCGCCGCGTTTCATCGCGCCAAGCGCCTCACACAGCAGCCTTGAAAAGCCAAGCCCGCCAAACGGCGGTTCGAACCAGCGGGAACGGATCAGGCGGCTGAGCTTGGCGCGCACCTCGCTGCGGGTTTCGGGCGCGACGCTGGCGGAGACGACGTTGCCAGGGCGCTTGAGCAGCCAATAGACGATCGGCATGGCCCAGAACTTGGCGATCCGCGATCCCGGCCGCGCATCGGGATCGAGCAGCACATCAACATCGGCACGTTCGAGCCACAGGTCGGTAAGCGGCTCAAGGCTTTCCCCCGAATGGACCGCCTGGGCCAGAAACACCCCGTTGATCCCGCCCGCGCTGGCCCCGGCGACGATATCTGGCAACACCCTGAGCCGCAGCTTGAAATGCCGTTCGATCCTTTCGAGCAGTTTCAGATAGACCGCTTCGGTCCCGCCCTCGATCGGCGCGCCGCCATGAAAAGCTCGGCTGGCCCGGGCGAGCTTCCACAGCTCCTTGGTCACCCCGTGCATATAGACCGCCAGGCTGACGCCGCCGTAGCAGACCAGGGCGATGCGGAGTTCTTTCTGGCGCATGGTCACCTCATTCCATGCCAATGCCGCAAAGGCAATTGCGTTCTCATTACGTTCCGTTTAGGGGCATTCCCATGGCCAAGCCCAAACGACGCTACATCTGCCAGGCCTGCGGCAGCGTGACTCACCGCTGGCAGGGGCAGTGCCCCGATTGCGGAGAGTGGAACACGCTGGCCGAAGAGGCGCCGACAACGGTGTTCTCCGCCAAGCATGACCTGTCGAGCGGCGGGCGGCCCATCGCTTTCGAGGCGCTTGATGCGCCTGGGGAGGTGCTGAAGCGCAAGTCCACCGGCCTTGCCGAGTTCGATCGCGCACTGGGCGGCGGACTGGTGCCGGGATCGGCGGTGCTGATGGGTGGCGATCCGGGGATCGGGAAATCGACCTTGCTGCTGCAGGCCGCGGCAAAGATCGCGCAGGGCGGTGGATCGGCGGTCTATATCAGCGGGGAGGAAGCCGCCGGGCAGGTGCGCCTTCGGGCCGATCGCCTCGGGCTGGCAGGGGCACCGATCAGTCTGGCTGCGGCGACATCGGTTCGCGACATCCTGACCACGCTGTCCGCCATGACCCCGCCGGCGCTGCTGGTAATCGATTCGATCCAGACGATGCATTCGGACCAGATCGAGGGTGCGCCGGGCACCGTCAGCCAGGTCCGGGCATCGGCCTTTGAACTGATCCGCTATGCCAAGGAAAATGGCGTGGCGCTGGTGCTGGTCGGCCACGTGACCAAGGACGGCAGCATCGCCGGGCCACGTGTGCTCGAACACATGGTCGATGTAGTGATGAGCTTTGAGGGTGAGCGCAGCCACCAGTACCGGATCCTGCGCTGCATCAAGAACCGCTTCGGCCCGGTCGATGAAATCGGCGTCTTTGCGATGGAGGGGCAGGGGCTGGCCGAGGTCGGCAACCCCTCGATGCTGTTCCTGTCGGGCCGCGATACGCCGGTTGCAGGCTCTGCGGTTTTCCCGGCGATCGAGGGTACACGGCCCGTGCTGATCGAGGTGCAGGCGCTGATCGTCCGGCTGGCCAGCGGGGCCACTCCGCGCCGCGCAGTGGTTGGCTGGGATAGCGGGCGACTGGCGATGCTGCTGGCCGTGCTTGAGGCACGCTGCGGGCTCAACTTCTCATCGGCGGAAGTTTACCTCAACATCGCCGGGGGATACCGGCTGGCCGATCCCGCTGCGGATCTGGCTGTGGCTGCCGCGCTGATCTCGGCACTGGCCGATAAGCCGCTGGCTTCCGATGCGGTCTGGTTCGGGGAAGTTTCCCTTGCCGGAGAGATCCGCCCGGTGGCCCACGCCGCGATCCGTCTGCGCGAAGCCGCCAAGCTGGGATTCCGGCGCGGCTTTGGCCCGGCTGAGGCGGGGGGGGATGAAAATTTCACTGCCTTGACCTTGCTGCCAAATCTCGTTGACCGGATCATGGGCGGCGCGTAGCTTCGCCTGCATCATGACTGGTTTTGATGTTGCAGTTCTTGTGCTGGTTGGGCTTGGCGCCGTGACCGGCTTTATGCGCGGTTTGGTACAGGAGGCCTTCGCCCTTGCCGCCTGGGTGCTGGCGCTGGTCGCGATCCGCAATCTCCATACCTCGCTCAGTGCCGCCATGGTGCCCTATGTCGGGACCGAGAGTGGTGCGGCGGTGCTGGCCTTCGCGATGCTGCTGCTGGTCCCCTATGCGATCGTCAAATTGCTTTCCAACCGGCTGGGGGAATCGAGCCGAAATTCGGTGCTCGGTCCGATTGACCGGGTGCTGGGATTCGGGTTCGGTGCGGTAAAGGGCATGGTCATCGTCGTCATGGCCTTCTCGATCTTCGTGCTGGGATATGACACGGTCTGGGGCCCGGGCGGCAGGCCGCAGTGGATCACCTCGGCGCGGTCTTATCAGCTCGTAAACGCCGGCAGCGAGGCCCTGGTCAACATGATCGCCGAACGCCGCAAGGCGGCCGTTGAGAGTGAGGCGAAGCGCATGGGCAAGGAAGCGATCAAGACCAAGCTTTCCGGCAAGTGAGCCAGGCCGCCACGCTCTATTCACCAGAAGTGCTGGGGCTGGCGACAAGCCTTGCCGCCGTTCCACTCACCGAGGACCTGCCGCTGCGCGGTTCGGCGCGCGCCCCGGTCTGCGGATCAGTGATAGAACTTGGCGCGGAAACCGATGCGAAGGGCGCGCTCGTCCGGATCGGGATGCGGGTTCACGCCTGCGCGATCGGCCAGGCCAGCGCCGCCCTCTTTGCTGCGGCTGCAAAGCACCAAGACCGCGCAGCAATCGTCCAGACGCTAGGACAGATTGAAACCTGGCTGAGCGATCCGGCGGCGCCCTTGCCAGAATGGCCGGGACTTGCGGCGATCGCCCCGGCGCGTGAATATCCGGCCCGGCACGGCGCGATCATGTTGCCGTGGAAGGCGGCTCTGGCCGCGCTTCCCTCTGTGCCGCAGGCCCGCTAGAGCGGGCAAAAGACAGAGAGGGAAGACCGCCACGATGAGCGAACCAGTCCGCCATCCGAACGTGCAGCCAAGTGCCAAGGATATCCGCATGGTCATCGGGGCCTCGTCGGCGGGCACGGTCTTCGAATGGTATGATTTCTTCATCTACGGGACGCTGGCACCGCTGATCGGCAAGGCCTTTTTTCCGGGCGACAATCCTACCTTGCAGGTGCTGCTGGTCTGGGCCGGGTTTGCGGTGGGATTTGGGTTCCGACCGCTCGGCGCCATCCTGTTCGGCTATTTCGGCGACAAGCTGGGCCGCAAATATACCTTCCTGGTCACAGTGACCCTGATGGGGATCGCCACTGCCGGGGTCGGCCTGGTCCCGTCCGCCGCCACCATTGGCCTGTGGGCCCCGGCGCTGGTGCTGCTGCTGCGAATCCTGCAAGGGCTGGCGCTGGGCGGCGAATATGGCGGAGCGGCGATCTATGTGGCCGAGCACGCCCGCCCCGATCGGCGCGGGTTCTACACCGGGTTCATCCAGGCATCGGTAGTCGGCGGGTTCGTGCTGTCGATTGCGGTGGTCGCGGCCTGCCAATTGCTGATCCCGGCCGATACCTATGCCGCCTGGGGCTGGCGCGTGCCGTTCATCCTCTCGATCGTGCTGCTGGGCATATCGCTGTGGATGCGGCTCAAGCTGTCGGAAAGCCCGGTCTTCATCGCGATGAAGGAAGAGGGCGAGATTTCCGGCAACCCCTTTACCGAAAGCCTGCGCTATCCCGGCAACAAGAAGCGGATCTTCGTGGCGCTGTTCGGGGTGACGGGCATCCTGACGACGATCTGGTACACGGCGTTCTTCTCGGCACTGTCATTCCTGATCGGGCCGATGCGGGTCCACCCGCTCACCGCGCAGACCGTGGTCGGGTTGGCGGCGCTGGTCTCGATGGGGTTTTACGTACTGGTTGGTGGCTGGTCCGATCGGGTCGGGCGCAAGAAGCCGCTGGTACTGGGCGCGCTTGCGACACTGGCGCTGCTGTTCCCGCTGTTCTGGACGCTTGGCTCGTTCGCCAACCCCGGTCTTGCCGCCAGTGCGCAATCCGCCCCGGTGGTGGTGGCCGGCCAGCAATGCCATACCGATCCTTTCGCCGATTTGTTCGGCCGCAAGCAGAGCGATTGCGGCAACCTGCTGGAAACGCTGACGGCGGGCGGCATACCCTATAGCGTAGAGGATGATCAGGGCCTCCAGCTGACTGTTGCGGGCGATGCCATCACAATCGATCCGGCCTGGCTGACCGACAAGGCGCTGCGCAAGAAGGGCATCGAAGCGGCGCTGACCGCGCACGGTTTCGATCTTGGCCCGCAGCATCCCGGCATCGGCGCGCTGCTGGGCATCGGGCTGGTACTGGTCGTGCTCGGGATTCTATCGGCGCTGACTTATGGCAGCGTCGCCGCCTTGCTGACCGAGATGTTCCCGACCCAGATCCGCTACAGTTCGATGTCGATCCCCTATCACATTGGCGCGGGCTATCTTGGCGGGTTCCTCCCGCTGATCGCCAGCTATATCAATGCCCGCACCGGCGATGCCTATGCCGGGTTGTGGTACACCTGGGTGGTGGTTGCCTTCGGTGTCGTGGTGGCGATCTGGGGCCTAAAGGGCGGCCCGCCGAGAGATTTTGCCGATGACCATGCCTGATGCCCCGCTGCGCCTGACACTCGATACCGCTGTGCTGACCGACAACTGGCGCGCACTCGATCGTCTCTCAGGCGCGGCGCGGGCCGGGGCAGCGGTCAAGGCTGATGCCTATGGACTGGGCGCTGCGCGTGTGGTGACAGCTCTGGCCGGCGCCGGGTGCAGCGATTTCTTCGTCGCCCATATGGCAGAGGCGGAGCCGCTGCTGGCGCTGACCGATCCGGGCTCAATTGCCGTGCTGCACGGCCCGCGAACAATGCGCGATGCCGCGTTTGCGCGCGATGCGGGTATCCGGCCGGTAATCAATTCGCTGTATCAGGCCGCCTTGTGGCGCGATGCTGGCGGCGGGCCGTGCGATCTGATGGTCGATAGCGGGATCAACCGGCTCGGTCTTTCGCTGTCGGAGCTGTCCGATCCGCTGATCGCCGGGCTGCAAATCGATGCCCTGCTTTCGCACCTTGCCTCGGCGGAAGAGGACACCCCGATGAACCGCCAGCAGTGTGAGCGCTGGAACCAGGCGCGCCGTCTGGTGGCGCACCGCCGGGGGAGCCTGGCCAACAGTGCCGGGATCATGCTCGGCCCGGATTTCCACGGTGATCTGACCCGCCCGGGGATAGCGCTTTATGGCGGCGTGCCCTGTGGTGCCCTTGGCGATGTGATCCGTCAGGTCGCCCGTCCCGAAGCCGCGATCATGCAGGTCCGGCAGGTCGAAGCAGGTGCAGCAATCGGGTACAATTCCACTTTCGTTGCGCCGCAGACCATGAAGGTGGGGGTGATCAGCCTGGGCTATGCCGACGGCTATCTGCGCAGCTGGTCGGGGAAGGGCGCGATGCTGTCTGGCGATGCGCGCCTGCCTGTGCTGGGCCGCGTTTCGATGGACATGACCGTGATCGACCTTACCGCCGCGCCGCACCTGGCGGAAGGGGACTGGGTGACGGCCGACTATGCCTTGCCGCAGGCCGCAGCGATCAGCGGGCTGTCCCAGTATGAGCTGCTGACCACGTTGGGGCGCCGCTTCCCGCGCTGATGCTGCGCAGCATAGAATTGTTGCAATGCACTCGCTGCAAATGCTAACGTTGCGGCAGAGAGGCACTTTCCTCGCGAAGGTAAAGATCATGAGCGACGCCAAGGGCGAAACCGTTGTCATCAAGAAGTACGCCAACCGGCGGCTCTACAACACCCAGTCTTCAAGCTACATCACGCTTGAGCATCTTTCGAAGATGACCCGCGACGGCGTGGAATTCAAAGTGCTCGATGCAAAGACCGGCGCCGATATCACCCACCAGATCCTGACCCAGATCATCATGGAGGAAGAAACCGCCAGCGGCGAACAGATGCTGCCGGTAAGCTTCCTGCGCCAGCTGATCGGGATGTACGGCAATTCGATGCAAAGCCTGGTGCCGCACTATCTTGAGGCGAGCATGGATCACTTCCGCTCGAACCAGGCCAAGCTGCGCGAAACGCTCGAATCCAGTCTTGAGAACAATCCGCTGGCGAAACTTGCGCAGCAGAACCTCGCGATGTTCAAGGCCGCGGCCGGGGCCTGGGTTCCGGGCCTTGCCGATGATGACAAGCCCGCAGCATCGGGCAAGAACCAGGACGACGAACTGGCCGCGCTGCGCAAGCAGATGGCGGAAATGCAGGCCAAGCTCGACAAGCTCGGCAAGGACTAGGTTGCTGTCACGGGGTTGAGCCGCTATCGCGCGGCCCCATGAAACACGCACTTTCCGTCACCCGTTCCGAAAACTTCGCTGCCTGGTATCAGGACGTCATCGCCGAGGCCGAAATGGCCGAAGAAAGCGGTGTGCGCGGCTGCATGGTTATCAAGCCGTGGGGCTATGGCATCTGGGAACGGATCCAGAAACTCATGGACGCGCGGATCAAGGCCGCGGGCGTCGATAACTGCTATTTCCCGCTGTTCATTCCGCTCAGCTATTTCGCCAAGGAAGCCGAACACGTTGACGGCTTTGCCAAGGAAATGGCGGTCGTCACCCATCACCGCCTGATCCAGGACGGCAAGGGCGGGCTGGTGCCCGATCCCGAAGCCAAGCTGGAAGAGCCGCTGATCGTACGGCCCACTTCGGAAACGGTAATCGGCCAGGCGATGTCGCGCTGGGTGCAGTCGTGGCGCGATCTTCCGCTGCTGACCAACCAGTGGGCCAACGTGGTGCGCTGGGAAATGCGCACCCGGATGTTCCTGCGCACCAGCGAATTCCTCTGGCAGGAAGGCCACACCGCCCACGCCGACCGGGCCGACGCGATGACCGAAACGTTGCGCGCGCTGGAAATGTACCGGGCCCATGCCGAAGACGATCTGGCGATGCCGGTGATCGCCGGCGAAAAGCCTGAGAACGAGCGTTTCCCCGGTGCGGTCGCGACCTATTCGATCGAAGCGATGATGCAGGACGGCAAGGCGCTTCAGGCCGGGACCAGCCACTATCTCGGCACCGGTTTCGCCGAAGCGGCCGGGATCCGTTATCAGGACAAGGAAGGCGGGCAGCAGCTCTGCCACACCACCAGCTGGGGGGTCTCCACCCGGCTGATCGGCGGGGTGATCATGACCCACGGCGATGACGACGGGCTGCGCGTGCCGCCCCGCATCGCGCCGCAGCAGATCGTGATCTTGCCGATGCTGCGCGACGATGATGGCGATGAAGCACTGCTGGCGTACTGCGAAGACCTGCGCAAGGCGCTCGCCGCACAGTCCGCGCTGGGTGAACCGATCCGCGTCCTGCTCGACAAGCGCGCGGGCAAGGCGACGCAAAAGCGCTGGGCCTGGGTCAAAAAGGGCGTGCCGCTGATCCTTGAGATTGGCGGACGCGACGCGGCGGGCGGCCAGGTTTCGGTACTGCGCCGCGACCGGCTCTATCGCCCGGACGGCAAGGTCAACTTCATCGGGCAGGACAAGGCCGAATTCCTGGGCCAGGCGGCCTCCGAACTGGAAGACATCCAGGCCTCGCTCTTCGCCGAAGCGGCCGCGCGCCGCGACGCCGAAATCCACCGCGAGGTAACCGACCTCGCCGGGCTCGAAGCCTTCTTCGCCGAAGACCGCAAGCACCCCGGCTGGGTCGAACTCGCCTGGTCGCGCCCAACCGGTGCGGCACTGGAAGGCGTGGTGCAGAAACTCAAGGCGCTGAAGCTGACGGTCCGCAACACTCCGATGAACGACGCGCCGGTTTCGGGCACTTGTCCGTTCACCGGCGAACCGGCAGTCGAACGCATCTACGTCGCGCGGGCCTATTGAGCGGGATTGGTTTGGTTCGCGCGACGACGCGAAGCGAAAGGAAGATCGCGATGGGCGATATCGAGAGAGTTGCCAGCTCCGCGATTGAAGCCGGGCTTGGCATTCATCGCGATGTCGGGCCGGGGCTGCTTGAATCAGCCTATGAGACGATCCTGGCCGAAAAGCTGCGCAGGCTGGGCTTGCAAGTAGATCGGCAGGTGCCGATCGATATCGAATACGACGGAATAGCCGATACCGGAGCATACCGGATTGATCTACTGGTGGAACACGCTCTGATCATCGAGATCAAAGCAACCGAACAGACTTTGCCGGTTTATTCTCGACAGGTGCTGACATATCTGAAATTCTCGGGTCTTTCGCTGGGCTTCGTGATGAATTTCGGCATGGCTACCTTCAAGGACGGACTGCGGCGCCTTGTCCTTGATCACCCGACATCGTATTCCTCTTCGCGGCTTCGCGCGAACCACTCCGCCGGACCTGCCCGATGAAGCCCCCCAAACCCCAACCAGGCCTGCCGACCCGCAAGCAGATCTTGGATTTCATCGCCAACAGCGCCGATCCCGCTGGCAAGCGTGAGATTGCGCGGGCGTTCGGGCTGAAGGGGCAAGAGAAGATCCAGCTCAAGGCCTTGCTCAAGGACATGGCCGAGGAAGGCCTGATCGATGGCAAGCGCACCGCCTATCACCGGATGGGCGGGGTGCCCAAGGTAACCGTGCTGCGGGTGGTGGAAATCGAGGATGGCGAGGCGATCGCGATCCCCGATGGCTGGACCCCGGACGATGCCACCCCGCCGCCGCGCCTGCGGCTGCGCGAAGACCGCAAGGGCAGCGCGCTGCGCAGCGGCGACCGGGTGCTTGCCCGGACCGAGGAAACCGGCAGCGGCTGGATCGCCCACCCGATGAAGAAGCTGCCCGCCATGGCCGATCAGGTGATGGGCGTGGTGGAAATCGACAAGAGCGGCAAGGGCTGGCTGGCACCAGTCGATAAGCGGGTCCGCAATTCCAGCCCGATCGCCGATCTGGGCGGGGCGGAGCAGGGCCAGCTGGTTCTGGCCGAACCGGCGGGCCGCTCTCCGCGCTCGGGCGTGAAGGTCACCGCCGTACTGGGCGATCCCCTTGCACCAAAGGCCTTCAGCCTGATCGCAATCAACAAGCACGGCATCCCCTTCGCCTTTGCGCCGGAAACGCTGGAGGAGGGCAAGCTCGCCGCCGGGCTGCCGCTCAGCGAGGACCGGCGCGAGGATCTGCGCGCGCTGCCGATCGTTGCGATCGACCCCAGCGATGCCCGCGATCACGATGACGCAATCTGGGCCGAGCCGGACGGCAAAGGCGGCTTTCGCGCGCTGATCGCGATTGCCGATGTCAGCTTCTACGTCCGCCCCGGCAGCGCGCTCGATCGCGAGGCGCGCAAGCGCGGCAATTCGGTATATTTCCCCGATCGCGTCGTGCCGATGCTGCCCGAGGTGCTGAGCGCCGATGTCTGCTCGCTGCGTGCAGGAGAGGACCGGGCCGCGATGGCTTGCCACCTTGAAATCGCCGCCGACGGCAAAGTGACGTCATGGCGTTTCAGCCGCGCAATTGTGCGGATTCAGGAAGTTATCGCCTATGAAGAGGCGCAGCGGCGGATCGACGCCGGGGAGGCGGCGGACAATCTCGTCAACCTCTGGGCGGCCTGGCGTGCACTCGAAACGGCCCGGCAGAACCGTGACCCGCTGGACCTTGACCTGCCCGAACGGCGGGTGCTGCTCGACGATCAGGGCAAGATCCGTGAAATCGCGCTGCGCGAACGGCTAGATGCGCACCGCGTGGTCGAGGATTTCATGATCGCGGCCAATGTCGCTGCGGCCAAGGCGCTGGAAAGCAAGGTAACTCCGGTGGTTTACCGGATACACGAGCCGCCCAACCGGGAAAAGCTGGTGGCGCTGAAAGACTATCTGGCAACCTTCGATCGCAAGCTCTCATTGGGGCAGGTGATCACGCCGGGCCTATTCAACCGAATGCTGAAGGATGTTGCCGATGAGTCTGAAAAGGCTCTGATTATGGAAGCCGTCCTGCGCAGCCAGACCCAGGCCTATTACGGCCCGCGCAATGCCGGGCACTTTGGGCTGGCGCTGGGCTCCTATGCCCATTTTACTTCCCCGATCCGGCGCTATGCCGATTTGCTGGTCCACCGCGCGCTGGTTGATGGCTTCGGACTGGAACAGCCCGCACCAAAGGGCGACCTGCCAGCTGCATCAGGCCTGTCCGACCGCGACCGCGCCGATCTGACCCGCGTATCGGAAGCGATCAGCGCGGCCGAACGCCGGGCGATGGAGGCCGAACGCGAAACGATCGACCGCTATGTCGCCGCCTGGCTGTCCTCACGCGTGGGCGAGGTGTTCGATTGCCGGATCACCGGCGTCCAGCGTTTTGGCCTGTTCGCCACGATCATCGGGCTGGGCGGGGATGGACTGGTCCCGGTCTCTGTGCTGGGCGACGAGCGCTTTTTCCATGACGAGAAAGCGCAGGTGCTAGAAGGTGAACAAAGCGGCGATCGGTTTGCCCTGGGCATGATCCTGCGGCTGCGTCTGGCAGAGGCCAATCCGCTGACGGGCGCGCTGAAGTTTGAACCCGAACACGCTGAAGGCCGGATCGAACCGCGCGGAAAACCGCTGCCGCTCCACAAGAAGGGCAAGCATTTCACCGGAAAGCGGGGGCGCCCCGGCAACATCCGCCATCAGGGGCGCAAACGCTGATCAGCCGAGCCGATCCAGCTCGGCATCGCTCATCCCGCCGGGGATAAGGTAGAGCGGGCAGGGCAGCTGGCCCGATACCGCGGCAAAGTGGCTGACCAGCGGGCCGGGACCGCCATCGCTGTCCGCGCCCAAGACCAGTGCCGAAATCTCGGGATGTTCACCCAGATATTCGCGGATCACCGCAACCCCATCACCCATCCGGACCGCAATCGTCGGCGGCTTTCCGCCTTCGCTCAGCAGGCTGCCGGCGGCGGAGGTCACCAGATCTTCGGCGCGGGTCCGGGCCTCATCCTCGATCGTAGCCTGAATCCCGCCGAACGCCACGAATTGCTGGCGCGGGACCAGCGCGAGCAGATGAACCTCTCCATCGGTCAACCGGGCGCGGCGCGCGGCAAAGCGGAGCGCAGTGCCCGCCTCCTTGGTCTCATCCATGATCACCAGATAAACGCGCATCGTCTCACCCCTCGAGAAAGGGTATCCGATACAAACGTATTCTGCGCAAGCATCTTGCCGTTTGGGCGATTTCTGGCCAGAGACTATATCGAACGAGCTCCCCAGCGAGGAATGAAGGCAAACCATGCCCATCGAAATCAAGATGCCCGCCCTTTCCCCGACGATGGAGGAAGGCACTCTGGCCAAATGGCTGGTCAAAGAAGGCGATACCGTAGCGTCCGGTGACATCATGGCCGAGATCGAGACCGACAAGGCGACGATGGAATTCGAAGCAGTTGACGAAGGGACGATCGTTTCGATTTCGGTGCCGGAAGGGACCGAGGGTGTGAAAGTCGGCACCGTTATCGCGGTTCTGGCGGGTGAGGGCGAAGATGCCAAGGCAGCGCCCGCAGCCAAGGCAGAAACGCTGGCTCCGGCAGCGGTGGCGCCAGCCCCGATTCCGGCAGCAGTTGCTCCGGTTGCCGCTCCGGCCCCGGCAGCGCCCGCGCCGAAGGGGGACCGCGTGATCGCATCACCGCTGGCCAAGCGGATTGCCGAGCAGACCGGCGTCGATCTCAAGGCTGTGAAGGGCAGTGGTCCGGGCGGACGGATCGTCAAGGCTGACGTCGAAGGGGCCAAGCCCGGCACGGCCGCTCCGGCTCCCGCTGCGGCGGCTCCCGTCGCCGCAGCCGCCCAGGTTCCCGATTTCGGCATTCCCTATGAAGCCGAAAAGCTCAACAACGTCCGCAAGACCATTGCCCGCCGCCTGACCGAGGCGAAGCAGACCATCCCGCATATCTACCTGACGGTCGATGTCCGGCTGGATGCACTGCTCAAACTGCGCGGCGAACTTAACAAGGCGCTTGAAGCTGACGGCGTAAAGCTCTCGGTCAACGATCTTTTGATCAAGGCGCTGGCCAAGGCGTTGATCCGTGTGCCGAAGTGCAATGTCTCCTTCGCGGGGGATGAACTGCGCAAGTTCAACCGCGCTGACGTATCGGTGGCGGTGGCCGCACCGTCTGGGCTGATCACCCCGATCATCGTCGATGCCGCAACCAAGGGCGTTGCCCAGATCAGCACCGAGATGAAGGCGCTGGCCGACAAGGCGCGCGACGGCAAGCTGATGCCGCACGAATACCAAGGCGGCACCGCCAGCCTTTCCAACCTCGGGATGTTCGGGATCAAGCAGTTCGAAGCCGTGATCAACCCGCCGCAGGCGATGATCATGGCGGTCGGCACAGGGGAGCAGCGGCCCTATGTGGTCGATGGTGCGCTCTCGGTCGCCAGTGTGATGAGCGCCACCGGCAGCTTCGACCACCGCGCGATCGACGGGGCGGATGGTGCGCAGCTGATGCAGGCCTTCAAGGACCTGATCGAAAACCCGCTGGGGCTGGTGGCTTAGGTTGGGGAAGCCTGCGAACCGGAGGATTTTGGGATCAATCGGCGAAAATGAACCGCTACACATCACAAGTTGAGATTGCAGTCTGAGAATGAAACGAGAGCGCCGTTCAGCCGACCCAAGGTTGAATGGATTTCCTGCCAGGAAATCTTGCTTTTGTTTTTGGAGGATCAATGCGTAGAATTTTTTTCGCGGCTCTCGTTCTCGGTGCGTCCCCGGCATTGGCTCAGGATCAGGACAGCGCTTCGCAGGACACCATCGGGGGCCTTCGGATCGAAGGTCATGCCGGTATTGAACGGCCAAATCTGAATTTCGACGATGGAACAACGACTTATGTCGATGAGCTTGGGTCGAGCTTCACCTATGGTGCTGAGATCGGCTACGACATTCCAGTCAGCAGCACCGTAACCGTTGGTCCCTATATCAGTTTCGATACCGGCGGCAGCGACGAGTGCGAGACTTACAGCGCCGGCCCGAACCTCGCCGGTACCTCGTGCTTCCATTCGAACTCGAACCTTTCGATGGGCGCACGGGTCGCGTACAACGTCAGCGCCAAGACCGAGCTTTACCTCACGCTGGGTTACGACCTTTATGACGTCGATTATTCGGATCGGGTGGTCAACACCAGCACTTCGGTAGTAGTCGCCAACTATGCGCGCAACGGCGTCCGCGATTCATCGAGCATTGGCATCGGTGCGAATTTCGATCTGTCGAACAACCTCTATGCCGGCATCGGCATGCGTTCGACCAGCACGTGCAAATCCGAAGCATATGGTATCAACATGGAACGCTTTCAGGCCCATGTGACCATTGGCTTCCGGATGTAATCCATCGCCCCTCCCATGGTCTTGCCGGGGAAGGGGCAACATTCAAGAAGGTGTGCCATGAGCCAGTTTGACCTCATCGTTCTCGGATCCGGACCCGGAGGCTATGTCGCTGCAATCCGCGCGGCGCAGCTGGGGCTGAAGACCGCGATCGTTGAGCGTGAGAACCTGGGTGGAATCTGCCTCAACTGGGGCTGCATTCCCACCAAGGCGCTGCTGCGTTCGGCCGAGATGCTGCACCAGATGCAGCACGCCGCCGCCTATGGCCTCGTGGCGGACAATATCCGTGCTGACCTGGACGCCGTGGTCAAGCGCAGCCGCGGGGTGGCGAAACAGCTCAATCAGGGCGTCACGCACCTGATGAAGAAGAACAAGATCGCCGTTCACATGGGCGTTGGCACGCTGCTGGGCGGCGGCAAACTGGAGGTTAAGGGCGAGAAGGGCAGTGAGACGCTCTCGGCCAAGCACATCATCGTCGCCACCGGCGCGCGGGCGCGTGATCTGCCATTCGCCAAGGCCGATGGAAACCGGGTGTGGACCTATCGCCATGCGATGACGCCCAAGGAAATGCCAAGCAAGCTGCTGGTCATCGGCAGCGGCGCGATCGGGATCGAATTTGCCAGTTTCTACAACGATATGGGCGCCGAAGTTACCGTTGTTGAGATGATGGACCGGATCGTCCCGGTCGAAGATGCTGATGTCTCAGCCTTCCTTGAGAAGGCGCTGACCAAGCAGGGCATGACGATTTTGACCGGGGCCGGGGTGGAAAGCCTCGACGTCGGCGCGAAGGGCGTCAAGGCCAGGATCAAGGGCAAGGACGGCAAGCTGACCGATGCTGATTTCAGCCACGTGATCGTCGCCGTGGGGATCGCTCCAAATACTGAGAACATTGGCCTTGAAGCCCTTGGTATCAAAGCCGAACGTGGAATCATCGCGATTGATGACTATGGCCGCACCAACGTCCCCGGCGTCTGGGCAATCGGCGATGTCACGCCAGGCCCGTGGCTGGCGCACAAAGCCAGCCACGAAGGCGTAATCGCGGCTGAAAGCATCGCGAAGGAACTGGGCAACAAGGACGTCCACCCCCACGCGATGGACCGCCGCAATATTCCGGGCTGCACCTATTGCCACCCGCAGGTCGCCTCGGTCGGGCTGACCGAAGCCAAGGCCAAGGAAGCCGGTTACACGATCAAGGCCGGGACCTTCCCGTTCATCGGCAACGGCAAGGCAATCGCGCTGGGCGAGCCCGAAGGCTTCATCAAGACTGTGTTCGATGCCAAGACCGGCGAACTGCTCGGCGCGCACATGATCGGTGCCGAAGTGACCGAGCTGATCCAGGGCTATGTCGTCGGCAAGACGCTGGAAACCACCGAGGCCGAACTGATGGCCACGGTCTTCCCGCATCCGACGCTATCGGAAATGATGCACGAAAGCGTTCTGGCCGCTTATGGCCGGGCGCTGCACATCTAGCGCCGGAATCAAAAGCCGCGCGCGGCCTTGACCAGGTGATCGAACACCGCGACGTGCAGCGGCGTCGTGAATTCGCAGCCGACGACCATGCCTGCGTTCCAGCGGATTTTGGCGCTGAGCAAGGCCATGCCCGGAATGCGGATCGAAACGGCTTTCACGGGGTCGGGATGGGACAGGCCTGAAATCCGGAAGCCGCTGGCCGACAGGTCTTCCAGCACAACCCGCTGCCACGGCCGCGTACCTTGGCGAACTTCGCATGACAGCGCGAGCTCGGCGCGATTGGTGGCTCGCGAATGGAATGAGATATCCAGAACGGCAGCGGAATCGTGTGGGCTCGACATGGCCCGACACCTAGTGTTCAGCCCCTTACCAAAAAGTTTCCAAAACCTCGGAAATGCGGGCGGACGGAAGGGTTGGGTTTACCAAAATACTTTGCGTCAAAATGCCAGAAAACTGCGGTTCGGCAGCCATTTCCGGGCGCAGATCCAAAGACCTAACGCGCCGTTCACCAAAACCGGTCATTGCCATTATCGGCGCCAACAATCAGAAAAAGCCCGGGGCGACAGGAGCGTTTCCCATTGCCCCGGGCCGAATTTTTCTACCGGTCAGCCGACAACGGTCTTGAGGCACTGCAGCCAGCTGGCGACAATTTCGCGGCCCTTTTCACCAGGAAATGCCACGGCTGCATCAACGGTCTTTCCGCCTTCGCGCAGCTGGTAATTGAACCGCAGTTCACGGTTCTGCGCCGGGCCAGCGATCGTTGCGCTCATCACCGGATCATCGACGCGGAATGCGAACAGGGCATAACCAGAGGTATCCGAATCAATCCGCTTGATCAGCGAACCGGTGGTCGGGGTCGTGCCATCGATCAGCAGTGCGTTGACAGGGGCGGTGTATTTCCTGGCGTTTTCCGGGCCGACACCGACCTTCAGCGCATAGAGCGGCGTCTTGCTGTCGGTCATCATGAAGTTGAGCGACCCGGAAACATCGGCCCGGCCATTCTTGCCGAAATTGACCGTATCGTCCTGCGTCACCACAAACGAAAGGGTGCAACCGATCTGCTTGCCGTCGCTCATCATCGGCTCGGTCGTTGCCTCAGTCACCGGCGGGGCGGCATGAACCGCAGCCGGCGCGGCGGCCAGCAGCAGAGCGGGGACAAGGGCGGTACGGAACTTGATCATGAAACCTCCACTGAAAACGGGCACGCGAAACTGCCCTTGTTTCTAGGGCCATGGAATAGAATGACAATTGCTAAATAGACTTGTGAAAACCCGCCAAGGCCTGGCGGACAGGGTGGGATTCGAACCCACGGTGAGCTTGCACCCACGGCGGTTTTCAAGACCGCTGCCTTAAACCACTCGGCCACCTGTCCTTGCCAACATCAACGCGGCTAGCGCCGCGTGGCGGTTTTGTCACCTGCGGTGACGTCTTCGACTCCATGACCGCTGGCTTAAACCACTCGGCCACCGGTTCGCATTTCGGCCGTCGTTTATCGTCCGATCTGAGCGAAACGCCCGCTAGCCGCAAAATTCGGCGCTGTCACCCCGGAACCGAACCCACGGCATTTCCCGAATCAATGCGATTGTGCCAAGGTTCGGCAATGACGTTACTGCGCCAGATCCGCGATGCCAGCCCGCTTGCCCTTGTTTTCGCAGCCCTATCGGCAACACCATCGACGCTGACCGCGCAGGACGTGGCCGTTCCGGTTATCCAGTCATTACCGGCGCAAACCGATAGCGAGACGGGCTTTGCGGCCTATCTGCAACTGGTTGCCGCGCGGGCCCGCGCCGAAGGGGTGAGCCAGCGCAGCATCGACATCATGCTGGCGGGCTTGACCTATAACCCCCGCGTCGTGGCGCTGGACCGGGCCCAGCCCGGATCGACGCCCGGCGCGCCGCCTGCCTTCTGGTCCTATTACCGCAAGCACATCGATGGCGCGCGGGTCAGGGCAGGGCAGGCCGCCTGGGCTGAAACCGGCGAAATCGCCGCCCGGGTTGAACGGGAGTACGGCGTACCGGCCAAGATGCTCTACGCGATCTGGGGCCATGAAAGCTATTACGGACGGATCAAGGGCGATTTCGATCTGGCCCGTTCGCTGGCATCGCTGGCTTATGAAGGCCGACGGCGGGAGTTGTTTGAGGGCGAATTCATCGCGCTGATGAAGATGGCCGATCGCGGCGTCCCGCGCAGCCGGATGATCGGCAGCTGGGCCGGGGCCTTTGGCAATCCGCAGTTTCTGCCATCGGTCTGGCTGCGGGTCGCGCGCGACGGCGATGGCGATGGCGATGCCGATATCTGGAACAGCAAGGCCGATACGCTTGCTTCTATCGCCAACTATTTCAAGGATGCTGGCTGGCGCGCCGGGGAGCCATGGGGCGTAAGAGCCAGCGTACCGCAAGGGTTCGACCGTTCGATGCTGACCGCCCGCCTGGATGCGCCCTCATGCCCCAAGGTTCACGTCCGGCATTCGGTGTGGAAGCCGGTATCAGAATGGCGCGCATTGGGGATCACCCCCAATGGCGCAATCGCCGATTCCACCATGGCCGTGCTGTTCGAACCCGACGGCCCTGGAAATGGTTCTTTCCTGTTAACCGGGAATTATCGCGTCATCCTGCAATATAACTGCTCGAACTACTACGCACTGACCGTGGGGTTGTTTGCAGATGAGATTGCGCGTTGAAAATTGCCTGCCGCTTGCGGCGCTGACCATACTGGCCGCTTGCGGCGGTGCCCAGGCCCGTCCCGCGGATGTGCCGATTGCCCCTGCCGCCAATGGCCCGGCGGCGGATTATCCGATGGTCCTCGGCCCGGCGTTTGAGGTTGACGGGGTTACCTATACCCCCGTCGATACGATGAATTACGATGCGGTTGGCTATGCCTTGACCGGCGGCGAAGGCGGGAGCGGGGTTTCTGCCGCGCACCGCACGCTGCCGTTGCCAAGTTATATCGAAGTCACCGCGCTCGACAGCGGCAAGACCATTCTGGTCCGGGTTGAACGGCGCGGACCGATGACCGGCAAGGCCGTGGTCGAACTTTCGCCAGAGGCTGCGGCGCAGCTTGGCGTGGCGGGTAATCCCCATGCGGCGGTTCGGGTTCGCCGGGTCAATCCGTTTGAACAGGAACGGGCAATGCTCCGTTCGGGCCAGCCCGCCCCGGCGCGGATGGATACGCCAAAGTCACTGCTGGCCGTGCTTCAGCGCAAACTTGATCAGCAGGAAGGCGTGACCCGCCCGGCGGCTTTGCCCGAACCTGTCGCTCAGCCGACCCCGGCGGCAACCGCCTTGCCGTCGAAGGTAGAACCAAAGCCTGCGGTCAAGCCTGAACCGAAACCCAAGCCTGAACCGAAACCCAAGCCCGAACCGAAACCGGCTGCCCCTGTTGCCGCGCCCAAACCTGCGCCGTCCGCTACTCCGGCACCGGCGGCTTCAGCGAAGGGCAAGTTCTTCGTGCAGATCGGCGCGTTCTCAAGCAAGGCCAATGCCGATGCCGCCGCGAAGAAGGGCGGCGGCTCAGCCGTGCTTTCCGGCAAGCTTTGGCGGGTCCGCTCTGGCCCCTATGCCAGCGAGGGCGAAGCGCGCGCCGCCTTGGCCAAGGCCAAGGCCGCAGGCTATAGCGACGCACGAATCCAGCGCGCGGACTAGGCAGATCTGCCTCCGCGCTGAACCGCGGGGGACTGAACGAATGCGATATGCGGGCGGATTGCTGCTGGTTGCGGCAGCGATCGCGCTTCCCTCATCGGCTGCTGAGCAAGGCGCATTGCCGCCGTGCCCCGGTGCGGCTGAACGGGCCAAGGTCGTTTTGCTGGTTGACCTGACCGCAGGGCGGACACTGTGCGAACGCGCAGGCGATGTGCCGTTCCTGCCTGCATCGATGACCAAAGTCATGACGGCACTGGTGGTGTTCGAACTGATCGATGCCGGGAAGCTTGATGAAGCCCAGGTTGTTACCATTCGCCCGGAAACCGCGCAGCGCTGGGCCGGGAAGGGCACCACGCTCAACCTCAAGCCGGGTGAGCAAGTGACGATCGGCGAACTGCTGATGGGCACCACCGTGGTTTCCGCCAACGACGCTTCGGTCGCGCTGGCCGAAGCGGCGATGGGCAGCACTGAAGCCTTCATCGCGCAGATGAATGCCAAGGCGCGCGAGCTGGGTATGACCAAAAGCCGGTTCGCCACACCCAGCGGCTTTCCGGATGGCGGTGCCACCATCGTTACTGCCCGCGACATGGTCAGGCTTGGCCAGGCATTGATCGGGCGACACCCGAAGCTCTATCGGCGCTATATCGGCAAGAAGACGATGATCTGGCACGGCCAGACGCTGACCAGCCATGATCCCTTTGCCGGTGTTCTGCCCGGCGCGGACGGGATCAAGACCGGCCATACCTTTGCCGCCGGGTTCAACTTCCTCGGCGCGGTTGAGCGGGAAGGGCGCAGGCTGGTGCTGGTGGTCGGCGGCGCCCGGACCGAAACGGACCGCGCCAACGCCGCCCGCGATATGGCCGAATGGGGCTATGCCGAATGGACCGCGCAGCCGTTCCTGACCCCGCAGAGCGTAGTCGGCGCGGCGCGGGTTCAGGGCGGGGCGGCACGGGAAGTGCGATTGGCGCCGCCGCGCGCTTTTCCGCTTGCTCTGCCAAAGGACTACCATGGCAAGGTCAGCGGGCGGATTCTCTATCAGGGGCCGCTCAACGCTCCGCTTGCCAAGGGACAGCAGGTGGCGGTGCTGCGGATCGAAACGCCCGGCCTGCCGAGCTATGACCTGCCGCTGGTCACCACCAGCGCGGTTGCAGCTGCTGGGCCAATCGACAGGCTGGTCAATGGCCTGCTAGGGCTGTTTGAATGAGCCAGGGGAAATTCATTGCCTTTGAAGGCGGCGAAGGCGCGGGGAAAAGCACCCAGGCACGCCTGCTCGCCGCAGCGCTGGAAGCCCGAGGGATCGGCTGCGTGGTTACCCGCGAACCGGGCGGCACACCGGGCGCGGAGGCGATCCGCGGCCTGCTGCTCGGTATGGACGGCGAGGGCTGGCACGCCCGGGCCGAGGCGTTGCTGTTCGCCGCCGCCCGCTCCGATCACGTCGAGCGGCTGATCCTGCCGGCCATGGCCGAGGGCAAATGGGTGATCTGCGATCGCTTCGTCGATTCGAGCCGGGCCTATCAGGGCGGGGGCGGGGGGCTGTCCGATGCCGAGGTGCTGGACCTCCACCGGATCGGCAGCCGGGGTCTGCTGCCTGACCTGACCCTGCTGATTGAAGTCTCGCCGATGGTCGCGCGCAGCCGGGCCATGGCCCGCGATGTCGATGGGGCCGACCGGATCGGTGGGCGCGACGAATCCTATCACGCCAAAGTTGCCGCCGCTTTTGCCCGTTTCGCCGAAGCCGAGCCTGAGCGATTTGCCCGGATAAGCGGTGATGGTGCCATTGATGTGGTGCATAGGGGAGTGTTGAGTGCGCTTGTCCCCCTATTGGGTGACGCTTGACCACCCTGCTAGGCCACGATTCCGCCTGGCGTGAATGGCGCTCGGCTGCGGCCAGTCCACGGATGCACCATGCCTGGATGCTGACCGGCCTGAAAGGTCTGGGCAAAGGCCTGTTCGCCCGCGCCGCCGCTGCCGAACTGGTCGCCGAACCGGGCGTGCCGCAACCACCGACCGACTTGCATCCCGACATCCTGATTCCCGAGCATCCTCCTGAAAACAAGGAAGAAGCCAAGAAGCGCGAGGATGGCGCAGAGTACCGGCGCAAGCGCTCGATCCCGATCGACGAAATCCGTCAGATGACCCACCGGCTCCACACCCGACCCACGCTGGGCAGCCGCCGGGTGGTGATCATTGATCCGGCAGACGATCTGGAACGCAACGCTGCCAATGCTTTGCTCAAAGCTCTTGAGGAACCACCGCAAGGCACCTTCTTCCTGCTCGTCACCCATCGCCCCGGACGCCTTCTGCCGACGATCCGCTCACGTTGCCGGGTGCTGCGTTTCGCACCGCTCGAAGCCACGAAAATCGACGCAATTCTGCGGGAAAATGCCCCACAGGCCGATGCCCCCGCACGCGCTGCTGCCGTCGCCGCAGCGGAAGGATCACCGGGCGCCGCGCTGGATTTTGTCGGCCAGGACCTCGGCAAGGTACACCAGCTGATGACCCGCCTGATCACCGAGGGGGACGAACACTTCGCCCTGCGCGGCGCTCTTGCCGAGGAAATCGGGACCCGCCCCGACCGGGAGCGGCAGCAGGCCGCAGTCGACCTCGCCCGCGCCGTTGTTGCAGCCGAACTCGGCAGGGGTGACGCCGCGCACACCCAACAGGCGATCGCGGTCCACGGCGATCTGGTCCGGCTTTCGGGACAGCTCCCGACCTACAACTTCGACCCCGCCCTGGCGATGATGGAAATCGGAGCCTTGCTGGCCTCGCTCGCCATGCCTAGAGAGGCGGTCTGATCCCTCGTTTTTGCGAAAGACTGACAGCGGCCATGGCCGAACCTTTCTATATCACCACCGCGATTTCCTATCCCAACGGGAAACCCCATATCGGCCACGCCTATGAGGCGATTGCCGCCGACGTGATCGCCCGTTTCCAGCGCCAGATGGGCCGCGATGTCCGATTCCAGACTGGAACTGACGAGCATGGGCTGAAGATGGCCCAGAAGGCCCGTGACCTGGGCCTGACTCCGGCAGAACTTGCCGCAGAAATGTCGCAATATTTCATTGATATGTGCGATGAACTGAATGTTTCCTATGATGTCTTTCTGCGCACCACAGAACCCCGCCACCACGCCTCTACACAGGAGCTGTGGCGGCGGATGGAGGCCAATGGGGATCTCTATCTCGATCGCTACGATGGCTGGTACTCGATCCGCGACGAAGCCTATTACGATGAAAGCGAACTGATCACCGGAGAAGGGGGAGAAAAGCTTTCGCCGCAAGGCACGCCGGTTGAATGGACGGTTGAAGAAAGCTGGTTCTTCCGTCTTTCTGCCTATCAGGACCGATTGCTCGCCCTGCTTGAAACCCCAGGTTTCCTGCGCCCCGAAAGCCGCCGGAACGAGATGATCGCCTTCGTCAAAGGCGGTCTGCGTGATCTTTCGGTTTCGCGCACCAGCTTTGACTGGGGCATCAAGGTCCCGGGTAGTGAAAACCACGTGATGTATGTCTGGGTCGATGCTCTGACCAATTATATTACCGGCCTGGGTTTCCCCGACGAAACAGGTGATTATGCCAAATACTGGCCCGCCGATCTGCACCTGATCGGCAAGGATATCGTCCGTTTTCATACGATCTACTGGCCAGCCTTCCTGATGAGCGCCGGGCTGAAAACCCCGAAACACGTGTTCGGGCACGGGTTCCTGCTCAACCGCGGGCAGAAGGAATCCAAATCGCTTGGCAACGTCACCGATCCGGTCGCTCTGGCCGGCCAATTCGGGGTTGATGCGCTACGCTATTTCCTGCTGCGCGAGGTCGCTTTCGGGCAGGATGGCTCCTATTCGCCCGAGGCGATTGTGACCCGCTGCAACGCCGAACTGGCCAACAGCTTCGGCAATCTGGCGCAGCGTACGCTTTCGCAGATATTCAAGAACTGCGATGGTTATCTACCTGAAATTTCAGGGCATACTGCTGAGGATGCCGAGCTTTTCGAAACGGTCGAAGCAGCAGCACTGGTTGACCTGCCACGATGCTTTGAGGATCTGGAATTTTCGGCTGGGCTGGAACACTGGATGACGGCAATTTTCGCTTGCAACCAGTACGTTGACGCCCAGGCGCCGTGGACCCTGCGCAAGACCGATCCAGCCCGGATGCAAACCGTCCTCGCCACGCTTTACATCACCATCGCGCAGCTGGCCGTCGCCGCCATTCCGGTCATCCCTGAAAGCGCCGGAAAGCTACTCGACATGATGGGTATCTCGCAGGATCTACGGACCCATCAGGCAATCCGCTCGCACTGGTACTCTGGACTCGCCGAAAGCGGATTCCGGCTTGCCCAGCCGGTCGGTGTATTTCCCCGGCTTGAGCTGCCGGCCGAGGACGCCTGATGCTGATCGATTCCCACTGCCATCTGGAATACAAGGGTCTGGTCGAGGATCAGCAAAACGTCCTCGCCCGCGCGCGAAGTGCCGGGGTAGGGGGCTTCCTCTCGATCTCTACCCGCCAGCGTGAATGGGACCAGGTTATCGCCACGGCCGAGCGCGAAGCCGATGTCTGGGCCAGTGTCGGGATCCATCCACACGAAGCCGATGCTCACGCAGACATGGGTGAGGGAGCTCTGCTTGCCGCCGCGGCGCATCCAAGGGTTATCGCGGTTGGCGAAACCGGGCTTGACTACTATTACGACCATTCCGACCGCGAGACGCAGAAGGCTTTGTTCCGGCGACATATTGCGGTTTCGCGCGAAACCGGACTGCCGATCATCATCCACACCCGCGAAGCAGAAGCCGATACCCATGCGATCCTGGCCGAAGAAATGGAGCAGGGGGCCTTCCCGGCCTTGATCCACTGCTTCACCGCCTCTGCCGATTTCGCCCGCAAGGTGCTGGACCTGGGCCTGACCATTTCGCTTTCCGGCATCGTTACCTTCAAGAATGCCAAAGAGTTGCAGGCGATTGCCGCTGAAGTGCCTGAAGATCGGCTTCTGGTGGAAACCGATGCGCCATTCCTGGCCCCGGTGCCGCATCGCGGGCAGGTTTGCGAACCGGCCTTCACTGCCGATACCGCCCGCTTCGTCGCCAATCTTCGCGGCCAAACGCCCGAGAGTCTGGCCGAGGCGACGACCCGCAACTTCTTTGCGCTATTCCGGAAAGCGGCATGAAACTGCTGGTTCTCGGCTGCGGAACCAGCACCGGGGTGCCGCGGGTGGGCAACGATTGGGGTGCCTGCGATCCGAATGAGCCGAAGAACCGTCGCAGCCGGGTTTCTGTGCTGGTTGAGAATGCGGCTGGAAAACGCCTGCTGGTCGATACCGCCACTGACCTGCGCAACCAGTTGCTGGACAATGCCATCGACCGGATCGACGCGGTTTTCTGGACCCACGAACACGCCGACCACGCCCATGGCATCGATGATCTGCGCGTGCTGCGTTATGGCCGCGCCGGTCCGATTCCGGGCTATGCCCACAGCGAAATTTCCCGGATCCTGCGCGCCCGGTTCGGTTACGCTTTCGCCGGGCAACACGGCTATCCAACCCTGATCGAACTCGAAACGCTGGACCGCCTGCGGATGTGTGCCGGGTTTGGGGTCGGCCATTGCCAGATGCCGCACGGGCCGGGTGAAAGTACTGCTTATCGCTTTGATTGTGACGGTAAATCAATTGGCTATGCCGTGGACTTCAGCGCGATTACGAAAGAAATGGTCGCGCTTCTGAGCGGCGTCGATGTTCTGGCTGTCGATTGCCTGCGCCGCGATCCGCATCCAACCCATTCCCATCTAGCCATGTCGCTTGAACTTATCGAATCGGTTCGGGCCAAAACAGGGGTGCTGACCCATCTGGACAAGTCGATGGACTATGCCACCTTGCAGGCCGAAGTACCGGCTCATGTGCTGGTCGGCTATGACGGACTGGAGGTAATGGCATGAGCACGGCGATGATCGTTTCCGTGATCGGGTTGCTGGGCGTTCTGGTTCTCAACTGGCGAGCGTTTCTGGGCGATTCCGCCGCGGCTGGTAACACCGGCAAGCAGAAGCTGATCATGGCTCTCATCTGGGTGGTGATCATCATCGGAGTCACGTTGGTGATCGGCTATCTCCAGGCGTTGAAATCCACTTAGGGGCCTTACCGGGCCTCCTGCCATTTAACATAATATATATTATCATTCCAATATGACCAAGCCAGGACAAGCCCCTCTCGACCGTCTCCTCGCCATCATGGAACGCCTGCGCGATCCGCAGCGTGGCTGCGAATGGGACGTGGCGCAGAGTTTCGAAACGATTGCGCCATACACGATTGAGGAAGCCTACGAGGTCGCAGACGCAATCCAGCGCGGCGACATTGCAGCGCTCAAGGACGAACTCGGTGACCTGCTGCTGCAGGTTGCGTTCCATTCACGCATTGCCGAGGAAGCTGGCCATTTCGATTTTGCGGCTGTGGCAGCATCGATCAGCACCAAGATGGAAATGCGCCACCCGCATATATTCGGCGATGCATCTGATGTCGGCCAATCGCGTGAGGAACGGTGGGAAGGCATCAAGGCCCAGGAACGCGCCGCGAAGGGCGCGGTGAGCGCAATCGACGGAGTCGCCCTTGCCCTCCCCGCCTTGATGCGCGCGGAAAAGATCCAGAAACGCGCGGCGCGAGTGGGTTTTGACTGGCCAGATGTCCAAGGCCCGGCGGATAAGCTGGTCGAGGAAATCGCCGAACTGGCCGATACCAAAACGGAAAAGGAACGCGCAGAAGAGGCTGGCGACCTGCTGTTTGCTGCGGTCAATCTAGTCCGTGCCTATGGCATTCCGGCCGAAGAGGCCCTGCGCGCCGCCAATGCCAAGTTCGAGCGTCGCTTTCGCGCGATGGAAGAACTGGCGGACCGCCAAGGCCGCGAATTTTCCCAGTTGACGTTAGACCAGCAGGAAGCGCTGTGGCAGGCGGTGAAACGAGAAGAACAGGAAATTCATCGCGGGTAATCAAAGCCGCGCAAAACGTCCCAGTTCACGCGGATCCAGCCGCACATCCAGTCGCCGCAGCGGTCCGCGCTCATCCTCCCCGCCGTCTTCATCGCTCAGCACCTCGCCGTGGGCGTGGAGCCAGGCCAGGCGCTGCCCATCGCTTACCGGCAGCACGAAGCTGTGCAGCCTCGCGCCCTGGGTGAGCAACTGACCGACCGCCTCCAGCAGGGCATCGCAGCCCTGCCCGGTCAGCGCAGAAACCGGCACGATCACATCATCGCCGTGGGTGGCGATCTGACCTTCCAGCTCAGCGGCGCGGGCCGGATCCAGCAGATCCCACTTGTTCCAGGCTTCAATGATCGGAACCTTCGGGGCGGTCCCGTCCGCCTCGACCAGGCCAAGTTCAGCCAGGATTGCAATGACTTCCGCCTTCTGCTGGGCGCTGTCAGGGTTTGCGACATCGCGGACGTGGACGATCACATCGGCGGCAGTGACCTCTTCCAGCGTGGCGCGGAAGGCTGCGACCAGCTGGGTCGGCAGGTCGGAGATGAAGCCCACCGTGTCGGACAGGATCGCCTTGTCCACACCCGGCAGGCGAATGCGGCGCATTGTCGGGTCCAGCGTGGCAAACAACAGGTCCTCGGCCATCACACCGGCGCCGGTCAAACGGTTGAACAGGGTACTTTTGCCGGCATTGGTATAGCCGACCAGAGCCACCACCGGCCATGGCGCCTTCTCCCGGCGGCTGCGGTGCAGGCCGCGGGTGCGACGGACCTGCTCCAGCTCGCGGCGCAGGCGGGCCATTCGGTCGCGGATCATCCGCCGGTCAGCCTCGATCTGGGTTTCGCCGGGGCCGCCCAGAAAGCCAAATCCGCCGCGCTGGCGTTCAAGGTGGGTCCAGCTTCGCACCAGGCGCCCGGCCTGGTAATCGAGGTGAGCCAGCTCAACCTGAAGCCGCCCTTCGGCCGTGGCCGCGCGCTCACCGAAGATTTCGAGAATCAGCCCGGTCCGGTCGATCACCTTGCGCTTGAGCTTTTCTTCAAGGTTGCGCTGCTGGATCGCGGATAGCGAACCATCGACGATCACCAGCTCTGCCTCGCCCAGATTGCAGGCGACGTCGATGTTCTGGATCTGCCCTTCACCGAACAGCGTACCGGCCCGCGCCTCGCGGATCGGGATGGAAATGGCCTCAACCACCTCAAGTCCGATCGCCAGGGCCAGCCCGCGCGCTTCCTCAAGCCGGGCCGCAGTGTCAATTGCGGCGGCCGCCCTGCCCCGGAATTCGGGATAGACGATCAGCGCCCGCGCCCCGCGGGTCACATCTTCGCGATTGTCGTCAAGAAAGCTCAGTCGCTATCGCCTTCGTCATCGTCCCAGCCATCTCCAGTCAGGTCGACCGGACCGAGCGGCTGGATCGTGGAGACCGCGTGCTTGTAGGCCAACTGGACATAACCTTCGCGCTCAAGCAGCATACAGAACAGGTCATAGGCCGCGACCCGCCCTTGCAGCATCACGCCGTTGACCAGGAACATAGTCACCTGAACCTCGGAGCTGCGCACGCTGGAAAGGAACACGTCCTGCAGCAGGCGCATCTTCTTGCCCCCTTCCCCACCGCTGGAGAACAGCCGCACGTCGATTGGCTGGCTAGGCATGATGGTTGACACGGCGTGCTTGTAAACCAGCTGGCTCTGCCCATCGCGGCGCAGCAGGATCGAGAAATTGTCAAACCAGGTGACAATCCCCTGAAGCTTGACGCCTTTGACCAGGAACATCGTGACCGGCGTCTTGTTCTTGCGCAGCAAGTTCAGGAACTGGTCCTGCAGATTCTGCCCCTTGGCGCCCGAGGTGATCGGCGCCAAAGCAGATTCGGTGATTTCGGGTTCGTCCTTTGCCGGGCGCGGACGCGCGCTGAGGGTGCGAGAGGTCATGGTACTGCTCCTTCTTCTTGGCGGCTGTCACTGCAGTCCGCAATCTGGCCTTCCCCCGCGGGAGGACCGCATCAAACGTCACCCTTTTTACCCGACCGTCCGATTCGGGTAAATGGGGTTCTTGTACAGTTCCAAAAAGCCTACTTGTCGGCGCCGATATCGCCCTCATCCTCGTCGTCGCGGCGTTCGGCCATGCCGAGCAGCTTGAGTTTGCGGTGGAGGGCAGACCGCTCCATCCCGATGAAACTTGCCGTGCGGGAAATGTTGCCTGAGAACCGGCGAATCTGCACCCGCAGATATTCCCTCTCAAAATTCTCACGCGCCTCGCGCAGTGGCACGCCCATCAGCGCCGAGAGGCCGTTGTCTCCGCTGATCCGGCCCGACAGCACCTCGCCGGGAAGCATATCGGCCTCGATCTTCTCCAGCCGTTCGCGCGGGGTAAGGATGATCGTTCGTTCCACCACATTACGCAGTTGGCGGACGTTGCCGGGCCACTCATAGCTTTGCAGTGCCGCCATGGCTTCGCTCGCAACCTCTGGCGGAGAAACACCCTGATCGCTGGCAAAGCGCGCGAAGAAATGATCGACCAGCATCGGGATGTCATCGCGCCGCTCAGCCAGGCTGGGGATCGTGACCGGCACCACATTGAGCCGGTAGAACAGATCTTCGCGGAACCGCTTTTCCGAAATTTCGCGCTCAAGATCGCGCGCGGTCGAGGAGACTACCCGTACATCGACGCGAATCTGCCGGTGCCCGCCAACCCGGACAAAGGCCTGCTCGGTCAACACCCGCAGAATTCTCGCCTGGGTGGAGAGCGGCATATCGGCGACTTCATCGAGATAGAGCGTTCCGCCGTCAGCCATTTCGAGCAATCCCGCCCGAACCAGTTTGCCGCCGGACTCCTCCCCGAACAGTTCCTGCTCAAACCGCTCAGGCGTGATCCGCGCGGAATTGACCGTGACGAAGGCATGATCGGCGCGCGGGCTCCACGAATGCAGCAGCCGCGCGGCCACTTCCTTGCCCGATCCTGCCGGGCCAGTGATCAGCAGCCGGCTGCCGGTATTGGCAACCCGCTTCAGCGTTGCACGAACGGTGTTGATCGCGGTCGAATTGCCGGTGAACTCATCCGAGGTAATGAAGCCTTCGCGCAGCCGGGCATTTTCACGCCGCAGCCGTTCGGTCTCGGTCGCGCGCGCGACCAGCAGCAGCAAACGCTCGGCCTCGAACGGCTTTTCGATGAAATCCATTGCCCCGCGGCTGATCGCGGAAACCGCTGTATCGATGTTGCCATGGCCCGAAAAGATGATCACCGGCAGCTCGGGTTCGCGGCTCTTGATTGCGTCAAGCACTTCCAGCCCGTCCAACGGACTTCCGTGCAGCCAGACATCGAGCAGGACCAGGCTGGGGCGGCGCTCGTCGATCATTTCCAGCGCTGAGGTGCTGTCCCCGGCCATGCGGCATTGATAGCCCTCGTCGCTGAGCACCCCGGCGACCAGTTCGCGAATATCGCGTTCATCATCGACGATCAGAATTTCGAGCGCCATTTCAATCCTACCTCAGCACAAATTACTCTGCCGCTTCCGAGCCGCGCTGGCCGGAAAGCGGATCGCGCGCAAAGCGCATGGTGACCACGGTCCCGTCCGGCTCTCCCGAAGCGAAACCCATTTCACCCCCATGTTCCTCGACGATCTTCTTCACGATCGCGAGGCCCAGCCCGGTCCCCTTTTCGCGGGTGGTTACGTAAGGTTCGGCAATCCGATCCCTGTCTTGCGGCAGGCCGATTCCGTTATCGCTGACCGAAACGATCACGTCCTCGGGACTACCCGAAAGCGCCACCGCGATCCGTCCGCGATAGTCCTCTCCAGCGATCTTCTGGCGCGCCTCGATCGCCTCAACCGCGTTCTTGAGGACGTTGGTCATGGCCTGTCCGAACTGGTGGCGATCGCAGGCGATGATCCCCATTTGCGGATCGGCACTGAAGGCGAAGTTTATATCCGGCCGCGCCACTTCCTGCAGGAACAGGGCCTGGCGGGCGAGATCGACGGGGTCTTCACCCCGGAAGATCGGCTTGGGCAGCCGTGCGAACGACGAAAATTCGTCCACCATGCGGCGCAGATCCCCGACCTGGCGAATGATGGTGCCGGTCAGTTCCTCGAACAGTTCGGTATCGGCCGTGACCAGCTTGGTATAGCGCCGCCGCAGCCGTTCCGTCGCCAGCTGGATCGGGGTCAGCGGGTTCTTGATTTCGTGCGCGATGCGCCGGGCGACATCGGACCAGGCAGCCTGCCGCTGATCGAGCAGCTGGCGGGTAATATCCTCAAAGGTCACGACGGTCCCGGCCCCGGCCTTGGTCGCCTTTACCGCCAGGGTCAGCAGGTCATTGCCTTTGGCATATTGCACAACCCCGCCATGCTTGCCGGCTTCGGCGAGATTGGCGATCTCAGGTGCGACCACGGAGAGCTTCTTGCCGATCGGCGCATCGCCGTCTGGTTCAAGCAGCAGCTTTTGCGCAGATCCGTTGATCAAGCGGATCCGCCCGCGCTCATCGGTGGAAATGATCCCGGCGGTGACCGATTGCAGCACTGTCTCAATAAAGGCGCGGCGTTCATCAAGCTGCTGGTTCGCCCCGACCAGAGCCTGGGTCTGGCGGTCCAGCTGCTGGGTCATGCGGTTGAAGGCGCGGTTGAGCAGACCGACCTCGTCGGTCCCGGTGCGGCCGGTGACCCGCATCGAAAAGTTGCCCGCCCCAACCTCTCTTGCGGCATCGACCAGGTCATACAGCGGCTCGACCTGTCGATCGGCAAAGCGCAGTGCGAACCATACCGACAGGCCAACAAGCGCGAGACTGGCGATGAACAGCGCAACGTTGAACTGAAACTGCTGAACGCGCGCCTTGTGCGCCAGTTCATCGTATGATTTCAGGATGTTCCTGGTGTATGTCTGTGAAAGCAGATCAGATTGCCGGGCGGTGTAGAGATAGATTCCGGCCCTTTGATCAATTGGCGTGACCGCCTGGATGGTATTGCCGGTGGAGCTGACCACCACCTTCACCCCGCTATCAAGCTGACGCAGGACATCGGCGGAAACCTGTTCCGACAGGGGATCCGGCCCGCGTGCCAGCGCCGCGCGATGAAGCGCACCATCGCTGCCCTTCTCAAGGATCGTCGATTCAGAGATTTTGCGCTGCTGGACCTGATAATAGTAATATTCAGGGAATGCCGGGCTGCCGAGCGGTTCGCGGCTGAGGAAGTCGCCAAGATCGGCGGCCATGGCCAGCGATTCGTATTCAAGGTCGCGCTCGATCTGTTCGCGGTACCCCACCGCCAGCTGGTTGGCATTCTTGATCAGCCCGCGCGGCTCGTCCGAGAACCAGAAATCCACCCCGGTCTGGAACAGGAACGAGGCGAAGATCACCACCAGCAGGGTCGGCACCGCCGAGATCAGCGAGAACAGAAACACCAGCCGCACGTGCAGCTGGCCGCTTCCCCCACCGGCCCGTTCAGAGGCGCGCTTCAGTGCCAGACGCCGCCCCAACAACACCAGAATGGCCATGGCCGGGACCAGCGTGCCGATCAGCAAGGACGCGGTCAGCTCGGTCGGCATGACCTTGTCTGCCGCAGAGGGACTGGAGAACTTGTACCAGGTAAGCCCGGTCATCAGCAGGAACGCGACGACCGAACCAACTTCCAGCATCGGGATCAGATTGGCCCGGCGCGCCCAGATCTGGGTACGGCGCCACCAGGTCGGCCAGCGTTTCGCGCGCGTCAGAGTACCTGGATCAGCCATCGTTGCGCGATTACAACACCCCTGTTGCACAAGTGCAAGGGCTTTCCGTCGAAATTTCGGTCAGTTCATCTCTGCCCGACGGCTGGATCGATCGCCAGATCGGTCAACCGTTTGCGCAAGGTGTTGCGATTGATCCCGAGAAGCTGCGCCGCGCGCAGCTGGTTCCCCTGGGTCTGGCGCAATGCCGCCAGAAACAGCGGCCGTTCAAACGCGGCCAGTGCCGCACTGTACAGTTCACCCTGCGCGGGCTGATGGCTGTCAAGCCAATGCCGTACGGCCTGATCCAGATCGGCACCCGACGTTTCGGACGCGATGCGGGCGGTCTGTTCCAGCAGAGGTTCCAGCGCGGCCCGGGTGATCTGGTCCTCACGGATCAACAGAGCGATTCTGTAGATGAAATTGCGCAGTTCGCGGACATTGCCGCGCCACGGCTGATGCGCCAGCAGATCGGCAGCGCCATCATCCAGAGTGTGGCGCGGCAAACCTTCACCTGCGGCAAGGTGCAGGAAATGCCGGACCAGAGCCGGAATGTCATCGACCCGTTCGCGCAGTGGCGGCAGGGTGATCGGCACCACATTCAAACGGTAATAGAGATCTTCGCGGAACGTTCCGGCCGCGATCATCGGCTCCAGATTGCGGTTGGTCGCGGCAACGATCCGGACATCGACCGAGATTTCGGTCCGCCCGCCAACCCGGCGGAACCGTCCGGCTTGCAGTGCCCGCAGCAACCGGGTCTGCGCATCGAGCGGCATATCGCCGATTTCATCCAGAAACAGCGTGCCGCCATCGGCCTGTTCGAACTTGCCGGCATGGCGAGCAACGGCACCTGTAAAGGCGCCCTTCTCGTGCCCGAACAGCTCGCTTTCGATCAGTTCGGCGGGAATCGCCGCGGTATTGACCGCCACGAAGGGGCCTTCCTTGCGGTGCCCAAGCTGATGGATTGCCTCCGCCACCAGCTCCTTGCCGGTCCCGCTTTCGCCCAGGATCAGCACGCTGAGGTCGTTGCGCAGAACTCGGGTGATCATCCGGTAAACCGCCTGCATCGCCGCCGAGCGGCCGACCAGCGGAAGCCCGTCCACCGGTGCATCTTCCGCGCCCAGTCCCTTCCCCCTGGCATTGCCGACCGCCTGGCGCACCGTGCGAGCCAGCTCGTCGATGTCGAAGGGCTTGGGGAAATACTCGAAGGCGCCGGTATCGCTGGCGCGAACCGCTGTATCCAGCGTGTTTTGGGCAGACAGGATAATGATCGGCATCGCCGGAGCGGCCTGACGAACCGCGCCAATCGTCTCGATTCCGTCCCCGTCGGTCAGCATCACGTCGGTCACCAGCGCCGAAAATTCCTGCTGCGCCAACAGCCGGTCCCGCTCGGCGATAGAATCGCAGACGCTCACTGCAAAACCCTCAGCCTCAAGCGCGGCGGTGATAACCAGCGCGATCGACGGATCGTCCTCAACCAACAGAACGCTCATGCCGCTTCTCCCCGTTCAGCCTTGGGCCGTTCCTGCGCCAACGGCAGGTGGATGCGGAAATGGGTCAGGCCCTTGGCCTCATCACGCTCATGGCTGATCCGCCCGTTCATGTCGCGCAGCAACCGCCGTACCAGCGCCAGCCCAAGGCCCTGACCGGACTTCTTGGAAGTAACGAAGGGTTCGAACACGTGATCGCGCAGATCCGGCGCAATTCCCGGGCCATTGTCGCTGACCCGTACTTCGATCGGCAGACGCAGCGCCCGCCCGTCCACGCCGGTGTGCAATTGTAGTCCGCTGGCAAAACGGGTGCGGATCGCGATCCGCGGGTCGCGCTGCCCGGCGGTGGCATCGACGGCATTGGCGATCAGGTTGATCAGCACCTGAACCAGGGCATCGGCATTGCCTTGCACCGGCGGCAGCGATGGATCGAACTCCTCGGCGATCACCGGCGCCTTGCCGCCCGCCTCCACCACGGCGCAAGCCCGGCGCGCAGCCTCATGCAGGTTGCAGGGTGAAAGCTCCAGCGCGGTCCGGCTCGAAAGCGGCTGCATCTGATCGATCAGTTTGGCAATCCGGTCCACCTCGTCGGCGATCAGGCCGGCCAGCGACAGGTCCTTGCCCTCAAGTTTGCGGCCGAGCAGCTGCGCCGCGCCGCGAATCCCGGCCAGCGGATTCTTGATCTCATGCGCGAGGATTTCAGGTGCCCGCAGCACCCCGCCCGCACCCGCCAGCGGCGCGTCGCGCAGCGCTTCCGATCCGCTGATGTCGGTCAGGGTCATCACCTGCCAGCCCGGCTTGTCGATCAACGGTGCTACACTGAGGTCCACTGCCTTGGGTGGCTGCCCACCAACCATGATTCCGGTCGCCCTGGCGGAAAGGTTCGCTTCGGAATCGCACAGCCATTCGGCAATTCGCGGTTCCTCGAAACGCAGTACGTCGGTCACGACCCGGCCCTGCAACCGCCGGAAGCTCTGCCCCAGCAATTGCTCCGCCGCCGGATTGACCGACGCCAGCTTTCCTCCCGGTGCCAGCAACAGCACCGCCATCGGCAGGCTGGACAGCTGGCGCTGGGCATCGACCATCAGGCAGCGGCCTTGTGCAGGAACGGATCGTAGAAGGTCCGCAGGTCGTTCATCACCTGATCGGGATCATCGACAAAGTTGACCATGTTGCGGAACGATGCCGAGCCGTGCAGCCCCCGGGTGTACCAGCCAAGGTGCTTGCGCGCCATCTTGACCCCGGTATCGCTGCCGTAATGATCCAGCATCGCCTGATAATGTTCAAGGATCACCGCCAGCTGCTGATCAAGCGAAGGGTCGGCCAGCGCCTCTCCGGTCTGTAACCAGTGCATCACCTGGGCCAGCAGCCAGGGCCGGCCATAGGCCCCGCGCCCGATCATCACCCCATCAGCACCGGATTGTTCGAGCGCCTGGGCAACGTCCGCAATCTCGCAGATGTCGCCGTTGACGATAACCGGGATAGACACTGCATCCTTGACCCGGCGCACGAACGACCAGTCGGCATGACCCTTATACATCTGGTTGCGGGTTCGGCCGTGGACCGTGACCAACTTCGCCCCCAGATCTTCCGCAATCCGCGCCAGCTCAGGGGCGTTCAGGCTATCGTGGCACCAGCCCATCCGCATCTTGACGGTGACCGGCACATCGACCGCCTTGACCGTCGCCTCGATCAGCCTCGCGGCCAGTGGCACATCGCGCATCAAAGCAGATCCGGCATCGCCGGTCACCACCTTGCGGACGGGGCAGCCCATGTTGATGTCGATGATCGCCGCACCGCGATCGGCGACGAGCTTTGCTGCCTCACCCATCTGCACCGGATCGCAGCCGACCAGCTGCATCGACACCGGCTCTTCCGCCGGGTCCCACATCGCTTTTTGCAGCGACACCCGGGTTTCGCGGATTGCGGCCGGGCTGGCGATCATCTCGGTCACGTTCAGGCCCGAGCCGAACCGCCGCACCATCCGCCGGAACGGCAGATCGGTCACCCCGGTCATCGGGGCAAGGATAACCGGGCTGTCAATCGTCACGGGGCCGACCGTGATCGGCGAGAATCCGGGAGAAGGAGGAAGCGGGTTCATCTGCAAGGTGCCTAAAATTTGGGCAGCACATAGGGAATTGCCCCGCGAAGGGCAAGGCTCTACCGCCGGGCCATGACCGACGCCCGCCCCAGCCCCACCGTCGCCGCCGTGATCGTCGCGGCAGGACAGGGTCTGCGCGCCGGACAGCCGCTACCCAAACAATTCGCACTCTGGCGCGGCAAGCCGGTGGTCCGCCATTCGGCAGAGGCTTTCGCCGCGGCTGGAATCGCCCCGATCGTGGTGGCGATTCCAGAAGGCGCGGAAGAGATTGCCGGAGCAGCCTTGAACGGGATTGCCGCAGTCCATCTGGTCACGGGTGGGGCGACCCGGCAGGAATCGGTCCGCAAGGCGCTTGAGGCGCTGGAAGGGTCTGCTCTCGACGCGGTGCTGATCCACGATGCCGCGCGCCCCTGTCTGCCGGGCGGCGTGATCGAGCGATTGCTTGACGCTCTGGCGCGTGAACCGGGCGCGATCCCGGTACTCCCTGTGGTAGATAGCCTGACCCATGCCGACAACGCCCTGATGGGAGAGCCCGCCAGACGCGAAGCGCTGCGCCGGGTGCAGACACCGCAGGCCTTTCGCTATCCGGCAATTCTTCAGGCCCACCGCGCCTGGAATGGTCCCAGCGATGCCGGGGACGATGCCCAGGTCGCCCGCAGCGCAGGGCTGAACGTGGCGCTGGTCGAAGGAGATGAAGCCTTGCACAAATTGACCTTCGCCAGCGATTTCGGCCCCGCCCTGCCCCCGATCCGGGTCGGCACCGGTTATGACGTCCACCGCCTTGCCGCTGGCGAGGAGCTATGGCTGTGCGGGGTGCGGATCGATCACGATCGCGGACTTGCCGGGCACAGTGACGCCGACGTTGCAATCCATGCGCTGGTTGACGCGATCCTGGGCGCGATCGGGCTTGGAGACATCGGCAGCCATTTCCCGCCCAGCGATCCGCAGTGGAAAGGCGCCTCTTCCGATCGCTTCCTGACCCACGCGGTCAGCCTGGCGGCAAAGGCAGGATACCGGATCGGCAATGTCGATCTGACCCTGATCTGCGAAGCCCCCAAGATCGGCCCGCACCGTCAGGCCATGCGTGAGCGGTTGGCAGGTCTGCTCGGCTGCGCCCAGGACATGGTCAGCGTCAAGGCGACCACCACGGAAAAGCTGGGCTTCACCGGGCGAAGTGAGGGCATTGCCGCCCAGGCTGCAGCCACTCTGCTGCGGGACTGATCGGTTTCGCTGGATTTTCAGGATAAAGGCAGCCAAGCGCGCGACGTGCGATTCGCCAGCCAAGGACCGGATAATGCGCCTCCTTCCCAATGACCTCATCAAACGCGCCGAAACGGTCATCGCCGCCAACCGCGAAGCAGGCCGGATGATCAGTCTTGCTGAAAGCTGCACGGGCGGGCTGGTCTGCGCCGCGCTGACCGAAATTCCCGGCTCATCCGCAGTCCTCGATCGCGGTTTCGTGACCTATTCCAACGAATCCAAGCACGAGCTGCTGGGGGTTTCGAACGAAATCATCGAAACCTTTGGCGCGGTTTCGATCGCCTGCGCTTGGTCGATGGCCCAGGGAGCCCTGGCCCGCAGCCAGGCCGATGTCGCGGTGGCAATCAGTGGGATCGCGGGGCCTGACGGTGGCAGTGATCTCAAGCCGGTCGGCACCGTGGTCTTCGCCCGGGCCGAGCGCGGCAGCGACGAGATCGTGGCCGAAGAACGTCTTCTTGACGGTTCATCGCGTGCCGATGTGCGGTATCAGGCGGCGCTGGTCGCGCTCGAGCTGTTGCTGCCGTAAAGCTGCGCCGCGCGCTGTTCGAAAGCGCCGACCATCTTGCGGAAAGCACGGTCAAAATACTGCCCGGCGAGCTTTTCGAACACGGCATTTCGAAAGGTGAAATCGACGTGGAATTCCACTTCGCACCCGCCCTCCACCGGGCGGAACAGCCAGACGTTATCGAGATCGCGCATCGGCCCGTCTATATAGATAACCTCGATCCGGTCCGGCCGGTGCTTGAGCACCCGCGAGGTGAACTTTTCCCGCAGCGCGTTGAAGCCGACCAGCATATCGGCCACCATTTCCGTTTCGCTATCCGATCGCACCCGCGTCGCCACGACCCAGGGCAGAAACTCGCCATAGCGCGCAACATCCGCGACCAGATCGAACATCTGCTCGGCGCTGTAAGGCATCAGCCGGATTTCGCGAATTCCCGGCATCAGCGGCGGGCGCTACCGATCTTGGCCTGACGGGCAGCGCGCATTTCCTTGAAATCATCGCCCGCGTGATAGCTTGAACGGGTCAGCGGGCTGGCGGCGACCTGCAGAAAACCCTTCGAACGGGCGATCGCGGCATAGGCATTGAACGTATCGGGCGCGACGAATTCGCTTACCGCAACGTGCTTCGGCGTAGGCTGAAGGTATTGCCCCATGGTCATGAAATCGATCCCGGCGCTGCGCATGTCATCCATCACCTGATGGACCTCCAGCCGCTCCTCACCCAGGCCGAGCATGATCCCGCTCTTGGTGAAAACCAGCGGATCGTGGCGCTTTACCTCGTCCAGCAGCTTGAGTGAGGCGTAGTACCGCGCACCGGGCCGGATCGTGGGATACAGCCGGGGAACCGTTTCAAGATTGTGGTTATAGACATCGGGGCCGGCAGCAACGATGGCTTCAACCGCCGCCTGCATCTTGCCGCGGAAATCGGGCGTCAGGATTTCAATCGTGGTGTCCGGCGTCAGCTCACGCAGGGCCCGGATCACCTTGACGAACTGCCCGGCCCCGCCATCGGGAAGGTCATCCCGATCGACCGAGGTGATGACGATGTGTTCCAGCCCCATCTTGGCCGCCGCTTCGGCCACGTGTTGCGGTTCACTGGGGTCCACAGCGCGCGGCATCCCGGTCTTGACGTTGCAAAAGGCGCAGGCCCGGGTGCAAATATCGCCCAGGATCATCACCGTCGCGTGCTTCTTGGTCCAGCATTCACCGATGTTCGGGCACGCCGCCTCTTCGCAAACGGTGTGCAGCTTCAGATCGCGCATCAGTTGACGGGTTTCGCCATAACCCTTGCTGGTCGGGGCCTTGACCCGAATCCAGTCCGGTTTGCGTTGGCGCGGCTCACGCGCAGGCGGCTGGGAAAGATCGTTCATGGCGCTCAGATAGGCGCATGGTGCCGGGCTTGCCAGAGGCAAATTCTGCAGCCATGAGGCGGATCATGCAAAGCGAATCCCCTTCAGGCTTCGATCGACTGATCGCGGGCTATCGCCGTTTCCTGCGCACTGGCTGGGTTCCCAATCGCCAGCGCTGGGAAACACTACGCGATGGCCAAAAACCCGAAGTCATGGTCATTGCCTGTTCCGACAGCCGGGTCGATCCGGCGCTGATCTTCGATGTTGATCCGGGTGAGACATTTGTGGTCCGCAATGTCGCGGCGATGGTTCCGCCGTTTGAAACCTCACCAGGGCACCACGGCGTTTCGGCTGCGCTGGAATTTGCCGTCCAGGTGCTACAGGTAAAGCAGATCGTGGTTCTGGGGCACGGGATGTGTGGTGGCTGCAAGGCCGCACTTACCCGTGAAATGCAAGGCACCCTGCCGGGTGAAGGCGGGTTCATCGCCGATTGGATCGCCCTGCTCGACGATGCCCGCGATCAGGTCGTGGCCAGCCACGGCACCAAGGGGCGCGATGCGGAACGGGCGATGGAACAGGCCGGGGTCAGGGTCAGCCTGGCCAACCTGCGGACATTTCCTTGCGTCCGGCACAAGGAACGCAGCGGCGAGCTTGAACTGGTCGGCGCCTTCTTTGCCATTTCCGATGGCAGGCTGCACGTCCTGGACGAGGCCAGCGATACGTTCTCGCCGATTTCCGCCGAGTAGAAAGCAAGAAGGGCGGCATACGCGATGCCGCCCTCCCATTAATTCACCGCAGGTCCGCAATCACGGCGTCGGAGTCGCCTTGCTCTTGGCATAGGCCGCCCACAGCTGGGCAATCGGCGCGCGCAGCCCGGTAACCTTGGCAAAGGTTTCCTGCGCTTCGGCATACTTGCCTTGATCGGTCTGGGCGATCCCCAAGCGGGTCAACACCCGCGGAGAATCGACGCCCGGCTTGGTCAGCGCGATCTTGTACATTTCCTCAGCCTTGGCGAAGCTCTCATAGCTGAGATAGGCATCGCCTGCCGCCATGGCGGTCGCCGCGCTGGCATTGGCCGCCCGCGCATCGCTTTCCAGACCCGCCAGCGAAGCCTTGTCGGCCGCGATACGGCCCGACGAAATCGACTTGGCATCGGCCACGAACGGATCCGAAGCCTCAAGTTTGCCGCTGGCCAGCCCAAGGTTGACGATCTTCAGCACTTCACCCGGCAGACGGCGCGGATCGGCGGCCTGGATGTATTCGATGAAGTCACGCGATTCGGACCAGCTCTTGGTACGGTCCATCAGGCGCATCAGGTCAATCTGTTCCTGATTCTGGAACTTGTTCATATCGCGCACGACCGCGATCGCGAGCGCCCAATTGTCCTGGGTCGGGAAGTTCTGGACGAGCCGGACCGAGAAGGACACGGCATATTCGGTTGACTTCGCCTTGTAGCCGTTAATCACGCCTTTGCGGAGCATATCCTCAGACGCGGACGCCCCCTTTGCGGTTGCCGCCGCATCCAGAACCTTCAGGCCTTCCATGGGTTGATTATCGTTAAAGTAAGCGTCGGCCAACAAGCCCTCAGGATCACCTTCGGTGTGACCGCCCGCGATAGCGGCCTGAAGCGCGGTGCGGGCACCGGCATAGTCACGCAGGTCGTAAGCCAGACCGCCAATATAGTAATTGAACTTGGCGTTTTCGGCAGCGGCCATTTTGCCGCTATCAACCATCGCCTGCAATCCGCGACGCTGCAATTTCTTGTCGTGCGACAGCTGGCCCAATTCAAGCGCGAGCTTCCCGGCGAAGAAATTGTCATCAGCAATGGTCGCCGCGGCGAAGGCCTTCTCAACCGCTTCCTTCTCAGCCGTGAACAACGCGCCCAGCGCCGTCACTGCTGCATCGTAACGTGCCCGTGCTTCATCACGGGCCTTCTTGCCCTGCGCGCTACGATAGGCGGTTTCCGCTTCGCTCACCGCAGCGCGAGCGGCGATCACGTCCTGCCGCTTGGCAGCTTCCTCGATCGCCTTGTTGGCGGCCACATAAACAGGAATGAAGGCCTTCGAAGGCTGAATCTTGGGCGCTTCGGGCTTCTTTTCCTTGGCCAGGGCCGGAGCGGAAAAACCACCGGTCGCGACGCCCAGCGCGAGCGCCAGCGCGAGTGCGGTGCGGGCGGAAAACTTGGCACGAACCATTGAATTCTTCTCCTTGGCATCTGCCGGACCCGACACGAAGGACAGGGCTCGGCAGGGCAACTTCCTCATACCTGCCATAGGCGCTGGAGCACCCGTTTGGCAACAGTCGAGGCACTATGACCCGGTGCTTGAACGCTGTTTGAATGGACTTTCTTCCGTGCGTTCAGCTTCACCGCGCAAGGTGTGGAAAAAACCAGCTTGACCGCCGCTTTGCCACCCCTCGCGCTAGCCTTCGCACGGCGCTTGGCCTAGTGCCGTCTGACCGTTTGCAGTGACAACAGAACAAGTGATCAAACCCGCGTGAGCGAAGACACCGAAAACCCCGATACCTCGCCGGAACCAACCGGCCCAATGGGTGAATTCCAGCGCATCGACATCGTCGATGAGATGAAGACCAGCTACCTCGATTACGCGATGAGCGTGATCGTCAGCCGCGCCCTGCCCGACGTGCGCGACGGGTTGAAGCCGGTGCACCGCCGGATCCTGTTCGCCAGCCAGGAAGGCGGCTTTGTTGCGGGGCGGCCCTATCGCAAGAGCGCGAAGATCGTCGGTGACGTGATGGGCAACTATCACCCGCACGGCGACAGCGCGATCTATGATGCGCTGGCCCGCATGACCCAGGACTGGTCGATGCGCCTGCCGCTGATCGACGGCCAGGGCAACTTTGGCTCGATGGACCCCGATCCGCCGGCCTCGATGCGCTACACCGAAGCGCGGCTGGCAAAAGTCGCCAATTCGCTGCTCGACGATCTCGACAAGGATACGGTCGATTTCACCGACAACTATGACGGTTCGCGCCAGGAGCCGACCGTCCTTCCGGCCCGCTTCCCCAACCTGCTGGTCAACGGCGCTGGCGGTATCGCGGTCGGCATGGCGACCAATATCCCGCCGCACAATCTCGGCGAAGTGATCGACGCCTGCCTGGCGACGATTGAAAACCCGGCGATCACCAATGACGAACTGATCCAGATCGTTCCCGGGCCGGACTTTCCGACCGCCCCGCTGATCCTTGGCCAGTCGGGCGCCCGCAAGGCCTACACCGAAGGTCGCGGCAGCATCATCATGCGCTGCCGGCACGAGATTGAGGAAGGCCGGGGCGATCGCCGCTCGATCGTGCTGACCAGCATACCCTATCAGGTCGGCAAGTCGGGCCTGGTCGAAAAGATCGCCGAGGCGGCGAAGGACAAGCGGATCGAAGGCATTTCCGACATCCGCGATGAATCGAGCCGACTTGGCGTGCGCGTGGTGATCGATCTCAAGCGCGATGCCACCCCCGAAGTCGTGCTCAACCAGCTGTGGCGCAACACCCCGGCACAGTCGAGCTTCCCGGCCAATATGCTGGCGATTCGTGGCGGGCGGCCCGAAGTGCTGAACCTGCGCGATATCATCACCAGCTTCATTTCCTTCCGCGAAGAAGTGATCACGCGGCGCACCAAGTTCGAACTAAACAAGGCGCGCGACCGGGCGCACATCTTGCTCGGCCTGGTGGTTGCCGTCACCAACCTTGATGAGGTGGTGAAGATCATCCGGGGATCGTCCAATCCGGCCGCCGCGCGCGAAGCGCTGCTGACCCGCGAGTGGCCAATCGGAGAGATCGCGCCCTACATCAAGCTGGTCGAGGCGATCGAACCCAATGCCGAGCAGGAAGGCGGAACCTATCGCCTGTCCGAGATTCAGGTAAAGGCGATCCTTGACCTCAGACTGCACCGCCTGACCGCACTGGGCCGCGACGAGATCGGCGACGAGCTCAAGGAACTGGCGACGGCAATTGCCGAATACCTCTCGATCCTGGCTGATCGGGTCAAGCTTTACGGGGTAATGCGGGGCGAACTTGTCCTGATCCGCGAAGCCTATGCCACCCCGCGCGTCTCCGAGATTACCGCCGCTGCCGACGGGATCGAGGACGAAGACCTGATCGAACGCGACGAGATGGTCGTCACCGTCACCATGGACGGCTATATCAAGCGCACGCCGCTATCCACCTTCCGCGCCCAGAACCGCGGCGGCAAGGGCCGCGCCGGGATGGCGACCAAGGATGAGGACGTGGTGACGAGTATGTTCGTCACCTCGACTCACAACCCGGTCCTGTTCTTTTCGACCGCGGGCAAGGTCTATCGCCTCAAGGTCTGGCGCTTGCCCGAAGGCGGCCCGGCCACTCGCGGGCGGCCCATTGTCAACCTGCTGCCCGCGCTCGATCAGGGCGAAACGATCCAGACCGTTCTGCCCCTGCCCGAGGACGAAGCCGAGTGGGGCAATCTGTCGGTTGTCTTCGCCACTGCCAAGGGCAACGTCCGGCGCAACAGCATGGATGCCTTCGCCAACATCCCCAGCAACGGCAAATTCGCCATGCGATTTGAGGATGACAGCGATGATCGTCTGATCGGTGTCGCCTTGCTCGAGGCAGGCGACGATGTGCTACTGGCCACCCGTGCTGGCAAGGCAATCCGCTTTGCCGGCGATGAAGTGCGCGAATTCCAGAGCCGCACCTCCACCGGGGTACGCGGGATGACCCTGAAAGGCGACGACGAGGTTATCAGCCTGTCGATCCTGCACAGGGTCGGCACCACCTCAGACGAGCGAGAAGACTATGTCCGCTTCGCCCCATGGAAGGGCGAGAAGGAAGGCGAACCCGCGCTCTCGGCCGAACGCTATGCCGAACTGGCCGCGCAGGAGCAGTTCATCCTGACCGTCTGCGCCAACGGCTATGGCAAGCTCAGCTCGGCCTACGAATACCGCCGCACCGGGCGTGGCGGCCAGGGCATCACAAATATCGACAACATTGCCCGCAACGGGCCAGTGGTCGCCAGCTTCCCGGCAACCCAGGCCGACCAGCTGATGCTGGTGACCGACCAGGCCAAGCTGATTCGCCTGCCGCTGGAAAGCCTGCGGGTGATCGGACGCGGCAGCGCCGGGGTGCGTCTGTTCAACGTCGCCGATCAGGAACACGTCGTCTCGGCCGTGCGACTGGCGGATGATGGCGAAGATGAGGACACCGCAGCCGAAAACGACACCCTGCCTGAAGAATGATCGCGCCTGCCGATCACGCCTGGAAGATCCTGACCGCAGCCCAAAAGGATTCGCTGCTGGCCGAAGGGATCTTCCACGGGGCGCCGGTTGATTTGGCGGATGGCTATATCCACCTTTCGGCAGAACCGCAGGTCGCAGGCACGCTGGACAAGCACTTCGCGGGTCAATCGAACCTGTGGCTGGCCCGGGTCGATCTGACAGTTCTGGGCGATGCGGTGCGGTGGGAGCTGTCGCGCGGAGACGCTCTATTTCCGCACATCTACGCGGCTTTGCCGATCAGCGCGGTTTCTGCGATTGGCCCGCTGGTGCGTGCCGATGACGGGTCAATAAGTTACCCCGCCTGACGCCGCGCGTTCAACTCACCGACCACCCCGACACAGATCAAAAACTGTCCGAAGTAATAGAGCGGCCAGATCAGTAGATCAGGCAAGGAACTGTGGGCCAGAGGCCCCATGCGGGAAAAGATCAGTAGATCGGAAACCGCAAACAGCACGGCCCCCAGCCCGACCCGATAGCGCGGAAAGCTGCTGGTCCAGGCGGCGGCGGTCATCCCGGCCAGTCCGGCAGAATAGAGCGCGATGCCGGGCGCGGCGGATCGATCATCTGGTAGCAGGAAGGCAATTACGGGGATCAGCACCAGCATCGCCAGTCCCGCCGCCTTCTGGCTGGGCGTAAGGTGTGCACGGCGGTGCCGCCAATAGAGGTGGATCGCGATGAGGTGACCGATCAGGAACGCCACCGCACCCCATTCCAGAACCAGTTCGATCAGCACATCGCCAAGCGCGCCAAAGGCCAGGACCAGTGCAATCTGGCGGGCGTCGGCGCCCTTGTGGCGGGCCAGGGCATAGATAGCCAGCAAGGCCACCCCTGCCCCTTTCCACGCCCATTCATAAATGTCGGGGACATTGCCGTGGCGGATAAAATAATAGCTGATCCCGGCAAGCAGGCTCGCCACCAGCCATGGCCGCTTTTCAACCAGTGCGCGCTTGGGCATCACAATCCCCTTTCGCGTCCTGCTTGGCGTTTCCATTCTCGGCGCGCAAGGCTAGGTGCGGTCCATGGCATATGATGTTCACATTATCGGCGGCGGCATGGCCGGCAGCGAAGCCGCCTGGCAGCTGGCCCGGCGCGGATACAAGGTCCGCCTTTCGGAAATGCGCGGCAGCGGGGACACGACCCCCGCCCACCAGGGCACCGGCCTGGCCGAGCTCGTTTGCTCAAACTCGTTCCGGTCCGACGATCATGAGAACAACGCGGTCGGGCTGCTCCACCATGAAATGCGCCAACTTGATTCGCTGATCATGGCGGCTGCAGAAGTGGCAAAGGTTCCCGCTGGTTCGGCACTGGCGGTCGATCGCGAAGTCTTCTCTGGCGAGGTTGAGGCCCGGCTGTCTGCCTTGCCCAATGTTGAAGTGGTACGCGAACGGATTGACCGGCTGCCCCCGGCGGGGCTGACCATTGTCGCCACCGGCCCGCTGACCGCGGCAGCTCTGGCTGAGAGTATCGGCGCGGCAACCGGGGCGGACAGCCTGGCCTTCTTCGATGCCATCGCCCCGATCGTCCATCACGATACGATCGACATGACCGTGGCCTGGAAGGCCGCACGCTGGGACAAGGGCGGAAAGGATTACATCAACTGCCCACTCAACCGGGAGCAATACCTCGCTTTCCACCAGGGTCTAATGGACGGCGAAAAGACCGAATTTCGCGAGTGGGAGGAAAACACCCCCTATTTCGAAGGCTGTATGCCGATCGAGGTGATGGCCGCGCGCGGGGTTGATACCCTGCGGTTCGGTCCGATGAAGCCGGTCGGGCTCGACAATCCGCACTGGGCAACTGCTGAACACCCCAACGGCCGCTGGCCCTATGCCGTTGTTCAGCTGCGCCAGGACAACAAGCTGGGCACGCTTTGGAACATGGTCGGTTTTCAGACCAAGCTCAAATATGCCGAACAGGTTCGCCTGTTCCGCACCATCCCGGGCCTTGAAAACGCCGAATTTGCCCGGCTCGGCGGCTTGCATCGCAACACGTTCCTTAACTCTCCCGTGCTGCTTGACCGGCAGCTGCGGCTAAAATCAGCCCCGCATATCCGCTTCGCAGGACAGATCACCGGCTGCGAGGGCTATGTCGAAAGCTCCGCCATCGGGCTGCTTGCGGGCTTGATGACAGCCAGCCAGCTGGCCGGACGCGACTGGCAGCCGCTGCCCCGCACCTGCGCGCTGGGTGCGCTGCTGTCTCACGTGACCGGCGATGCCGAGGCGGAAACCTATCAGCCAATGAACATCAATTTCGGTCTGTTTCCGCCAACTGACGCTGAGATCAAGAAGAAGCAGCGCAAGGCAGCCTATACCGAGCGCGCCAAACGCGATCTCGCCGCCTGGCTCAACCCATAGGCCTAGGCGCTCAGCATTTGCAGGCTGGACGCTTGGCTGGTTTGGGCTTGGTCGTGGCAAATTCCGGGCGGGTCAGGTTGCCATCACCGTTCCCGTCGGCCTTCTTGAACTTGTTCGAGGTGGCGACCGCCCATTCCTCAAAACTAAGCAGGTTGTTGTGATCGGTATCGAGCTTGCGGAAGGCGGCAATCCGCGGCTGCATCGCTTCATTGCGGCTGATCAGGTTGTCACGATTCCGGTCAAGCCGGTTGAAGCGCTTTTCCTCCCGCGTGGCTTCACTCGCTTCGGCCGGGAGCGCCGGGCCGGTCAGGCCTTCGCCATCCTCGTCAGGGATTTCTTCAAGCGGGGCACCGGCTGGCGCCTCAGCCAGTGGCATTGGCGGCGGCGGCGCATTGGCTTCTGTCGATGCCTGCCCTTGCCACCAGAACAGCCCCGCTGCGGCCAGTAGAAGTGCAGAAACCGCACCAAGAACAATCCGGTTCATCTTGAAGCCTCCTGACGGAAACTTACCCTAGCTCAAATACCAAGCAAGCCAAGTCTTGCAGCGAGTAGGCCGGCACCAAAACCATCAAGAAATTCGCGTTTTCCCCCGGCCCTTCGCGCAAGGCCGTGCAGCACTGCAAGCGGCCGCAAGCCGACCGGCAGCCGGACTGCGCCCCACTGCGCCTGTGCGATCGCGCCGAGCACTGCCTCACGTTCCTGAGGGACCGAGACTTTTGTCGCCAGCTCAGCCAGAGCCCAGGCCGTGCCGGCCTTTTTGGCCATCGGTGCTGCCTCTGACTGCCCCAAAGCGTGGGCCAATGCCTCACACGTATCACCGCGCGCAGCGGCAAAGGCCTGGAAATCTGGCGCATCACCCAGCAGTGCCTCCCACCCGGCGGCCAGCGCGCCAAGCTCGCCCGCTGCCTCGCCCCAGTGCTCCAGCAAGGCGAGCAAGGGTTCCCCCCCCGCCCGCTCCGCCGCCGATCGATCCAACTGTTCACGCCACCACGCGAGTTTGATCTGAGCCAGCATCGGTTCACGCGTCTGGCGAACCAGCTGGCCGAGGCGCTGATCGAGCGCCATCAGCCCCAGCATCAACACGCGACCCCGACCCGTGCCATAGCTGAGAGCCAGGCGCCGTTCGATCGGGAGAGCTTCTACGAAGGGCTGCAAGTTCATGAAATCGATGCCTAATGCCACCGAGTGCCTTGGCAAGCCCGCTTCCGCCCGGTTCGGTATTTAGGTCGCTAACCTGCTGTTAACCCTGCTGTTTGAGAACCCGGTCACCACAAGTCGCTAATTGCGGCTCACTTGGATTCAATTTCGGGGGCACCATGCTCAGCTCGATTCGCCGCACTATCAGCCAGATCAAGGCCGGAACCAGCGGCAATGCCACGCTGCTTGTCGCGCTGGGAATGCCTGTTCTGATCGGCGGCTCCGGCCTCGCCGTCGATACCGCCCAATGGGTATATGTGGAAGCGTGAAATCCAGTATGCGGCTGATCAGGCGGCGCTGGCCGGAGCTTGGGCGCGCAGCAACGAAGACACGCGGCAGGTATACGCCAATCGGGCCCGGCAAGAATTTGCGAGCAACGTCTCGACCACCACTGAAATCGATTCGACGCCCAACGTCAGCCTGGCCAACTACAACGGCGGCAACCAGAACAGTGTGGTCGTAACCGTTTCCGCGTCGCGGACTTTGCCGTTCTCGAACTTCCTCACAGGCCGGGCCGCAACGGTTACTGCCTATTCACAGGCGAGCTTTACCGACGGCACATCCTACACCGCCTGTCTCATCGCGGTGGACGACGATGACAGTGGGGCGATCACGATCGGCGGTAACGCAACCATGACAGCCGCCTGCGGTATGGCCGCACTTTCGAACTCACCAAGCGCAGTCGTTATCAACGGGAATCCGACTGTTGATCCGGGCTGGGTGGTTTCGGCAGGTGGCATCGACGATTGGCTCAGCACCAACACGGATGCGGAAATCCATGAATACATGGATGGCCTGAGCGACCCGTTCGCGTCACTGACCACCCCGACGCCAAGCCCTAATCCTGCGCAAACCTATCAGTGCATCGCCGGCAGCACGACCACGACTGGCGACAAGCGGGTCCGCACTGACACAGTGTACACTTACTGGAAGGGCTCAAACACCAACAACGCGGTGCAACAGAGCAGTTATACCGGGGCTGGCTATATGGCCGATGTCACCGGGTCCTATGGCGCGTGGACGACCAACACAACGTTGCCGACGAACAGCACGGACGGGGTCGTGACTTCTGACAGCGCACCGACCTGGACACAGGTCAGCGGTAGCGGCTCGAACAAGATCTATCGCAAGCAGGTATATCGGACCTACACCGAGTACGACAACACGGTCACGGTCACAACCAATACCCAGGCGACACTTAGCCAGGGCACCTATGTCGGCGGGTTCCAGACCAGCTGCACCACTGTCCTTAACCCAGGCATCTACGTAATCGACGGTGGGCGCCTGAAGTTCGTTGCGCAGCACCAGGTGACCGGTTCGGGGGTAATGTTTATCCTTAAGAATGGGGCATACATCGACATCGCTGGCGGGGCTGATATCAACCTTACCGCTGCAACCGCTGCGCAACTATCCCAGGTTGGTGGTCTTAGTTCTACCGAAGCCCAGAAGTTTGCCGGGATGCTGGTTTTTGAAGATCGCGCCTCACAAGGTTCGAAAAAGAGCAGCATCAATGGTAACAGCAACACCGTCCTCAACGGCAAGGTTTACCTGCCGAAGAGCGGCCTGACCTTCAGCGGCACGGCATCGGTCACGAGTTCCTGCCTGCTGATCGCTGCTGCCACGATTACACTTCAGGGCACGACGAACATGAGCAGCTTCTGCCCCGATGGCATGACCAACGATGATGAGGTCAGCTCGGGACAGGCAACCATCAAGTTGGTGGCGTGATGAGCTTGCGTGATATCTTCCGCAACCTGCGCCGTGATCGCGATGGCGCAATGGTCATCGAAACCGCACTGGTTGCACCGGTTCTGGTTTTGATGAGCTTGGGCGCTTACCAGGTCAGCGGGGTTATCGCGCGCCAATCGGAGCTGCAGAGCGCCGCATCTGAAGGCGCAGCGATCGCACTGGCATCGGCACCTGATACATCCGCCAAGCGGACTGTCCTGAAGAACGTGATGGTTGCCTCGACCGGCCTCTCGGCTAGCCAGGTCACCGTGACCCAGGCCTATCGCTGCGATACCGACACCGCTTATGTTGTTAGCCTGCATTCTTGCCATGATGGAGATTTCGCCTCCCACTTCGTGCGGATTCACCTGAGCGACACCTACACTCCAACCTGGACCCGGTTCGGGATCGGCAGCCCGATCAATTACAACGTCACTCGCTACGTGATGTACAAGCAGTCAGAGGTGCACAACTGATGCGTTTGCTGAACTCGCTTCGCCGCAATGAAAGCGGCTCGGTCGCGGTCGAATTCGCGCTGGTCGGCCCGGTTCTGATCGGGATGTTCCTTGGCGTGCTGCAGATCGGAATCGGGATGCAGAACTATAACGCACTGCGCGGCATATCGGCTGACGTCTCGCGCTACGCGGTCGTCAACTACCAGACAGCAAACCGGCTGAGCACCAGCCAGTTGGAAAACTATGCAAACGGGGTCGCCGCCAATGCGCCCTATGGCCTGAATCGCAGTCGGCTTGAGGTTTCGATCTCCACCGCCACCACCCAGCGCGTGGCCGGTGCGACCGAATACACCATGACTCTCAACTATGACGTGCCGACGATGCTGGGCATCATGGGGATCGGGGAAATTCCCCTGTCCTACTCGCGCCCGATCTTTGTCGTCGCCGCCTGAACCAAATTCCTATTCTTAATTAAGATGTTAACCATTCTCCTTGAAGGAGGGGTTACGTCCGTAAGCTATTGCAGGACGCTGGAAATCCAGGAGTTCCTTCAATCTGATGTTCCTCGATCGCGCCATCCTTGCCATTGCCCGCCTATTCGCGCGGCAGCTGAAGGATCAGTCAGGTAACACCCTGGCGATGATCGCAGCTGCGCTTGTGCCGCTGCTGGCGATGGTCGGCGGCGGCGTTGACATGGGGCGCTCCTACCTCTCGCAAACCCGACTTCAGCAAGCCTGCGACGCGGGCGTACTGGCCGCTCGCAAAAAGCTCGGCAGCGAATTCATAACCACCGGCGTCATCCCCGCTGATGTGGCGGATGCCGGAAACCGCTTCTTCAATCTCAACTTTGCCAATGGCAGCTACGGCACTGAAAACCGCTCTTTTCAGATGACACTTGAGGATGACTTTTCAATCTCGGGTGCAGCGTCGGTCGATGTGCCGACCACGATCATGACCATTTTCGGGTACAGCAATGTCGATGTCGCGGTCGAATGCGAGGCGAAGCTCAACTTTTCCAATACCGACATCATGTTCGTGCTCGACACAACCGGCTCGATGACAAGAACCAACCCCGACGACACCGAGCCGCGGATCAATGTTCTGCGGCAGGTGGTCAAGGACTTCCACGCTCAAGTCGAAGGCACCAAGAGCCCCGGCACCCGGGTTCGTTACGGCTTTCTGCCCTATTCCACCAACGTCCATGTGGCTCCGCTGCTCAAATCCGACTGGATGGTGGACAAATGGACCTATCAGTCACGGACTCCAAACACCCCGACGGTGGATACTGCTTCATACTACACGGTAAACTACACCGTTCTGACGGGCTCAATTTCGGACATAGCGCCCTATACTGCGAGTAGCTGCCCCGACAGCACCCGGACCACAAGCTATGGCCCGACGACTACCATCAGCAGCAGCCCTCACGAATACTGGTACGATATGTTTTCAAACGGGAACGATTACTGGTGCACCGGCAACGACGGATCCTATACCGTTTACGGTAAATCTTACAACAACTACTCCGTTAGAAATCATTGGAAATATTCCCATGATGGCGAATATTACTCGTATGATTATCACTACGCTCCGGTGGAACACGATGTTACGCCGCTGAAGGGCGCCAGCGGCGATGATGCGCCGATCTATGGTTCTGTTCCAGCCTATCTCGAAGGCAATTACACCAGCAGTGAGCCATCCTACTGGAGCATCTGGAACAACGGTTGCATCGAGGAACGTGATACCTACGAGATCGACGACTATGACAACGTGGACCTTTCACGTGCACTAGACCTGGACATAGATCTGGTTCCAACCCCCGGTGACCCGCGCACACAATGGCGCCCGATGCTGCCGGAGATGGTCTTCGAACGGGAAATCTACTGGGACTTCTCCGGCTCATTCAACGTCAGCCCGAAGGACTTCGGCGGCTATTACATCAACGCCGAATGGGCTGATGCAACAGCTTGCCCCAGCCCTGCCAGAAAGCTGGCGGAAATGGATGCGGGTGAGGTCTCGTCCTATGTTGATTCACTCGACCCGAAAGGCGACACCTACCACGACATCGGTATGATCTGGGGGGCGCGGATGCTGTCGCCGACCGGAATTTTTGCCGCTGACAACGCCGATGTCGATGGCAAACCAACCTCTCGCCACCTGATCTTCCTGACCGACGGGCAGACCGAAGCGGTCCCGTTCGATTACGGCGCTTACGGCGTCGAGCCGCTTGATCGCCGACGGTGGCGTTCGGACGCGGAGTCTGGCAGTACACTCAACGAAGTGGTCGAACAGCGTTTTGGCGTCGCCTGCGCCGAAGCCAAGAAGCGCAACATCACGATCTGGGTGATCGGCTTTGGTACCACGCTAAACCCGATCATGACCGAATGTGCCGGGCCCGGCCACTACTTCGAGGCGACAAACGCCAGCACGCTTTCCGAAGTCTTTGCCAAAATTGCCGCACAACTTGGCGATCTGAGGATCTCGAAATGACCGGACGCCCGCTTCCCGGAGTTCTGCGCAACGATCAGGGCGTTACCGTGGTCGAATTTGCGCTGATCGCACCAGTGCTGCTGACCATGCTGATGGGTCTGATGGACCTTGCCTACAATATGTACACAATCCAGATGCTGCAGGGCGCGATCCAGACCGCAGCCCGCAAATCAACCATCGAAGGTGCTTCGGCCAACTCCACTGCGATCGACGGGGTCGTGACCACTGCGGTTCACACCATTGCGCCGTCCGCCACACTGACCTTCGCCCGCAAGGCCTATTCGAATTTCTCCAACGCCAATCGCCCCGAAGACTATGACGATGCCAACACCAATGGCACCTGCGACAATGGCGAAATCTTTGAGGATGCCAACGGTAACGGGACCTGGGATCTGGACCCGGGCCAGACCGGATTCGGCGGAGCACGCGATGCGGTTCTCTATACCGTCATCGTGAATTACGAGCGCCCCTTCCCGGTATTCGCCTTCATCCCCGGACAGAGCAGCACATACACGCTGAGCGTCAACACGGTGCTGCGCAACCAGCCATACGGGTTGCAGAACGGTGGGTCAGCGCCTTCGACAGGGAACTGTACATGACCATACTGCGCAGCATTCGCCGTTTGTTGAAAAACACCTCCGGCGTAGCGATGACCGAATTCGCCATCGGGGCGCCGTTCCTGTTGACCGCCGGCCTGTGGGGGACCGAGCTTGCGAACTATGCGCTGGTCAACATGAAGGTTGGTCAGCTGGCAGTCCACATCGCCGACAACGCCTCGCGCGTGGGTGACACATCAACCCTTCAGAATCGCAAGATCTACGAAGGCGACATCAATGACGTGATCTATGGCGCCCAGATTCAAGGCGGGCCGGGCATAGGCCTTTACGACAATGGCCGGGTTATGATTTCCAGCCTGGAGTTCCGTGATGACGGCGCTGAAGGCGAACAATTCATCCACTGGCAGCGCTGCCGCGGTGCAAAAACCGTGGCTTCAGGCTTTGGTGATGAAGGCGATATCCTTGCCGACGGGATGGGGCCGGAGGGACGCGAGGTAATCGCCCAGGAGGGCGATGCGGTGATCTTCGTCGAGATCAACTATACCTACCAGCCGCTGATTTCAGCCAGCTTTCTGGGAAGCCCGGACATCCACTCGATCGCCTCGTTCACAGTGCGTGATGACCGTGACCTGAGCCAGATCTATCAGCGCGACCCCGGCAAGCCCGACCCGGTCCAGCGGTGTGACCTCTATTCCGGCAATGTCCAGCTCGACGCATCGGGGACGGCAGGCTAGTCGCCGAAACGACCAGCCCGGGTGCCCTAACGGTAACAAACCTTGCGGACCGCCGCGACGATCCGGCCGGCATCAATGATCGCGGCCTTTTCCAGATTTGCGGCATAGGGCAGCGGCACGTCCTCATCGCAAACCCGCAGGACCGGCGCATCGAGATGATCGAAGCCATCCTCCATGCAGATCGCCATCACCTCCGACGCGATCGAGCACTGCGGCCAGCCTTCCTCGGCAATCACCAGACGGTTGGTCTTGGCCAGTGAAGTCAGCACGGCCTCACGGTCGAGCGGGCGCAGGGTTCGCAGGTCGATCACTTCGGCATCGATCCCCTCACCCGCCAGCAGTTCAGCGGCTTCGAGCGCCAGGCCGACACCGATCGAATAGGACACGATAGTTACGTCCTTGCCTTCACGCATGATCCGTGCCTTGCCGATTAGCAGGACGTGATCGTCGAGTTCCGGCAGCTCGAAATTGCGGCCATAGACTAGCTCGTTTTCGAGGAAGACCACCGGATCGTCACTGCGGATCGCCGCCTTGAGCAGACCCTTGGCGTCCGAGGCATCGTAGGGTGCAATCACGATCAGGCCCGGGACGTTAGCATACCACGGGCCATAGTTCTGGCTGTGCTGCGCCCCAACCCGGCTCGCGGCGCCGTTGGGGCCGCGGAACACGATCGGGCAACGCATCTGGCCGCCCGACATATAGTTGGTCTTCGCGGCCGAATTGATCACATGGTCGATCGCCTGCATTGCGAAGTTGAAGGTCATGAACTCAACGATCGGGCGCAGCCCGCCCATCGCCGCACCGGCACCGATCCCGGCAAAGCCATATTCGGTGATCGGGGTATCGATCACCCGCTTGGGTCCGAACTCATCGAGCAAGCCCTGAGTGACCTTGTAGGCGCCTTGGTACTGGGCGACTTCTTCACCCATTACGAAGACCCGGTCGTCGCGGCGCATTTCCTCGGCCATGGCATCGCGCAGGGCTTCGCGGACGGTAATCTGACGCATATTGGTACCGGCCGGAACGGCGGGGTCCGCAGGGCGAACGACAGCAGCCGGACGTTCGGCCACCACAACTTCCGCCACTGGCGCGGCAGGGGCCGGAGCCGGCGCGGACGCAGGTGCGGCGTCCCCTTCGCCGCCGATCGTCGCGATCACGGTGCCGACCTTGACGCCCTCGGTGCCTTCAGGAACCAGTATCGCGCCGATGGTGCCTTCATCGACAGCTTCGAATTCCATCGTCGCCTTGTCGGTTTCGATCTCGGCCAGGATGTCGCCGGCCTTGACCTCATCCCCGGCCTTGACCAGCCACTTGGCAAGCGTGCCTTCCTCCATCGTCGGAGAAAGCGCGGGCATCTTCAGTTCGATGGTCATCAGTAGCCCTCCACCAGAACGTCGGTGTAGAGTTCGCTCATTTCAGGCTCCGGCGAATTTTCCGCAAAATCAGCGGATTCGTTGACCTTGCTGCGAATCTGCTTTTCGATTTCCTTGAGCCGCTCCTCGGCCACACCGCGTTGCAGCAGTTCGGCCTTGGCGGCATCAATCGGATCGTGCTTTTCGCGCATTTCCTGCACTTCTTCGCGCGTGCGGTACTTGGCCGGGTCCGACATCGAGTGACCGCGATAGCGATAAGTGTGCAGTTCCATCAGCACCGGCCCCTTGCCCGAGCGGACGTGCGCCACGGCCACCTCGGCCGCTGCCCGCACCTCAAGCACATCCATGCCGTTGACGCTGATCCCCGGAATGCGAAACGCCGTGCCGCGGCGGTGGAAATGGGTTTCGGCCGAACCGCGGGTTACCGCAGTACCCATGGCATAGCCGTTGTTCTCAACCACGAAGATCACCGGCAGGTTCCACAGCGCCGCCATGTTGAAGGCTTCATAGACCTGCCCCTGGTTGGCAGCACCATCGCCGAAATAGGCCATGCAAAGGCCGCCGTCCTCACGGTACTGGTGGCCAAAGGCCAGCCCGGCACCCAGCGGGACCTGCGCGCCGACAATGCCGTGCCCGCCATAGAACTTATGCTCGGTCGAGAACATATGCATCGACCCGCCCTTGCCCTTGGAAATGCCCGCGCCGCGCCCGGTAAGCTCGGCCATGATCACCTTGGGGTCGATGCCGTAGGCCAGCATATGCCCGTGATCACGGTATCCGGTGATCACGCTGTCCTTGCCCGCTTCAAGCGCGGATTGCAGGCCAACCGCCACGGCTTCCTGGCCGATATAGAGGTGACAGAACCCACCGATCAGACCGAGTCCGTAAAGCTGCCCTGCCTTTTCCTCAAACCGGCGGATCAGCAGCATCTGCTCATAGAAATGCAGCAATTCTTCATCGCTGGCAGCATAGCGCGGGTTGGCGTCGCAGGCCTCTTGCAGGCTGCGCAGCGCGAAGGTTTCGTCGCCTTTGGCTGCCTTGGCAGGCGCCTTGCGGCTCGAAGCGGTCTTAGCCAATTTCGTATCCCCTGGGGTTTGGAACGACACAACTGCCTATAAAGCCAAGCACGGCCGAGGCAATGCGCCGCATACGAATTAGGACAAACACGCTCAGCGAGTGAGAGAATTCGGTGCGATCACTCGACGATCAGCACAACCTCATCCGGGTGGACGACGTTAAGGTTCGAGCGGACCAACTGACCGGCCATATCCGGATCGACATGACGTGGATCGAGCAGTGCAACCCGATTCTTAAGCTCGTCACGATCGGCAGTAAGGCGCACCAGCTCTTTCTGACGCTCGGCCAGCAAGCGGCTGTTCTCGCTCCAGGAAAGAAATCCGCTCGGCCCGACCAGAACCCAGCCCCCCATGATCAACAGGCAAAACAAGGCGAAGGCCTGGGTCAGCCGTTCTTTCGCCAATTTCGGATTTGCCTGTCCACCCATGGTTAATCTTAGAATCACAGTTGATTCAGCAGTTCAAGCGGAAAGTTTGAATCGAAGTGAAATAATCGGCACGATCGCCCGGTCCGAAGACGAAATCAGACCATTCCCACAACCAGCGGGTGCGCTCGAATGAAGGAAGAATGGTGCGCCCGGCGGGATTCGAACCCACGGCCCCCAGATTAGGAATCTGATGCTCTATCCGGCTGAGCTACGGGCGCCCGCGCCTCCCATAGGCATAGCGCAGCGCCGTGGCAATCAGTTGAGATCGTCCGGCGGAGTGACCGGAAACGGCAACGGCATAACCGCTATTCCCTCTTCCAGCAGTCCGCGCGCTTCGTCTGCTGTCGCCTGGCCGTGGATCACCTCGGCCTCACGTTCGCCATAATGCATTTCGCGCGAAGTCTCGGCGAAGTCCTTGCCAACCCAGCGCGAATTGCTGAGCGCTTGTGCCTGCACCTCAGCCAGCCTGGCCAGCACCTGCTGGGCTTCAACCGGCAGATCTCCACCGGCAACGGACTGTGCGGCTTGCACTTCGGCGTGCTGGTTGCCTTTACGCGGCACGGCGGGTGCCATCGGCGCTTTTTCCACCTCCTCCGATCCGCACTGCGGGCACGCGATGAGGCCTCGCACGCTCTGATCGGCGAAATCGGCAGAGGAGGCAAACCAGCCCTCAAACCGGTGCCCGCCTTCGCAGCAAAGATCGAACACGATCACGCGTTTATCGGCCGTTTGTTAGACAGGCTGGGAAGCTGTTCACGCACAGCCCTGATCCTGGCCGGATCGAGTTCGGCAAAGGCCAGTCCAGCCTCTTCCCCGCCCATGTCAATCACCACGTCGCCCCAGGGATCGACCACCAGCGAATGCCCATAGGTTTCGCGCCCGTCCTGATGCTGGCCGACCTGCGCGGCCGATACGACATAAGCGCTGGCCTCGATCGCGCGGGCCCGCTGCATGATATGCCAGTGCGCAGCGCCGGTTGGCCGGGTGAAGGCAGCGGGAATTGCGATCACATCGCAGCGCGCCCTGCCCAGCGCTTCGAACAGCGCCGGAAAGCGCAGGTCATAACAGATCGCCAGCCCCAGTCTGCCAATCGGCGTTTCGACCGTAACCACGGCCTCCCCGGCGGTGTAGGCAGCTGATTCGCGCCAGCTTTCCCCCGTATCCAGATCGACATCGAACATATGAATCTTGTCGTATCGCGCGGCGATTTCACCGTTGCTGTCGATCACAAGGGCCCGATTGGCCCATTTGCCATCTTCGCGCAGGACCGGGATCGAACCGATTGCGACCCAGATCCCCGCCCCTGCCGCAGCCTCTCGCACCGCGGCCAGTACGGGGTTTTCGACCTCTGGGACGATCCGGGGTGTAGCCCGGGCGCGATCGCGATCGATCAGTCCGGCCATTTCCGGCGTAAACAGCATTTCCGCCCCGCCCATCGCCGCAGCGCCGATCGCGGCTACAATGGACTGGGCATTTGCGGCGGGATCGATCCCCGAGGTCATCTGCAAAAGGGCGACCCGGTGCACCGCGTCAAAGCCCCAGCAGCGGATCGAGCTTTCCGGCCCGGTCAAGCGCATGGATGTCATCGCACCCGCCAACCGCCTGATCGTCGATCAGGATTTGCGGCACGGTCATCGCGCCGGGCACCCGCCCCTGCATCTCGGCCCGTTTGGGGCCGCCAAGGGTGATGTCGTATTCGGTATAGGAGATGCCCTTGCCATCAAGCAGGGCCTTGGCCCGGACGCAGTATGGGCAACCCCACTTGGTGTAGATTTCAACCTTGGCAGCTGACACGGACTGGCTCCTCTTGAAACGCGGCGGGGCTATCATACATCGGTAGCGAAGTCATGGCCTGCAAGTGGCCCTGGCTTCACCGGAACGCCGCTTACGGGTTCCGGACCATCATGATTGCTCAGACAGAGGATTATGCCATGAACCGTTTTGATTTCACCCCCTATCGCCGCACCATGGTCGGTTTCGACCGGTTGTTCGACCTGCTTGAAAACCAGGGCCGGATGAATGGCGGTGACAATTATCCCCCCTTCAACGTCGAGCGCCGCAGCGACGATGCCTATCGCATCACCCTGGCTGTGGCCGGATTCAAGCCCGCCGACATCGAAATTACCGCCCAGCAGAACCTGCTGGTGATCCAGGGCCGCAAGGGCGACGAGGCTTCGGCCGGGCAGTTCCTCCACGTCGGCATCGCACAGCGCGGGTTCGAACGTCGGTTCGAGCTTGCCGACTATGTCCGGGTTGAGGACGCCAACCTTGAGGACGGATTGCTGACCATCGATCTGGTGCGCGAAGTGCCCGAAGCGATGAAGCCCAAGAAGATTCCGGTCGGCACCCAGAAGACCCTGAGCGTGGTCAAGGACCAGGACAGCAGCCAGGCTGCCTGAACAGCGCGCCGACCCTGAATGAATAGGGGGTGGAGTCTTGCGACTCCACCCCCACGACGCTCGCGCGCCGCCTTATCGCATCATGATCATCCGGGTCGCAGAAGAAGATCCGATCGCGACAAGCCCTTGTTACCCATATGGCGGCCAAACCGCCAAAAAAATCATCCATCGCCACAAGGCTACCCCGCCTGTAGCATCATTCCCGCAACGAACAGAGTTGAGATTGTCTTAGCGCCGAAATTTTCTTTCAGGCTAAGTCGTTCCCCCCACTCGAAATTTCCAACTCCCCACCTGGAGGCCGGCAGACAGCCGGGTCGCCGAGGCTTACATTCTTTCACCAACCCTACCGCAATTCGCTTGCGATTCGGCTCGCGAGGCCCCGGCTAAGCCGCCGGAACCCGCCTATGCAAGGGCTTTTCACCGGAAACCGACGAACACCGACACGCTATCGACCAAACTCAGACCAGCCGCGATTGCTGCAGGGCTGCGGCGATGAAACCAGCGAACAGCGGGTGGGGTTCGAACGGTCGGCTCTTGAGTTCAGGGTGGAACTGCACACCGATGAACCACGGGTGGTCAGGCCGCTCGACAATCTCCGGCAGAAGGCCATCGGGCGACATCCCCGAAAAGACCAGCCCGCCCTGCTCAAGCACCTCGCGATAGGCGCCGTTGACCTCATAACGATGGCGGTGCCGTTCGCTGATCGTGGTCGCGCCATAGATCGCCGCGACATGGCTGTTGGCACCCAATTCCGCTTCATAGGCACCAAGCCGCATGGTCCCGCCCAGATCGGTATCCGCCCCGCGCTTCTGAAGGCCCTCGGGGCTCATCCATTCGGTGATGATCCCAACCACCGGCTGGTCCGTTGGTCCAAATTCGGTTGAGCCGGCTTCCGCAATTCCGGCATCGCGGGCACCTTCGATACAGGCCATCTGCATCCCCAGGCAGATCCCCAAGAACGGCACCTTGCGTTCACGCGCGAAGCGGACAGAGGCGATCTTGCCTTCGGTCCCGCGCACCCCGAAACCGCCCGGAACCAGAATGCCGTGCATCGGCTCCAGCTTTGTGACGATCTCATCATCACCGGCTTCGAACAGCTCGGCATCAATCCAGCGGATGTTGACCTTAACCCGGTTGGCCATGCCGCCATGGATCAGCGCTTCGTTGAGGCTCTTGTAGGCATCGGGCAGGCCGACATATTTGCCGACCACGCCAATCGTCACTTCACCCTCGGGGTTGTGATAGCGATCGACGATATCTTCCCAGCCCGACAGGTTCGGCGCCGGGCTGCTCATGCCGAAATGGTGCAGCACTTCGGCGTCGAGCCCTTCGGCGTGGTACTGCAAGGGCACGGCATAGATGCTGCTGGCGTCGAGCGCCGGGATCACGGCTTCCTTGCGGACATTGCAGAACAGCGCGATCTTGGCGCGCTCGTTCTCTGGCAGCGGATGTTCACAGCGGCACAGCAGAACGTCGGGCTGGACCCCCAGACTGGTCAGCTCGCGAACCGAATGCTGGGTCGGCTTGGTTTTGAGCTCACCCGCCGCGGCAACATAGGGCACCAGCGTGACGTGAACCGAGCAGAACCGTTCGCGCCCCAGCTCGTTGCGCAGTTGGCGGATCGCCTCAACGAAGGGGAGACCTTCGATATCGCCAACGGTCCCGCCGATTTCGCACAGCACGAAATCGAGGTCATCGGTATCGGCCAGGGCAAATTGCTTGATCGCATCGGTGACGTGCGGAACGACCTGCACGGTCGCGCCAAGATAGTCGCCGCGCCGCTCCTTGGCGATGATGTCGCGATAGATCCGGCCCGACGTGATGTTGTCCGCCTGGCGCGCCGAAACGCCGGTGAAACGCTCGTAATGCCCAAGGTCGAGATCGGTTTCGGCCCCGTCATCGGTGACATAGACTTCACCGTGCTGATAGGGGCTCATCGTGCCGGGATCGACGTTGAGATAGGGATCGAACTTGCGGATGCGGACCTTGAACCCGCGCGCCTGCAGCAGTGCTGCGAGGCTTGCCGCCATGAGACCTTTGCCGAGCGAGGAGACCACGCCGCCGGTGATAAAAATGAACCGCGCCATGGGAGTCGCGCCTTAAGCCGGGTTTATGGATTCGGGCAAGCGTTGCGTGCCGCAATCCACAGTTGAAGATGCACGGCATACCGAAGCCGGCCCTTGCGGGGCCGACGGCGGCGCCGATCGGATCGGAAATTACTGCTTGGTGCCGGGCAGCGTCAGCGGAGCCAGACCGCCACCGGTCGGCGTGGCGGCCGGAGCAGCCGGGCTGGACGAGGGCGCACCCTGCTGAACCGGAACACCGGGCTGGGTGGCCGGGGCCTGTTGGACCGGAGCGGCAGTTCCTGCCAGCCCCTCAATCGAACGCTGACTGCCGGAACTGGCGGCCAGGGCAGCCAGTACGATCGACAGGGTCACGAACAAAAACGCCAGGATCGTGGTCATCCGGGTCAGGAAATCGGCTGCGCCGCGGGCCGACATCAGACCTGCCGGGCTGCCACCCACGCCGAGCCCGCCACCTTCGGACTTCTGCATCAGGATAACGCCCACCAGCATGGCGGCGATGATGGCCTGGACGACGGTCAGGAAAATGATCAGCGACATGAACGATCCAAATCAAGAAACGGGATTGGCCGCAGCCGCGGCCTTGCGTGGGCATCTAGGCGCGGTTGCGCCCCAGTGCAAGGTGCGAACCTATTCGCCCCCCGCCCCCGATGCTGCGGTCACGATTGCCAGGAAGCTGTCTGCCGCCAGGCTAGCACCACCGACCAGCGCGCCACCCACTTCATCGGCGGCCAGCAATTCATCAGCGTTGCCAGCATTGACGGAGCCGCCATAGAGGATCCGCACAGCAGCCCCGCCTTCACCATAGATTTCGAGAATTTTTGCCCGGATCGCCCGGTGCATCGCGCCGACATCGGCAACCGAGGGCACCCGCCCGGTCCCGATCGCCCACACCGGTTCATAGGCAACGGTAACCCGGCTGGCGACTTCTTCTCCGAGCGGAATCGAATCTGCCACCTGACCGGTCACGACGGATTCGGCATTGCCGGCATCACGTTCGGCCTCGGTCTCACCGACGCAGACGATCACCTCAAGCCCGGCCGCCAGCGCGGCATCGCCCTTGGCCCGCACCTCGGCATTGCCCTCTGCGTGCATGGCGCGCCGCTCAGAATGACCGACGATCACGAATTGCGCCCCGGCATCGGCCAGCATCGGCGCGGAAATATCGCCTGTGAAGGCGCCGGAGGGCTTGGCATGGCAATCCTGCGCCCCGATCACCGCCGCCTGCATATCTTCCGCCATTGGCAGAACCAGGGTGAAGGGCGGCGCGATACCTACCCGAACATCGGGATGGCGCGCCGCGCCGCGATCGATAGAGCGTGCTTCGGACAGCATCGCGCGGATGCCGTTCATCTTCCAGTTGCCGACAATAAAGGGCCGGTTGGGCATTCAAAATTCCTCACTGAACCTGCTGTGATCCGATCATCGTCGGACTTGCTCCGCGCCTAGGCCAGGGGGGCTTGCCTTGTCAAAGGACTTGCGGCGGAACGACGGGGATGCCCGGCGCTGGCCCATTGCCTGCGCGCGCAATGATGCCTAAAGCGCCGGGTCATGCGCCGCACTGCGGCACCGGTCTGATCCTTCTGGCGAGCACACGATGATCCAGTCTTTCCGTAATTTCTTCAATTCCAAGCTCGGGCTGGGATTTACCCTGGGCTTCCTGGTGCTGATCGCACTGGCCTTCGCCGGGGGCGATGTTCTGAACGGCGGCGGGTTTGGATCGCTGACCGCGAAGGATAATGTCGCCACCATCGGTAAGGAACGGGTCACGTCGGGCGATGTTGAAGGTGCTGCCAACAATTTCCTGACGCAGATGCGCCAGCGTGATCCGACCGTGACCATGGCCGCGATCCTCGATCGCAACGGCCTGGAAGATATCATCACCTATCTGGTTGACCGGAAAGCCGCCCGGCTTTTCGGTGAACAACTTGGCCTGCACGTCGATGAAACGCTCGTGGCAAAGGAAATTGCCAAGATTCCCTCGGTTCAGGCGCCCGACGGCACGATCGATCCGGCGGCCTATGCCCGGTTCCTGGCAGATCGCCGTCAGACCGATGCCGAGTTCCGCGCCGAAGTTGCCGAAATGCTGATGGCGCGCCAGTTGCTCGGCTCGACCGAAACCGGCGTTTTCGTCCCCAAGAAGGTCACGCTGCGCTATGCCGGAATGGTGATGGAACGGCGCAAGGGCGCGATCGCGCTGCTGCCCTCGGCGGCTTTCGCCCCCAAGACGCCGCCGACCGAGACGGAAATTACCGAGTGGTACAATAGCCACAAGGCCGACTATCTGCTGCCCGAGCGCCGGACGATCCGTTATGTCGTGTTCGGCCCGGAAGCGATCAAATCGGTCCCCGCGCCGACCGACGCCGAAATTGCCGCGCGCTATAATGCGGTCAAGGCGACCCGCTTTGCCCCGACTGACAAGCGTAAGCTCTCGCAGCTGGTCCTGCCGACCGAGGCAGCGGCAAAGCAGGTCATGGCCGAGATCCAGGCCGGAAAATCCCTGGAAGCCTCGGCCGCGGCCAAGGGCCTCGCGGTCGCCTCGTTGGGTTCGCTGGGCAAGGCTGAATACGCACTGCAAAGCTCTGATGCAGCGGCCAATGCGATCTTTTCCGGTCCCACCGGCAAGGTTACCGGCCCCTACAAGGCACCGTTGGGGTGGCTGCTCGTGCGGGTTGACGGATTGGACGGTTCGCCCGGCAAGACCCTCGATCAGGCCCGCGCTGAACTGGTCAAGGAACTGACCGAAGAAAAGCGTGCCGCCGCCATCGCCGAGTTTTCGGCGGCCCAGGATGACCGGATTGCAAACGGCGCGACCCTGACCGATCTGGCCAAGGAATTGAATCTGCCCGTGCAGGAAACGCCGCCGCTGACTGCTGATGGCGGTGTCTTCGGCAAGCCGGGCATGATGGCGCCCGAACAGCTCGCCCCGATCGTGAAGGCGGCCTATGGCATGGATCAGGCCAAGCAGCCGCAATTGACCCAGCTTGTGCCGGGCAAGACCTTCATCCTGTTCGATGTCGGCACCCTCACCCCTGCCGCCGCCCCGCCCTTGGCTGAAATTCGCCCGCAGGTGATCACCGACATCCAGCTTTCAAAGGGCGCAAAGCTGGCGAAAGCCGCTGCCGACAAGGTCAAGGCGCAGCTCGAAAAGGGCGTGCCGATCGACGTTGCGATTGCCTCGCTTGGCATGACCCTGCCGCCGATCGACCGGGTCGACAAGGCGCGGGCCGAGGTCCAGGCCCAGGGACAGAATGCCGCCAAGCCGGAAATGCTGCTGTTCTCCATGGCCAAGGGCAAGGTTCGCCTGCTCGCCGCGCCGCGCAATCGCGGCTGGTATGTCGTCACGGTCAGTGAAGTGACCGCTGGCAAGGTCGCCCCGGAAGATCCGCGGTTGGTCGGGTTGCAGGCCGATCTGCAAAATTCGGTGGGTTCCGAATATGCTGGTCAGCTGCGTTACGGGATGCGCACTACGGTTGGGACAACCCGCAATGAAGCCAATACCAAGCAGCTGAAGAAGCAGCTGGAAGGCTCAAAGTAAGCGCAGGATCGGAGATGTCCACCGCACAAGCCGATAACCGGCCTGCCGCGGCGCAGGCGCTGGCCCAGGGACGCCCCGGGCTGATCTGGCGCAAGCTGGTTGCCGATACCGAAACGCCGGTTGGCGCCGCGCTCAAGCTGTTTGAGGACGGACGCGGGGATTTTCTGCTGGAATCGGTCCAGGGCGGTGAAGTTCGGGGGCGCTACAGCCTGCTGGGGCTCGATCCCGATCTGGTGTTCCGCGCCACCGGCACGGCGGCAGAGGTCAACCGGATCTGGCAACATGACCGCGCCGCCTTCGCGCCACTCGCTGGTGACAGTCTCAGCGAACTGCGGGCCCTGGTCGAAAGCTGCAAGATCGATGTGCCCGAAGAGCTTCCTCCGGCACTCGCCTGCCTGGTCGGCTATTTCGGGTTTGAGACTTACGGCCTGATCGAAAAGCTGCCGCGTCCGGCGGCCAATCCGCTCAACCTCCCCGATATGCTGTTCGTGCGGCCAACAGTGATTCTGGTGTTCGATCGGCTCAGCGACGCATTGTGGTGTGTCGCGCCGGTCTGGCCGCAGGGCGGTGAACATGGACTGGATCGCGCGCAGGACCGGATCGACGCGGTGCTCCACCGCCTGGCTGCTCCGCTGCTGCCCGAGCGGCAGGACGCCACCCTGCCCGAACCGGCGCTGCAACCCAGCATGGCCCCTGGCCAGTATGGCGAAATGGTGCTGCGCGCCAAAAGCTATATCGAGGCGGGAGACATCTTTCAGGTGGTGTTGGCGCAGCGCTTTACCTGCCCCTTCACCTTGCCCCCGATCGCGCTCTATCGCGCGCTGCGGCGGGTCAATCCCTCTCCGTTCCTCTATTTCCTCGACCTGCCCGGCTTTGCGCTGACCGGATCGAGCCCGGAAATCCTCGTTCGCGTCCGCGACGGCGAGGTGACGATCCGGCCGATCGCCGGAACCCGCCCGCGCGGCGCAACGCCCGAGGAGGACCGCGCGAATGAAGCCAGTCTGCTGGCCGATCCGAAAGAACGCGCCGAACACCTGATGCTGCTCGATCTGGGCCGCAACGATGTCGGCCGGGTGGCGCAGGCCGGGACCGTAAAGGTCACGGAGAGCTATACGATCGAGCGCTACAGCCACGTCATGCACATCGTCTCGAACGTGGTCGGCCAGCTTGACGGGGCCAATCACGATGCGATCGATGCGGTTTTCGCGGGCTTTCCCGCCGGAACCGTCAGCGGCGCGCCCAAAGTCCGCGCCTGTGAAATCATCGCCGAGCTGGAACCCGAAACCCGCGGGGCCTATGCGGGCGGAGTCGGCTATTTCTCGCCCGACGGCAACCTCGACAGCTGCATCGTCCTGCGCACCGGGGTGGTCAAGGACGGTATGCTCCACGTCCAGGCCGGTGCCGGTATCGTGGCGGATAGCGATCCAGCCTACGAACAGCGCGAATGCGAAGCCAAGGCCGGGGCATTGATCGCCGCGGCACGGGAAGCCGTCCGGGTGGCGGGTGAAGCTGGGTTCGGCCAGTAGCTTGACCTTCCGGGCAGAGCGCCTAGCCTGCCCGCCATGCGCAATCTCCTGCTCCTCCTCTTTGCCCTGATCGCCGCCCCGCTCCATGCCGAGGACTGGCAGGCCCGTTCCACCGAACGCGATGTTGTCCTGAAAGACTTCCGCTTCGGTACTGGTGAGGTGATGGATACGCGGATCCACGTCACCACGCTCGGCACCCCGCACCGCAATGCCAAGGGTGAGATCGACAATGCGGTGATGATCCTGCACGGCACCGGCGGATCAGGCTGGCAGTTCTTCCGCCCGCAGTTTGCCGATGAGTTGTACGGACCCGGGCAGGTGCTCGACATCACCAAGTGGTACGTGATCCTGCCTGACAACATCGGCCATGGTAAAAGCTCCAAACCCAGCGACGGGCTGAGGATGGCTTTCCCGCGCTATGACTATGACGACATGGTCCGCGCGCAGCACGATATGCTGGTCCAGGGCCTGGGGGTGAAGCAGCTTCAGCTGATCCTCGGCACTTCGATGGGCTGTATGCACGGCTTCGTCTGGGGGGAGACCTATCCCGGCTTTGCCCGCCGCCTTGCCCCCTTCGCCTGCAACGCGGTGGCGATCGCCGGGCGCAACCGGATGTGGCGCAAGATGTCGATCGAGGCGATCAAGGCCGATCCGCTGTGGAACGCCGGCAACTATACCGAGCAGCCCACCAGCGGCCTGCGCACCGCGCGCAGCCTTTCAATCATCGCCGGGGGCAACGCCTGGGCTTTGCAAGAACAGTACCCGACCCGCGAACTGGCCGAGGAAGCGCTGGACAAGGCCTTCAACGCACCCAACCCATTCGGCAACGATGCCAACGATACGATCTATTGGTACGATTCCTCGCGCAATTACGATCCTTCGAAAGACCTTGAGAAGATCACCGTCCCGGTGCTGTGGATCAATTCGGCCGACGATTTCATCAATCCGCCGGAGTTCGGCCTGCCCGAAAAGATGGTTAGCCGGATGCCCCGCGCGCAGTTCATCCTGATCCCGTTCAGCCCGGAAACCAAGGGCCACGGCACCCACACCTGGGCGAAGTTCTGGAAGGATGACCTGGCAAAACTGATGGCGATGCAATGACCGAGCGGCGCACTCTCTATCCCCCGATCGAGCCCTATGCCTCTGGAATGCTCGATGTCGGTGATGGGCACAGCATCTACTGGGAGCGCTGCGGGACACCCGGCGGCAAACCGGCGATATTCCTCCACGGCGGTCCGGGCAGCGGTTGCAGCCCGAAGCAGCGCCAGCAATTCGATCCCGCGCTTTACGACGTGCTGCTGTTCGATCAGCGCGGCTGCGGACGATCGACGCCTTTTGCCTGTCTTGAGGCCAATACCACCTGGCACCTCGTCGCCGACATGGAGCGCCTGCGCGAAATTACCGGGCATGAGAAATGGTTGGTCTTTGGCGGGTCATGGGGTTCAACCCTCAGCCTCGCCTATGCCCAGACCCATCCCGAGCGGGTCAGTGAACTGGTGCTGCGCGGCATTTTCCTGGGCGGACAGAACGAGCAGGACTGGCTCTACAAATACGGCGCGAGTGAGCTTTACCCCGAAGCATGGGCTGAATTCACCGGCCACATCCCGGCCGAAGAACGGGATGATCTGCTGACCGCTTACCACCGCCGCCTGACCAGCGAGGATCGCGCAGTGCGACTGGCCGCAGCCAAGATCTGGTCGATGTGGGAAGGCGTGACCGTCACCCTCCTGCCCGATCCTGAAATGCTCGCCGATTTCACTGCGGACGATCACGCCATCGCGGTTGCCCGGATCGAGGCCCACTTTTTCATGCACGATTGCTGGCTGGAGCCGGGCCAGTTGCTCAGCAATGCCGGGCGCCTGCGCGGTATTCCGGGCGTGATTGTGCAGGGTCGTCACGATTGCTGCACGCCGCCATCGGCCGCCTGGGCGCTGAAGCAAGCCTGGCCCGAGGTTGACCTGCAAATCGTTGACGATGGCGGGCATCTTTTCACCGAACCGGGGATCACCGACGGACTGGTGCGGGCGAGCGATCGGTTTGCCGGCAAAGCCTGACTCGCAAAACCCGCAAGACCCGCCTAAGGGGCGCCATGGCCGACATCCTCGTCATCGACAATTACGACAGTTTCACCTGGAACCTGGTCCACTACCTGATGGAACTGGGCGCCGGGGTTGAGGTTGTGCGCAACGACGCAATCAGCGCGGGTCAGGCCGTTTCGAGCGGTGCCAAGGGTTTCCTACTCTCGCCCGGCCCCTGCACCCCGAATGAGGCGGGGATCAGCCTTGATCTGGTGGCTGCCTGCGCCGCTGCCGAAAAGCCGCTGCTGGGGGTGTGTCTGGGACACCAGTCAATCGGTCAGCATTTTGGCGGGCAAGTGGTGCGCGGCGGGCTTATGCACGGCAAGACCAGCCCGGTCACCCATGACGGCTCGGGCATCTTCAGGGGCATCCCCTCCCCCTTTACCGCGACCCGCTATCACTCGTTGATCGTCGATGATGTGCCCGATGGGCTGGTGATCAATTGCACTTCCGACGATGGCCATGTCATGGGCTTTCGCCATCGGGAACTGCCGATCCACGGGGTCCAGTTCCACCCCGAATCGATCGCCACAGAACACGGCCACGATATGCTCGCCAACTTCCTGCGGATATGCGGGGTAGAGCCGAAGGTTCTGGCGTGAACCTCACCGAGACCGAGGCCTTGTTCGGGCGAATGCTCGATGGCGAAATGCCGGATGAGCAAATTGCCGCCACCCTGATCGCGCTCGCCGATCGCGGCGAAACAGCAGAAGAAATTGCCGGAGCCGTGATGGCGATGCGCGCGCGGATGAAACGGATCGCCGCGCCAGCCGGCGCGATCGACGTTTGCGGCACCGGCGGCGACGGACAGCACAGTCTCAACGTTTCCACCGCCGTTGCGCTGGTCGTGGCGGCCTGCGGCGTGCCGGTGGCCAAACATGGCAATCGCGCCGCTTCCAGCCTGGCGGGTGGTGCCGATACGCTGGAGGCGCTGGGGCTGAACCTGGCCCGCGCTTCTGATCTGGCCGAGCAGACCCTGCCGGATCTGGGTATCGCCTTCCTGTTCGCCCAGGCCCATCACCCTGCACTTGGCCGGATCGCGCCGATCCGCAAGGCGCTGGGAAGACGCACCATCTTCAACCTGCTGGGGCCGCTGGCCAATCCCGCCGGAGTCACCCGCCAGCTGGTTGGCGTGTCTCACCCCACGCTGATCGCGCTATATCGCGACGCGATGGAACTGCTGGGCACCGAGGCAGCGATGATCGTGTCGGGCGCGGAAGGGCTGGACGAACTGTCGATCGCAGGAACAAGCTACCTTGCCACGATCGGGCTGGGGCCGATCCCGGCCGAACTCCGGCCGGAAGATGCGGGACTGTCCTCACACCCGCTCGAAGAGCTGCGCGGCGGAGATGCAGACTACAACGCCGCCGCACTGCTGCGCTTGCTCGATGGCCAACCCGGCGCCTACCGCGACGCTGTCTTGCTCAATTCCGCCGCTGCACTGCTGGTCGCGGGCGAAGCGGGTGATCTGTTTGAAGGCGTTGAGGAAGCGGCCGAGGCACTCGACAAGGGGCTGGCCAAGGCTCTGCTGGATTGCTGGATCGAAACCGTCCGCTAGGAAATGCTCTCGCAAAGGCGCGAAGGGAATCTGCGGCGCAGCCGCTTTCGACTTTAGCCGTACCGCAAATCCTGCCGTTGGCGATTTTCCAGGGGCCTGCGGTCTGGCATCAGCTCTTTGCGCCTTTGCGCCTTTGCGAGAGTCCAAATAACTCGACATTCCGACAACCCGCCCGCTAGAGCCGTGGCGATGACTGACAAACTTGCCGAAATCTGCGCCACCAAGCGACTTGAGGTGGCGGCCCGCAAACCGCTCGGGCTGGCGCATTGGCCCGCCCCCACTCCCGTACGGGGGTTCGAGGCGGCCTTGCGGCGCAAGGCGGCCGATGGCTTTGCCCTGATCGCCGAGATTAAGAAGGCCAGCCCATCCAAGGGTTTGATCCGGGCCGATTTCGATCCCCCGGCCCATGCCCGCGCCTATCAGGCCGGTGGCGCGGCCTGCCTTTCGGTGCTGACCGATGCGCCGTATTTTCAGGGGCATGAGGGCTTTCTGATCGCTGCCCGCGCCGCTTGTGACCTGCCGGTGATCCGCAAGGATTTCATGGTAGATCCCTGGCAATGCGCCGAAGCCCGCGCGATCGGCGCCGATGCGATCCTGATCATTGTCGCCGCGCTCGAAAACGGACAAATGGCGGAAATCGAAGCTGCCGCCCGGACCGAGGGGATGGATGTACTTGTCGAGGTCCATGACGAGGCCGAAATGGAACGTGCCCTCGCCCAACTGGGTTCAAGGCTGATCGGTGTAAACAATCGCAATCTCAAGACATTCGAGGTTGACCTTGCCACCACCGAGCGACTGGCCGGGATGGTGCCCCCGGATGTTCTGCTGGTCTGCGAAAGCGGGATTACCAGCCACACCGATTGCCTGCGGATGGACAGGAGCGGCGTCCGCACGTTCCTGGTCGGTGAAAGCCTGATGCGGCAAGCCGATGTGGCAGCGGCGACCAGCGAACTGCTGGGCAATAGCGCGCTGTCCTACCGTGGGCGACTCGTGCCATAAGGCCTGGATGAACCCGCTCGCGTACCTTGCCGCAGATCCCTTCCTGTGCCGCCGTGCGCGGCCCGGTTTTCTGTCGCCTGAACAGTGGTCCACGCGGTCCACGCCATGCGTGAAGAGGACGCAGCAATGAGTCTTTCCCACCTTGATGCGGCCGGAAATGCCACGATGGTCGATGTTTCGGCAAAGCCCGTCAGTCAGCGCGAAGCGATTGCCGAGGGGCGAATTTCGATGTCGGCGGCGGCGCTCGATGCAATTCGCGACGGTACCGCAAAAAAGGGGGATGTTCTTGCATCCGCCCGGATCGCTGGGATCATGGCCGCCAAGAAGACCAGCGACCTGATCCCGCTGTGCCACCCGCTGATGCTGTCAAAAGTAGCGGTCGATTTTGCGTTCGAGGACGGTGCGATCCAGGTGACCGCAATGGCCCGGCTTTCGGGCCAGACCGGGGTTGAAATGGAAGCGATGACCGCCGTTTCGATTGCACTGCTGACGATCTATGACATGGCCAAGGCCATCGACAAGGGAATGGTCATCTCGGGCATTCGGTTGATCGAAAAGCGCGGCGGCAAATCCGGCCTGTGGAAATCAGCCGACTGACGACCTTTCTGCGGGTGTCGCGCTGCAAAATCGGAAGATTGCTCGAAAACGGCGGAATTGCTTGACTCAGCAAATTTCGTTGCTTAATTGTTCCGCATTCGTTCACTGAACGGCGCAGGAACATTCAGGTTCCGCACCGTCCAAATGGAGTGATGCCGGAATGCTGACCCGCAAGCAGCACGAACTGATCCGCTTTATCCAGACCCGCCTTGAAGAAAGCGGCGTTTCGCCTTCGTTCGAAGAAATGAAGGAGGCGCTCGATCTCAAGTCGAAGTCGGGGGTCCACCGGCTGATTTCCGCGCTGGAAGAACGTGGGTTCATCCGCCGCCTTCCCAACCGGGCGCGCGCGCTTGAAGTGCTCAAGCAGCCGGAAGACGTGTCCACCAAGTCTCCCGCTCGCTCGGCGGACAATGTCGTTGCGCTCAAGCGGCCCGAACCGGCCCGCCCCGCCCCGGCCAACGATGTGATCGAAATCCCGCTGCACGGCAAGATCGCGGCGGGCGTTCCGATCGAGGCGCTGGAAACCTCTGCCACTCTCCCTGTCCCGGCGGCGCTGCTTGGCTCGGGCGAACATTTCGCACTCGAAGTTTCGGGCGATTCGATGGTTGAAGCCGGGATTTTCGATGGCGACTATGCCCTCGTCCGCAAGACCGACGTCGCCCGCGACGGAGAGATCGTCGTGGCACTGGTCCGGGGTGAGGAAGCGACCCTCAAGTATCTCCGGCGTGAGAACGGGCGGGTGCGGCTCGATCCCGCCAATGCCGCCTATGAACCGCAGATCTACGATCCACGCGAGGTGCTGATCCAGGGCAAGCTAGCCGGGCTGCTGCGCCGTTATCACTAAAGGCCTGGTGGGGCGCCTGTCGCGGCGGGCGCGACCATGCCCGGCGCCTTGCGCGGAGCCTGCGCCGGTGGCCGCCACCAGCCGTGCTGCCCCTGCTGCTCTGCAACCGTGGTGATTTGGCGGCGCTCCAGATCGATGGTCACGCCCCCGGTCTGGTCGAGCATCCTTCGGTCGGCCTTGATCCAGCGCGGCTGGCACGAGCGCGGCAGGTAGCGCGCAGCAACCACGATATCGCTGCGTTCGCAGGCCGCAGCCAGTTCGCGCTCAACCGCATAATCGGTCCCTCGGGCAAGCAGGACCATCCAGGCCCTGCCGCCGCGCCGCAGCACCGCCAGGCAATAGTCCCGGTTGCACCGCGCGCCGGGCCAATCGTCAACCAGCCGCGTCTCGCCATTCATTCCGGCACTTTCGGTCAGATTGTCGCGCGCAAAATCGCTGCGGCTGTCGCGCAATACAAGAAGTTCGCCTTCGGCTTCGCCGGTAATGCCGATGTGCCTGCCATCGCCGGAAATCAGGATGTCCGGCGTACGGACCTGCCCCAGCGCCAACAGCCCAAGGGCGATCGGGACCAAGCCCAGAAGGTGCACCTTAGACTGCCACAGCGCGATCCACAGGCTCCCGCACAGGAACAGCGCGAATGTTGCGCGCCCCATCGAGGGCATCATCGTCACGGCCCCGGGGATGGCTGCGGTCCAGTGCGCCAGCGCCAGCAGCAGTTCGAGCGACTTGCCCGCCAGCCACCAGAACGGCGCACCCAGCCCGGCCAGATCGAACAGCAGGCCAAGTGCGATCAGCGGCATGGTTGCCAGTGTGGTCAGCGGGATCGCGATCACATTGGCAAGCGCGCCATAAACCCCGGCGCGATGGAAATGAAACAGGCCGATCGGCAGCAACGCCAGTTCGATCACCACCCCTGTCAGAAGCAGACCCGAAAGGTTGCGCAGCAGCCGCGCCCACCACGGCTCGTCACGCGGCGCGTTGAAGGCCTTCATCGGTGCGGAGCCGTGCAGCGCCACAATCGCAATCACCGCCGCGAAGCTCATCTGGAAGCTCGGCCCGACCAGCGCTTCCGGCCAGAACAGTAGCACGACGAAAGCGGCCACCGCGACCATTCGCATCGAAAGCGGCTCTCGTCCGATCGCCAGTGCCGCCAGCACCAGCAAGGCACCGATGCACGAGCGGATCGTCGGCACTTCCGCGCCTGTGAGCAGGGTATAGCCGATCCCCGCCGAAGCGCCCACTGCCGCCGCCACCAGTGGCAAACGCAGCCGCAGAGCCAACCAGGGAAACAGCGCGAGCAGCCGCAGCGCCAGAAAATAGCCCGCCGCAACCACGGCGCTGACGTGCAGCCCGCTGACCGACAGGAGATGGGTCAAGCCAGCATCGCGCATTGCGGCATCGTCAGCCTCGGCAATAGCACCGCGATCCCCGCTGGCGAAGGCCGCAGCGATCGTACCGGGCGATCCGGTCAGTTGTGCGCGCACGTGCTGCGAAAGGCCGCGCTGCAAGGCGGCGGTCCATCCCCCTCCCCCTGGCTCCAGCACCGTAACCGGGCCAAGCACGCTCCCGGTCGCGGCCAGGCCGGAAAACCAGGCTGTGCGCGCAAAGTCATAGCCGCCCGGCAGCATCGGCGCTGCCGGCGGCACCAGCCGCGCCCGCAGCCGCAAATGCGCACCCTCCGCCAATCCCGGCAGATCGCGCTCCTGATCAAGGTTGAGCCGAACCCGAATGGCCCGGCCCATTTCGGGATCACGGGTTGCAAGCAGCAGGCGGACCCGTTGTTCGGCCGGTTGCTCCTGACGCGAGAGGACCGTGGCGTCGAGTTGGGCGACCTGCACCCGGACCAGAGGCTCTGCCCCGACCATGGCCGATTTGGCCCAGACCAGCGCGCAGCCCGCAGCCGCTGCCAGCCCAAGCACAGCCAGCGCGCGGCGCAGATAGGGATGCCGTCCATCACCGCTGAACAGCGCCAGTGCTGCCAGCGAAACCGCCATGCAGCCCGCAATGAAACCCAGCCATTCCCAGGGATTTGCGCCGACGAACCAGGCGGCAATCCCGCCAGCGAAGGCGACGACCGCCCACGGCCCCTGCTCAACCCCGGAATTGGCCAGGAATCGTTCGATCTGTTCAAGCACGCTGGACAAGTCCGGGCGCTTGCGCCAAGGGCTATGTTGCAGTGCAGCGCCGTCTGGCGGTTCACTGCCCAAGGGCACCCGAGGCATGACTTCACCGGCCATGGGGGTAGGAAACAGGAAGGATCGATCGATGGCAAGCGATAGCGTAATGACGGCAACGGGCGAGGCCCGCGGCGTCGTGACGCGGTTTGCCCCTTCTCCGACCGGATTTCTGCACATCGGCGGTGCACGCACCGCGCTGTTCAACTGGCTGCTGGCGCGTCACCTGGGCGGCAAGTACCTGCTGCGGATCGAAGATACAGACCGGGCCAGATCGACAGAACCGGCGATCGAGGCCATTTTCGACGGGCTCGACTGGCTGGGGCTGATGGGTGATGAGCCCGCCACTTTCCAGTTCGCGCGGTCTGGCCGTCATGCCGAAGTTGCCGGCCAACTTCTTGAAAGCGGCCATGCCTATCGCTGCTATCTGACCCAGGAGGAGCTCCAGGCGCGCCGAGAAGCCGCTCAGGCCGAGCGCCGAACCTTTCGGCTCGACAGTGAATGGCGCGATGCCGATCCCGCGACCTGGCCGAGCGACCTGCCTTACGTGGTGCGGATCAAGGCCCCGCGCGATGGGGAAACCGTGATCGAGGATCTCGTTCAGGGCACGGTTACCGTCCAGAACGCCGAGCTGGACGATTTCGTCCTGCTGCGCGGCGATGGCACCCCCACCTATATGCTGGCGGTGGTTGTGGACGATCACGATATGGGTGTGACCCATGTGATCCGGGGTGACGATCACCTCAACAACGCCTTCCGCCAACTGGCGATCATCCGTGCGATGGCTTGGCCCGAGCCGGCCTATGGCCATGTCCCGCTGATCCACGGGCATGACGGTGCGAAACTTTCCAAGCGCCACGGCGCGCTGGGCGTCGATGCCTACCGCGATGAGATGGGCGTACTGCCCGAGGCGCTGTTCAACTACCTGCTCCGGCTTGGCTGGGGCCACGGCGACAATGAAATCATCAGCCGCGAACAGGCGATCGAATGGTTTGACATTGCCCATGTCGGCAAGAGCCCGTCGCGCTTCGACCTCGCCAAACTGCTCAATCTGAACGCGCACTACCTGCGCGAGGCCGGTGATGCACGCCTGGCCGGTCTGGTTGCGCCGCGGATGACGGGCGACATCGATCTGGGTCTTTTGACCCAAGCCATGCCGGTGCTGAAAGTCCGAGCAAAGGACCTTAACGAGCTTGCCGCCGGGGCCGCTTTCCTGTTCGCGAAGCGCCCGCTGGCGATGGAAGACAAGGCCCTGGCGCTGCTCAGCGACGATGCGCGGCAACTGCTCGCCGCGATCGAGGCTCGGATCGGCCAGCTTTCGGACTGGACCCTTGAAGCGCTCGAAACCAGCCTCAAGGAAATGGCCCAGGATCTGGGTCTGGGGCTTGGAAAGCTTGCGCAACCCCTTAGGGCCGCGCTAACCGGACAGACGACTTCCCCAGGTATTTTCGACGTGTTGGTTCTGCTTGGCCGTGATGAAAGCTTGGCGCGGATTTCCGCCCAGGCATCGGCCACGGCAGAATGATTTCAGGAGGTAGCAAGGTGGGTAACCAGGTAAAACTGAGCACTGGATCGGGCGATTTTGAGTATCCGGTCCTTTCGGGCAGCGTTGGGCCGGATGTCGTCGATATCCGCAAGCTCTATGGCCAGACCGGGATGTTCACCTTCGATCCCGGCTTCACCAGCACGGCCAGCTGCGAATCCGCACTGACCTATATCGATGGCGATGAAGGCGTGCTGCTCCACCGTGGCTATCCAATCGGCCAGCTGGCCGAACATTCGAGCTTCATGGAAGTCAGCTACCTGCTGCTCAACGGCGAACTGCCGAGCAAGGCCGAGCTGGACACCTTTACCAACACGATCACCCGCCACACCATGCTGCACGAGCAACTGGCGACCTTCTATCGCGGCTTCCGCCGTGATGCCCACCCGATGGCGATCATGTGCGGCGTGGTCGGTGCGCTTTCGGCGTTCTACCACGATTCGACCGACATTTCCGATCCGGTTCAGCGTAAGATCGCCAGCCACCGCCTGATCGCCAAAATGCCGACGATTGCGGCCATGGCCTACAAGTATTCGGTCGGTCAGCCGTTCGTCTATCCGGACAACAGCCTGTCCTACACCGGCAACTTCCTGAAGATGACCTTCGGCGTCCCGGCCGAGGAATACCAGGTTATCCCCGCTGTCGAAAAGGCGATGGACCGGATCTTCACCCTCCACGCCGATCACGAACAGAACGCGTCGACCAGCACGGTGCGCCTGGCCGGTTCTTCGGGCGCCAATCCCTTTGCCTGCATCGCCGCCGGCATTGCCTGCCTGTGGGGCCCCGCCCATGGCGGCGCGAATGAAGCCGCGCTCAATATGCTCAAGGAAATCGGCACTCCGGACAAGATCCCGCACTATATCGAGCGGGCCAAGGACAAGAATGATCCGTTCCGCCTGATGGGCTTCGGCCACCGCGTCTACAAGAACTACGACCCGCGCGCGACTGTGATGCAGTCAACCGTGCGTGAGGTGTTCGATGCGCTGAAGGTCAACGATCCGCTGTTCGAAACCGCCCTGCAACTTGAGGAAATCGCGCTCAACGATCCCTACTTCGTCGAGAAGAAGCTGTTCCCGAACGTCGATTTCTATTCGGGCATCATCCTCTCAGCGATCGGCTTCCCGACCACCATGTTCACCGTGCTGTTTGCCCTTGCCCGCACGGTCGGTTGGGTGGCGCAATGGAACGAAATGATCAGCGATCCCGGCCAGAAGATCGGGCGTCCGCGCCAGCTCTACACCGGCCCGACGCAGCGCGACTACGTGCCGCTCGACAAGCGCTGATACCGAAAAAGCGCGAGCTGGCTGTCGGTCGGCCGGTTTCTCGAGAGAAACCGGTTGGCTGCGCCAGCTCCACACCGGCCCGACGCAGCGCGGCTGCGCGCTGCTCGACAAGCGCTGAAATCAGGACTCTTCGTCGGCCTCGGGTGCCGCATCTTCGCTGCGGCCCGTGGTCGGCGCGGTCGCCAGCAGATCGGCGGGAACGTCCAGAATGAAGCGAGCGCCCTGCCCCGGCGCGCTTTCAACAACAAGATCGCCGCCCATCGCCCGCGCCAGACGCCTTGAGATATAAAGGCCCAGCCCTGAGCCGCCATCCTCACCGCTGCGACCAAGCCGTTCGAATTTCTCGAAAACCTTGCTCTGCTGCTCTTCGCTAAGCCCCGGGCCCTGATCGGCAACGATCAGCCTGGCCCGCCCGCCGGCATCTTCGAGCCGGATCCATATCTGCGAATTTTCCGGCGTGTAGCGGATCGCATTGCCGACCAGATTCAGCAGGATCTGCAAGACCCGCCGAAACTCGGCAATCGCGGGCAGGTGTTCACCCTGCTTGGGGGCGTCGATCGAAATTCCGCGTTCCTGCGCACGGACCGCAAGAATGCCGGCCGCCCGCCGCGCAACATCGGCCAGGTCGATCTGGTCGGGTGCGGTGTTGAATTCATCGGATTCGACGACTTCAAGATCAGCCAGATCCTCGACCAACGCCAACAGATGCTGACCGGCTGCGGCAATATCAGCGGCATACTGGCTGTACTCCTCGGCTAAAGGGCCAGCCATCCGCGTCCGGATCGTTTCGGCATTGGCGATGATCCGGGCGATCGGCTGACGCAGGACCGGGGCAATATCGCGCCCGACAAGGCCTGGGCCATTGCTCGGCAGCACCACCGCACCGGGAACCGGCCGCGGCTGCGGTGGCGGCAGCGGGGCATCGGCGGTCAGGCAAAGATCGAAACCCACGGGATTTCCGCCCGGTCCCAGCTGCGGCAGCAGACTGGCCCGCCAGTGGCGCTGGGAATCGGGCACCTCAACCCTGGCACCGTCCAGAAGGCGCCAGTGAAGCGGCTGATGGTGTTCGGTCCCCTCGACCGTCAGAAAATCGGTCCAGGGCTGGCCGATGCCGTGCTTCATGGACTTGACCAGCCCGGCAAGGTCAGGCGCATCGCCTTCTGCCGCCAAGAGCCTCTGTTCGGGATCGAGCCGCGCGGTCAGTTCCGCCAGGGTGCGGTCGATGGCGGCGCGGTGATCGCCAACCAGCGCCGGATCCTCTGGTGGCAAGGCGTTTACCTGCCATGTATTGACGCGGATCAGACAGCCCCCATCGTCCTGCGGATCGACCTCAACCCAGGCAACGATGGCCTCGCGGCCATTGCTGGCGCGCAGCGTGCGGGCCAGTTTCAAACCGAACGAACGACACTTCGCCTCAATCTCGCGAAGCGCGGCGATGGCGATAGGGCCCGGAATTTCACCGCCGCAATCGTGCTGCAGCGAAGACAGCGGTTCGCTCGCGGAGACCAGCAGGCCTGCCGCGTCGGTTCGCCCCTGGGCGATGGCTGCAGTGTCGGCAGCCACTGCTATCAACCGCCCGGATAGGTCGCTGAACGGGCCAGCAAGGCCGCCGCTTGATCTGCGCCAAGTTGCTCAAATCCCTGCGGCAAGGTGACCTCGGGATGAAAGGCCAGGAACTGCTCCTCTATCGAGGCCGCCTTCATGCCGGCGGCCCGCAGGGCCAGCGCCAGACGCGCCACCTGTGCCTCATTCGTCGCGAGAATTGCCATTTCGCGATCCTGCCCCGAGGCAAGCGCCAGCGCGCTGAGGAACATCCCGGCTCCGGCATGGGTAACCGCCAGCGCAGCAGTGGCACCAGCGCCCATGCCCATGACCAGGCGCGAAATCAGCCCGAGGCGGCTGCGGCCTTCATCATAACGTGAGCGAATGGCTCGTTCGGCAGCCGCGACGTGATCCTGAAGTTCGGGATCATCGCCGCCAAGGCCGCGCAATCCGACCAGCGCGGAGTGAAGCAGATCACCGGGTAGTTCATCCAGCGGAAGCTGCATCCGCCGCTGGTTCTGCGCGAACCGCGCCTGTGCTGCCAGCAGCGCCATGGCCGTGGTCGCTACCTGCGCATCGCTCGATGCAATGAGCGCCTGCAGCAATGGCGAAAGGACCGGATCGAGCGACAGCCGCGCCTGAAGCCGCTGGGTCAGTTGCCATTCCAGCGCCAGCGCGTGCACATGGCCAAGAAAGCCGGTGTGGGCGACAAAGCCTTCGATCAGTCCTGCGAGAGTTTCAGCGCTGTGATCACGCGCGTCAGGCATCCCGGCGGCGGTGGCCAGTTCGTCAAGCACCTGCGCAGCGACATGAGCAAACATTCCGCGCACCGCCGCGACGATCTCGTCACTGAACACCGAATGCTCGTCGTTGGCGAGCAAATGTCGCATGATCGGCGCAATCGTGCCAATCATGGCATCGCCATGCGCCAGATCATCGCGAAGCAGTGCTTCTACAGAAATTGCCGGGTTCGCCGGGGCAGCTGTATCAATCATGCCCTGTGCCATAGCCCTGCTTGGTTAAGGTCGCGTTAGCCGCGATCGCCCCAGTGGCAGCAGCATTCCGGCCATGGCAACCGCTGCTGCGGCAAGGTGAATCGCTTCCGATCCGAACCCGGCCACAACCGCCGCACCCAGCCCGATCGCCAGCAACGCCCTGTCTCCGAGCCACCCAGCCCAGCGCGGCGACATCTGACGCGGCAGAATCCGCAACAGAGCAATCAGCATAAAGGCCGGAAAGGCGCGATCGATCATATGCTGCCCGGCATGCGCCTGCGTTCCCCAGGCACCCAGCAGAACCAATGCACCATCGCAGATCCAGCCATAAATTTCCTTGCTGTCCAGCCCTTTGCGATCACGCAGCGTCTCACTTTCGATCCGCGCCAGCAGAACCGCTGCCTCACGCAGGAACCACCCGAAGGCGAGCACGCCAAGGCCGAGGCCGATCAGCCCGAACCAACCCGCGCCAAGCGCCAGAAGCACCATGATCGCAGCCGCCATGACCAGAGCCGAGGCGCCGGTCCCGGCATGGAGCATGGCCGGCCCGAAACTGCGAACGGCAAACAGCGCCAAACCGCGCGTCGGACTGAGCACACCTTCACTTTGAGTGCGCTGTCGAATCCACATTGGTTCAAGCGCGTGCGCCTCATCCTCGCTGCGGATCAGGGTCCAGAACAGGCCGTCCGGCCCGACCGGCGGAATTGGCTTTTGCCGCACCCCGGCCTGTAGCGCGATCCGCTGCAGCGCCGAAGAGGCATCGCAATCCGACGGCAGTTCCGCGAGCCGTTCAACCAAACGTCCAGGCAGGCGCATTGCCGCAGCTGCGGCATGGTTCAGGTCAATCCGCTCGAACCCGGCCTCCAGCCCCTGCTCGATCGGCTGCACTAGCACCGCCTGCCCTTCCCCCAGTAAAGCGCAGGCCTGCGGGATTGACAGGAACAGCCCGTCCCCCACAATCACCACTTCATCGACTGCGGTGACGAGTCCTGACAGAGCGCGGCTATTGCCCACGACATGAAACTGGGCACCCGCAGCCTCGGCCAGGTGCTGCAATTCCACCACTTCTTCGCTCAACCGGTTTGCCAGACAAACGATCCGTTCGCATTGCAGCGAAAGCATTAGCGCAAGCTGTTGACGTGCAACGGTAATCCCGCCGATACGCAGAAACGCGCGCGGTCTGGCGCTTTCCGGCCCGGCCGGTTCCAGCATTGTCAGGACGGCAACCCGCAGCGTCTTTCTCCGCGCCTATACTTGGCAAGTAGCGGGTTCTAGGGGACTGTGCCGCGGGTGCCAAGCCGGATGGCTTGCCCTCCCACTGGCAAGCGGTCAAACTGCGGCAAACTCGTCGATAAATGTCTGCATCCGGCGCAGGACGGCCGGATCGCCCGGAGCGCCATCGGCTGCTTCATCGGCAAGCGCAATCAAGCGCTCGGCGTGAAAGGTGGCGGCAATACCCTTTAGGCGCAGCGCGGCAACCTGCCAGTTACCATCACAGCGGGAGCGCCGCAGCAGATCGAGCTGACGCGCAACACTCTCAATAAATGCTTGCCGTAGCTCGGAAAACAGCAAGGGATCATCGCCCGCCGCAGCGGCCAACGTCGCATCAAGAGCTCCTGCTTCGTACGCCATGTAGCAATCCTAGGCGGCATTGGTTAATCCGGGGTTTATCCACAGGGCAAACATGGTAAATGATGCGGATGAGCGAACCTACCCGCATTCGTGCCATCGATGATGAAGCCGCAGAGACCCCGCAGGTGGAGCTTTCGGCGCCAGCTGAAGAGGCGGCGCCCACCGACGCGCAGGAAGACTGGTGGGAAGAACCTGCCGCACGCCCCGCCCGGGCCTGGCGAGTCATTCTGGGCGCGGTCCTTTCAGTCGCGCTGATCGGCGGCTGGACCGCCCTTTTCGTCGCAGCCAATCTCGATGCCATGCAGGCAGGCGGATCGCTGGCGCAATGGAGTGGCTGGCTGCGCGATTGGGCGGTGCCAGTGCTGCTGATCGCTGTGGTCTGGCTGATCGCAATGCGCAATTCACGCCGCGAAGCCCAGCGGTTTGGCGAGACGGCGCGCTTGCTGAGTGAAGAATCCGCCCGGCTTGAAGCACGCCTTACCACTGTCAACCGCGAACTCAGTCTGGCGCGGGAATTCATCGCCTCACAGTCCCGCGATATTGAAAGCCTTGGCCGGGTCGCCAGCGAACGGCTCAGCGATCACGCCGCCAAACTCGCTTCGCTGATTCAGGACAATGGCACCCGGATCGACGCGATCGACAGTGTTAGCGAAGCGGCGCTCCGCAACATGGAATCGCTGCGCGGGCACCTCCCGGTGATCGCCAGTTCCGCCAAGGACGTAACCAACAACATCGGCACGGCAGGCCGCGCCGCCCATTCGCAAATCGAAGAGCTGATAAACGGGTTCAACCGGCTTAATGAAATCAGCAAGGGCAGCGAACACCATGTCGCAACCCTGCGCGGGGCAGTCGATCAGGCGCTGAGCGAGTTCACCAAACAGACCGAACATATCGATGGCCTGGCCAAAAATCGTTTTGCCGCCCTGGCTGAACGCGGCGCGGAATTCCGCACCCAACTCGATGCCCATGAGGTTGAGGTACTCGCCGCGATCCGCTCCCGCGCTGCGGCGCTTGGCGAGGAGCTGGAAGGCTCACGCAAGGCCCTGGATGAGCAGGAGGCCCAGACCCTCGCCTCGCTGCGGGCGCGGCTGCTGGCGGTGCGAGATGAATCAGCTTCGGTCGTGCGCGGGCTTCGCGAGGGTGAAGAAACCGCCCTCGAGACCTGGAAGCAGGGTATCGAGCGACTTGAACAGCAGCTTGCCTCTGCCATTTCCACGGTTGGAGAAATCGATGAAAAGGCGATGGAATCGGCCCGCAAACGGCTGGCCGAACTCGCGCTTGAGGCGGAACAGGTCGATGCCCGGATGGGTGAGCGCGACAAGCTCTTCGCTGAGGAAATCGAACGCCGCCGCAGCGAATTCGAGGAGCGCCATGGCCAGTTCATCGCCCGGCTTGGTGATCAGCTGGGAGAGCTCGACGAACGAATCGCACAGCGCCGGGCCGCGCAGGAAGATCAGGGCCAGCGGCTGCTTTCCCAGAGTGAGGCCGTCGCAGCCCAGTTTGAGCAGCTGGTCGGCAAGGTCGATGAGGCCGCTGCATTGGGCAATAGCGCCGAAACACAGGTTGCAGCCAGTCTGGCCTTACTGGCCGAGAAGCTCACCACAAGCCGCGAAGCGCTGAGCGGCACCGACGCCGCAATCGCCCAGCTGACCGACGGCAGCGTCCGGCTGCTAGAACTGATCCAGGCCAGCGTGCAGCATACCGGCACCGATCTGCCCAAGGCGATGGCTACCAGTGAAGCACGCCTCGCCGACATAGAGCGTCGCGCGAATGCCATGCAGGAGCAACTCACCACCGCCGAGAAACTGGGTGAGAGCACATCCGTGCACATCATTGAGGGCAATGCCGCGCTGACCGAAGCGATTTCGCGGATCGAGGCCCTGAGCAGCACGCTGTCGCAAGAGAGCAGCACCCAGGCCGCAACTCTTGAAGCAATGGAAACCGCTCTTGCCAAGGTCCGCAATGAAAGCCTGGCCCTGGCCGAGCAGGCACAGGGCACGCTTGGCAAGGCAATAGAGGAGCTAAACCAGTCCGCCGCTCAAGCCGTTGCTGGGATCGGTGAGATCAGTGCCGCCAGCCTGACTTCGATCGCTCAGCGCCTCAGCGACGAAAGCAGCAAGGCGATCGAGCAGGCGATGCAGGCACGGGCTGCTGAAGTTGCCGGTAAACTCGACCTGGCAACCGCCAAGGCCGCTGGTGTCAGCCGCGACGCCGCGATCCAGCTGCGCGATCAACTGGCGAGGGTCAACGAACTAGCCGGGGCGCTTGAGCAGCGCGTCGCCCACGCACGGGCCCGGGCCGAAGAGCAGGTTGACAACGATTTCGCCCGACGTGTCGCGTTGATCACCGAAAGTCTGAATTCAAACGCGATCGACATCGCGCGCGCGATGGACAGCGAAGTAACCGACACTGCCTGGGCAGCCTACCTCAAGGGCGATCGCGGCATCTTCACCCGCCGGGCGGTGCGCCTGCTCGACACTTCGGAAGCGAAGTCGGTGGCCCAGCTCTATGAAGGCGACGCCGCCTTCCGCGATCACGTCAGCCGCTTCATCCACGATTTCGAAGCCATGCTGCGCCAGCTGCTTTCAACCCGCGACGGCCACGCGCTGGGGGTTACGCTGCTTTCATCCGACATGGGCAAGCTCTATGTCGCGCTGGCCCAGGCGATCGAACGCCTGCGCGGTTAGGCCGTAAACTCATAAATGACGCCGTCGAGGCGTCCAAATGGCGAACATATCGGGCGAAGGTGCCCGCCGGGAAGGCTGGTGGCACTGAGCCATTTTGACTCAAACTTCGATGGCGTCATTTATGAGTTTACGGCCTAATTCCAGATCCAGCTCAGGTCGATGTCGTCGGCGGTGATCCAACCATAGACATAGTTGAAGTAGTAAAACCCGCACAAAAGCGCCGCGAGGATCGTTGCCCGCAGCGCGATCCGCCTGGGGTCGAAGTTGACCGGCGCGCTGGTGACCTGGCCTGGGACCGTCTCTGCCGCCTCGTCATCATGGGTACGCAGGCCGAACGGCATCACCAGAAAGGCACTGAGCACCCACAGCAGAAAATAGATCGCGATGATCGATGTGATTTTCATGGCGCCTGATGCTCCGGCATGATCACCCGGACCTGTGGCTTCTTGCCTGACCAACGGGTTGCGGCACGGCGCGCGGCCAGGCGCGCAGCCTCGCTGATGACCTCGCGGTCATGGCGTTGCCCACCCTTGAGCTTGGCCAGCGCCGCGATCACATCTTCCCGGGCTTCGGCAAGAAACTCCTCATGGTCCTCTTCAAGCGGCAGGCCGATCGATTCGACATGGGCGCGGCCCTTGCCGTCGAGCACCACGATTACCAGGCCATTGGCAGCAAGCCGCCGCCGCATCACCATCGCCTCGCCATCGGCGGGGGCGATGATGTCGCCATCAAGGATCAGCCGACCGGCGCGGACTTCGCTGAACTTGCCGGGTTTGCCCGGTGCCAGACGGACCAGATCGCCGTTAGCCTGCACCACGGTCGCCTTGATCCCGCAGGCCTTGCCGAGCCGGGCCTGCTCCTTCATGTGCCGCAGCTCACCGTGGACTGGCATCAGGATCTGCGGACGCAGCCAGCCATAAAGCGCCTCCAGCTCGGGCCTACCCGGGTGGCCGGACACGTGGATTGCGTTCTGCCGATCGGTGACGATGGCGATGTCGCGCGCGGCTAGGCGGTTCTGGATTCGCCCAATTGCGATTTCATTGCCGGGGATCTGGCGGCTTGAGAACAGCACCACATCGCCCGCCTCCAGAGCGATCGGGTGGGTGTCCTCAGCGATCCGGGCAAGGGCGGCGCGTGGCTCACCCTGCCCGCCCGTAGCGACGATCAGCACCTCACCACGCGGCAGGCCCATGGCGGTATCGAAGTCGATCACCTCGGGCAGATCCTGCAAATAGCCGCAGCCCTTGGCAGCGCGGATGATCCGGTCGAGCGAACGCCCGGCAACGCACAGCCGCCGGTTGGTGGCCTGCGCCACTTCGCCCAGCGTCTGCAAGCGCGCGACGTTTGACGCGAACGTGGTGACCAGCACGCGTTTTCCGTGGTGGCAGCCCACCTCGTCCAACAGGGCCGCGCGCACTGCCCCTTCCGATCCCGAAGCCTTCGGATTGAAGACATTGGTTGAATCGCACACCAGCGCGAGGACGCCCTGATCGCCGATCTCGGTCAGCTCGGCTGCGGTCGCAGGCACCCCGACCAGCGGTTCGTCATCCAGTTTCCAGTCACCGGTGTGGAAAATCCGCCCATAAGGAGTCTCGATCACCAGCGCGTTGCCCTCGGCAATCGAATGTGCCAGCGGAACGTAGCGGATGCCGAACGGTCCCAGATCAAACCGGTCCAGGTGTTCGATAACGGTCAGTTCAACCTCGTGGCGATTGCCCGCTTCCTCCAGCTTTTCATTCACCAGCTTGGCGGTGAATGGCGTGGCATAGAGCGGCACGCCAAGCTCCTGGGCGAAATAGGGCACCGCGCCGATGTGATCCTCGTGCGCGTGGGTCAACACGATACCGAGCAGGTCCTGCTTGCGCTCCTCGATGAATTCCAGATCGGCGAAGACCAGCTCGGTCCCGGGATATTCGCTGGCACCAAAGGTCATGCCCAGATCGACCATCAGCCATTTGCCGTCGCAGCCGTAAAGATTGACGTTCATGCCAATCTCGCCCGAACCGCCGAGCGCGCAAAACAGAAGTTCCTTGCCCGGCTTCATGCGGCCTCTGCCCGTCCGGCATACAGCAGCGCAATCCCGCGCAAGGTCAGATCCGGTTCGACCCGATCGAACAGGTGCCCGTGCTGCTGGAACAGCGGCGCCAGCCCGCCGGTGGCGATAACCTTGGTCGGTCGCCCGATCTCTGCCTTCATTCGCGCGATCATCCCTTCGATCATGCTGACATAGCCCCAGTAGATCCCGATCTGCATCTGTCCGACAGTATCCTTGCCGATCACGCTGGAACTGGGCGGCGGCTCGATCGCGATCCGCGGAAGCATCGCCGCGGCATTGTAAAGCGCATCCAGCGAAAGGCTTACCCCGGTGGCGATCGATCCGCCCAGATAGGCTCCGTCAGCCCCGATGTGATCAAAGGTGGTCGCCGTGCCGAACGAGATGACGATCTTGTCCCCAGCTTCCAGTGCCTGCGCCGCGATCGCGTTAACCGCCCGGTCTGCGCCCAGCGCGCGCGGCTCATCCACCTTGAGCGCGATGCCCCACTCGACCGGCGCACGCCCGCCGACCAGCGCCTCTACCCCGAAATACTTCGATGCCAGCTCCTGCAGATTGTGGAGTGCGCGCGGGACGACCGAAGCGATCACCACCGCATTCACTTCATCCCGGCTGTGCCCCTGCATCCGCAACAGTTGATCAAGCCAGACGGCATATTCATCGGCTGTCCGCTTGATGTCGGTCGCAAGGCGCCACCGCTGGACGATTTCCCCGGCCGGATTGACCAGGGCGAATTTTACATTGGTGTTGCCGTTGTCGATCGCCAGAAGCATGGCCCTGTCCTCAATGCCTTATCGATGTCCACCGGCAAGGCGCACCTCGCCAGCGTGGATTATCCGCGTCGTGCCGTCGGCAAGCCGCAGTTGCAAGGCCCCATCGCCAGTCAGCCCGCCGAATTGCCCTGCAAGCGGCGTTTCACCCGGCTCCCCGACCAGCAGCGGCGCCCCCACGGAGTGGGCTGCCGCCAGCCAGCGTGCGATCAGCGGCTCAAGCCCAAAACTGCGCCACCGCTCAAGCTCGAGCGCGAGCTGGCGGGCCAGAGCTTCGGCAAAGCAATCACGGTCAGGCGCCAGGCCGAATTCACCAAGAGCGATCGTTTCACGCCCATCCACCTGCGGTGCCTTGGCGAGGTTGACGCCGATCCCCACGATTACGATGTCTTCGGCGCGTTCAAGCAGGATACCGGCCAGTTTGGCTGTGCCGATCAGCAGGTCGTTGGGCCATTTGATTGTCACACGGGCCGAGGGCGGAACAAGCGGCGTCACAACTTCATGCAGGGCCAACCCGGCTAGAAGGGCCAGACTGGCAGGTGCCGGGTCGCCTACCCGGGGCCGAACGACTGTCGAACCCATGAAATTGCCGAAGCCGTCGAACCACTGCCGCCCCTGACGGCCGCGCCCCGCGGTCTGCCGATCGGCGATCAGCCAGTCGCCTTCGACTGGACTGGCCGCAGTCCCGGCCAGTTCAGCCAGATCGGCGTTGGTAGAGCCGGTTTCGGGAACGAAACGGATCAAGTCGCCGCAAACAGCACACCGGAGGCAACGGCGGCCAGTGCGCCCAGCCCCTTGGTGAACACCCAGCCCAGCGGCGAGATGAACAGGGCGCATATCGCCAGCAGCCATTCGTGCACCATATCACTGCGACCGGCGATCTTGCCCGCGGGTTCATCAAAGTACATCACCTTGATCACCTTGAGGTAATAGAACGCGCCAATCACGCTGGCGATTGCGGCAACCAGTGCCCAGACCAGCAGACCAGACTGCACCGCGGCCTGAAACACCACGAACTTGCCCCAGAACCCGAAGAAGAACGGGATCCCCGCCATCGAGAACATCACCGAACCCAGCCCCAGCGCCAGCAGCGGACGGCTGCGCGACAGCCCGGCAAGGTCGGAAATAGCCTCAACCTGGTGCCCGGCTTCATCGCGCAGCATCAGCACTGCGACAAAGCCCGCCAGGGTCATCGGCACGTAGATCGCCAGATAGACCAGCATCGCGGAAATGCCTTCCGGGCTGGCCGCTGCCAGCCCCAGCAGGATGAAACCAACGTTGTTGATCGAGGAATAGGCCAGCAGGCGCTTGATATTGGTCTGCCGGATCGCGCCGAGCGCCCCGATCACGATCGACGCAATCGATGCCGCGATCACGATTTGCTGCCAGGCAGCAGCGGCCGAGCCAAAGGCTTCGGTGACGACCCGTGCGGTCATCGCCAACGCGGCAACCTTGGGGGCGGAAGCGAACAGCGTGGTCACCGGGGTCGGTGCCCCCTCGTACACATCAGGGGTCCACATATGGAACGGCACCGCGCTGACCTTGAAGGCCAGCCCCGCCAGCATGAAGGTCATGCCGAACAGCGCGCCCTTGGAAAGCCCCGCACCGGTGGCGGCGGCAATCCCGTCAAACGCGATCGTGCCAGTGAAGCCATAGGTCATGCTCATCCCGAACAGCAGGAATCCGCTGGCGAGGGCGCCGAGCACGAAATACTTGAGGCCCGCCTCGGCCGAGCGGTCATCGGCCTTGAGGAAGGCGGCGAGGACATAGGCGGCGAGCGAGTTGAGTTCTAGCCCGACATAAAGCGTCAGCAGATTGGTTGCCGAAACCATCATCGCCATGCCGATCGCAGCGAAGACGACCAGTACCGGGAATTCTCCGCGATAGCCGCCGTGCCGTTCAAAGAACGCAGGCGATACCGCGAGCGATGCCGCTGCTGCCACAAAGATCAGGATCTTGGCGAACGCGGCAAAGGCATCGGCGGAGAACAGCCCATCAAAGGCCAGTGCGGCCGGTCCGCTGACGCCGTTCAGCAGGGTCGGCACCACCATCGCGGTCGCACCCAGCAGGACCAGAACGCCCAGCCAGTTGATCGCGCGGGCGTCCTTGCGGCCCTGCCCCCAGGCCGAAGCCAGCAGCAGTACCAGTCCCGAAACGCTCAGGAATTCTTCAGGCGCAGCGAGGCGCAGAGACTGCATCCAGTCCATCAGTGCGCCCCCCCTTCCTGGGCGTGTTCTTCAGTATGCGCCTTGGGCTGGCCCGCGGTCAGGTGGGCATCGCCTTCGGGCTTGGCCCGCGCCAGGCGCGCATCCAGTGCGGCAATATCGCTGCGCATCGGGGCCATGAACGTTTCCGGATAGACCCCCATCCACAGCACTGCCGCGGCAATCGGCGCCAGCATCAGCCATTCGCGCACCGACAGATCGGGCATGGCCGCAGCATCGGCGTTCTTCTGTTCGCCAAAGGCAACCCGGCGATAGAGGTAGAGCATATAGGCCGCCCCCAGGATCACGCCGGTACCGGCCACGAAGGCCACCCAGCTCGACATCTTGTAGATGCCCGCAAGGCTCAGGAATTCACCGACGAAGCCTGAAGTGCCGGGCAGGCCGACCGAAGCCATGGTGAACAGCATGAAGAACAACGCATACTTGGGCATATTGATCGAAAGCCCGCCGTAACGGCTGATCTCGCGGGTATGGAGCCGGTCATAAATCACCCCGACACACAGGAACAGCGCGCCCGAAACAAGGCCGTGGCTGAGCATCACCACCATTGAGCCTTCCAGCCCCTGGGTGTTGAAGGAAAACAGCCCGATTGTGACGATCGCCATGTGCGCGACCGAGGAATAGGCGATCAGCTTTTTCATGTCCGCCTGAACCAGCGCGATAAGCGAAGTGATCACCACCGCCGCCATCGACAGGATATAGATCAGCCAGGCGTAATGAGCGCTCGCCTCCGGGAACATCGGCAGCGAGAAGCGGATGAAGCCGTACCCGCCCATCTTCAGCAGCACGCCCGCAAGGATCACCGAACCTGCGGTGGGCGCCTGGACGTGGGCATCGGGAAGCCAGGTGTGGACCGGCCACATCGGCATCTTCACCGCGAAGCTGGCGAAGAAGGCCAGCCACAGCCACTTCTGCGCCTCGACCGGGAAGTCGTATTCCATCAGCGTCGGGATGTCGGTGGTTCCAGCTTCCTGCGCCATCCAGATCATCGCGATCAGCATCACGATCGACCCCAGCAGGGTATAGAGGAAGAACTTGTAGCTGGCGTAGATTCGGTCAGCCCCGCCCCAGATCCCGATGATCAGGTACATTGGGATCAGCCCGGCTTCGAAGAAGATGTAGAACAGGAACAGGTCCTGCGCGGCGAAAACGCCGATCATCAGCAGTTCCATCAGCAGGAAGGCAGCCATGTATTCGCCCACCCGCTTTTCGATCGACCGACTGGCCAGAATGCAGATCGGCATCAGGAACACCGAAAGCTCGATCAGCAGCAGCGCGATCCCGTCAATCCCGAGCTTCCACGCGAAGCCCTGGAACAGAGGTACGCTTTCCTGAAACTGCCACCGCGCGCCGCCGACATCGAAATTGCACCACAACACCACGCCCAGCGCCAGATCGATCAGCGTCGCCGCCAGCGCAACGGTCCGCGCGGTCTGCGCCGGAACCAGCAGGCAGATCACGCCCCCGATCAGCGGGACCAGCAGCATCAGCGAGAGGATATGTTCCATCATGTCAGTGCACCAGAACCCAGCTGATTGCCGCGGTGAGGCCGAGCAGCATCACCAATGCGTAGGAATAGAGAAAACCGGTCTGCAACTTCGAAGCGATCCGGCTGCCCTGGACCACGACCCAGGCCGAGCCGTTGGGACCGAACCGGTCGATCAGGCCCTGATCGCCGAGCTTCCAGAACTTCTCACCCAGCCAGAACGCGGGGCGGACGAAGATCCGGTCATAAAGCTCGTCGAAGAACCACTTGTTGTAAACGAAGGTGTAGAGCGGCTTGATCGCGGCAGCGAACTTCGCCGGGAAGGCGGGGTTCCGGATATAGCCGTACCAGGCGATCGCCAGACCAGTGATCATCACCGTGAACGGAGCCCATTTCACCCAGGTCGGCACACCGTGCATATGGTGGATCAGCTCTTCGCTGAAGACCACGCTGCCCTGCCAGAAATGCCCAGCACCCTCGCTGATGAACGAGTGGTTGAACACCAGGCCGGCGAATATCGCACCGAGCGACAGAACGCCCAACGGGATCAGCATGTTGATCGGGCTTTCGTGCGGGTGATAGCCGGCGGTCCCGTCATCGTGCTTGGCGTGGTGGCCAGCCCCGTGATGATCGTCACGCACCGCGTGCTGGATATGCTCCGACTGATCCCAGCGCGGCTTGCCGAAGAAGGTCAGGAACACCAGACGCCAGGAATAGAAGCTGGTCAGCAGCGCGGCGAAAATCCCCATCCAGAACCCGAAGGCACCGATCGACGTGTGCGCACCGAAAGCCGCTTCGAGAATCGCGTCCTTCGAATAGAACCCGGCAAACCCGAACAGGCCGACGATACCGACACCGGTGATCGCTAGAGTCCCCATGGTCATCGCCCAGAAGGTGAGCGGGATGTGCTTCCTGAGGCCGCCATAGTACCGCATATCCTGTTCGTGGTGCATGGCGTGGATCACGCTCCCTGCGCCAAGGAACAGCAGCGCCTTGAAGAAGGCGTGGGTGAACAGGTGGAACATCGCTGCACCCGGCGCACCGACACCCGCAGCCACGAACATATAGCCCAGCTGCGAACAGGTCGAATAGGCGATCACCCGCTTGATATCCCACTGGGTAGTGCCGATCGTAGCCGCAAAGAACAGCGTTGCAGCACCGACGGCAGTCACCACCGCCATCGCGGTCGGGCTGGTTTCGAACATCGGGGAAAGACGGCAGACCATGAACACGCCCGCGGTCACCATGGTAGCGGCGTGGATCAGCGCGGAGACCGGAGTTGGCCCTTCCATCGCGTCGGGAAGCCAGGTGTGCAGCCCCAGCTGGGCCGATTTGCCCATCGCGCCGATGAACAACAGAATGCACAGGATCGTCATCGTATCCCACTGCATCCCCAGGAACCCGATCGTCGATCCGGCCATTGAAGGCGCGCGGACCAGGATTTCAGGGATCGAAACGGTGTTGAACACCAGGAAGGTTCCAAAAATACCGAGCATGAAACCCAGATCGCCCACGCGGTTGACCACGAAGGCCTTGATCGCGGCGGCGCTGGCACTTGGCTTGCGGAACCAGAACCCGATCAGGAGGTAAGAGGCAAGCCCCACCCCTTCCCAACCGAAGAACATCTGGACCAGATTGTCGGCCGTCACCAGCATCAGCATGGCGAAGGTAAACAGGCTAAGATAGGCGAAGAACCGCGGCTGATCCGGGTCTTCGGCCATGTAGCCCCACGAATAGAGGTGGACCAGCGCCGAGACCGAGGTGACCACCACCAGCATGATCGCGGTCAGCGTATCGACCCGCAGGGCCCAGTCAAAGGTCAGGCTGCCCGACTGGACCCAGTGCAGCACCTGCACCACGTGCGGTTCGGCATGGCCGCCGACGAAGCTCAGGAAAATCGGCCAGCTGAGCGCGCAAGCAATGAACAGCGAGCCGGTCGTGATCGACTTGACCGCGACATTACCCAGCGCCCGGTTGCCCAGCCCACCGACAATCGCGGCCAGCAAGGGCAGAAATACGATGAGGAGGATCGGTTCCACTGCTGCCTTACCCCTTCATCTGGCTGACGTCTTCGACCGCGATGGTGCCGCGGTCGCGGAAATAGATAACCAGGATCGCCAGCCCGACTGCGGCCTCACCCGCGGCGACGGTCAGCACGAACATCGCAAAGACTTGGCCCGTCAGATCGCCCAGGAAGCTCGAAAAGGCGACCAGGTTGATGTTCACCGCCAGCAGGATCAGTTCGATCGCCATCAGGATGATGATCACGTTCTTGCGGTTGAGGAAAATCCCCAGCACGCCCAGCACGAACAGGATCGAGCTGACCACGACATAGTGTTCAATGCCGATCACAGTTTCACCCCCTGCCCGACTTCGGGCTTCATGTTGACAGTCGCCTCATCCGGACGGCGGGCGATCTGGCGCGATACGTTCTGCCCGCGCACGTCGCCGCGCTTGCGGTGGGTCAGCACGATCGCGCCGACCATGGCCACCAGCAGCAGCACCCCGGCAGCTTCGAACAGGAACAGGTACTTGCCGTAAAGCAGGTGCCCGATTGCCTTGATATTGCTGACATCTGCCGGAATGGCCGCGCTGCCGTCAGGCGTTCCAAGCTGGATGCCGCCTGCGCCAACCGCGCCAAGGCCAATCGCAATCTCGGCCAGCAGGACCAGCGCCAGCAGCAGGCCGAGCGGGAAGTTCTTGATGAACCCAGCCCGCATCGCCGCGAAATCGACGTTGAGCATCATCACCACGAACAGGAACAGCACCGCAACCGCCCCGACATAGACGATCACCAGCAGCATCGCGATGAACTCGGCCCCGGCCAGAACCATCAGTCCGGCGGCGTTGAAAAAGGCCAGAATCAGCCACAGCACCGAATGGACCGGATTGCGTGCGGTGATCGTCATCGCGCCCGACAGGATCGTCAGCGCGGCGAACAGGTAGAAGGAGATCAGCTGGATCATTGCGCGCGCCCCCTACCGATACGGCGCATCGGCTTCAAGGTTCGCGGCAATCGCCCGCTCCCACTTGTCCCCGTTCGCCAGCAGCTTGGCCTTGTCGTAAAACAGTTCCTGCCGCGTTTCGGTTGCATATTCGAAGTTCGGCCCTTCGACGATCGCATCAACCGGGCAGGCCTCCTGGCAAAAGCCGCAGAAGATGCATTTGGTCATGTCGATGTCATAGCGGGTGGTGCGGCGGCTGCCGTCCTCACGCGGTTCGGCCTCAATCGTGATCGCCTGCGCCGGGCAGGTCGCCTCACACAGCTTGCAGGCAATGCAGCGTTCCTCGCCGTTGGGATAACGGCGCAGCGCGTGCTCACCGCGGAAGCGGGGCGAGAGCGGGTTCTTCTCGTTGGGATAGTTGATCGTCGCCTTGGGCTTGAAGAAATACTTCAAGGTCAGCCAATGCGCCTTCACGAACTCCCAGAGGGTAAAGGATTTGATGAGTTGGGCGGCGGTCATGCCTGCGTTCCTAATCGCTTTGCTTCTTCTTCGTTCAAATCAGCCAACCACGCGGTCAACATTGCTGTCACTATCCCGACAAGCCAAATCGGAAGGTTCCAAATAAAATCAACGATCTTCTGAACGCCCACCCATTTGAACGTGGGTTTTCGCAACCAATCAAGCACATCCGCTTTCTGTGTTTCGCCATACCTGAGCCATTCGTAGACGTGCCTGAAGAGCTCGAACAGAGTAACGCAAACCGCGATTGCAAAGATCCACCAACAAACTCTCGACCAGAAGACAGCATCTGACTTTTGCTGCTCGATTGTGCGCTCCGCTTCATTGTTGCTCACGCCCCTTGCCTCCACATCAGCCAACCGCTCACCAGAACGACGAACAGCAGCGACACCGGCAGGAACACCTTCCAGCCCAGCCGCATCAGTTGGTCATAGCGATAGCGTGGGACCGTGGCCTTGACCCAGCTGAACACGAAGAAGAACACGAAGATCTTGATGAACAGCCACAGCCAGCCCGGGATCAGATAGAGCGGCGCCCAATCGACCGGGGGCAGATAGCCGCCCCAGAACAGCACGGCGTTGAGCGCGCACATCAGCAGCACGTTGGCATATTCGCCCAGCCAGTAGAGCGCGAAGCTCATGCTGGAATATTCGGTCTGGTAACCGGCAACCAGCTCGCTTTCGGCCTCGGTCAGGTCGAACGGGGCGCGCTGGGTTTCAGCCATGCCCGAAATCAGGAACATCACCGCCATCGGGAACAGCAGCGGGTTGAAGCCGAAGCCATTGAGGAAACCGAAGATGTGGCCCTTCTGCGCCTCGACGATGCCACCCATCTGGAAGGTTCCGGCATACATCACCACGCAGATCAGAATGAACCCGATCGACACTTCGTAGGAGATCATCTGCGCCGAGGCGCGCATTGCCGAGAAGAACGGGTACTTCGAATTCGAAGACCACCCGGCGATGATCGTGCCGTAAACGCCCAGCGAGGAAATCGCGAGGATATAGAGAAGGCCGACATTGATATCGGCCAGGATCGCGCCCGAATTGAACGGGATCACCGCCCAGGCCATCAGCGCCACGGTGAACGTGATGATCGGCGCCAGCAGGAACAGCCCCTTGCTCGCGGCAGAGGGGATGATCGTTTCCTGCAGGAACACCTTCAGCCCGTCAGCGAACGATTGCAGCAGCCCCAGCGGCCCGACCACGTTCGGCCCCCGCCGCAGCGCCATCGCCGCCCAAACCTTGCGGTCAAAATAGATGATCATCGCCACCGCCAGCATGAGCGGCAGCGCGATGAGCAGGATGCCCGCCACCGTGGCGATCAACCAGGCCCATTCATATGGCAGCCATTGGGAGAAAAACTCGGTCATCAGTCACTGCCCCCACAATCGCCAGAGTCAGAACTACAAGAGTCTCCATTCACAGTGAAGGATCCGTCCCCATCATGAAATCCGCCCGCTCCGCTTGCTCCAAGGCTATGCCTTCCTGTGCGCCGAATGTCGGTGGTCCGGAGTGAAAGCCAGACGACCAAAAATCCCAGCGCCAATCCAGCGGCAATGGCTAAAATAACTGTCATTCCGCCGCCTCCGCAAAGCTTTCCCCGTGGAGCAATTCCGCCGAACAGCGCTGCATCGTCACGCTGGCGCGGGCGATCGGGTTGGTCAGGTAGAAGTCCTTAATCGGGTAGGCTTCGATCGAGCCTTTTGCTCCGGCCTTGCCTTTGGGCAGAGCGCCGTAATCGACGAGCCCTTCCACGCCCAGCGCAGGCACGGCCTTGGCCATCGCCGCGCGCAGCCCTTCAAAGCTGTCGAACCCTACCGAAACGCCCAACGCATCGGCCATGGCGCGCAGGATCGTCCAGTCTTCCCGCGCATCACCGGGGGCGAATACGGCCTTGTCGGCCCACTGGACCCGGCCTTCGGTGTTGACATAGGTGCCCGGCTTTTCGCTGAACGCGGCGGCGGGCAGGATCACATCGGCGGCGTGGGCACCCTTGTCACCATGGTGGCCGATATAGACGATCATCGAGCCTGCGAACTTGGCGAAGTCCACCTCGTCCGCGCCGAGCGCGATCAGCATCTTGGGCTTGGCCGCTACCAGATCGGCGATTCCGCCTTTCTGGGCATAGCCGAGCATCAGCCCGCCCATCCGGCTGGCGGCCATGTGCAGCACGTTGAAACCATTCCAGTTTTCGCGCACCAGCTTGTACTTATCGGACAGCGCCAGGCACGCACCCAGCGCGCCCTTGCCCAGCCCTGCCCCGCCCAGGATCAGCGCGGGCCGCTCTGCGCCCTTGAGGGCAGCGTCGGCTTCGGCCGGGAGCTTGTCCAGCACCGCAAGATCGTTGCCGAGATTGGTGACCGGATAGGTTGCATCCCATTCCGGCCCGACCACGAAAACCTTCGCGCCCTTCTTCACCGCCTTGCGCAGGCGGGCATTGAGCAGCGGCGCTTCCCAGCGCACCTGACTGCCGACGATCAGCAGCGCATCGGCCTCTTCGATCCCGGCTAATCCCGTATTGAAATTGACCGCGGCCAGGTTCGAACAATCGTAATCCAGTCCGGTCTGCCGCCCTTCGAGCAAATCCGATCCCAGCGCTCCGGCCAGCGCCTTGGCGGCGAACATCGTTTCGCAATCGACCAGGTCGCCCGCGACAACCGCGACCGACTTGCCCGGACTGATCTTGCCGATCGCGGCAAAAGCCTCATCCCAGCTGACCGCCTCAAGCTTGCCGTCGCGGCGCAGGTAGGGCTTGTCGAGCCGGCGGCGGGTCAGGCCATCGACCTGGAAGCGCGCCTTGTCGGAAATCCATTCCTCGTTCACGTCATCGTTGATTCGCGGCAGCACCCGCATCACTTCGCGGCCCCGGCTGTCGATCCGGATATTCGCACCGCAAGCGTCGGACACGTCGACCGACAGCGTCTTCTTCAATTCCCACGGACGAGCCTCAAAGGCATAGGGGCGGCTGGTCAGCGCGCCGACCGGGCACAGGTCGATCACGTTGGCGCTCATCTCATGCGCGGCGGCGCGTTCGAGATAGGTGGTGATCTGCATCGCCTCGCCGCGATAGAGTGCGCCGATTTCGTCCACCCCGGCCACTTCCTCGCTGAAGCGGACGCAGCGGGTGCACTGGATACAGCGGGTCATCGTGGTCTTGATCAGCGGACCCATGTACTTTTCGGTGACCGCGCGCTTGTTCTCGTGAAAGCGTGAGTGCCCCCGGCCATAGGCCACCGCCTGATCCTGCAGATCGCACTCGCCGCCCTGGTCGCAGATCGGGCAATCGAGCGGGTGGTTGATCAGGAGGAACTCCATCACCCCTTCGCGCGCCTTTTTGACCATTTCGCTGTCGGTGCGGATTTCCTGGCCCTCGGCGGTCGGCAACGCGCACGACGCCTGCGGCTTGGGCGGTCCGGGCTTCACCTCGACCAGACACATCCGGCAGTTTCCGGCGATCGACAGCCGTTCGTGATAGCAGAACCGCGGGATTTCCTTGCCCGCAAGCTCACAGGCCTGCAGGACTGTCGCGCCCTGCGGGACTTCAATTTCAACGCCGTCTACGGTGACTTTGGGCATCAGTTCTGACCGCTGTTGGAGGAATTGGAAACCGGCCACATCGCCATACCGCGATACAGGGCTTGCGCCATGTACGAGCGAACCGCAGCAGCATCCATCTGGAACTTGTAGCCTTGCATCAGGCATGGGCCGAGCACGGGCATCAGTTTGGCTATTTGGGCATCTTCTTCGCGGCTACGCGGAATGGTGCGCAGCAAGGCATCTGCAAGCACCGGATCCGCAGCCACGGTACATTGGGCAAAGTCATGTGCGACGACTTCGGAAAGAGCATAACCTTCCAGTTTCGCTGCCACCCATTCCTTTGGCAGTGCCATCGCGCTGTGATCGAACGATTCAAAATTGGGTGTGTTCGGGTTGCTCATCAAATACATTTCTTCGGCGAGCGCACCGCGAAGTTGGGCGAAGCCGATCCGCATGGCCGAAAAACGGGCGATCATGCATGGTTCCATCACCTTCATGACTGCCTGGCCAACACGAAATTCGACGCTTGAGCCGGGCAGAGAAGCCACCATAGACCGCGCATAGGCGGGTTTCTTGCGAACTGCACAGCCAGCTAGACGTTTCAACTCTATTGCGCCGTCGACATAGTCTTTCGCTCGCGGCGTCCCGACGACCTCGTGACTACTTGACGGGATCTGACCCAAGGCAGAGCTGGTCCAGACGAGGAGCAAGATCGGAAGCAGCGCGCGCTTCATTCCGCACCCCCGCTTGCGATTTTCCCAGCGCGCCAGCCCGCCCCGGATCGCGAACGGCCCTGCGTAATGCGCGATGCCGAAATGTCGGCCACACGAATGGCGCACCTGTCGCGCCAAGCCACTTGTTGAATTTGCCCAAGCATCAGCTTGCCGCTCCACCGGTCCTGATCGCGCTGGCCAGGCGGTAATAGGCAACCGCCAGTGAGCCGCGCAGCGACATCCGGTCAAATTTCAGGGTCTGGCCCTTGGGCAGACAGTTCCCGATCGCGGGGGTAACGGCCTTGAGCGAAGCCAGTTCCTCGGGCGTATCGAGCGCGGTCAGCAAGACCGCACGGGTTCCCGCACCATCCATCCGCGCGACGCATTCGCCCAGCTTGGCCATCGTCACGTCGGCGGCCTTTTCTTCGAACTTCTGCCGTTGAAGCGCGATGCGCTTGTCCGAAAGAGTGTTGCCGTCGCCATCGGTCGTGCTGACCGGGTATGGCTCTTCATATGTCAGCGTCGGCACCGATGCGAAATCTGTTGCTGTGAGGCTGGCGGCTTCACGATCGAACAGCGCCTGGGCGATGGCCCAGCGGATCATGACATCCGGGAGCCTGAGCTTGCCGCGGCTTGTCAGGCTCTTCTGATCGTCCATCGCAACGCGCAACAGTTCTTCACCGGGCATACATTCCTTGCTCAGCAAGACCTGCTCATCCTGGTTGCGGCGGCTGACAAACCCGCCCGAAAGCACGAATTCGCGCGCTTTCGCGGGTTCATACTTGACGATGCACTTGCCGTAATCGGCCATGCCCTGGCGCAATGCCCTCATGTCAGGCGTAGCGGCTGGGGCAGCGCTGGCGATCACTACCGGAACGATCAGAAGCGCACGAAGTTTCATTCTGCCGCCTCCCGCACATTTTCAGCAATCCGCTTTTCCAGCTCGGGCCGGAAGTGGCGGATCAGGCCCTGGATCGGCCAGGCGGCAGCATCGCCGAGCGCGCAGATGGTGTGGCCTTCAACCTGCTTGGTGACGTTCCACAGCATATCGATTTCCTCGATATCGGCGTCGCCGGTGCGCAGGCGCTCCATCACCCGCCACATCCACCCGGTGCCTTCACGACACGGGGTGCACTGGCCGCAGCTTTCGTGCTTGTAGAAGTAGGACAGGCGCGAAATCGCCCGGACGATATCGGTGGACTTGTCCATCACGATAACCGCGGCGGTGCCAAGGCCCGAGCCGAGTTCGCGCAGACCGTCAAAGTCCATCGGCGCGTCCTTGATCTGGGCAGCCGGAACCAGCGGGACCGAGCTTCCGCCCGGGATCACCGCCAGCAGATTATCCCAGCCGCCAGTGATCCCGCCGCAGTGCTTTTCGATCAGTTCGCTGAACGGGATCGACATCGATTCCTCGACCACGCAGGGCTTTTCGACGTGACCGCTGATCTGGAACAGCTTGGTGCCCTTGTTGTTGTCACGCCCGAAGCTGCTGAACCAGCCCGCGCCGCGCCGCATGATCGTGGGGGCAACGGCGATTGATTCGACATTGTTGACCGTGGTCGGGCAGCCATAGAGACCCGCGCCGGCCGGGAACGGCGGTTTGAGCCGGGGCTGGCCCTTCTTGCCCTCGATGCTCTCGATCATCGCGGTTTCTTCGCCGCAGATGTAGGCGCCCGCGCCGCGGTGGACGAAGACGTCGAAATCGTAGCCGCTCTTGCAGGCGTTCTTGCCGATCAGCCCGGCGTCATAGGCTTCCTGAACGGCTGCGAACAGCGTCTCCGCCTCGCGGATGTATTCGCCGCGGATATAGATATAGGCCGCCCGCGCACCCATCGCGAAGCCGGCGACCAGAGCGCCTTCGATCAGCTTGTGCGGATCGTGGCGGATGATCTCGCGGTCCTTACACGAACCGGGTTCGGATTCGTCGGCGTTGATGACCAGGAAGCTCGGCCGGTTGGGGTTTGGCTCCTTGGGCATGAACGACCACTTCAGGCCGGTCGGGAAGCCGGCCCCGCCGCGTCCGCGCAGGCCACTGGCCTTGATCTCTTCAATGATCGCGTCCTTGCCCTTGGCCAGGATTGCCTTGGTATCGTCCCAATCACCCCGCTTGCGGGCAGCGGCCAGCGTCCACGGCTGATAGCCGTAGAGGTTGGTGAATATGCGGTCCTTATCAGCCAGCATTGTCGCCATCCTTGTTCTTCTGCCTTGCCGCATAAACGGCAAAGAAGGTGGCCATTGCGCCCATAAATGCGGCGCCGAGCGCAATCCAGACGGCCATCACCAATCCCCCCGGTAATCGTGGTTGGCCTTGACCATGTCCTTGAGCGAAGTCGGCCCGCCGCTGGGTTCAACTGTGTGGCGGCCCGGCTCTTGCGTCCCAGCCTTGGGCGTCTTGCCCGCCGCCAGCGCATCGAGCACAGCGTCGAGCCGCTCGGCAGTCAGGTCTTCGTAATTGTCATCGTTAATCTGGACCATCGGGGCAGAGGCGCAGTTGCCCATGCATTCCACCTCGGTCAGCGTCCACAGCCCGTCATCGCTGGTGTGGCCCTTTGCCATCCCACGCTTTTTGCAGGCGGCCAGGATCGCATCGGACCCGCGCAGCATACAGGGCGTGGTGCCGCAAACCTGCACGTGGAACCGGCCGACCGGGACCAGATTGTACATGGTGTAGAAACTCGCCACCTCGACCACGCGGATGATCGGCATGTCGAGATAGGCCGCGACATATTCCATCACCGGGATCGGCAGCCAGCCCTGCGTATTGGTTTCCGCCCCAACCTGCCGCTGGGCGAGATCGAGCAGCGGCATTACTGCACTGCGCTGACGCCCGGCCGGATAGCGCGCGACGATCTCTTTCGCCTTGGCCGCGTTTTCCTTGGTCCAGGCAAAGCTCCCCCACCGCACGCGCAGTTCGGGGGTATCGGGTTCGAGATGACGATCAGCCATTAGCGAACGAACTCCACGCGAGAGCACTTGTCGCCCTCGAACGAATAGATTGATATGACTTCGAAGGGTTCCGAGGCGGCAGAGCGCCAGACCTTTTCATGCAGCACAGCATAGTCGCCCAGGTGATAGCCGGTGACGATCTCTGCGTGGTTCTCAGGAAATTCCGCGAACATCTTCTTCAGACCCTCGCGCACGCCTTCCTTGCCTTCACGCAGCACCGCGCCACGATAGCCCGCTTCGCAGGCATCGTCGGTCATCAGCGACACATATGCATCGGCATCCTGCGCGTTGTAGTGCGCGATCATCTGGGTGGCGATCTGGAGGCGATAGGGCATTACCGGTCACACTCCCCGAACACCACGTCGATCGCGCCAAGGATGGCGGTTGCGTCGGGCAGCATGTGGCCCTTGCACATGAAGTCCATCGCCTGAAGGTGGCTGAACGCGGTCGGGCGGATCTTGCAGCGGTAGGGTTTGTTGCTGCCGTCCGAGACCAGATAGACTCCGAATTCGCCCTTGGGGCTTTCGGTCGCAACGTAAACCTCACCAGCGGGCACGTGGAAGCCTTCGGTATAAAGCTTGAAGTGGTGGATCAGGCTTTCCATCGACTGCTTCATCTCGGCCCGCTTGGGCGGAGAGACCTTGCCGTCAGTACTGGCGACCGGACCTTGCGGCATCTGGGCGATGCACTGCTTCATGATCCGGGCAGACTGGCGCACTTCCTCAACGCGGACCATGAAACGGTCATAGCAGTCGGAATTGGTGCCGACCGGCACTTCGAAGTCCATCCGGTCATAGACATCGTAGGGCTGGCTCTTGCGCAGATCCCACGGAATGCCCGCGGCGCGGATCATCGGGCCGGAAAAGCCCCAGGCCAGCGCGTCTTCCTTGCTCACCTTGGCAATATCGACATTGCGCTGCTTGAAGATGCGATTGTCGATCACCAGGCTCATCGCGTCGTCGAACAGGCGCGGCAGACGATCGTCCAGCCAGGTGGCGATATCGTCGAGCAGCGCCTGCGGCACGTCCTGGTGGACCCCGCCGGGGCGGAACCACGCACTGTGCATCCGCGCGCCCGACGCGCGCTCGAAGAAGTTGAGGCAATCCTCGCGAATTTCGAACAGCCACAGGTTCGGCGTCATCGCGCCGACGTCCATCACGTGCGAACCCATGTTGAGCATATGGTTGCAGATCCGGGTCAGCTCGGCGAACAGCACCCGCAGGTATTGCCCGCGCAGCGGCACCTCAAGATTGAGCAACTTTTCGACCGCCAGCACATAGCTGTGCTCCATCCCCAGCGGCGAGCAATAGTCGAGCCGGTCGAAATAGGGCAGCGCCTGAAGATAGGTCTTGTGCTCGATCAGCTTTTCGGTGCCGCGGTGGAGCAGGCCGACGTGCGGATCGACCCGCTCGATGATTTCACCGTCCAGCTCCAGCACCATGCGCAGCACGCCGTGCGCGGCCGGATGCTGCGGTCCAAAGTTGATCGTGTAGTTGGTGATGACTTCATGGCCGGTGGTCGGCGATTCCTCGAGAGTGAAGCTCATGCCTTGCCTCCCTCTGCCTTTTCATCGCCGGGCAGGACATAGTCCGCGCCTTCCCATGGCGACATGAAATCGAACTGGCGCAGGTCCTGGTTGAGCTTGACCGGCTCATAGACCACCCGCCCCTGCTCCTGCGAATAGCGCAGTTCGACATAGCCGGTCAGCGGGAAATCCTTGCGGAAGGGATGCCCTTCGAAGCCGTAGTCAGTCAGAATCCGGCGCAGGTCCTGGTTGCCTTCGAAGATCACGCCGTAAAGGTCGAACACTTCGCGTTCGAGCCAGCCGGCGTTAGGCCACAACGTCGTCACGGTCGGCACCGGGGTGTTTTCGGCAGCGTGAACCTTCACCAGCAGGCGGTGATTTTTCGTCACCGACAGCAGCATATAGACCACGTCGAACCGCTCGGCCCGCTCAGGGTAATCGGCCCCGGCGATTTCCATCAGCTGCTGGTATTCATGCTGATCGCGCAGAATACGCAGTGCATTCTCGATCTCGCCGCGCGCGATCGTCAGCACGATCTCACCATGCTGTTCAACAGCAGAAGTGAGCATCGATCCCAGCGATGCCGCCAGCGTGTCAATCACGCCGTCGTTCGAAGCGAAACGGGGGGCGGAGTGCACGACGGTCATCCGACAAAGGCCAGAGAATTGAAGATGCGGAGCGCCTTGGCCTTGGTGGTGCTGCAATCATCCGCCCGGGCGAAATAGTTGATCGTCACCAGATCGGCACCGCGCCGCACGGCAAGCTTCCACTTGCACATCGCGGCGTCCTTCACGAGCGAAATGAACGCCCGGTCACCCTTGTGCTTGATGCGATCGACCTTTCCGATCTTGGTATCATCGGCCATTTGCTTGTCGAAGAAATAGTCCGCCCCGGCGGCGCCGGTATCATAGCCAGCACGCAGGACCAGCGCCCAGCCCTCAAGCTTTTCGGGCTCGACACACACGACGATCGTCGCGGCCTTGGCATAGGGCGACTTGCCATCGGAATTTGGCGCATCGGCAAAGCTCAGCTCATTGAACTTACACGGCATCTCAAAGGTCATGCCGCCAGTGACAGTGCGAACGCTGGTGAAGCCATCGGCGTCCAACGTGCCGGCCCCGCTCTGGTGCCGCTGCATATCGCCCGGCGCGGCCAGAGCCACTCCCGGCAGCGCCAGAGCCAGCGAAGCAATCGAAATCAGGGTCTTTTTCATCGCTCGATCGTCCCCACGCGGCGGATCTTCCGCTGCAATTGCATCACACCGTACATCAGTGCCTCTGCGGTCGGCGGACAGCCCGGAACGTAGATATCAACCGGCACGATACGGTCACACCCGCGCACCACGCTGTAACTGTAGTGGTAGTAACCGCCACCATTAGCGCAGCTGCCCATGCTGATGACATATTTCGGTTCGCTCATCTGGTCATAGACCTTGCGCAGCGCCGGGGCCATCTTGTTGCAGAGCGTTCCCGCCACGATCATCACGTCGCTCTGGCGCGGGGACGCGCGCGGGGCGAAGCCGAAGCGTTCCATGTCATAGCGCGGCATGTTGACGTGGATCATCTCCACCGCGCAGCAGGCCAGGCCGAAGGTCATCCACCACAGCGAGCCGGTCCGGGCCCACTGGAACAGATCTTCGGTGCTGGTGACGACAAAGCCCTTGTCGTTCACCTCGGCGTTGACCGAGTTGAAGAAATCCGCATCCGGCGGGACCAGATCGTGCCGGTTCCAGAGCGGACGGCCAATAGCGTCGAGTTGGTCGGTCATTCCCAGTCCAGAGCCCCCATCTTCCAGGCATATATCAGCCCGAACACCAGTTCGCCGATGAACACCATCATCGTGATCCACGCGGCCCAGCCCATTTCGAGGAAGCTGACCGACCAGGGGAACAGGAAGGCCGCTTCAAGATCGAAAACGATGAACAGAATCGCAACCAGATAGAAGCGCACGTCGAACTGGCTGCGCGGTTCCTCGAACGCGGGAAAGCCGCATTCGTACTCGCTTTCCTTTTCCGCGGTCGGATTGTGGGCGCCGGTCAAGCGGGCCACGCCCATCGGCAGGAATACGAAGGCCGCCGAAAGCGCGAAGGCGATCCCGAGATAGATCAGGATCGGCAGGTACTGCGAAAGGTCTACCAAGGAGCCACACTCGCCTTGCTGAACAGATAGCCGCGCCCTAGTCCCGGCGCAGCTTCGGTGCAAGGGGGCCACCCCCCAGATTCAGCCCTATGTGACGAAAAATTCCCCTACTTCTTCAGCTCCCGCTTCAGCGTGGCCTGGGTTTCCTTGCCGTAAGGCGGCTTGAATCCCGATAGTTTGCCGACATCGAGCCCGGACTGGCGATAGACCGCCCGCGCGTGGCTGAAAGTGCGGAACCCGTCGATGCCGTGATAACTTCCCATGCCGGACGGCCCGACTCCGCCAAACGGCAGGTCTTCCATGGCATTGTGGAACAGCACATCGTTGACCGTGACGCCACCCGAAATGGTGCGCGAGAGAACCTTTTCCTCCTCAGCCCGGTCATCCCCGAAATAGTAGAGCCCCAGCGGGCGATCGTGGGCATTGACGTAATCAATCGCCTGATCGATCGAATCATAGGTCATCACCGGCAGGATCGGGCCGAAGATTTCCTCCTGCATCACCTTCATGTCGTCGTTCACGCCGCGCACGATGGTAAGCGGCATCTTGTTGCCGTTGGACGATTTGAAGTCCTCACCGGCCGGATTGACCTCGATCAGCTCGGCCCCCTTTGCCCGGGCATCCTCAAGATAGCCCTGCAGCCGCTCGAAATTCCGACCGTTGACGACGGACGTATAGTCATCGTTGCCCAGCAGGGTCGGATACATCGCCGCGACGCCGCCCCTGATGCTCTCGATGACATCACCTTCCTGATCCTTGGCCACCAGAAGATAGTCCGGCGCCAGGCAGATCTGGCCGGCATTCATCATCTTGCCCATGGCGATCCGCTCACCGGCCTTGTTCTTGTCGGCGCTGCGGCCAATGAAAGTCGGGCTCTTGCCACCCAGCTCCAGCGTTACCGGAACCAGATTATCGGCCGCCGCCCGCATGATGTGCTTGCCGACACTGGTCGCCCCGGTAAAAATCAGGTGATCGAAGGCCAGCTTGCTGAAGGCCGTGCCAACTTCAACCCCACCGGTGAACACCGCCATTTCGTCTTCGGCGAAATATTGCGGCACCAGTTCGGCAAACAGATCGGCGACCCGCTCGGTAAATTCGCTCGGCTTGATCATGGCGCGGTTGCCGGCGGCCAGAATCCCGGCCATCGGCACCATCACCATGCCGATCGGGAAGTTCCACGGGGCGATCACCCCAACCACGCCCTTGGGCTGATAAACGACCTTGGCCTTCGCCCCGATCAGGCCGAGCGGGAACATCGCCTTGCGCTTTTCATCGCGGCTCCACGCATCGAAATGCTTTTTGGCATGCTTGAGCGCGCCGACCGACGGCATGATATCAGTCATCAGGGTCTGCTCGACACTGCGATGCCCGAAATCAGCGCTGACCGCCTTGGCAAAGGCATCCTTGTGGTCGATCAGCAGGGCAATCGCGCGATCGATCCGATCACGCCGGGCACCGTGGCTTTCGGGCATCGCAGCGGCAAAAGCACCGCGCTGTTTCGCCAGTACGGCACTCATGCGTTCGATTTCTGCGGCGCTCATGGCCATGCCCTCCCGTTGCTCTTTGCCACTCTTTTTCACGGATCGCACCGGTCTGGCAAGTGCAGAAGGCCGCCAGGCAATTGCCCGCTTCCATCAAGCCGCAAAAGTGATAGGCAGGTCCGAATTGATCCAGGGAGTTAACTTGATGATGCGCTTGATCAAAGCCGCTTTTGCCATGCTTGCCGCTTTGGCCGCGCTTCAGGCTCCGCCATCGGCAGCAAAGAACGTCGTCGCCGATGTCGATCAGCTTGCCTCGGTGATGAAGGACGCGGGCTACAAGGTCGAGATCAAGGATATGAAAGGCGAACGCTTCATCGCCGTGGAAAGCTCCGGCTACAAGTATGCGATCTTCCCGTTCGGCTGCGACGATGCCGGGAAGAACTGCAAGTCGGTGCAGTTTTTCGTGGCCTTCGATCCCAAGTCTAGCCCGACGCTGGAGCAGATGAACGGCTATGCCCGCGAATACCGCTGGGGCCGTGTCTATCTCGACAAGGATGGCGATCCGGCGGTGGAATTCGATCTCGATCTCGAAAAAGGCGGTATGTCGGCCGAGCTTTTCCTCGATAACGTCGAATATTGGGAGGCGATCATGGTCGCCTATGCCGATTGGGTTTTCGGGGGCAAGGACGAAAAGAAGTAGGACCACCCCCTACTTTCCGACGATTGCCTTTGCTGCGCCGCAGCACTAGAGCGGTGCGGAATCGTTCCCAAAGAAGCTGAGAGGTTGCCCAGCCATGGCCCAGATTTCCGCCAACGATCCGATCGTCGTCCTTTCCTTCGCGCGTACCCCGATGGGTGCGATGCAGGGCGCGCTTGCCGATGTCAGCGCCACCGATCTGGGCGCCACCGCCATCAAGAGCGCGGTCGAACGCGCCGGGATCGCCGGTGAGGATGTTGAGCGTGTCTATATGGGCTGCGTGCTTCCGGCTGGCCTGGGCCAGGCCCCTGCCCGTCAGGCAACGATCAAGGCCGGCCTGCCCAAATCGGTTCAGGCGACGACCGTCAACAAGGTCTGCGGCTCAGGGATGCAGACCGTTATCATGGGCGCAGAAGCGCTGGCGGCAGGGACGATCGACATGGTCGTATCCGGCGGCATGGAATCGATGACCAACGCCCCCTATTTGCTCAAGAAGCATCGCTCGGGCGCGCGCATCGGTCATGACACCGCTTATGACCATATGTTCCTCGATGGGCTGGAAGATGCCTATGAGCCGGGCCGGGCCATGGGCACTTTTGCGCAGGACACCGCCAACGCCTATCAGCTGACCCGCGAGAACCAGGACGATTACGCGATCGAATCGCTGCGCCGGGCCAATGCGGCGATCGCCGATGGCGCCTTTACTGCCGAGATTGCGCCGGTCACCGTGGTAAGCCGTGCTGGCGAAACCGTCGTCGATACCGATGAAGGCCCCGGCAAGGGCCGCCCCGACAAGATCCCCGGCCTGCGCCCGGCCTTTGCCAAGGACGGCACGATCACCGCGGCAACCTCCAGCTCGATCTCTGACGGCGCCGCCGCGCTGGTGCTGACCCGGGCCAGCGTTGCAGCGGACAAAGGCTTGTCGCCGGTTGCAACCGTGGTTGCAGTAGCCGCGCACGCGCAGGAACCCAAGGATTTCACCACAGCTCCGGTTGGCGCGATCAACAAGGTTCTGGCCAAGGCTGGCTGGTCGATGGCCGACGTAGATCTGTTCGAAGTCAACGAGGCTTTCGCCTGTGTGGCGATGTTCGCGATGCATGATCTGGGCATCCCGCACGAAAAGGTGAACGTTCACGGCGGAGCGACCGCGCTGGGCCACCCGATCGGCGCTTCCGGTGCGCGCATCGTGACCACGCTGATCGCCGCCTTGCAGCGCCACGGTAAGACCAAGGGCGTGGCCAGCCTGTGCATTGGCGGCGGCGAAGCGACTGCGGTGGCGATCGAACTGGTCTGACCTTCGGCTTGCAAGCCAATCACAGAAGTCTAAGCTGCTCCTCAGGAAAAACATCCTGAGGAGGGTTCTGATGCGCCTAACCGGCAAGATCGTCTTGACCGCCACTCTGGCCCTGGCGCTCGCGGCCTGCGGCAAGAAGGAGGAGGCTCCCGCAGCTACGGCCAGTGAAACCACCGCCGATGCGACAATGACCGATGCCGCGGCTTCAGGGCCAAAGCCTGGCACTTATGAAGTAACCGATGCTGCCGGCAAGAAGGTCGGCACGACCACGATCAACGCCGATGGCACTTACGCCGACGATATGGCCACTGGCCAGCGTATCGCCGGGATCGTCAAGGTGAGTGACGGCAAGACTTGCTTCGACCCGTCCGGTCCTGCTGCAGCCCAGTGCTTTACCGAAAGCGCGCCCGCAGCCGATGGCAGCTTCACCGCAACCGACGAAAAAGGCGCGGTTGTGACCGTCCGCCCGGTTCCGGCGAAATAGGCGACTGACGCTTGCGTGGGGGGCTTCAGGGCTCCCCCGCACCCCATATGCGGTCTTGGGGCACGAAGCCTTTGCGCGGCCCGACGCTCATCTGACACCAGCCGTTGCCGCAATCTCCCAGTACCCCGACCACGCCGGGGGCGAGCCGCCACAGCAGCTTCGCATCGCCGCGCCCGGCATCGCGCATATCGGCCGGCGTTTTCCCGCGAATGTATCCGGTGCGCTGGCGCGTCAGGAAGCGGGCCAGCACCCAGCCTTGCGCACCGTCCGGATCTTCGACCAGCCGCCAGCCCTCTTTCAGGCGCAGCACCTTGAGCGGCAATGCCGGGCGCTTGTAAACCCACAGGATCCGATAGTCCTCGCCCGGCCCCACCCGCATATTGACCTCACTTGCCCGGATTGACGCCCAGTAGGGAGTCTGCACCGCATCCTGCGCCAATGCAGGAACGGCAAGGCCCAGCGCGGCCAGAATCAGGAACAATTTGCGAATGATCGGCATGGCCGGACTCTTAGCGCGTGGGCGCCGATCTCTTCAAGCCGCTTGACCCGCCCGCCCCCGACCGCCTAGCGATCACCTTATGACAGTGGTCACCGACACCAGGCTAACCCGGCGCCTTGAAGGCAAACCGCGCGTCCACGTAACGCGCCATCTGCTGCCTTCGATCGAAGCGCGCATGAACGAATTGTTCGAGGTGGTTCTGAACCTTGAGGATCGGCCGCTCAGCCGCGATGAACTAGTCGCGGCGATGCGCGATTGCGACGTGCTGGTGCCGACCGTCACGGACCGGATCGATGCCGGAATGCTGGATGAGGCTGGTGATCGGCTTGGCCTGATCGCCAATTTCGGGGCGGGCATCGAGCACATCGACCTTACCGCAGCGCGGGCCCGCAAGGTGATCGTCACCAACACGCCGGGCGTCTTCACCGACGATACCGCCGATCTTGCCATGATGCTGGTCCTGTCTGTCCCGCGCCGCCTGGGTGAAGGCAGCAGGCTTGTCCGCGATGGCAAGTGGACCGGCTGGGCACCCAACGCGATGCTGGGCCATTGCATCGGAGGCAAGCGGCTGGGGATCGTCGGGATGGGCCGGATCGGCCAGGCCGTTGCCCACCGCGCGCGCGCGTTCGGGCTGGAGATCGTCTATCACAACCGCAATCGCCTGCCTTCAAGCGTGGAGAATATGCTGGGCGCAAGCTACGAGCCGGACCTTGACCGGCTGTTCACGGATTGTGACATCATTTCGCTGCACACCCCGGCCGGATCGGGCACGCACCATCTGGTCAATGCCGCCCGCCTTTCGCTGATGAAGTCCACCGCTTACCTGATCAACACCGCACGCGGCGATCTGATTGACGAAGACGCCTTGATCGCAGCGCTGGAAAACGGCACCATCGCCGGGGCCGGGCTCGATGTCTTCGCGCGGGAACCGGAAGTCAATCCCCGGCTGATAGCCTTGCCTGGTGTCATCACCCTGCCCCACCTGGGCAGCGCGACGATCGAAGGGCGCGAACACGCCGGTGAAAAGGTTATCGCCAACATCCGCTTCTGGGTCGATGGCCACCGCCCGCCCGATCAGGTGCTGGAAGGCTGGGCATAGGCGCCCTTCGCGCAACATTACTACGCCAGACGGCTTGCACCCGCTGCAAACCTTGCATTAATGCCGCCTCGATAATGGAATCAAGAATGGTGCCGATCGGGTGCCGGGGGAGCATTGAATGCGCGTCTTTTCAGCGATCGGCCTTTTGACCATCGGACTGCTTGCACCGGCGATTGCTGCAGCGCAGCCTGCTGCCATCGAACCGGATGTCACCGCAGGTGTGCTGAACAGTGGCGATACGGCCTGGGTACTCGTTTCTGCGGCTTTGGTGATGATCATGGCTGCCCCAGGGCTGACGCTGTTCTATGGCGGGCTGCTGCGCGCCAAGAACTTCCTGTCGGTGATGGTGCAAACCGGTGCCATTGTAGCTGCCGTATCGGTGCTGTGGATCGTGATCGGCTATTCGCTGGCTTTCAGCCCGGGAACCAGCGGCTGGATCGGCAATCTTGACATGGCCATGCTCAACAACACGGTCGATGTGCTGCACGCCGACACCGACATTTCGGTGCGAACCAATGCGCTGTTCCAGATGACTTTCGCCGCCATAACCCCGGCGCTGATGGTCGGCGCCTGGGCCGATCGTGCGCGGTTCGGCTGGGTGGTTGGCTTCTCGGCGCTGTGGAGCTTGCTGGTTTATGTCCCGGTCGCGCACTGGATCTGGGGCGATGGCTGGCTGGCGGCGATGGGGACCAAGGATTTCGCAGGCGGGATCGTCGTCCACACCACCGCCGGGATTTCGGCGCTGGTCGGCGCAGCCCTGGTCGGCAAACGGCAGGGCTTTCCCAAAACCATCATGTTGCCGCACAGCCCGTCGCTGACCATGGTCGGCGCAGCGCTGCTGTGGGCCGGCTGGTTCGGCTTTAACGGCGGATCGGCGCTTGCCGCCAGCGACGATGCGGTCAGCGCGATCATCAACACGCATCTGGGCGCCAGCATGGCCGCCCTCACCTGGTTGCTGATTGAGCGGATCAAGATCGGCAAACCGACCAGCATCGGCTTTGCAACCGGCGCGATCGCCGGGCTGGCAACGATTACGCCGGCGGCCGGTTTCGTCTCACCGGGAGCGGCCATTCTGATCGGAATCGTGGGTGCGCTGGTCTGTTTCCCGATGATCCAGCTGGTCAAGCGCAAGCTCGAAATCGACGATTCGCTCGACGTTTTCGCGGTCCATGGGATGGGCGGGATCACCGGATCCTTGCTGCTCGCGATCTTCCTGAACGCCGATACCTTTGGCGGAGCGGGATATGATGAAGGCGCCTCGATGCTGAGCCAGCTTGCCGCGCAAGGCATCGGGGTTTTTGCGGTTGTGGCCTGGTCAGCGCTTGCCACCGCCCTGATCGCCATTGTGGTCGGGCTGTTTTTCCCGATGCGCGTCGGCGAAGATGACGAACGCGAAGGCCTTGACCTTACCAGCCACGGCGAACGCGCCTGGGAGATGGATTGAGGCCGTGCCAGCGATGGACGCTGCGCCCGAACCGCCCTGGCGCACGACCTATCTGGACATAATCAGGCAGAGCTTCAGACCCGCAGGCCGGGCAAAGCTGACCGATCTGGTCGGCTTCTGGTTGAGCGCCGCTTTTCTGCAGATGGTGGTTGGCCTGCCCTTGTTGCTGCTGCTGAGCAGTGAAACCTTTCAAAGGGCGATGGAGATCGTCTGGCTGGTCCTGCTCGTCCCGCTTCCGGCATTGATGGTCCGTCGCCTTCACGATCAGGGCCGGTCAGGAAAATGGCTGTGCCTGGCGCTGCCGGGACTGGCACTGTGGCTTGCGCAAAAGACCATCGCGCTGACCACCGGCCTCGATGCCAGAGTGCGCTTCGATACCTTCGCCTGGCCGCTGGACTGGCTTCAGACCGGCACGACACTGGCCCTGATAATCCTGATGCTGCTTCCTTCCACGCGGGGTCCAAACCGCTTCGGTCCGGACCCGCGCTGGCCGGATTAGTGCCTCAATCCCCGGTCAGGATCCGATCGACCAGTTGCTTCACCGTGGGGGTGAAGTTGTTCGAATAGAACGGGTCGGTCTTGAAATTGTGCGCGGCGTGGCCGGCGAACATCAGGTTCTGGTTGATGTCTTCGCCGTGGACAATCGCCTTCAGGGTCTTCTGGATGCAGAAGCTGCGCGGATCGGCCAGATAGCCGGTGGTGTAATCATCGTGGTCTTTCCATGACGAGAACCCGCAGTGTGAAAGGCAGCCCATGCAGTCTTTCTGGTCCTTCTGGATCTCGCCGCGCTCTTCCTCGGTCACGAAGATGATCGTGTCGTCCGGGGTGCGGATGCCTTCCTTGAAGCCCTGGGCAACCCAGCCGCGGGCGCGCTCCAGATCGGCCGGGGCAACCCAGAAGTTCTTGTTGCCGACGCCCACGTCCAGCCGCGCGGTATGTTCGCCCGCTTCGACCTTGGAATAAGGGATCTGCCGCTCGCTGCGCGCTTCCAGGTTGCGCAGGAACGGGTTACGCACCGCAGAGCTGTAAAAGCCGGTTGGCGAGAAACGGTGCAGCAGGATGTCGCCTTCGTTCAGGGTGCGCAGGTGATCCTTCCAGGCCTGCGGAATCGGGCTTTCCTGCGTCAGCAGCGGGCGGGTGCCGTACTGGAACACGATCTGGCCGAGTTCGGGATTGTCGATCCAGTTTTCCCAATCGCGCAGATACCAGACCCCGCCGGCCATGACGATCGGCACGCTATCGGCAATGCCTTCGGCCCGCATCGTATCGCGCAGCGCCTTGACCCGGGGATAGGGGTCTTGCGGCTGCAGCGGGTCTTCGGCGTTGGACAGGCCGTTGTGCCCGCCCGCCAGCCAGGGGTCTTCATAGACCACCGCACCCATCAGATCGGCGACCTTGTGATAGGCCCGCTTCCACAGCGCGCGGAAGGCCCGGGCAGAGCTGATGATCGGCAGATAGTTGACGTTGAACCGCGCCGCGATTTCAGAAAGCTTGTAGGGCATCCCGGCACCGCAGGTCACGCCGGTTACCAGCCCCTTGGTGCGCTCCAGCACGCCTTCCAGCACCTGCTGCGCGCCGCCCATTTCCCACAGCACATTGATGTTGATCGCACCATTTCCGCCGGCGATGTCATAGGCCCGGCGAACCTGCTCCACACCGCCCTTGATACCATAGGCGACCAGTTCTTCATGACGGTCCTTACGCGCCGCGCCGTGATAGGGCTGATCGCAGATATTGCCGTTCTCGTCATAGAAATCGGCGTTAACGGCGCTGACCGTACCGATGCCGCCAGCCGCAGCCCAGGCGCCCGAGCTGGCATGGTTGGAAACGGCCACGCCCTTCCCGCCTTCGACCAGCGGCCAGACTTCACGTCCGCCATACAGAATCGGCTTCAGCCCCTTGAAACTCATTGCGTCCCCGTCTTTCCAGTCGCCATGTTGCACGGCTTGATCGCTTGCGGCTCCGGCCGCGGCCCTACCGCCTCAAACGAGGCGTAATATCCATTGAGTTCCGGCTTACGGACAAATTCAACCAGGCGAAAGCCCAGCGCCGCGAATTCGCAGAACAAAAGATCTGGCGGAATTCCATGCCGATCGGTCGCCCGATCAACGTCAACCACCACCACCTGCCCGCCCGGCTTCAATGCCGGGCGCAGATGCCACAGGAAGGCATAGGGCTCTGTCACCTCATGGTACATATGGACCATGAATACGCGGTCGAAACTGGCCGCAGGCAGCCGCGGATCGGCTTCGCCGCCAAGCTTGATCGAAACGTTGTCCAGCCGTTCGCGCTCAACCCGCAGGCCCAGGCGGTTGAGCGTCGACTGGTCGATATCCTGCGCCAGGACGCGCCCCTTGGGGCCGACCCGTTCAGCCAAGCGAACGGTGTAATACCCCTCACCCGCGCCGATATCGGCAACGGTTGTCCCCGCGCCGATCCGGGCCAGGTCCATCACCACCTTTGCCTCACCCAGATTATCGCGCTGGTCTTCGTCGGAAAATTCGTTGGCCGCCACCGTCGAAACCGGACGGAACGCCTTGGGGAAATCGCGCGCGCCTTCGGGCCGGGCCGTATCAACCGCCTGGCTGTTGCATCCAGCCAGAGCCAGCAAGATCAAGGCGGCGAGGCGGCGCTTCAATCAACGTCCTCCACATCGACCTTTTCGCCGGTAACGCGCTGGGCCAGTGCCGCCGCCATGAACGGATCGAGCGCACCATCCAGCACATCCGACGGCGTTGGACTGGTAACCCCGGTACGCAGGTCCTTGACCATCTGATAGGGCTGCAACACGTAGGAACGAATCTGGTGGCCCCAGCCGATCTCGGTCTTGGCCTGATATTCGCCCGATGCCGCTTCCTCGCGCTTGCGCAGTTCGGCTTCGTAAAGGCGCGCTTTCAGCATCCCCATCGCGGTGGCGCGGTTCTTGTGCTGGCTGCGGTCGTTCTGGCTGGCCACGACGATGCCCGAGGGTACGTGTGTGATCCGGACCGCGGAGTCCGTCGTATTGACGTGCTGCCCGCCCGCGCCCGAGGCCCGATAGGTATCGATCCGTAGATCGCCTTCGTTGATCTCGATCTCGATATTGTCGTCGATCACCGGATAGACCCAGACGGAGCTGAAGCTGGTGTGGCGGCGGGCCGAACTGTCATAGGGAGAAATCCGCACCAGCCGGTGCACACCGCTTTCGGTCTTAGCCCAGCCATAGGCGTTCTCACCCTTGACCAGAATCGTCGCGCTCTTGATCCCGGCCTGTTCACCGGCCTGATACTCAATCGTTTCGACCTTGAACCCGCGCTTTTCAGCCCAGCGGGTATACATCCGAAACAGCATTTCGGCCCAGTCCTGGCTTTCCGTGCCGCCGGCACCGGCGTGAATTTCGACGAAAGTGTCGTTGCCGTCCGCCTCGCCCGCCAGCAAGGCCTGCACCTTGTCGGCGTCGGCGCGGGCGGACAGCGCCGCGAGGGCGGCCAGCCCTTCATCGACGGTCGCTTCATCACCTTCCATTTCGCCCAGCTCGACGAACTCGATCGCATCGGCCATCTGGGTGGAGATGTCCTTGACGGTGTTGACGGCGCCTTCGAGCCTGCGCCGTTCACGCATCACGGCTTCGGCCTCCTTTGGGTTATCCCAAAGTTTCGGGTCCTCGACCCGGGCGTTGAGTTCGTCCAGGCGGCGCAGAGCGCGGTCCCAGTCAAGGAACTTGCGGACCAGGGCCATCGCAGCCTCGATCCGGTCAATATGGGCCTGCCCTTCGGCACGCATGATGGTTCACTCCGGCAACAATTAAGGACGCCTGTTGGCGTTCTGGCTCCGCTTAGCGGAAGGCCCCGGATTGTAAAGCGTCGAGGCCTAGCGGCGCAGCGCCTTTACCGCATCCAGGGTCAGTCTGACGTGGTCGCGATAATCCATGTTCGAATGGACCAGCTTGATCCGCCGATCCTTACCGATCACGAACGAGGTCCGGCTGGCCAGCCCGGTGTCGGATCCATCAGCCTTCTTGAGCGCAACCCCATAGGCGGCAACGATCTGCGGCTTGGCGATGCCCACCGCAAACTTGTCGCGGCAGGCCTCGCGCGAGAAGCGCTGGAGCGAGGGCAGATCATCAACCGACAGCCCGATCACCGTAGCCCCGGCAGCGGCAAATTCCGGGCTTGCCTCGGCAAAGGCATGGGCCTCGAGCGTACAGCCCTGGGTGAAGGCCTTGGGGTAGAAATAGAGCACCACCGGCCCCTTGCGCAGCGCCTTTTCCAGGTTGAAGGTGAACGCCTTTCCGGCCAGCGCGCCCTGGGTGACAAATTGCGGGGCCCGGGCGCCCTGAGGCAGTACGGCAGGGGCAGCAGCCGGGGCGACAAACGCCGCAACGGCCAGCGGCAGGGCAAGAAATCTCGTTTTCATGGCAATCAGAATGCGCTTCGCAGCGGGCCTTGTCCAGCGTGTCTATTGGCCCGCGACAGCCGGGTCAGCGGCGATGGTCGGCGTTGCGGCAGGCGTTTGCGCCGATTGATCGCCTTCCGCCGCTCCGCCTTGCGCAGCCCTGCGCGTCGAACCGCGTCGGATCGAATTGAGAAGCGCATCACGCTGTTTGCTCAATTCGTCGCTACTTGGCCCGGTCCGGGCTTCGGATTCAGCCTTGAAAGCCTCCCAGATGATCGAAGATTTGGGATCGCTGCCGGGCATTCCGTCCAGCACACGTTTTCCGCTAATCCGGTCAACCCTGACCCAGAAGATGCCCTTGGGCGCAACAAAGGGTCGTTCGCTCCAGCGTGCCCTGGTCGATTGCACGACCTGCTTGAAGATCGGCGCGGCGATGGTACCGCCCTGGGCATAGCCGCCAAGGCTGGTCGGTTTGTCATAGCCGAGATAGACCCCGCCGACGATTTCCTGATTGCCGCCGACAAACCACACGTTGGTCGGACCGGATGTCGTCCCGGTTTTCCCGAACAGTGGCAGGTTCAGGTCCTTGAGCGCGATTGCAGTCCCGCGTGTGACCACCCCTTCGAGCATATGGACGACCTGGAATGCGGTGCGCGGATCCATCACTTCCTTGCCGCGCGGCGCAAGCCGCGGCATCGGTTTGCCATCCCACTGCGCCATGTTGCAGTTGTCGCACCGCCGCGTGTCGGCCCGCCAGATCACCTTGCCGTTGCGGTCCTGAATGAAATCAATCGTCGAGGACGGATATTGCACGCCGTTGTTGGCCAGCGCGGCATAGGCATTGACCATCTTGAGCACGGTCGTATCGCCCGCCCCCAGCGCAAACGAAAGATAGGGTGGATACTTGCCGATGCCGACCCGTTCAAAGGTCTTCACGACGTTATCCATCCCGCTGTCGTTGGCGATCCGCACGGTCATCAGGTTGCGCGACTGTTCAAGGCCCCAGCGCATCGTATGGGTGCCGCCACCCTGGCTGCCGCCGAAGTTGACGAAGCACTTCTGGCCGAACTTCGATCCCTGATAGACGCAGAATTTGCCGTCAACGACCTCACTTGCCGGGCTCATCCCGAAGTCGAGCCCGGTTCCATAGACAAACGGCTTGATCGTGGAGCCTGGCTGGCGCTGCGCCTGGGTTGCCCGGTTGAAGCTACCAAGGCCGGCATCGAAACCACCCTGGATCGCCAGGACCCTTCCCGAAAAGGCCTCTTCCAGCACCATACCACCGGAAACCGCCGGAACCACCCGCAGCGCCCAGGCATTGCCCGCCGGGGCGGCCGCGATAACGTCACCCTTGCGCAAGGCATCGGGCGTGCCGATCAGCGGCGCGGTCTTGCCGTCGGAAAAGCCGATCGTCGCCTTGCTGCCACTGCGCTCGATCACCACGCCGACCCGCCAATCCTGATAGGAAATGGTCTTGCCGGTCGAGATCAGCTGGCTTTGCCACTTGTCCTCATCAAGATCGACGTGATCGATCGGCTTGCTGAAGGCGCGTCCGCCGCCATACCGCATCAGGCCCGCGCGCAAGGAATCCTGGGCGGCCTTCTGCAGTTCAGGATCAAGCGAAGTGCGGACCCACAGCCCGCCATCATAAACGCTGTTCGGCCCGGCCTCGGCATTTTCGCCATACTGGTCGATCAGCTGCCGCCGGACTTCTTCCACGAAATAGCCGGTTGAAGGGTCGTAGGCGGCCGAACGCCGGGCGACTATCCCAAGCGGCTGGGCCTTGGCCGCCGCGGCCTCCGCCTCAGAGACGGCACCATTGCGGACCATCTGATCCAGAATCCAGTTTCGCCGATACAGCGCCCGGTCGGCATTTTTTTCACGGCCGTAGATTTCCGGCCCCTGTGGCAGCGCCGCCAGAAACGCGCATTCGGCCAGATTGAGGTCGCTGACGGTCTTGCCGAAATAGGCCTGGGCCGCAGCCTCAACCCCAAAGCTCTGTCGGCCCAGCGGGATCTCGTTAAGGTAGAGCTCAAGGATCTGTTCCTTGCTCAGCACGCCCTCGATACGCCGCGCCAGCACCATTTCCTTCAGCTTGCGGGTGATGGAATATTCGTTGCCGATCAGGATGTTCTTGGCGACCTGCTGGGTAATGGTCGAACCGCCCTTGGCCCGGGTGCCGGAACCCAGCTTGGACACATAGTCAACCACAGCCCCTGCCAGACCACCAAAGTCGATCCCGCCATGCGACCAGAAAGTCCGATCCTCGGCAGAGAGATAGGCATCGATCAGCGGCTTGGGAAAATCGACATAGCGCAGCTGCACCCGCCGCTCACGCGCGAACGAATAGACGATTTCGCCGTTCACACCGCGCACCATGGTCGGCATTCGCGGCTGATAGGTCAGCAGCCGGTCTGCCGAAGGAAGGTTCCAGGTCACCGCGACATACAGCACCGCCAAAGCGGCAAAGCCAGATACCGCCATGTAGTTCAGAACGCGAAACCGCTTGCTGCTGTCCCACTTGCCCTGATGCCACTGCCCGAAGCGGCTATCGCGCAGCCGGGATCGCAATCCGCCCAGCCGCGACCAAAGCGCACCAAATGCGCCTTTCGCACCCGAAAACAGGCCGCGCGCCTCACGCCGGATTCGCAAGTGCACCGATTCAGGTTGGTTGTCGTCAGCCATGGTCAGCGCGCTCTAGCATGGGGATCGTCGGCATTTCCAGCGGCTTCCTATACACCAGCGCCATTCGTTCGGGTCCGCGCAAAAAACGCGCGGATTGCCGTGCCCATCACCGCCGCAAAGGTCTGCCGCCCCGCCGCAGATGTGAGCCGCGCGACATCGGCAGGGTTGTTTATATAACCGCTTTCAAACAGGATCGAAGGGACATCGGGAGACTTCAGGACAGCGAAGGCGGCTGACTGCGCCGCGGTTTCCTTGAACGGCATCCTGCCCTGCCCTTCACGCAGGACCAGTCCGGCGAACAACTCCGAATCTGCCTGGGTCTTGCGCTGGGCCAGATCGACCAGCACTGCGCCGACGCTCTGGCCATATTCGCTCATCGCAATGCCGCCGATCTTGTCGGCCGCATTTTCGCGCGCCGCCATCCGCTCGGCGACCTGATTGCTGCCTTTGGCGGAAAGCGTATAGACCGTGGCACCGATCGCCCCGCTGCTCACCTCGGTGCTGTCGGCATGGATGGAAATGAACAGATCCGCCCCCAGCTGCCGCGCGATCGCCGATCGTTCCCCCAGGAACAGATACCGATCGTCCCCGCGGGTCAGCGCCACCCGAACCCCGCCCTTGCGCAGCAACTCGTCCTTCAGCGCCAGAGCGAGAGCCAGGGTCAGATCCTTTTCGCGGGTTGTGCCAGCACCGGCGCCGGGATCCTTTCCGCCATGGCCGGCATCGATCACCACCAAGGGGCGCGTGGAATCAACAGGCCCTTCAATCTTCGGCAGCGCAGCCATGGCCTCGGGCTCGGGAAGATCGACCTTTACGACATAGTCGTAACCCCGGCCCACCGTGCCAAAAGTCCGATCGGCAAGGATCATCGCGGCAAACACCGCAACGGGTGCCAGAACGATCAGAAGCAGGAGCAGGAAGCGGCGCATCTATGCCGCACTTAGTCCGCGCGCCAGGCGGGCGCAATCACCTTGCCGCAGACACGAAGCGGTGCTAGGCACCCGCCAACCTTAAGCGGAAGTCTTTAAGACAATCGGCTTAATGGGGGGAGAATCCGGGGATAGTTAGCCCGGATCAATCAGGTTGATGCCGTAATGAGAAGTCTTTTGCCGTCCTGTCTGCCGCAAGCCCACGGGGCCGCGGCAGTGCTGGCGGCAGACCGGGTGCGCTCGATTTCGCCGCACCATCCCCTTGCAGCAGACACACACGTCGCCGCCGAAACGCACCACGTCTTCGGCCCGTCCATCGTTACCGCGCGCGCATTCCGGGTGAGCCCGATCGCAAGCGGACGTTTCGTACACAGCCGCGCCACCCCGGCGATTGCCCGAACAGGGCCGATCGCCGTTTGGCGCGCACGGAGAATTCATAATGACCATGCGCATGCTAATCGATGCGCGCCACCAGGAAGAGACCCGGGTGGCGGTGCTGAAGGGCAATCGGATTGAGGAATTCGACTTTGAATCTGCCGATCACAAGCAGATCAATGGCAATATCTATCTCGCCAAGGTAACCCGGGTTGAACCCTCGCTGCAGGCGGCTTTCGTCGATTTCGGCGGGAACCGGCACGGCTTTCTGGCGTTCAGCGAAATCCACCCCGATTATTACCAGATCCCCAAAGAGGATCGCGAGGCACTGCTGGCGGAAGAGGCCGCCCACGCTGAGGAAGAGGCCGCCCTGCGCGCCATCGCCGAGGGTGAAGAAGATTTCGTCGGGGACGACGAGCTTGGCGAAACTCTTGCCGATGAACTGGCCGGAACCAGCCACGACCACCACGACGAGGAAGACTTCGGCGGGGTGACAGAGGTCGATACGGACGAAAAAGACGAGGTCGCCACGATCGAGGACGGCCACGTCGAAGGTGCCTTCGACCATGAAGGCGAAGAAGCCTCCGAAGAAAGCGAAGGCGATGATCAGCGCCGCCGCGGCCGGGGCCGTCGCCGCCAGGGCGGTAACCGTGGCCACGCCAAGGAAGCCGAAGAGCTGCGCGCCAAGCGCATGGCGCTGCGCCGCCGCTACAAGATCCAGGACGTGATCCAGCGCCGTCAGGTGCTGCTGGTGCAGGTCGTCAAGGAAGAGCGCGGCAACAAGGGTGCGGCGCTCACCACCTATCTTTCGCTGGCCGGCCGCTACTGCGTACTGATGCCCAATTCCAGCCATGGCGGCGGGATCAGCCGCAAGATCAGCTCTGCCGCCGATCGCAAGCGGCTCAAGACGATCATTGCCGAGCTTGACCTGCCCAAGTCGATGGGCTGCATTGTCCGCACCGCTGGGCTTCAGCGCACCAAGACTGAAATCAAGCGCGATTTCGATTACCTTGCCCGCCTGTGGGACGGGATCCGTGAAACCACGCTGAAAAGTACCGCTCCGGCGCTGATCCATTCGGACAGCGATCTGATCAAGCGCGCGATCCGTGACATCTACAATCGCGAGATCGAGGAAGTCGTCGTCGAAGGCGAAGACGGCTACCGCGCCGCCCGCGACTTCATGAAGCTGCTGATGCCGAGCCACGCCAAGCGGGTGAAGCACTACGCCGATCCGGTGCCGCTGTTCCAGCGCTATGGCGCCGAGGACCAGCTGACCGCAATGTACGATCCGGTGGTCCAGCTGAAGAGCGGCGGCTACATGGTCATCAACCCGACCGAGGCGCTGGTCTCGATCGATATCAACTCGGGCCGTTCGACCAAGGAACACGGGATCGAAGCGACCGCGCTCAGCACCAACCTTGAAGCCGCGCGTGAAATCGCCCGTCAGCTGCGGCTGCGCGACATGGCCGGGCTGGTGGTGATCGACTTCATCGACATGGAGTACAACTCCAACGTCCGTAAGGTCGAAAAGGCAATGAAAGAGGCGCTGAAGAACGACCGCGCCCGCATTCAGGTTGGCCGGATCTCCAGCTTTGGCCTGATGGAAATGAGCCGCCAGCGCCTGCGCACCGGGGTGCTTGAAGCCACCACCCGCGCCTGCCCGCACTGCGACGGCACCGGTCTGGTCCGCACCGCATCCAGCGCCGGACTTTCGGCGTTGCGCCTGATCGAGGACGAAGCGGCCAAGGGCAAGGGCTCGGTGATTTCGCTCTATGCGAGCACCGAAGCTGCGGTCTATCTGCTCAATGCCAAGCGCGCCGATCTCGCCGAGATCGAGGAACGCTACGGCGTCAGGGTTGAGGTTCTGCCCGAAGGCGAGAACGAAGGTGCCAAGATGCGTGTCGGTTCGTCCGGCCCACGCCCCGAATTCGTCCCCCGCTTCGAACCTATCGCCATCGAGGAAGACGATGACGATGTGATCGACGAGGAAGACGATTTCGACGCCGAAACCGAAGACCGTTCCGACGATGGCGAAGGTCGCGGCAAACGCCGCCGCAAACGCCGCCGCCGGGGTGGCCGGGACCGCGATGAGAATCGCACTGCGCGCGATGGCGACGAGGCCGAGGAAGGTGAAGACGCTGCCGAGGGCGAAGAGCCCAGCGAAACCGCAGCCGACGGTGAGGACGGCGATGCTCCGCGCAAGAAGCGCCGTCGGGGCCGTCGGCGTCGCGGTGGCCGTGGGCGCAGCGATGGCGAAGTTGCGGGCGATGCCGATGAAGCGGGCGAGGCGTCAATCGAAGCTGAAGCTGAAGAGTCCGCAGAGGCTGGCGCTGCTGAGCCCACCGAGGCTCCTGAGGCTCCCGAACCGGCCGCAGAGGAAGCGCCCGCTAAGCCCAAGCGGACCCGCCGCAAGAAGGTGACCGATGAGGCTCCGGCGGCCGAAGCCGAAGTTGTCGCCGCCGAGGAACCCGCCGCAGCTGCTGCTCCTGTTGAGGAAGCTCCGGTCAAGCCCAAACGGACCCGCAAGAAGAAGGTCGAAGCCGAAGCTGAAGCCGAACCGGCAGCGCCGGCCGCGGAAGAACCTGCGGCAGAGGCGCCCCCGGCCAAGCCCAAGCGGACTCGCAAGAAGGCAGCCGAACCGGCACCGGAAGGCGCTGCTTCCGAGCCGGTGGCAGAGGCCGCGCCCGCCGCAGCCGAACCAGCCGACGATACACCTGCGACCCCGCGCCGCGGATGGTGGCAGCGAACCTTCGGCGAATAATTCAAGGTCAAGATCGTAGAGCCCCGCCCCGTCAATACAGATGGGGCGGGGTTTTCTTTGCCCGGTTTGCGCTACATCTTGCCTGGGCCTTACCTAGCCAATCCGCTGCGCCTCACCCCATTCCATCCATCCGGCAAAGCGCGGAGTTCCGGGGGCAAAGCGTTGCCCCAGCACGTTCAGCGAAAAGCCGGCTTGAGCGATCGGCGCGCCGATTGGCCGGGTCAGATGGCAACCGAGGGCAAGCCGCTTCCACACCGGCTCGATCCGGCGCTGCCATTTCTGCACCGCAGGATCGGGCGCCTGCCCGTGTTCGGCATAGAGCAGCCTTCCGCCCGGCTTTAGAATTCTGCGCAGTTCCGCCAAAGTCTGTTCCTGGCTGCCCACCGAGCACAGCGTGAAGGTACAGACGACACAATCGAAACTCGCGTCCTCAAAGGGAATCGCCTCACCAAAACCGCGCCGGACATCGGCCTCCCACCCCTTCCCGGCCACGGCAGCGCGGGTAAACTCCAGGCCTTTGGCGGACGGGTCCATCCCGGCGAACCCGGTCACGCGGGCCGGGTCATAGAACTGCTGGTTGATCCCCCCGCCGCAGCCGATCTCGAACACCCTTCCGCTGGCCAGCGGCACCACCGCTTCGCGCAGCCGCATGATCGCAGGCGCTGAACAGGCGCACTTGATGAAACGCGGGACGATATGTTCGTCATACCAGTTGGCCAATCCCACGCCTGCCCCTCCCCGTTTTAACGTTGGACCGCAGCATAGACGGGGGCTGAAAGTCAGGCAATCCATCGCCAGACAAGGCACACACGCGGTGCACACCGCATGCACCCGACGCCGATTTTCACGCTGGCCACCGAACCTATTTGATACCAGCAGTGTGACGGGATAGGATGGTACAGACCATGCCGGACATTCTCAAGCAAACCGCACTTCTGGATGCCCTGACCGAGAAGCAGCGTCAGGTGCTTGCACTCGTCTCAGAGGGCATGACAAGCAAAGAAATCGCAAGGAAAATAGGGATTTCCGAAAGTGCCGTTAACCAACGCATCGAGGTTATCCGGCAACGCCTGGGCGGCTTGTCACGAGCCCAGATCGCCCGTCTCTACCGACAGACAAGCACGCTGGTAATCACGATTCCGACCAGTAATTCGCTTACAGGTAAGCCAATCCAGCTTCAAGGCAATGAGGGTAGCGCGCACCAATCGTTGCCGGAGGGTGTTGATGGTTTTTCGGCAGTGGCCGACGAAGCCTTCGACGTGTTGCAGCCCTCCACCCTTTCCCCGATAACGGTCCTCCCATCGGCCCTGCATGGCCGCTGCGGAACGGCGCTGCGTCTGGCGCTGATCGTTTTGATCGCATTCGGGCTGCTGGCCTGTTCGGTCCTGGTCCTGACTGTCGCACACAGCCTCGATCAATTGGGGTGGCTGGGTTCACACCCCGCACCATGATCACTTCTTCCCTGGTTCTTGGACTCTTGACCTTGCTCGCCGTGGCGGCGACTGGTTGGCCGGTCCTCAGGCACGAGAGAAATCAGGCCATCGCTTCGGCAGCCATGCTTGTCGGCAAGTGGCCGTTGCTCTTTTCCGATCTGAGCGGGTCAGCCATTGACGAAGCGCTTGTTCTTGCCGCCTTTGCGGACGGCTTTGGCCTGATCTGGCTGGCCCGAATCGCAGTTCGACGCGACCGTTGGCATCCGCTGGTCATGGCAGCAACGGCCTTGATTGCCACATTGTGCGACGCGCTGTTTCTTGGCCACCTGTTCACAAGTCTCACCGCACTTGTCGCGATGCTTGAAATTTCATGCTATATTCTCGTCATTACGCTCTGGATCGGCCTTTCCGCCACTATCTGGCGGTCGCGTCGCGGACCGGTCCTCAGCGAAGACGAGGCAAAGGAATGACCGGCAAGGCAACGGCCGCACAGTCGCTTCCGAACCTGACGCGCAAACAGCGCGATGTCCTTGCGTTGGTGGCGGATAACCGCACCAGCAAGGAAATCGCCGCTCGGCTCGGCATTTCGGAAAGCGCGGTCAACCAGCGGATCGAGATGGTCCGGTCGCGGCTGGGCGGTTTGCCTCGCGGAGAGCTAGCCCGGCTCTATCGCCAGGAATTTCAGCCTCAGGATGCTGATTTATCGGCAAATAATGAAACATGGCAGAAAATTCACCTTCCCGAGGACGCCCCTCCCGGCAAAGGCGGCGACGCGGAGAGTATCTCTGTGTTGCAAGCCGATGGGGTTCCTCCGGGCAGCCTGCAATCGGTAGATGGGTCGCAACTTTCCGCCTTTTTCTTTGAAGAAGATCGCAGCTGGCTGGGCCGGGATGACCGGCCCACCGCGATCGCGCGCCACGCCGTCATCGTCCTGATCGTGGCGATCAGCCTGGCTTTCGCGGTGGGCGTAACCTGGCTTCTGGGTCCGGTTGGCAGTTGATCGCGCTTTTTTTGGCCAATGCCCGCTTGCCCCGACGCTCCGAATCGCTAGAGAAGCGCGAAGACGGCGGTATCGGCCGCGCAGCTAACAGGGATCGAAATGGCAAGCTTTACTCTCCCCGCCAACAGCAAGATCTCGGGCCAGGGCACGCACCACAAAGCGAATGGCGCCGCCCGCGTGAAGAAATTCACGGTCTATCGCTACGATCCCGATAGCGGACAGAACCCGCACTATGACGTGTTCGAAATCGATCTTGATTCCTGCGGACCGATGGTGCTCGACGCCCTGATCAAGATGAAGTCCGAAATGGACCCGTCGCTGACCTTCCGCCGCTCGTGCCGCGAAGGGATCTGTGGATCCTGCGCGATGAACATGAACGGGCGCAACGGCCTGGCCTGCACCACCGCGATCGAGGATCTGGATGGAGACATCCGCATCACTCCGCTGCCGGCGATGCAGGTGGTGAAGGACCTCGTTCCTGACTTCACTCACTTCTACGCCCAGTACGCTTCGATCCGTCCGTGGCTGCAAACCGTTTCGACCACGCCTTCGGGCAAGGAGCGCCTGCAATCGCCCGAAGAGCGCGAGAAGCTTGACGGCCTGTACGAGTGCATCCTGTGCGCCTGCTGCTCCACCAGCTGCCCCAGCTATTGGTGGAATTCGGACAAGTTCCTTGGCCCGGCGATCCTGCTGCAGGCCTATCGCTGGCTGGCCGACAGCCGCGATGAAATGACCGGTGAACGGCTGGATGAGCTGGAAGACCCGTTCCGGCTCTATCGCTGCCACACCATCATGAACTGCGCCAATGTCTGCCCCAAGGGTCTTTCCCCGGCACGGGCGATCGCCGAAATCAAGAAAATGGAAGCCGAACGGCACATTTGATAGGCTGGTTGCCCGATGGGCGAGACGCACGGCTTCATCTACGAACCCGATCCGGCCAACCCCGGCTGGCATCGCTGGGAACTGGCCGATCAAGCCCGGTTCAACGCTCAGACGATGGGCGCCATGCTGGTCCGGGCCGAAGGTGATGGCCTGTGCCGCCTGCGGATGTTTCCCGAGCTGAAGCATTCCAACCTGCTCGACATGGTTCATGGGGCCGTTACCCTGGCGCTGATCGACATTTCGCTGTTTGCGGCCATGCGCACGCTGCTTGATGGTGATGCGGCCGGTTCGGTAACGCTGGAACTTTCCAGCCAATTTGTCGGCGCCGGCCGCCTTGATGCGCCGCTTGATGCGCTGGTCGAAGTCATGCGTGAAACCGGGCGCTTGGTCTTCATGCGCGGAACAGTCGTTCAGGGCACGGATGACAGCCACCTGGTCGCGACTTTTTCGGGCATCGTGCGCAAGCCCAGCCGCCGATGACCCACGTTATCACCAGATACGAAGCGCTGCTGGCGGCAGGTGAGCTGCGCCCCGATCCCGAACAGCGCCTTTCCGCAGAACGGCTGGACGCCCTTCAGCGAGAGCTGGAGGCGGACCGGTCAACTGGCCTGATCGGGCGGTTTCTGGGCAAGAGGCCCCCCCAGCCGCGCGGCCTGTACCTGTGGGGCGGCGTCGGGCGCGGCAAATCGATGCTGATGGACCTGTTCCATGATTGCCTGGCGATCACGGAAAAGCGCCGTGTGCACTTCCACGCCTTCATGCTTGAGGTGCACGCCCTGCTGCGCGAGGCCCGCAAGACCGAAAGCGGCGATCCGATCCCGCAGGTGGCCGCCGCACTGGCCGCGAACCTGCGCGTACTCGCCTTCGATGAGATGGTGGTCAACAATTCCGCCGATGCAATGATCATGAGCAGGCTGTTTACAGCGCTGATCACCCAGCACCGCATGACCATCGTTACCACATCCAACCGCGCGCCCGATCAGCTCTACAAGGACGGACTCAACCGCGAACACTTCCTGCCGTTCATCGCCCTGATCGAACAGGAGCTTGATGTGATCGCGCTGAACGGCCCGCATGACTACCGGCTGGAACGACTGGCCGGGATCGATACCTGGCACGCCCCGCTTGGTGACGCGGCAACCGCGCAGGTAAGGGAGGCGTTTTATCGCCTGACCGACTATCCGCCCGAGGATAGTGAGCACGTCCCCTCAGCCGATTTGGATCTGGGCGGCGGGCGCAAGCTCCATGTTCCAAAGAGCCTCAAAGGGGTGGCCGTTTTCAGCTTCCGGCGGCTCTGCGGCGAAGCGCGCGGCGCGATCGATTACCTGACCGTCGCGCAAACCTATCATACCGTGATCCTGGTCGGCATCCCCCGAATGGGCCCGCAGAACCGCAATGAGGCGGCCCGTTTCGTCACGCTGATCGACGCTCTCTATGAGAACAAAGTCAAGCTGTTTGCCGCCGCCGCAACCGAACCGGAACAGCTTTACACAGCCGGTGACGGCGCCTTCGAATTCGAACGCACCGTCAGCCGACTGATGGAAATGCAAAGCGCCGATTACCTCGCCGCCGGTCACGGCGAGGATTGATCCTCATGCCCCTGCAAGCGATGCAACGCTGTCCAGCGGAATTCCTGTCGTAACCCCGCAGGGGCGGGCCGAATTTGGCCCACCACAGCGTCGCTCCTGGTGATGGACCAATTCGGCTCCGTCAGGGTGGATCAGAATGGGTGGAAACCGCTCTAGAACTCGACCCGGGCGCCAACCCGCAGATCACGCCCCGCAAGCGGCGCGTAGTCCTTGAGGAACGAGGCGTGCCGGCGCGCTTCGACATCGAACAGGTTGTTGGCCGCAGCGAAGATCGTCAGCGGACGCAAGGTGCCCCACGGCCGCCATGACAGGCTGAGGTTCACCAGCGTGTAGCCCGGCGTTACCGTTTCATAGGCAGCAACGCGGTTCTGCGCGGTTACCCGCTCAACCTCAGCCCCCAATTCAAGGTGCGGGCTTTCCGCTTTCAGGCCGCCTTTGACCCGGAACGGCGGAATACGCGGCGCAGGCCCCACGCCGACGATGGTGGTGTGAACATAGTCCGCCAGCCCTTCGGCCTTGATCGTCCAGACCCCGGGTCGGGCCAGAACCAGACTGCCCTGCACTTCAAACCCATAGAGGCGGGCATCGGCTTGTCCAATCTGGATTACCGGCAGCCCATCCTCGAACGCGCCGGTGTGCGCCTCGTAAATGTAGTTGTCGAACCAGCTGTGATAGGCGGAAAGCTCAATATCGTAGCCGTCGCCGCTGCCGCGCAGGATCGCCTCGACGCTGCGAGCGCGCTCAAGGACGAGTGCGGGATTGCCGACCTCATAGGTTTCGGTTCCCTTGTGCGGACCGTTGGCGAACAGCTCTTCCGCCGCCGGGGCGCGTTCGGTTTGCGACAGGCTGAGACCAATCTTCCAGCCCGGTGCAACATCGTATGCGCCGCCGACGGATGCCGAAATGGCATCAAAGCGGCGTTCACCGGAATAGAATTGGGGCTGCGTGGAATCGGGCGTGGCGGTCTGGACGCTGTGCTCAAACCGCAGCCCCGCTTCCAGCCGCAAAGGCCCGCGCTGCAGCTGCTGGACTGTGAACAGGCCGAAATTGCTGGTGGTATTGGCGGGGAGAAACGCCTCCTCACCGACAACCGAGAAGTCCCGGAATACGAACTGCAGGCCGCTTGCCCCGCTCCAGCCGCCGCGCTCGTTCTGCGCGAGTTCGAGGCGCCCCTCCATCCCCTTGTTGAAGAATTGCGTGCCGACCGCGCCATCTTCCTCAAGCTCAGCATGGCGGTAATCGGCATAGGCATAGCGGAAGGTCATCCGGTCGAGCAGCCCTTCACTCAGGTTCAGGGCCACCTGTGCGTCGATCCGGTCCTGCTTGAGCGCGATCGTCGGCGCTTCCTGTTCCTGATCAGGCTGGGTCGCATAACGGATCGGGATGCCATAGCGGTTATCGAGCCGCGAATAGGCCACCCCGATGCTGCCCTGATCATTGATATATCCGATCCCGGTGGCAAAGCTCCAGGTCCGCCCGGCGCTGTTCGGCAGCTTGCCTTCCACGGCGGCATTCGCGGCAAAATCGATGTCCTGACCGGGCAGCAGCGATGATGCCAACGCCTCAGCCCGCAGTTCGGGGGTCAGGGCATAGCCGGGAATCCGCAAGTCTCCGGTCTTGGACCAGGACCCGTCGATATGCCCTACCCAGCCCCCGCCAAGCCGGACATCGGCGGAGGCCGATAGCGAACGCTCGTTGGCGGCTGAGCCATAGTCGGCCAGAGCCGCGAAATGGATCGGCTCATCGGGAACGGTGGTGGGAACCCGGCGGTCGATCACATTGACCACGCCGCCGATCGCCGCCGAACCATATTGCAGCGATTGCGGCCCGCGCAGCACCTCGATGCGTTGCGCCAGTAAGGGGTTGATCGCGGGGGCGTGATCGGCAGACGTGTTGGAGGCGTCGATCGAGCCAATGCCGTTTGACAGCAGGCGGACCCGTTCGCCCTGCATCCCGCGAAGAACCGGGCGTGAAGCATTCGGGCCAAACGACGTGGCCGATACGCCCGGCGTTTGCGCCAGCGTTTCCCCCAGTGAGGGCCGCACGTTTTCCGCCAGATCGGCGCCGGTCAGCACCGCCACACCCGAAAGAACGTCCTTGCGTGAAACCTTGACCGCGCCGGTGACCACGATCTCCACATCAGGTTCGGCGTGGTAATCGGTATCCTCAGCCTGTGCGGCGCCGGTGGAGAGAACTTGAACGAAGGCGAAGGCCAGCACGCTGGCCGAAAGTCGGTATGTTTTGGTCATAGGTGAATCGTGTTACATTATCTCATACCATAGCGCAACCGATTAACCGACAACCTGTCCGATTGGCTGCCCGGCTCGTCTCACACCAAGGCTAACGGATTAGTTACCATATCCCGGCTATTGCGGGGGCATGAACTACGGGAGCATCCCCCGCGACCCCATTTCCTGCGCCGGCCAGACAGGTCGCAGCGCAGCCTTTCGGTGCGCGATCAATTGGCCCATCGCCGCGGCAGTGGGAATCCCGCAATGATCTGGCCGTTCACCCGCAAAGACCCCGACAAGCGCAAAGGCCCCGCTTCGCGCCTGCGGATCTTCGGCTGGGCGCTGACATTCTGCGCATTTGCCGGCGCGATAGAAATGTTTCTGCCGCTGGAAGACATCTATCGCGGCGCCCGCGACACCGTTCGCGCCCGCCCGGCTGACGGCAAGACGGTTGTGATCGCAATCGACAACAAAGTCGTTTCGCGGCTTGGGTCTGACTATTACTCACGCAAATACAATGCTGAAATGCTGGACCGCGTGTTCGCAATGGGCGCCAAGCGGGTCTATTTCGACGAAGGATTTTCCAGACCGCTGGATCAAGCCGGTGACGATGCTTTTGTGGAAGCCCTCGGCCGCTACAAGGGCAAGGTTATTCTGGGCGCAGCGTCTCTGCGGTTGCGCGCTCCGGACGGATCATTGGCCATCGTTCCGATGGAAAAATTCAGGGCGAACGCGCAAATGGCAGCGTTAGTCTCAGACCGATCGCCGTTCTCGCTTTCTATATCCGCCTACTACTCCGACGTAATTCGCGGGGAAACCATCCCCTCCATTTCGGCCAGCATGACAGGTACGGATGGCGCAGTCGGCGCTAGGTTCCGTCCAGACTGGTCAATTCGGGTGGATTCGGTTCCAACGATCAGCCTTGTCGACATTCTTGATGGCAAGGCGCAAGCGTCCTCGATTGCCGGTAAGGACCTGATTGTTGGCGTAACGTCGGACGACAACCCCGATTTCGCCAGCGTTGCCGGTCAGGGCTGGTTTCCCGGCGTCTATGTCCATACCGTAGCTGCACAGACCCTGCGGGAAGGTCACCCGACAAATATCGGCTGGATCCCTGCGCTGCTGTTCTTTGGCGCAGCCAGCGCCATTCTTCTGAGTGTGCGCAGCAGGCGCACTGTAGCGGCAATCGTGATAGGCGCCGCCCTGATCGGGTTGCTGGTACCGTTCGCTTTTGATGCGCATCACATCTCGGCGGATTACCTGCCAGGCCAATTCATGTTCATCATCGTCGCGTTCCGCACCTTGCGGCTGCGCGAACAGGCCGCTGCGAAGCTCAAGAATGCAAGTACGCTGATGCCCAACCTGGCGGCGCTCCGCGTCGAACCACTGGCCGGTACTCGCCCGATCGTGGCAATGCGGATCCGCAACTACGCCGCGGTCTGCGCCAGCTTTTCCGACCTTGTGGAGGATGAGCTGGTACTGGAGGTCGCGCGGCGCCTGACCTTGCCGGGCGAACCAACGACATTTTATCAGGCGGAAGACGTACTCTACTGGCTGGGTCCGGCGCTTCCACGCGACGAGCTTGGCGAACACCTGCACGGCCTTGCGCGACTGATCGAGAGCCAGTTCATCATTCGCGGCAGAATGGTGGACGTTCACGTGGCCTTCGGTGTGGACAACGATCAGGCTCGATCGGTCTCCAGCCGGATCGGCAGCGCCCTGCTGGCAGCGGATACTGCCGCCAGCAGGCATCAGCTGGTCGCATTCAGCGCCGTGGACAGCGACGAGGATCGCGCCTGGGAACTGTCGTTGATGAGTGAGCTCGACGCCGCGATCGACAATGGCGACATCTGGGTTGCTTATCAGCCGCAATTCAACCTAAAAAGTGCGGGCATATTCGGCGTAGAAGCTCTGGTCCGCTGGCAACACCCGGCGCGCGGTGCGATTTCGCCCGAAGCATTCATCTCGGCGGCAGAAAGCCACAACCGGATGATGCGCCTCACCCTCACCATCCTCAAGCAGGCCACCGCAGCCTGCAAATCGCTGGTCGATTCAACGCCCGGATTTCGCCTCAGTGTGAACCTTTCGGCCAGCCTGCTCGAACACCCGCGACTGCCTGAACGGATCGGCGAAATCCTGTTCCTCAATTCGTTCCCGGCATCGAGCCTGACACTCGAAGTTACCGAATCGGCCCCCTTTGCCGAGCGCGAAGCCGTATCCGCCTGCCTTGCCGAATTGGCGTCGATCGGGATCGAGCTTTCGATCGATGATTACGGCACCGGCAACGCAACGCTCGAATATCTGCGCACGGTTCCCTGCCAGGAGATCAAGATCGACCGCCGTTTTGTACTTGGACTCAAGGACAACCCGAGTGACAGGCTCATGGTTGAATCAACGATCGAACTGGCGCACGGGCTTGGTCGCCGCGTGATTGCCGAAGGGATCGAGGATAGCGAAACGTATGCGCTTCTGAAACGCACCGGCTGCGATGTTGCGCAGGGCTATTTCCTGGCAAAACCCATGCGGATCGAAGCATTGCGCAAGCTGATCGATCAGGATGACAGGCTTTACAGAATTGCCTGATCTCGCACGCCAAATAGCGGAAAGATTCCTGCAATAGTACTACGGAACAGTTCTGACGCATCCATAAGTATTGCAGTTCGGTGACTCAACGCGAATCCAGAGACGATTCGGTGAGAAAATGCGCCTCCCACAACCAGGTGCACTCCATGCGGTGAAACACCATCTGGAGGACTTCAGCGCATCCCTTTAGATTCGCTAAACTTTTTTGCGTGTCCCAATCCGAGACATGGTTAACAACTTATGATTGCATTTGGTTAGGAATTCGTTAAAAGTCGGCGCGAGGTGAGCATGCTAGGTTAGGCTCACAGGATCAGGAGCGTTGCTATGTGGGAATGGCTGAGAGAAGTAGTTACCGGTCGTCGTTGATCGATCGGTCAAGCTTCTGAACACGGCCTCGGCGAAAGTCGGGGCCGTTTCGATTCCGGGCTATGCGATCCGGCGGTGCGGAAGCCTAGATCCCCAGTCGGGCCAGCGACCGGTCGAGCATCAGCAACTGCCACAGCAGTCGGCCGTGATCGCTACGCCCGTAAATATGCTCTTCCGCAAGGGCGGAGAGCCGCGCCTTGTCAAACCATCCGGTCCGCGCCAGGGCTGCGCTTGAGGCGATTTCCCTTGCCGTGCTGGCCAACGGCCCGCGCAGCCATTGCGCGATCGGCGTGACGAAGCCTTGCTTTTGCCGAAACAGGATATCGTCCGGCAGATAGCGGCGCATGGCCTTCTTCAGCAGCCACTTGCCCTTACCCCGCCGAAGACGCAGGTCTTCCGGCAAGCAGGCGGCAAATTCGATCAGACGGTGATCGAGCAGCGGTTCGCGCGCTTCGAGGCTGACCGCCATGCTGGTACGGTCAACCTTGGTCAGGATATCGCCGGGCAGCCAGAACTTGAGGTCGGCATACTGCGCCCGGTCCAGCCCTGAGCGGGCCGGCGCCTTGCGCATCATCGCTTCCCATGGCTGCTCGGCCCGGTAGTCGCCTCGCAGCCGCAAGAAGTCCTCGGAATAGAGCGCATCGCGTAGTTCCGGGGGCGTGATACTGACTGCCCGCGCATAACCCGCCTCGCTGCTGGCGCCGAGCGCCTGCAAAGTCGATTTGGCCCGCAGTGGCCGAGGGGCCCAGTCGGCCTTCGGATAGATTGCGCCCAGTCCGCCGAACAGCGGTCCGCGTAGAGCCTGCGGCAACAGCGCGCGCATCCGGTCTTCGCCATGCTGGAACTTGTGCCGCCGGTATCCCGCAAAGGCTTCGTCGGCGCCGTCGCCGGAGAGCGCGACGGTTACCGTTTCGCGCGCCAGTTGGCAGACCCGCCAAGTTGGCAGCGCCGAAGCGTCGGCAAACGGCTCGTCAAACATCGCTGCAAGCGTGTCGATATGCTCGAAATCATCGGGCGAAACCTGCCGCGCACGATGATCGGTGGCAAAGCGCCGCGCGACCTGGTCGGCATAGCCGGTCTCGTCGAGCGACTGAACATCGAAACCGATCGAGCAGGTCTTGACCGGGCTGGCGCTGGCTTCTGCCATCAGCGCCACGACGGACGAGCTATCGACTCCGCCCGAAAGGAACGCGCCCAGCGGCACGTCGGAGACCATACGGCTGGTCACTGCCTGGCGCAGCAAGTGGAGCAGTTCCGCCTCCAGATCGGCGGCCCGGCCCTTGCGCCGTTCGGCAAAGCTGACGTCCCACCATTGGCGCGGCGCGGGCAGCGGCGCATCGTGGCGCAGCAGCAGTGAGTGACCTGCCGGCAGTTTGTGCACCCCAGCCAGGATCGAGCGGTGATCGGGTACGTAGCCCCAGGCCAGATAGTCTTCCACCGCCAGCGGATCGATCTCTCGCCGCAGCAGCGGGTGCGCCACCAGCCCTTTGAGTTCGGATGCAAATGCCAGGCTGCCGTCGCTCAGCGGGGCATAGAACAGCGGCTTCACACCCAGCCGGTCGCGCGCCAGAAACAGGGTGCGCTGACCCAGATCATAGATCGCAAAGGCGAACATCCCGTGCAGACGCGGCAGGCAATCCGGCCCCCAACGCTGCCATGCGGCAAGGATTACCTCGCTATCGCCGTCGGTATGGAACTCTGCCCCGCCGGCCCGCAGTTCCTCGCGCAGTTCGCGGTAGTTGTAGATCTCTCCGTTGAAGACCAACATCGCCCGGCCATCGCTGCTGGCCATCGGCTGCGGCGATCCGGCAAGGTCGATGATCGACAGCCGCAAGTGGCCCAGCCCCACCCCCGGCGCCGTCCAGACCCCCTGCCCGTCGGGTCCACGGTGCGGCATCGCCGCGCACATCTTTTCGATCCGCGCCGGATCGACCGGCTTGGGCGTGGACAGGTGAAAGATGCCGACGATTCCGCACATGATTGAAAGCGCTTAGCCGCCTTGTCCGATCCGGTCCATCCATGGCCCGATTTCCCCTGCCGCGCGATGGAAGGCAGCAAGCGCAGCAGCGGGATCGTTGCCGGGGGCGGCTTCGGCAGAGAAGATCAACATCGCCGTCGGCCTTGCACGCAGCAGCAGGCGATCGGCGATGTTGGCAAGTTTCAGCCTGGTGTTGCTACCGGTCAGCAGATCACCGGTGCGATACCAGGTCAGAGCCAGCCGCTCGGTGGTGCCCTCGTAAACCAGCCGCTCGCTTTTCGCGCCGCCGATCGCCGGGCCGGAACTGGTCCAGGCCCAGCCGCTTTCGGGCCGCAAAGCGCCTTCGCCAAAGCCGCCAGCTTCCTTGCCCTCGGCCTGACTGGCATACTGCGCGAAGAACACGTCAACGCGGCGCCCCTGCCCGTCGGTGTACGATCCGAGCAAGCGGTGTTCCGCCCCTTTGGCGCGCGGCTCCCACTTGGCGGTGGGCGCAAAATCGGCGCGCTGCCAGCCCGCAACCTCGGGCAGGAATATCTGCCCGGGCAGCGGCGCTTGCAGGCTTTGGGCATAGGCCGACCAGCCCAGCGCCAGGCCCGCCAAACCAGCCATTCCAAGCAAGCCCAGATGATTGGTGAATGGCTTGCCTTCGAAGCGCGTCACCCAGTTCGTTTGCGCTATCGCCTGCGCATCAATCATCCGGTCGTTCGGCCCGCGATCGAAAAAACGCCACGACATCGCCAGCACAGCGGCGATGACCACGGCGAAGAAGATCCAGCCATAGATCAGGTGATCGATCCCGGCGGCCTTTTCCGCACCGACGTGTTGCGCTGCAAAAACCGTGCCCCAGGCCCTGACTCCATTGGCGAGGATCGGCACGATCACGCACAAGGCCATGAAGCCTGCCCGCCTGCCCCAGCTGCGAAAGGTGACATTGGCAACCAGCGTTCCTAGCGCAATCATCGCGATCAGGAACTTCACCCCCGAACAGGCTTCGGCCACCACGAACAGTCCGGCCGGGGTGTGGATGAAGACGCCGTCGATAGTGGCCGGAATGCCGCTGAGGTTGACCAGCGCTATCGTCAGCTTGGCAGTGATGGTCTGCAGCGGCGGCACCAGCTCATCGCCGAACGGCACCAGAAAGGCCATGTAGGTAAGCGGAAACAGCAGCCCAAGACAGACCCGCGGCCCCAGCAGCAGCAATGCGCTGGCGATCAGCATGGCCACCGCCGCGGCTTGGCGCAGCAGGTCGAACCCGGCAAAACTGCCCAGCACCCAGCCCAGCAGCGCCAGCGCGAACGGCACCACCCCCCAGCGCCAAGGCTGCGGTTCAAGCCGCAACAGTTCGGGCCAGCGCTGCCACACCAGCCAGCCGATGATCGCCGGAACCAGCAGAATGTGATTGTAGGTGGAAATATCCCACCACTGCCGGAACATCGCCGCCCAGTCGCTGCGAAACAGGACAATCAGCGCCAGCCAGACCAGTCCGAGATCACGCCCGGCCCGGCGCCACGCCGGCGGGATGCCTTTCTCGGTAGTGACGACGGCGGGCGAAGTGATCTCAGGCGGCATGACGCCCCTGCCCTTCCCTGCCGGGTGCAAGCAGATCGGCAAGCGGCGCCAGCGTGGCCTGCCAGCCTAGCTGTTCGACCACAAACCGCCGCGCCGCCTTGCCGATGCGCGCCTTGGCCGCTGGATCGCCGAGCAAATCAATCACCCGCCGAGCAAGGTCTTCGTCGCTTTCGGCAATCGACAGATGCTGGCCGTCGCAGGCCGAAATGCCAGTCGCGGCGCCGGGGGTAAGGACCACCGGCAGCTCCATGGCCATGGCTTCCAGCACCTTATTCTGGACACCGCGCGCGATCTCCAGCGGGACCAGCGCCAGATCGGCAGCCGCGAGCCAGGTGCGGATATCCGGCACCTCTCCCCAGATGTAGCAATCATTCGCGCCGTGCCGGGCCTTGAGCGACTCTGGCGGATTTCGTCCGACAACGTGAAAGCTGGCCTCCGGCACCTGCGCCCTGATCAGCGGCATCAGCCTTTCTATCGCGCGCTCAGCGGCGGCGATGTTGGGGGCATAGTCCATCTGGCCGGTGAAGATCAGCCTGGGGCCCGGCATCGCCAGCAATCGCGCTTCGGGCGCGGCCACGGCCGGATCGAAGACGGTGCTGTCTATCCCGTTGCGCAGCGCCCGAACGTCTGCCTTCCCGCGCTGTTCCGGGGCGAGACGGCCACTGAAGAGATCGGCCTCTTCCTGAGAGACGAACAGGCAGCAATCGGACCGCACGGCAAGGCGCGCTTCCTCGGCCTTGAGCAAGCGCCCCTCGCGCAAGTCGATCCAGGCCCGCGGCCCGGAACCCGCCGCGCCATAGGCTTCGAATTTTGCGGAATCGACATCGACCAGATCGGTAATCACCCGGCCGGAAAACCGGGCGGGCACATATTGCCCCATCTGCCCCGAGAAAGCGTAGATGGCGCTGATATCGCGCTCTTTCAGCACGCGCTCGACATATGCGGCGATCCGGGACGAATGAAACGCCGCAAGGCTTACGGGCTGGCCGCGCAACAAGGCCTCGGCCCCGGCCAGAGCCAGTGGCTTGGTCCGGCGCACCAGGCAGTGACTGGCCGCAAGGCCGGCCAATACAGGTTCCTGCGCCAGATCGGCCGCGCTTTCGGCAAAGGTCGCAACGTGAACCGGACCGAGCCCGGACAGATGGCGCAGCACGTGGCTTGAACGGATCTTGTCGCCCCGATCGGGCGGAAACGGCATCCGGTGGGCTAGGAACAGGACCTCGCCACTCACGCCAGACCCCGCGCGATGTGCGGCCCGATCAGGTTCGCGATCGGCAGCGGTAGGCGCTTCCACAGTTCGATCTTGGCCGAATGGCTGGCGCTGGTCGGATCGGCATCGCGGGCCGGTGCGCCCGGCGCGGTCCAGCTGGCATAGCCCAGCGGTTCAGGCTCAAAACCCCAGTTTTTCTTGAAATCGTGCGCCCCGCTGCCGGTCTTGGAGCGGCCGAAATCAAACCGATCGCAGCCGCGCCGCCGGGCGTGGAGCATCAGTTCGTAATACATCCGGTCGTTCGCCCGCAGTCGCCGGGCATCCCAGGTGCCACCGCCCCAATAGGGCATCACCGCGCCCTTGTGGTAAAGCGAAAGCACGCTGGCGACCGGCTTGCCCTGATGCTGCACGGTCAGCACATCGGCATCGCTGCCAAAGTCGTCGAGCACGGCATCGAACAGGCTGCGCGGGAATACCGGCGTGCCCAGATTGCGGACGCTTTCGGCATAGACAGCATAGTGCGCGGCGCGATCTTGCGGTCCGCTGCCGACCGAAATCTCCAGATCGGCGGCCAGCCCCTTGCGGACTTCGGCGCGCTGTTTACGCGGGATCCAGCTGAGCTGCGCCTCATCGTCAGCGGCGAGCGGGGCAACGAAACCGCAGTGCGAGTCGTGCCGGATTTTCCAGCCGCTACGGACCCCGGGCAGCATCCCGCCGCGTAATTCGATCGCGGGACAGGAATGGCGCAGCGCCAGTTCCTTGGCCGCTTCAAGCAGCACTTCACCGGCACTGACATCACAGGCCAGAATACCACCACCAACACCGAACCCGCTTGAAACCAGCACCCGCCCGAACAGCGGCGAATGTGCCTCGATCAGCGGAAGGTATGCCGCCAGTTCACCTTGTCGTTCAGCGACCAGTGCAAGCGCCTTGTTGCCGGTTCCACGGGCTACCGCCGCCAGCCAGGTCGGGCGGTGAAACGGGGTGGCTTCAGGCTGCTCAGATACAAAGCGCTCAAGCCGCGCGAACTCGTGCGGGTCGCGCAGATCAGCCGCGCGCGGGGACAGGGCCGCTGGTTTGAACGGCGCGTTCATGCCGCCAGATCCACGGCCAGCGCAGCCTCGCGGTGCGCCAGCAGGTCCATTCGGCCCCAGGCGAACTCGCGGACCAGCTGGTTCAGCTTGTCCGCCATGACCGAGAGGTTGGTATAGTGCCTGACCCGCGAGCGGATCGAGGCATTGGGAACCCGGGGCTGATCGGGATCGATCTCCCACGGGTGGAAATAGAACACCGCCGGCCTGCGGTCTTCCCGATTGACCTGGCGGATCGCCCAGCGCGAAAAGCCATAGGGCAGGACCCGGAAAAAGCCCCCTCCCCCCGCTGCCAGCCGCCGCCCGGCAAAGTGCGCGGTGGTGACCGGAATCTCGATCAGATCCGACCACGGCAGCGGCTTGAAGGCAAACCGCGGTGCCTCACGCCAGCCGTAATGATCGTGAACGATCGGCGCGACCGAACTGGAATATTCAAAGCCCTGCTCAGCCAGCGCCATATAGGCCCAGGGCGTGCGGCTATCGATCGAAAAGCTGGGCGCGCGGTAGCCGGTGATGCGCTGGCCGCCGGCATCCTCAAGCACCTTTTTTGAGCGCTCAAGATCGGCCGAAAAACCTGCCTTGTCGAACCGAAACACCCGCTCGTGATCCCAGCCGTGGCTGGCCAGCTCGTGCCCCTGTTCAACGATCCGGCGCATCAGCGCGCCATGGCGCTGGGCCACCCAACCGAGGGTAAAGAACGTCGCCTTGACTTCAGCCGCCGCGAACATTTCAAGGATTAGATCGCAGTTGCGCTCAACCCGGCTGCCAAGCGAATCCCAGTTCCCCCGATCGATCACCCCTTCAAAGGCGCCGACCTGGAACCAGTCCTCGACATCGACCGAAAGACCATTGACCACACCCGGGAGAGCCATCGCGACCTGCTCCTGATCCCGATCAGGCCGCAGCGCGGCTGGCGTCGTCGGCTTCGATCCACTCGATCAGCATGGTCAGGGTGTGACGGATCGTGCGCTCCTGCTCCAGCATCTTGGTCTCGATCCCGGCCAGCTTGGCCTCCACTGCGGCAAGGGCGGCATTGTCCACCCCGGCTGCCGCCGGAACCGCCGGAGCCTCATCGCGCTCGTTGGCCAGCTCGATAACGGCCTGTTGCAGTTCCGCGATCTGGGCGTCACGCTCTGCCAGCAGGGCCTGAAGCTGGGCCATTGCCACGGCATCGACCGGAACCGCCGGAGCGGCAACCGGCACGGGCGGCACCTCGGGCTGCGCGACCGGGGCGGGAGCCGCCTGCCGCTCTACCTTCTTCAGCTGCAAGGTCCCGTCCAGCTCAAGCTCGTCCAGCACCTGGGTCAGCATCGCCCCGTCGATCCGGTTGCGCTGCTCGACCGCGCCGAGCAGCATCAGCCGGTTGCAGATCTGGTTGATCCGGCGCGGAACCCCGCCCGAAGCCTCATACAGCACGGTATAGACGCGCTGATCGAACTTGGGATTGCCGGTCCAGCCGACGCATTTCAGGCGGTGCTCGATATAGGGCTGAACCTCGGCCAGCTCCATCGCCTCAAGGTGGTGGGCCGCGATCACACGCTGGCGCAGCTGCTCCAGCTGGGGGTGATCCTGAATCGTTTCGCGAAATTCCGGCTGACCCAGCAGCAGGGTTTGCAGCAGCGGGTGCGCGCCAAGCTGGAAGTTGGACAGCATCCGCAGTTCTTCCAGCGCCTCGATCGCCAGGTTCTGGCTTTCGTCCACCACCAGCAGGCAGCGGCGGCCCGCGCGGGCTTCATCGTGCAGGAAAGCTTCGATCGCCCCCAGCGCCGAGGCCTTGTCGTGCCCATCGACGATCAGGCCAAAGGCCTGGGCGACGACGTGAACCAGCTCTTCGCCATCCAGTTTCGAGGTGACGATCTGCGCGGCGGTCAGCCGGGCCGGATCGATCGTCGCCATCAGATGCGCAACCAGCGTTGACTTACCCGCGCCGACTTCACCGGTGATCACCACGAAGCCTTCGCCCTGCGCCAGCCCGTAAGAGAGGTAGGACAGCGCCTTGCGATGCGTCAGGCTCTCAAAATAGAACGCCGGATCGGGGGTCAGCTGGAACGGCCGGCCGGTAAGTCCGTAATAGTCGTTGAACATCGTCTTCTTCCCTTCCGAGCCGATCAGAACGAATACCGGACGCCGACCATTGCCTGGGCGGTCCAGATATCCTGAAGCAGCTCGCGATTGACCCCTTCGACACCAACGGCCGCGCTGGCCGAAAGGTTGCGGGTGAGCGAGCGGTAATAGGCGGCAGTTGCCCCATAGGCCGAGACATCGCCAGCGAGAGAATCTCCGCTTTGGTACCAGTTGGCCCAGATATTGGTGCCAAAGCTGGAATTGCGGTCGATCCGTCCGTTGAGATAGGCCGAAACCCAGTAGTTCTCGTCGATCACGCCATTGGCACTGGCAAGGACGGTGCCGGGCGCGGCGATGAACGTGCGGCGGTTGTAACCGCCGCCAATCCCGTACTGCAGCACGCCCGAAGTGACCCCGAAGGTGGCCAGCACACCGCGTCCCCGGAATACCGAGGAGCTGACCGAAGCCAGCGCGCCGTTAAGGCAGGTTCCCTGCCCCTCCGTCACCGCGCCGGTCGCCACAACGCAGGTGCCCAGATCGCCGGTCAGCGGATTGTGGATCGCGTCGAACTGGGTCGGCAGTGCCGCCAGCTGGTTGTTGAGCAGCCCGCCAAAGCCGGTAACGTTATCATAGACCGAGACATTCAGGCTCATCCGCGAATTGGGCGCATAAGCGAAGCTGCCGAAATAGGTGGTCGAACCGTACCGCCGCCCGACGTGGGCCTCAAGCGCGGTGCGCGAGCTTGGCCGCCAGATCAGCCCGGCATCCCAGATCAGGCCATCGGCCTCATAGGCGATCTGGCGCGGCTGGCTTTTGTCGGTGAGATAGCGTCCGTTGCTGTCGATCACCGGCAGGCCGCTGAGGGTATCGATCACCGCATCACGGTGCGAAATCTTGACGTCTTCATAGCCGATCCCGGCCACCACGGCGAGGTCCGCGCCAAGCGGAACGGTAATATCGCCGCGCACGTGCTTGTCATCGATCCGCTGATCGAGATTGGATACATCTTCGCGGTTCCAGCCCGCACCTATGCCAACGCCGATCGGAAGAACCGTCCCGGCCTTGAACCCGGCGTGCAGCGCAGCGTTGTGGACCGTGCCTTCGTCGTAAACGTCAATCGGGTTCTGCCCGGGCACGACGACCAGCGAATTGGGCGCTTCGACACGGTTGTAGCCGAACCGGTAATGCCCTTCGACCAGCAGTTCACCCATATGGGTGCGCAGCGACGGGCCGAGATAGGCGCCGTAAACCTGCGAGGTGGAATTGCCCTCGAACCCGTTCAGCGCGGCGCCGTTGTTCTCCACGCTCATCCGCGCGGCCATGGCCCCGGCTTCAAAGGTCAGCGCCTGGGGCACGATCCCGATCGAGCCGCGCGCGATCCCACTCACCACGTCGCTGTCGGGCACGCGGTTGCTGCCATAGCCGAAGCGGCGCTCATAACGGACTGCCACGGCGCCCTGGCTGTTGCGGCCGGCGATGCTGGCGTCCAGCCCGGCGGCCAGCGCGGTGTAGGTCAACACTTCGCTGCCGGGCGAAAGCTCGGCGGTGACGACCTGCTGCGCCTCGATATAGGGCGTGACCTTGACCTTCTTGGTCCGGATCCGGGCGCTGGGCGCATCACCATCGCTGTCGCCATCGTCGGTATCGCCGCTGTCGGCAGAGCCGCCAGAGTTTCCGGCGCCAGTCACGTCGCCATAGGCAAGGCTTTGGGCATGGGCCAGGCCCGGCACACCGGCACCGCAGCAGATCGCCAGCAAGGCAAGATTCTTAAAGAGGCGCGACTTCATGGTCATCCCCCGTATCCATAGTAAGAGCCGAAGCGGCGACCGCTCGGGCTGAAGTGAACGGCGTTCAGCAAAAGCTGAATGTTCGGGCAGGCCGAAAGCAGCGAGATCGCGTCTTCAAGCGCGCCCTGTCCGGTCCGGTCGGCCCGGGCGACCAGAACCGCCTGGCCGACATATTTGGCCAGTTCCGCCGCGGGCGATGCGGCAAGGGCTGGCGGCGAATCGAAAATCACGATGCGGTGCGGCGCGCCCTGGGTCAGGCGTTCCAGCACGGCAGCGGTGCGCGAGGATGAAAGGTACTCGCTGTCAGAAGTGGTCGCACTTCCGGCGGGCAGCACCCACAGCCCGGGAATATCAGTCCCGATCACGCAATCGGCAACATCGATATCGGGATTGGACAAGGCGTCCATCAACCCCGGACCGCCCGGCAGGCCAAGCATCGAAAGCACCGAAGGCTTGGCGAAATCGGCATCGACCAGCAGGACTTCGCTTTCCTTTTCGGCCGCGATCGCCAGAGCCAGATTAACCGAGGTAAAGCTCTTGCCCTCACCCGGATGCGGCGAGCAGATCAGGATCCGCTGTGCAGCCGAACCCATGCCCTGCTGGCCAAGCTGACCGGCATTGTAGAGCAGCTGCCGCTTGATGATGCGAAACTCCTCCAGCAGCGCGGTGACGCTGCTTTCGGGCACGATCAGGCCCTGATCGCGCAGGTGCTGGCGGTTGACGGTGTGCTTTTCACCCCGGAAGCGGACCGGGACGGCGACGGGCGCCGGAACCTTGCCGGTCGGCGCGGGCGCGATCACTTCGGGTTCGACCACTTCGGGCGCGGCCTCGGCGATCGGCTCAGGGCGCGGGGCGGGCTTCGGCTCGGGCGCGGCGGCGGCTTCGGCCACCGGCGAGATTTCAGCCTCTTCCACCACTTCGTCGGCGCGGCGATAGCGGCGGCGCTTGGAAGGCGGCGGAACCAGGTTTTCCGGGATCGGGGCCGGGGCGAGTTTGACCAGATCGTAATTGCGGACAACCCGCTCGATCAGCGTCGCCGCGTCCTTCTTCACTTCGGCCTCGGCCTCGGTTTCAGGCAGGGGGATCTTGGTTTGCTTGGTCATTTGATCCCTCTCAGGCCACCATGCTGCGCTGGATCATCTCCAGCGAAAGCAACAGAACGAAGACCCCGCCCAGGGCGGCAGTGGCGGCGTAGAACCAGGTCAGGCGCTTGCGCCGCAGCGCGCGGGCACCATCGGTCAGAGTCTGGCTGACGGCGCCAAGCACTGGCAGTCCCAGCGTCCGTTCAAGTTTGGCCGTGGTTGCAAAGGTTGAGCGCAGCTGGCCCACCGCAAAGGCGGCAGCGGCACCGGCGCCCAGCCCGGCGATCAGAACGCCGAACAGCAGCAGCGGGCGGTTGGGTGCAACCGGGCTGCGCGGGGTGCTGGGCGGATCGATCACCTGGAACTTCACCGAACTGTGCTCGGTTTCGACCTGACCGCGCAGGCGCAGCTCCTCACGGTCCTGCAGCAGCTTGTCGTACTGCTGCTTGAGCACGTCGTAATCGCGGTTGATCCGCTGCTGCTCGGCCAGCGCTTCCGGATTGGAGAACTGCTGCGCGGTGACCTGGCTGAGTTCGGCCTGCACCGCGGCGCGGCGCGCGGTCAGCGCCTGAACATTGGCCTGACGTTCGGCCTTGATCGATTCGAGCGAGGCATAGGCCGGATTGGGCTGTCCGGCGGGGCCGCTCTCTCCGGCAGCGGCCTGCTTCAGCATATTGACCTGATTGCGGGCAGCGATCACGTCGGGGTGGTTCTCGGTCAGGCCGCGGGCACGCAGCGAATTGAGCTGCGCCTGGGCATCGCTGAGCGCGCCGCGCGCACCCCCGGCAGAGGTCCCGGCCAGGGTCTTGGGCGTTCCGGCCAGTTGGCCGTTGATCGCCGCCAGCGCGCTTTGCGCGGCGGCCAGATCAGCATCGATCCCGCGAAGTTCGGCACGCAGTGCCTCAACCCGCTGGATCGGCGAAGTGCCGCCCTTGGCCAGGGCAGGATTAGCGGCTTCAAAGGCCAGGCGCTTCTGCTCGGCCGCCTCAAGCTCCTTCTGGCGCTGGGCCAGCTGCTGATCCATGAAATCGAGCGAGGAGCTGACCTCACCCTTGTTCCCGGCAAGGTTTTCCTCGCGGAAGATGTCGATCAGCTTCTGCACAACCGCCTGCGCGATCTTGGCGTTGGCGGCATCGGAGCGTCCGCCATCGCCATAGCTGGCGGTGATTTCGAACAGGTTGTCCTTGGTGCTCTCGATCTTGATCTTCTTGCCCAGCCCGGCAATCGCGCCTTCCATCTGCTTGGGATCGGTGATCCCCGCGCCGATTTCGGTGCCGCGGATCACCTTCTCAAGATTGACCGAGCTGGTCAGGGTCTGCTGGACCCGCTCAATGTCGCGCTTGTTGCTGGTGGGAACGCCGGTCACGTCGGACAGGACGTCTTCCAGCTTCACGAAGATCCGGGCCTTCGATTCATAGCTGTTGGGGATCATCCCCACCACCAGCCAACCGAGCAGGCAAACCGCCCAGGCCACGGCCAGCGCCAGCCAGCGGCGGTGCCAGACGGTGAAGATCGCAGCGCGGATTTCATCGAAAATGTTGTTCATCGTCTGCCCCCGAGGCGCCCCTTCCTCAGAATGTGCTTTCGGGGATGATGATGACGTCGCCCGGCATCAGCATCACATTGGCGCGGCTGTCTCCCTTCTTGAGGAGATCGCCCAGACGGATCGAATATTCCTTCTGCCGCCCGGTGGCCTTGTCGAAGCGGATCAGCTTGGCCCGGTTTCCGGCGGCAAATTCACTCAGCCCGCCAACCGCGATCATCGCGTCGAGCAGGGTCATATTGGCGCGGTAAGGCAGCGAAGCAGGCTTTTCGGTCGCGCCGACGATCCGCACCTGCTGGCTGTAGGTTCCGGCAAACTTGTTGACGATCACCGACACCAGCGGGTCCTGGATGTACTGCGAAAGTTGCAAAGTGATATCGTCGGCCAGCATCTTGGGGGTCTTGCCCACGGCCGGCATATCGGTGATCAGCGGGGTCGTGATCCGCCCGTCGGGGCGGACCTGAACCTTGGCGCCCAGTTCCGGGTTGCGCCACACGAAGATCGTCAATTCATCAAGCGGACCAATGATATAGTCTTCACCCGGCCCTTCCTGCATCGCCACGAATGAGGCGGGCGGAAGCTGCGGACCGCTCGCGCCGCCGGCACAGCCGGTCAGCATCAGGCTCAGCATCGCGCTGCTGGCCAGAAGACGCGAGAAAGGGTTGTTCGGCATCGGGCATTTCCTCTTTGAGGCGCCGCGCCGCAGGCCGGGCAATGCCCTTCCCGATCAGCGACCCGGCTGTTCACCGTCCGCTATCGGAAAAAAGGGTGAATATTGCGTTAGCCCTATGTGCAGATTGTGTGTTCACCCGGATGGGGTCCCAGATTGGGACAAGCCGGAATGTGGTTGTTAAACCAGCATTTCCGCCGCCGGACCGTGACCCAGGAACAAGGCCGGGCTGGCGCTGGCGCCATAGGCCCCGGCGCAGAACACCGCGACCAGATCGCCGACATCGGCATGAGGGAAGCCGCCCTTGTCGGCCAGCCGGTCAAGCGGGGTGCACAGGCACCCGACCACGTTGGCCTCTTCCGCAACCGGCGCATCAAAGCGGCTGGCGATCGCCACCGGGTAATTGCGCCGAACCACCGTGCCGAAATTGCCGGACGCCGCCAGCTGGTGGTGCAAGCCGCCATCGACGATCAGGAAAGTCTCGCCATGGCTGACCTTGCGATCGACGATCCGGGTCAGATAGACTCCCGCTTCACCCACCAGAAACCGGCCCAGCTCGATGCAGAAATCGGTGCTTGCCAGGCTGTCCGGCAGAGCGCCGAACGCAGTCTCCAGTGCAGAGCCAATCGCTTCAATATCAAGAGCTTGATCGCCGGGGAAATAGGGAATCCCGAACCCGCCGCCAAGATTGCAATGCGGCAGCGGCGCGCCGCTCTGATCGGCCAATCGCGCGGCAAGTGCCAGCGTCTGGGCCTGGGTTTCGATGATCGCATCGGCATCAAGCGCCTGACTGCCGGCAAAGATGTGAAATCCGCGCCATTCCGCACCACTGGCGATCACCTGCCGGGCCATTTCCGGTACCCGTTCGGCATCGACGCCGAACTGCTTGGCCCCGCCGCCCATTTTCATGCCCGATCCCTTGAGATCGAAATCGGGATTGACCCGGATCGCCAGTCTGGGCCGAATGCCAAGCCGCTCACCCGCCGCCAGCGCGCGGTCCAGTTCGCCTTCGGATTCAAGGTTTAGCGTGGTCCCGGCGGATATGGCCGATTCCAGTTCAGCGGTCCGCTTTCCCGGCCCGGCAAAGCTTATCCGAGCGGGATCAAGTCCGGCGGCCAGCGCCATCGCCAATTCGCCGCCAGATGCCACATCAAACCCATCGACCAGATCAGACATTGCCTGAAGAACCGGAGTGAAAGGATTGGCTTTCATGGCATAATGGATGGCAATGCGCCGCGGCATGGCCGCCCGCAATTGCGCTGCACGGCGCTCAAGATGCTGCCGAGAATAGACGAAGAGCGGGGTGCTGCCCGCCTCGGCGACAAGCGCGGACGCCTTGCGCCCGGCAATCGCCAGTTCACCGTCCAGCGCTTCATATCCGGCAGGAATCGGGCCAAGCGGCTTCATGCGGCAAGCTCCTGATAGAGCCCGGTCCGGTCGATCTTGCCATTGGGCGAAATCGGCATCGCCTGACGCCAGTGGATGACTTTCGGCTGCATAAAGTTTGGCAGTTCTTTCAATAAAATACGCGGCAATTCTTGTTCGGCGCCTGAATGACCGGACGCGGCCCGCACGACCAGGTGCACCGCCTGGCCCAGCCGTTCGTCGGGAATGCCCAGCGCCACGGCCTCGGCCACCAGGCCGCTGGCCAGCGCCGCCTCCTCGATCTCCTGCGGGGATATGCGGTTTCCGGCGCTCTTGATCATCGCATCGCGGCGTCCGACAAAGTAGAGCAGCCCTTCGCCTTCCCGCTTCACCCGGTCACCCGACCAGACGGCCATGCCGCCATAGCGCGAGGCCGCCGGAGCCGGTTTGAACCGCTCGGCTGTTCGCACCGGATCCTGCCAGTACCCTTGCGCGACCAGCGGCCCGCAGTGGACCAGCTCGCCCTCCTCGCCATCGGCGGTCACCTCGCCGCCATCGCCAATCACAAGGATTTCGGCGTGGGGAATGGCCTTGCCCATCGAGGTCGGGTGGCTATCGACCAGCGACGGATCGAGGTAGGTCGAGCGGAAAGCCTCGGTCAGGCCGTACATCGGGAACAACCGCGCCTGCGGGAACAGGCCGCGCAGGCTGCGGACCAGATCAGGGGTCAAAGCTCCACCCGAATTGGTCAGACGGCGCAATTTGGCGGCCACTTCATTGGGCCATTCGAGTTCGACCAGCTGCACCCAAAGCGGCGGCACGGCTGCCAGCGTTGTCACACCATGGCGATCGACCGCCTTCACCACGTCGCGCGGGGTCAGATAGTCGAGCGGAACCACGCTGCCACCTGCATACCAGGTGGAGAGCAGCTGGTTCTGCCCATAGTCGAACGACAAGGGCAGCACCGCCAGCGTCACATCGTCTGCCGCCATGCCGAGATAGTCGGCAACGCTTTCGGCGCCGAGCCACATATTGGCGTGGCTGAGCATGACCCCCTTGGGCTTTCCGGTGGAACCGCTGGTGTAAAGGATTGCCGCCAGGGCATCGGGATCGGCCTCGCTTGGCGCCAGGGCCTCAGCGTGGGCGGCAACCGCCGCCAGTGCGTCAGCCTCTGCCAGCAGACGGCAATCGGCGGGGCAATCGCCTGCCTCCAGCCCTGCCAGCCGCGAAGCTGTGGCGATCAGAAGCCGCGCGCCGCTGTCGGCCAGAATATGCGCGACCTGCGCGTGCTTGAGCAGCGGATTGATCGGAACGTGGACCAGCCCGGCCCGCGCGGCGGCCAGCGGCATCAGGCAGGTCAGCTCGCCCTTGGCAGCCCAGCTGGCAACCCGTCCGCCCGGCTCGTTTACCTGGCTTTGCAACCATGCCGCCATGCGGCCGACACGATCCCTTAAGTCCTTGTAGCTAAGAGGGCCTTCACGCAGCACCAGTGCCGGGGCTGCATCGGCGCCGCGCAGGGCGAGATGGTCTAGCGGCCGGATCGTTGTGGGCAGGTCAAAGGACACGGGTTCGAAAGGCTCCGAAAGGATAAGGGTCAGGCAATTGGTTGCGGTCGTTTACCACGATGATCTTAAGGAAATGCAAGCCGATAATGCGCTGGCCGCAACGGTCGGCGCGCCGCTGGCGCTTGCCCCCTTCGATCGGGCGGAATGGTGGGCGCTGTTGGAGAGCCATTGCGCAATCAAACCCCTGATCGCCGTTGCCGTAAAGGACGGCCAGCGCGCCGTTCTGCCGCTGGTGCGCCGGGACGATGGCCTTCACGCCCTCGCCAACTGGTACAATTTCCGCGTTCGCCCGCTTGTTTCCGATGGGGCAGACGCAGCCGCGCTGCTTACCGCACTGGCCCGGGATCTTACGAAACAGGCGCCGCGCCTGCTGCTCGCCCCGCTGCCCGATGAGCAGAACGAAACCACCGTGCTTGCCGCCGCGCTGCACAAAGCCGGGTGGGTGGTGTTCGTCACCCAGTGCGACGTCAACCATGTGCTCGATGTCGGCGGCCGCAACTTTGCCGATTATCTCGCCGGACGCCCCGGTCAGGTCCGCACCACGCTGAAACGCAAGGCGGCAAAAGTCACCGTCGAGTTGGCCGACCGCTTTGATCCCACGCTGTGGGACGAATATGAGGCGGTCTATGCCGCCAGCTGGAAGCCCGAGGAAGGCTCCCCCCCCTTCCTGCGCGCCTTTGCCGAGGCCGAGGGCGCGGCCGGGCGGCTGCGGATGGCGATCGCAAGGGCCGATGGCGCAGCTGTTGCGGCGCAGTTCTGGACAGTCGAGCACGGCACCGCCTTCATCCACAAACTTGCCCATACCGAGGCGAGCAAGCCGCTGTCCCCCGGCACCACCCTGTCAGCGGCGCTGTTCGAACAGGTGATCGACCGTGACAAGGTGAGCCTGGTCGATTTCGGCACCGGCAACGATGGCTACAAGCGCGACTGGATGGAACAGGTCCGCCCGCGCTTTCGGATTGAGGCCTTTCGCCCAGAATCGCCCGCAAACTGGCCGAAGATCGCCAAGCTGGCCTTGCGCAAGGCGCTGGGCCGGGGCTAGACGCCGAACCAAACAACAGGGTTTCGTTCCAATGCATTCCAAGACCGATCGCAAGCTGCGCCAGATTCTGGAAGACGTGCTGGGCCTCAAGCCCGGGCAGGTCGATGACTTTACAGAGGAAACGGGCCTGTTCGGCGAACTGCCCGAACTCGATTCGATGGCCGTCGCCGGCCTGTTGACCGAAATGGAAGATCGGCTCGACATCGTGATTGACGAAGACGAGATCGACGGCGAGCTGTTCGAAACCTATGGCAGCCTGCTCGCCTTCGCGGTGGCCAAGCAAGCGGCTGCATGAAGGCCGAAAGCTACCCCTGCCCCCTGCCCGGCGGCGCTGCGGCCAGCGAACTAGCGCTGGTTTTCGATCAAGGCCGCGAAAAGCGTGTACTGATCGCCCCGGCGCTGTTCGATGAAGCCAACCGGATGCGCCGCCTGACCGTTGAAGTGATGCGGCGGCTCGATGGCGCGGGACTGGACAGTTTCCTGCCCGACCTGCCCGGCTGCAACGAGAGTGAGCAAGACCTTGCGCTGGTCGAGCCGGAGGACTGGCGCATGGCGGTTGAGGCCGCGGCACGCCACTTCCGCGCAACTCACGTTCTGGCAATCCGCGGCGGCGGCTTGCTCCTGCCCGAAAAACTGCCCGGCTGGCACTATGCCCCGGTCAAGGGGGCCAGCCTGATCAAGACCATGCTGCGCGCCCGGATCCTCGCCTCGCGTGAGGCCGGCAAGGTTGAAAACGCCGCTGAACTGATGGAACAGGGCAAGCAGCTTGGCCTGGATCTGGCTGGCTGGTCGCTTTCGGGCGAGATGCTGCGCCAGCTCGATCAGATGGTTCCCCCCAAACGCGGTAACCTGATCCCGATCGATCAGGAAACGGTCGGCGGCGCCGGGCTGTGGCTTCGCGCCGAACCCGATGAAAATCCCGCGCAGGCCGATGCCCTCGCCGCTTTTGTCACCATGGCGCTGACGGCATGAACCGCAAACACTTCACTTTCACCTGCGAAGGCGCGCAGCTGGTCGGCACGATCGACATGGCGCAGGCGACCACCGGGCTGCTGATCGTCAGCGGCGGGAACGAGGTGCGCGCCGGGCCGTGGGGCAGCCAGGCGCTGCTGGCGGACCGGATCGCCGCAGCGGGATTTCCGGTGCTGCGCTTTGATCGGCGCGGCGTGGGGGACAGCGAGGGCGAGAACGCCACCTTCACCGGCAGCGGCCCCGATATTGCCGCCGCGATCAACGCCTTCCGCGCCCATGTGCCAACCCTGCGCAAGATCGTCGCTTTCGGCAATTGCGATGCCGCCAGCGCACTGATGCTGGCCAAGGGCGCGATGTGCGATGCGCTGGTGCTGGCCAATCCCTGGACCTTCGATCCCGAGCCCGAAGCGGAGCCGGAAGCAGTGGCCGAAGCTGCCGCGCCAGAGCCGGAGCCGGAAGCAACCCCGATGCCGCCCTCGGCGATGCGCAGCTATTATCTGCGGCGGCTGACCAATCCGGCTGCGCTGAAGCGGCTGTTCTCCGGCAAGGTCAAGGTCACCAAAATGGCCAGCAGCCTGGTAGAGGCGGTAAAGCCCGCCCCGCCGCCAAGCTCGCTGGCGCAGGACATGGCAGAGGCGCTCAAGGCCTATTACGGCCCGGCGACGATCCTGCTGGCTGAAAACGATCGCACCGCACAGGCTTTCAAGGCAGTTTGGGACAAGGACGATCCGCGCCTGCGCACCTGCCCCAAGGCCGGGCACAGCTTTGTCGAGCCGCAGGCGACGATCTGGCTTCAGGGCCAGATCCTCGCCGCGCTGCGCGGGGTCAGCCCTTAGACGCTGCGAAGTCGCGCTCGGCCACGAACCGCTCGGCGTCGAGCGCGGCCATGCAGCCCGTGCCTGCGGCGGTTACCGCCTGACGATAGGTGTGGTCCATCACGTCACCGCAGGCGAAAACGCCGGGGATCGCAGTCTTGGGCGTGCCGGGCTGGACCACGATATAGCCGCCACCATCCAGTTCCAGCTTGCCCTTGAACAGCTCGGTCGCGGGAGCGTGGCCGATCGCGACGAAAGCCCCGTCGGTCGGCGCGATGCTGCTTTCGCCGGTTACGGTGTCTTTCAGCGCCACCCCGGTCAGCCCGGTATCGCCTCCGACGAAATGATCGACCGCCTTGTTCCACAGCACCTTGATGTTGGGATGGGCCAGCAGCCGGTCCTGCAAGATCTTTTCCGCCCGCAGCGAATCCCGGCGGTGGATCAGGGTCACGTCCTGGCTGTGGTTGGTAAGGTACAGCGCCTCTTCCACGGCGGTGTTGCCGCCGCCGATCACCACCACTTTCTTGCCGCGATAGAAAAACCCGTCACAGGTAGCGCAAGCTGAAACCCCCTTACCCGAAAGCTCCTGTTCACCCGCCACGCCCAGCCATTTGGCCTGGGCACCGGTGGCGATCACCAGCGTTTCGCCTTCGTAAACGTCGCCGCTGTCTCCGGTCGCACGGAACGGCGGGCCGGAAAGGTCGATATCGACGATCGTATCCCACAGCATCCGGGTGCCGACGTGTTCGGCCTGGGCCTGCATTTCCTGCATCAGCCACGGGCCCTGGATCACATCACGAAAGCCCGGATAATTTTCGACATCGGTGGTGATGGTCAGCTGCCCGCCGGGCTGAAGCCCCTGCACCACGATCGGCTGCATCCCGGCGCGCGCGCCATAGATCGCCGCGGAAAGCCCGGCCGGGCCCGAGCCGATGATCAACATCCGGGTGGTGTGAACTGCCATCATGTCCTCCGTTATGCCGCAGCAGATAGGCAGCGTGCCTGAACATTGCCAGTGCCAACCCGTGCAATTTCCCCGGGATTGACGCGCTGTCCGGATCAGAGCAAGGCACAGCCCATGACCCCGCACGGACCGACCGCAAACACCTTCATCTCACAGCGCCTGCGCCTGCACTACGTCGATTGGGGTAACCCCGATGCGCCGCCGCTGATCCTACAACATGGCGGGCGCGATCATTGCCGCAGCTGGGACTGGGTGGCAGAGGAACTGGCGAAAGACTGGCACGTCATCGCCCCCGATCTTCGCGGCCATGGCGACAGCGCCTGGGCGCCGGACGGCAATTACGAGATGAACGCCTTCGTCTATGACTTCGCGCAGCTGGTCCACACCCTGGGTCATGACGAGGTGACGATCGTTTCGCATTCGCTGGGCGGAAACATTGCCACGCGCTTTACCGGCCTTTACCCCGAAAAGGTCCGCAAGCTCGTCAACATCGAAGGGCTTGGCCCCTCTCCCAAGGTCCGGGCCGAGCGCGAAGAGGAAGGCTATGCCAATCGCTTTCGCGACTGGATCGACAAGCGCCGCGCCGCCGCCGGACGAATGCCGCGCCGCTATCCCACGATCGAGGCCGCCTATGCCCGGATGAAGGAGGAAAACGCCTTCCTGACCGATGAACAGGCCCGCCACCTGACCATCCACGGCGCCAGCCGTAACGAGGACGGCACCTGGAGCTGGAAATTCGATCCCTATCTCAACGTCTGGCCGTTTGAGGATACTCCGCAGGACCGGATGGACCAGTTGTGGGCCGCGATAACCTGCCCGATCCTGCTGCTCTATGGGCTCGATTCATGGGCCAGCAGCCCGGCCAAGGATGGCCGACTGGCAGCCTTCCACGCCGGAACGCGGCTGGTCGAGTTCGAAAACGCCGGCCACTGGCTGCATCATGACCAGTTTGACCGGTTCATGGCCGAAGTGAAGGCGTTTCTTTAACTGACAAGGTAGTGGCCGCGCAGCGCATCCCGCCTGGCCGCATCAATCCCCAGCACAGCTTCAAGATAGGCGTCGATCGTGCCGTGCCGCGCCTCCACCGCATCAAGCGCGGTGTTGAGGTAATCGGCCTCCACACCCCACAGCGCCCGGACCGTAGCGGGATCGAGCGCGGCATATTTCGGGTGATCCTTGAAAGCCTCAGCCGCGATCCGGTCTTCCAGCTTGCTGGCGGCATTGGTCAACAGATAGTCTTCAAGGATCGCGCCACGCGAAACGCCCAGCGCGTATTGGGCCATCGCCACGGCAAAGCCGGTGCGGTCCTTGCCCGCCACGCAGTGCACCAGGCTGGGGCCATCGGCGCGGAGCAGCAATTCGAAATAGAGCCGCAGCATCGGCACCAGATTGTCACGAAAGGCGATTCCTTCGTAAAGCCGGATCATTGCGGCGCGCGCCTCTGCCGCGCTGACCACCCCGTCCGCCGCCTCGCTGTGCAGGGCAAGCCCGGCGGTTTCTTCGGGATAGGTCCAGACGTTTGCCGAAAACTCGTCATGGCGGCGGCACGGCTTCCTTTCCCGCTCGCTCGGGCCGCGCAGGTCGATCACGTGTGCGATCCCCAGATCGTGGATCGCCTGCAGATCGGCATCGCTGGCATCGCCGTGCTGGGCCGATCGCCACAGCAGCCCGGTCTTCAGCCGCGCGCCATCTGCGCCGTGATAGCCGCCATAGTCGCGGAAGTTGTGGACACCTGCCAGCGGGAGAACGCGCAAATCGGTCATGCAGCCGCGCTTGCCAGCAAGCCAGGTTGGGCGCAAGCCTCGACGCGGCGCCCGGTAACTGGCAACAGCCCCACAGGTCACCGTCAACCCAGTCTGTCAGGAGCATCGCCGATCATGCCAAGCACTTCCCCACCGGCCTGGCAGGACTGGCTCATAAGGCACTACCCGGGGATCCTGATTGCAGCGGTTGGCGGGATCTGTGCCGAGGCAATCAGCCAGCATTACGGCGCGCCGCCGATGCTGATCGCGCTGCTGATCGGGCTGGCAATCCACTTCGTCTATGATTTGGAAAAGACCAAAGCTGGGATCGCCTTTTCTGCCCGCAACGTATTGCGCTTCGGCGTGGCGCTGCTCGGCATCAAGATCGCCTATTCGGACATCATCTCGATCGGGCTTGCGCCGCTGCTGCTGGTGATTTTCGCGATGGGCGTAACCATGCTGACGGCAGCCCTGGGTGCACGGATGCTGGGTCTTTCGCCCGAATTTGCCGCGCTCAGCGGCGGCTCGGTCGCGGTTTGCGGAGCCTCGGCAGCGGCGGCGGTTTCCAGCGTCCTGCCGCAGGACAAGGAAAGCGAGCGATCGCTTGCCGTGGTGATCGCGGTGGTCACCCTGATGGCGACCGTGGCGATGATCTTCTATCCTCTGCTGGTCACGGCGCTGGGCCTGACCGAAGAGGAAATGGGCGTCATCCTGGGCGGCACGATCCACGATGTTGCCCAGGTGGTTGCGGCGGGGAAAGCCATCTCTCCGAAAGTGGGTGATCTTTCGACCTTCGTGAAACTGGTTCGCGTGGCGATGTTGCTGCCGATCGTCATGGGGGTTTATTTCTGGCTTGGCCGCAAGGCCGCGCGGCAGGATGGCGCATCCAGAATCCAGTATGTCCCGGGCTTTCTGATTGCCTTCTTCGTTCTCGCGGCGCTCAATTCGCTGAAGCTCATTCCGGCGAATGTCGCCACGCTGGGCACCACCGCTTCGCACTATTTCCTGGTCGTTTCGATCACCGCGATCGGGGTCAAGACCGATCTCAAAAGCGTACTCAGCGTTGGCTGGCGTCCGTTTGCGCTGATTGTGCTGGAAACGGTGGTGATGCTGCTGGTGGTGCTGGGCGGGGTTCTCGCGATGCGCTGATCAGCGTAGGCGGCACCGGATCGGGGGCATTCCATGTCTGGCCATTTTGGATTAGGGGCGCGCGCATGACACGCAATTTCATCCTGCGGATCGTCTGTAACGATCGCCCCGGCATCGTCGCGCGGGTTTCAAGCTATCTCGCCGCGCTGGGCTGCAACATCCTTGATGCCCAGCAGTTCGAGGATCGGCGCACCCGCCGGTTCTTCATGCGGGTAGTGTTCGATCCCGCCAGCCACGACATCGAAACCCTGCGCACCGGCTTTACCCCGATCGCGGCCGATCTGGGGATGGAATGGGAATTGCGCGATCCCGCCGTGCCACAGAAAGTGCTGATCCTGGTGTCCGGTTTCGATCACTGTCTGGTCGATCTGCTTTATCGCAAGCACATCGGAGAAATCGCGATGGACGTGGTCGGGATCGTTTCCAACCACCCGCGCGCAGACGATCAGCCGCAGGTCGTGCCCGGCATTCCGTTCCACCATCTGCCGATCACGCGCGACACCAAGCCCCAGCAGGAAGCCGCCATTCGCGCGATCATCGACGATACCGGTGCGGATCTGGTGGTGCTGGCCCGCTATATGCAGATCCTGTCGGACGAGATGGCACAGTTCCTTTCAGGGCGCTGCATCAACATCCACCACAGCTTCCTGCCCGGCTTCAAGGGCGCCAAGCCCTATCACCAGGCCTATGAGCGCGGGGTGAAGATGATCGGCGCGACCAGCCACTACGTCACCGCCGATCTCGATGAAGGGCCGATCATCGCCCAGGATGTTGAGGCGATCACCCATCGCGATACCCCCGAAGATCTGGTCGCCAAGGGCCGCGATGTCGAGCGCCGGGTTCTGGCCAGCGCGGTCAAGATGCATCTCGAAGGCCGGGTTTTCCTGAACGGCACGCGCACGGTGGTTTTCGCCAACTGACGGCGGGCCGGGCGCGGATCAGGCCCGGCTCTGTGCCTCTGCCGCGAGCCGCAGCAGCGATCGGCGCAGCGCCCTGACCCTGACGGGGTCCGGCGCCTGACCGAGGAAGCTGGCCGACATCCCGGCGATCACCCGATCGTTTTCGTCGGTGACGGGAATGGCCACGCAGAACAGATCCTCGCGCACCTCAAACCGGTCATAGGCAACGCCTTCATCGCGCACGATTACCAGTTCGCGCCGCAGCTGCTCGGGCGTGGTGATGGTCCGCGGGGTCAGCGGCACGAAGGGGCCGTTGGCCAGATAACTTTCCAGCTCGTCATCCGGCAAAGCCGCCAGCAGCACCTTTCCGATGCCCGAGCAATAGGCCTCAAGCTGCATATGCTCCTGGGTAAACAGTTCCTGCCCGCCGCCGTTTTCCTTGGCCAGATAGGTCACCATGCCGTCTTCCAGAATCCCAAAGTGGACAAGCACCGAGTGCTTGGCCGCCAGCTTGCGCAGCGAACGCCGCAGGGCCAGCGCCAGCCGCCGTTCTGGTGCCTGGTCCGCGACCTGCGGCGATGGCAGGGCCTGGCCAGGCAGGAAGCAGCCCCACTCGTTACGCTCGATGAACCCTTCCGCCTCAAGCGTTAGAGAGAGCCGGTGGGCCGTCGGCAGCGGTACGCCTTGTTGCCGCGCGATCTCCGACAGGGTCGAGCGGCCACCATCGGCCAGAATCGCCTGAAGCAGGCGCAGTCCCTTCGCCAGGGTTGTTGACTGCTTGGTCGCCATGCCTCTGACTGGCAAGAATGATCTCACTATGCAAGATTTATGTAGTTGTAGAAGATCGAACGAATGCCAAATCGGGTTACAAGGACAGCGAGGAGAGATGCCGTGAACGCCATCTATCAGGAAGCCGCAAAACGCCTGCGCGATGCCTATGCGGGCAGCACCGTCGCCCCGCTGCGCGATCTGCTGGAACCGACCGATTCCGTCGGCGCTTATGCCGTGCAGGAAATCAACACCCGGCTGTGGCAGGCAGAAGGCCGCCGCATCGTCGGCCGCAAAGCCGGGCTGACCGCCGAAGCCGTGCAGAAGCAGCTGGGCGTTGACCAGCCCGATTTCGGCGTGCTGTTCGCCGATATGCAGATTGCCGACGGCGGGCGGCTCGATCCGGCGCAGTCGATCCAGCCCAAGGCCGAAGCCGAAATCGCCTTCGTTCTGGGTGCCGATCTGCCCTCCCCTCAGACCACCGCCGAACAGGTGGCAGAGGCGGTGGCGAGCGTCCACGCCGCGATCGAGATCGTCGATAGCCGCATTGCCGACTGGAAGATCACCTTTGCCGATACCGTTGCCGACAACGGTTCATCGGCGTTCTTCGTCCTGGCCGAGGCGGGGCTGCCGCTCAGCGGACTGGATCTGCCCGCTGCGGACATGACGATGACCGTCAACGGCGCGGCCGTATCGCGCGGCAGCGGGGCGGCGGTGATGGGCAATCCGCTGAACGCGGCGGCCTGGCTGGCGCGTACCCTGGCCGAGCGGGGCGAGCCGCTGAAGGCCGGAGACATCCTGTTGGCCGGGGCCCTCGGGCCGATGATCACGCTCAACCCCGGTGACCGGGTTCATGCAATCGTTGGCGGCATCGGTGAATGCGGCTTTAGCTTTGGAGATGCGGAATGAGTGGCAAGACCAAGGTTGCCATCATCGGATCGGGCAATATCGGCACCGACCTGATGATCAAGGTGATGCGCCTGTCAAAAACCCTGGAGATGGGCGTGATGGTGGGGATCGATCCCGAATCCGATGGCCTGGCCAGGGCCCAGCGGATGGGCGTGGCCACCACCCACGAAGGGATCGACGGCCTGATCGCCATGCCCGAATTCGCCGATGTCGAAATCGTTTTCGACGCGACCAGCGCCGGCGCGCACAAGCGCAACAACGAACTGGTTCAGGCCGCGGGCAAGCGGATGGTCGATCTGACCCCGGCCGCGATCGGCCCCTATGTTGTCCCGCCGGTCAACGGCGAAACCTGCCTTGATGCAAAGAACGTCAACATGGTCACCTGCGGCGGCCAGGCCACTATCCCGATCGTCGCGGCGGTCAACCGTGTTGCCAAGGTCCACTATGGCGAAATCGTCGCCTCGATCTCCTCGAAGAGCGCCGGTCCCGGCACCCGCGCCAATATCGACGAGTTCACCGAAACCACCAGCCAGGCAATCATGGACGTCGGCGGCGCGACCCGCGGCAAGGCGATCATCATCCTCAACCCCGCCGAACCGCCGCTGATCATGCGCGATACGGTCTATTGCCTGTGCGAAGATGCCGATCAGGACGCGATCCGCAAAAGCGTGCACGACATGGTGGCAGAGGTGCAGACCTATGTCCCCGGCTACCGCATGAAGCAGGCTGTGTAGTTCGAACACATCGGATCGAACCGCCCGCTGCGCATTCCTGAAATGGACGCCCAGTTCACGGGGCTCAAGGTTTCGGTCTTCCTCGAAGTGGAAGGCGCGGCGCACTATCTCCCGGCCTATGCCGGCAACCTCGACATCATGACCTCCGCCGCGCTGCGGACCGCTGAAAAGATGGTGGCGCGTATGCATGAAGGAGCCCCGGCATGACCTTTGATCCGACCACCACCAAGCTCTACATCCAGGACGTTACCCTGCGTGACGGGATGCACGCGATCCGCCACCAGTATGGCCTCGATCACGTCAAGGCGATCGCCCGCGCGCTCGATCAGGCCAAGATCGATGCGATTGAGGTTGCGCACGGCGACGGGCTGCAGGGATCGAGTTTCAACTACGGCTTTGGCGCCTACACCGATTGGGACTGGATCGGCGCCGTTGCCGAGGTTCTTGAACATTCGGTGCTGACCACCCTGCTGCTGCCGGGCATCGGCACGGTCCACGATCTCAAGCACGCCTATGAAATGGGCGTCCGCTCGGTCCGGATCGCCACCCATTGCACCGAAGCCGATGTGTCGAAGCAGCACATCGAGGCGGCCCGCAACCTTGGGATCGACGTCTCGGGCTTTCTGATGATGAGCCACATGACCAGCCCCGAAGCGCTGGCCCAGCAGGCCTTGCTGATGGAAAGCTATGGCGCGCACTGCGTCTATGTGACCGACAGCGGCGGGGCCATGAACATGGACGAATATGCCGCGCGCCTGCAGGCCTATGACCGGGTTCTCAAGCCCGAAACCCAGCGCGGCGTTCACGCCCACCACAACCTTTCGCTGGGGGTCGCCAATTCGATGGTCGCGGTTCAGAACGGCGCAGTGCGGGTCGATGCCAGCCTGGCGGGCGTGGGCGCGGGCGCGGGCAATGCCCCGCTGGAGGTGTTCATCGCCGCCGCCGATCGCTGCGGCTGGAACCACGGCTGCGATCTGTTTGCGCTGATGGACGCGGCGGAGGATCTGGTGCGGCCGCTACAGGACCGTCCGGTCCGGGTCGATCGCGAAACGCTGACGCTGGGCTATGCCGGGGTCTATTCCAGCTTCCTGCGGCACGCTGAAAAGGCGTCTGAGGATTACGGCGTCGATACCCGCTCGATCCTGGCCGAAGTTGGCCGCCGCAAGATGGTCGGCGGGCAGGAAGACATGATTGTCGATATCGCGCTTGATCTGCTGAAGCATTGAACGAGGGCGCGCCGCGCATTCTGGTGATCGGGGCCGGCGCCGCCGGATCGGCGCTGGCCGCCCTGCTCCACCGGGCCGGCGCGCAGGTTTCCCTGCTTGCCAGGGGCAACCGGCTGGCCCGGCTCTGTGAACAGGGGCTGCACTTTGCCGACAGCACCGGGACGCGGAGCGTGCCGGTCCCGGCAGTCAGCTGGGACGCGATTGCGGAGCCACCCGATCTGGCTCTTCTGGCGGTGAAGACCTGCGATCTTGACGGCGCACTTGCCCAGGCCGCGTGCCGCCCGTTGCTGCGCGATGCCGCCTTCGTCACGCTGCAAAACGGGATCGACGCGCCGGATCAGGTATGCCGCGCCCTCCCCCAGGCCCGCGTCATCGCCGCCCGGATGCACGGCTTCGTCGAATATGACGGCGATATGCTGCGGCACGTCGGCGTGCCGATTTCACTTGCCTTCGCAGCATGGCGGCCCGAACCCGGGCAGACTCAAGCCTGTGAAAGCGTTCTGTCGCAGTTCCATGCGGTGCTGGAAGCAGCCGGGATCGGGGCAAGCCGGGAAGACCGGATCGAAGCTGCCCTGTGGACCAAATTCATGCTTGCCGCTTCGCTTGGTGGCACCGCAGCCGCGCTGGGGGTTCCGGCCGGACAGGTTCTTTCCAGTGCCGAAGGTGCGGCCTTGCTGCGCGGCGCGATGGAAGAGATTGCCCGGCTGGCGCAGCGCAGCGGCATTGCCCTGCCCGCCGACTGCGCAGAGCAGACGCTGCGGTTCATCGCGGGCTTTCCGGCCGAAGCCACCACCTCGCTGCAACGCGATCTTGAGGCGGGAAATCGCAGCGAATACGCGGCGCTGGTCGGTGCCGCACTGCGCCTGGGCCGCGATCTGGAAGAGCCGCTGCGGGCCTTCCCCGCAATAGACGCGATGGTCCGCGCGCGCGGGATCACGCCGATCGGCTGACCGCCCCGGCAGCGGCATATTGCTGCGCCAGATCTTCGACAATTGCGGCGAGCGGGCGCGCGCCGGGAGTCTGCCCCGCCCCCCAGATATCCTTCCACGCCTTTGACGACGAATGCAGGTTCGAAAAGTCTGGCGCGGCAACCGGCTTGCCCTCGCGGCTGTCCAACTGGGCCTTCTCAAGGCTGGGCCGCAACCAGTTGGCCGGAACCCCCGACACGGCATCCGTGGTGACAACATCGGCGCTGCTGCACTGGCCCAGCAGTTGCCGGTTCTCATCGCTGACCAGGCTTTCCTGCGCGGCGATGAAATGGGTGCCGATATAGGCCAGGTCGGCCCCTGCGGCCTCGGCGGCACGGATCGCCCGGCCGGTCGCGATTCCGCCCGCCAGTGCGATCGGACCGTCCCAGAATTGCCGGACCTCATCGACGAAGGCAAAGGGGTTGAGCGTGCCGGTGTGGCCGCCCGCACCCGCGGTGACGAGGATCAGGCCATCAGCCCCGCCGGCAATCGCCTTGCGCGCCTGGGCCACCGAAATCACATCGGCAAAAACTGCGCCGCCATAGGCGTGGACCTGTTCGGTCACGCGCGCCGGGCTGCCCATCGCGGCGAAGGCCGCGTCGATCTGCGCCAGCCAATCGGCCAGCACTTCGATCGTCCGGGCATTGGGTGCAGGCAAGGCGCCCAGGACCCCTGCCTGTCCGGCGGCGATGACCATGTCCGGGCCGCTGATCAAAAACATCGGGGCGACCACGATCGGCAGGCGCAGATCGCGCCTGACATCGGCCAGCAGATCACGACCGGCCTGGGTGCTCACACCGTCGTCTCCCGGGTCGGCAGCGCCCGTGCCCTGCCGCCCAGCAGAAACAGGCAAAACGCCGCCAGCAGGATGAACGGCAGCATCGCCAGCACCGCGCTGGTCTGATCGACCCCGGCAGCCAGGATCAGGCCGAACCCCAGCGGTCCGAACACCGCGCCGAGCCGTCCGGCGGCAACCGTCGCACCGCTGCCGATGCCCCGGGCCTTGGGTGGGTAGTAGGCCGGGGTGACGCTATAGAGCACGAATTGCGCGCCCACCACGCAGGCGCCATTGAGCGCCGCGGCGATCAGCAGCGAAGGCTGGGTATCGGCAAAAGCGCGCCAGGCCGTGACCAGCGCCAGCAACAGCGCGGCCACCGTAACCGGCCAGCGTAGCCCGATGCTGTCCACCAGCCGCCCCAGCATCAGCGCACCGATCACGCTGCCGATCTGAAATACCCCCATGACCAGCGAACCGAAGGTCACCGAAAAGCCGCGATCGACGATCAGGCTGGGCAACCAGTTGAGGTACAGGTACAGCAGCGTCAGCACGGTTATCGTGCTGGCCCACAGCGCCAGTGTGGTCATCAGCCGCCCCTCGCCGAACAGTGCGCCGAAGTTGTCTTTCGGTCCTTCCTCAACGCCCTTGCCGAGTGGAACGGGGTTGGCCTTGCGGTGCCGCATGGCTGCGGTGCCGACCCGCCAGATGAACGGCATCAGCAGGATCGGCGGAACCCCGCCGACCACGAAGATTCCTTGCCAGGGCAGATTGGGGAAGACCACCAGCAGCGCCGCAGCGGCGATCGCGCCAACCGGAAATCCGATGAAGATTGTTGTGCCCTGCCGGCCGAGCCGCTCTGGCGAGGTGCTGTCGGCGAGGATCGCCATGACATTCGGCAGGGCCGCGCCAATGCCCAGCCCGGTCAAGGCACGAAACGCGACCAGCGATGGCAGATCCCAGGCGAAAGCGGTGGCCAGCGTGCCGAGCCCGAACAGCCCGCAGGCAATCGCCAGAACCATGGTCCGGCTCAGGTGGTCACCAAGCCAGCCGCCGCTCGCCGCGCCGCCCATCAGCCCCAGCATCGCGGCAGTCAGTGCGGCGCTCATCTGCGCCTTGTCCAGCCCCATCGCCTTGCCCAGCAGCGGCGCGGCAACGCCCATGCTCTGCAGGTCATAGCCTTCGAATACGGTGACGATGAAGCACAGCGCGAGCACCGCGCGGTTGCTAGGTGCCTGAGCCTCGGGCGCTGCTGATGCCAAGCACGTCCACCAGGCCCTTGAGCGCGGCGGCGTTGAGGTCTGATCGCGAACCATCGCAGACCACCGTGTCGCTCTGCCCCCAGCCCGGGCAATCAAGCAGAATGACGCGGTATCCGGCATCAACCAGCGGATCGATGTTGCGGTTGAAATTGGCCCAGCCGGTCGCCCCCGGACCGGAACCGTGCAGCATGACGACCACTTCTTTGCCGCTGCCCACATCGTTGTAATGCACTCGCATCTGCCGTCCGGCGACATCGACGGTTGCAAAGTGCTCGTGCTTTCCTGGGTATGGGTCATTGAAGTGGTGCTCGTCGGGAAGTTGACGGGCACCAGCGGCGTTCAGTGTGCGATCCGCTGGAACCCTCCGTTGATGTAGATCAGGGCGTCGCAGTCGGTACGCGAGCGGGTGGACAGCACCTCGCACAGGAATGCCTGATGGGTGCTCTCATCCAGGATGCTGACCACCCGGCAGTCGAATGTGGCAAGTGCATCCTGCAGCACCGGGGCGCCCGTCACCTCGCTGCCCCAGGTGCCAAAATCGAACCGTTTTTCGCCGTCAACGCCTTCAAGCATCCCTGCGAAAGCCATGGCGATGTCCTGCTGATCGGCCGCCAGCAGGTTCACGCACAGGTTGCCGCTGGCCATGATGACTGCGCAGGCCCGCACGTTCTTGTTGACGAAGACCACCAGCCGCGGCGGATCGGCGGTAACCGAACAGACCGCAGTGGCGGTCAGGGCCGCGCGGGTCGTCTGATCGGCGCTGGAGATGACCGTCACCCCCGCCGCGAAATGCCGAAGCGAGGCGCAATGGTCAGCAGGTGAAACCGGATCAAGCCCGGCCAGGTCCGGATTGACCTGCCAGGCGGTCAAGGAGTCGGTTTCGTTCGCCATATTCGTGCTCTCCGGCATAGAGGTCAGACCCTGACACCGAAGGAGTTGCACGGCGGCAGGAATGCACCAAAGCATCCGCGCGCCCAGACGTTCGCCGATTTTGCCCTGGTTCCGGGCTTTATGGTTTGCCCCGGCCGGAATGTCACGCACCCGGCACGGCGGCCGGGCGCAGCGAGCCGCTTTGCCGCCTGACGGCAACCGCGCGAACGCGGTCCGGACGGGTTCGGTTCCGGTCACCTCAGCCCGGAACGCGCGGCTCATCGCCCCGCACCGTCGCTTTGCTGCTGGCCGCTTAGCGCTTCGGGCTGACCCACGTGTTCAGCGGTCACCGCGCCATAGCCAGCAATCCATTCATTGATCGGCCGATAATAGTCCTTGCGCGCGGTATAGGCGCCATTGCTGGAAATCGCCGCAAAGGCGGCCACCCAGGTGCGGACTTCATGGGTAGAGCGCCCGGCCTCGCGCGAGATTTCGGCGATGTCGAACTTGTCCGCCTCGGCCACGCGCCCGGACACAAGCAGGTCGATGAACCATTCGTCCCATTCGGGATTGAGCGGCGTCAATGTGCTTTGCGGTGTCCCATATATCTGCCCTGCGGCAATGGTTCTGGCTTGCCGTGCGGCGCGCGCCTCTTCCGTCGGGTTGCGCCCGGCGATCAGGAACTCACGAACATCGTCGGGAGCCCCCGCCACCAGCGGCACTGGCGGCTCGTGCGAGAGACCGCCCGTGCCCAGCACCAGCACCCGCTTGTCCAGTCCCGCCAGATACCGCCCCACCGCATCGCCCAGTTTGCGGATCCGACGATAAGCCGCGAACGGCGGCGCGACGCAATTGATGATGATCGGGATCACCGGATAGCGGGTCAGACTGCCAGTCATTTCCTCAAATGTCTGGGTGCAGCCGTGATCGACCTGCAGACGGTGCGACAGGGCGACATCGATGTCGCTTTCATGCAGATGCTCAACCAGGCCCAGCGCGAGGTCAGACGGCACCGAAAGGGCGCCCGGCAAAGTCTTGTAATCGGCGACTGATTCTGCCGCCGTGGCGACCACGAAGGGCGGCATCAGATCATAGAACAAGCCGTTGTAGTGGTCCGGCGCGAAGATCACGATCAGCTCCGGATCGAACGCCTCCACCTCAGCACGCGCCCGGGCAGTCACCGCATCGACTTCGGCTACCACATCGGCCCCGGGATCGTTGATCCCCCGCAGCGGACTGTGCGTCAGGCATTTGAGCATGATTTTCGATGCCATTACATCAGGCCTTGTAGTGAATTTGCACACAACATCCGCCGTCCCGGTGCAGCACCGTTTGTTCGCCGGATTCGAAGACATCCCATCCTTGCGGCCGATACTTTCCTATCTGATCGCGCACGGCAATGCCCTCGCCGCGTGTGTGCAACAGGTGAACAGGTCCACGCAGGCAAATCCGTGCCCCGATCCAACGATCACGGTCAGGTAACGCCAGAACTAAAGTGGCAGCCGCACAGTCCAGCGGAACCCGCCGACGGAAAATCAGAAAATCCGATCGAAACGGTCCGCCGGTAAATGGCAATGACCTGAAATGGTAGCGGAGGAGGCGCTATAACTTTCGTCTCGGGCAATTTCAGAGCGTCTCCAACTACTCTGTAAAATCAGCGATTTATCTTGTAACGTGTTCGCGGTCGGTCGCCCTGAATCGCCTAAATTCCCGCTGAAATGTGGGAACGATTGTGGGACCAAATACCCCCGTTTTTGGCGGTATAAATCCCTGACAGGGACTCGAACCTGATGGCGCTGACAGTATTGAAAGTGAAGAACGCGAAGCCCGGTCGCCATGTCGATGGCAGGGGCTTGTGCCTGGTCGTAAAGCCTAGCGGCGCGCGCACCTGGGTGCTGCGCATGCAGTTGAAAGGCCACCGCCGCGACTATGGGCTGGGATCGGCGCATGATGTTTCGCTGACCGATGCCAGAACAGCGGCAGCAGAATTGCGCCGCCGGGTTCGTGACGGCTTCGATCCTGTCGCCGAGCGGCGAAAGGCACGCAAGGTCATACCGACCTTCGAGGCGGCAACCCGGACGTGCCATGAAACCCTGGGCGACGGTTGGAAGGATGGCCATCATGCCCGCTGGCTTTCGGGGTTTGAGCGACACCTCTTTCCGCGCATCGGCAAGAAGCCGGTCGATAAGGTGGACAGCGCCAGCGTCGTCGAGGCTCTCTCACCGATCTGGCTTGAGATACCGGAAACAGCCCGGCGCTTGCTCCAGCGCATCGGCGTTGTGCTCGATTTCGCGCATGTGAAAGGCTGGGTGCCAGAAGAGGTTTCATTGCGTTCGGTGCGCAAGGGGCTGCCGCGTCAGAACGACAAGCGGGGGCACATGGAGGCCATGCCATATTCCGATGTCCCGGCGCTGATGCAGAAGCTTGCCGCCGCCTCCCCAACGACGGGGCGCGATGCCTTGCGCTTCACGATCTACAATGCAGTGCGGTCCAACGAGACGCGCCTTGCGGTATGGGCCGAGTTCGATCTCGAGAACGCGGTATGGACCATTCCGGCTGCACGGATGAAGGCGGGCGAAACCCATGTGGTGCCGCTTTCGGCAGCGGTTGTGGCACTGCTGCGCAAACGCTGGGAAGAGCGGACCAGCGATACGGGCTTGGTCTTTTCCAACGATGGCAAGAAGCCGATCAGCGACATGACTATGACCAAGCTGCTGCGCGACGATGGTTTCGCGAGCATCACCGTGCATGGCTTCCGATCCACCTTCACAGACTGGGCTGCCGAATGCACCGACTTCCCCAAGGAGGTTGCTGACAAGGCCCTCGCCCACAAGCTGCCCAATAAGGTCGAAGCCGCCTACCGCCGAACCGATTTC
>JAKPHK010000072.1 GCA_029550345.1 Pseudomonadota bacterium
TAATGGGATGGTCCGCCCCGCACCCCGGCGTAGCATCGGGGGACACCACACCATACGGAGAGAAAGGATGCGCACCAAACCTGATCCACAGACGACGGCCTTCGGCATCGACATCGGCAAGAAGGTGTTCCACGTCGTCGCCCTGAACGCCGCCGGAGCGGTGATCCAGCGCGCGAAGTTCTCGCGCGATACGTTGATGGCCTTCTTCGATGCCGCGCCGAAGGTGCTGATCGGCATGGAGGCCTGCCCAGGCTCGCAATGGCTGGCGCGGCGGCTTGCCGCGATGGGCCATGATGCCCGGATCATCCCGGCGCGCTTCGTGAAGCCCTATGTCAAATCGAACAAGACAGACACGGTCGATGCGGCCGCCATCGCCGAAGCCGTAACGCGACCGACGATGCGCTTCGTCGAGGTTCGAACGCCCGAGCAAGTCGATCTGCAAGCCTTGCACCGCATCCGCGACCGTCTTGTCGGACAACGCACGGCGCTGATGAACCAGGCCCGTGCCTTCTGCCTCGAATATGGGTTGGCGATGCGGGTCGGCGGCGGCGGCTTCCATGCCGACATCCGGCGGCATCTGGACAATTCCGAGAACGATCTGACCCCAGCCATGCGGGTGCTGCTTGAAGAGCTGCTCGATGACCTCGCCTATATCGAGGGGCGCATCAAAACCGTGAACGGCAAGGTCGAGGCCTATGCCAGCCAGCATGACGCCGTCAGCCGCCTCGTGACCATCCCGGGCATCGGCGCGCTTGGCGCGACTGCGATTGTTGCCGCCGCAGGAGATGGACGCCAATTCCGCAAGGCGCGCGATCTCGCCGCATGGCTGGGCTTGGTTCCCGCCGAGCATTCGACCGGGGGCAAGCAGACCCTTCTGGGCATCAGCAAGCGTGGCAATCGCTATGTGCGACGGCTGATCATTCACGGCGCGCGGTCCTGCTTTCTGCATCTAAACCGGGCGAACCACGCCCTTGGCGGCTGGCTCTCGGCGCTGGAAGCGCGAACCCATCGCAACAAGGCCGTCGTGGCCTTGGCCAACAAGCTGACCCGGATCGTATGGGCCATCCTGACGAGGCCCGGCACCGTCTATCTGCAATCGAAAGGCGCAGCACAAAGCTGATCCTTCGACTGCAGAACCGATTGCAGGGGAAAGTGATGACCAAACGGTTGATCGACCTCGGGTAAGCCACGCGCAAAAAAGCGGGACCCGATCCCGCACCACTAATCTGGAACCCGAGGCGCGGATCTCATCAAGGCCTTGCCGCCAAAAGCGGCTGACTGATCAGAGGCCGGATACATTTACGCAAGCCGGACGGCCACGCACCACAACCTTGCAAACGCGGGGCGGACCATACATTTTT
>JAKPHK010000077.1 GCA_029550345.1 Pseudomonadota bacterium
CCCAACGGGCGGTAACTGAATGCGAACGAGGGCGAACGCCTCGGACCTGTTGGCCGTGAAATACCGTGGATTTCTGGGGTTTATCCAGACGCCTTGCGAACATCGATGGACAGGAAAATGGAGCGGTGAAGGGAACCGCAAAATAGCCCAGAAAACCCGCATTTCCGGCGTTTCTGGCAACTTCGTTTTTCAGGATACCCCCAAAGATACCCCCATAGCCTTGCGCTACCCCCGGATTGAGCCTCCAGACCCGTCTGGAGAATCGCGGGTCCTACCTGCCTCTATCCAGTGACCCATGCGCTGCTTGACCGCAATTTTCGCGCGTGCCCTGTTCATCGCGCAACGTTGCAGTCAGTAGTTTCAGTCTCCCGGCCCGGCGTTGCCAACATCATTGATTTGGAAGCGCCTTGGCGCGCACGTGGGCGCACGGTAAGCGTCGCGTGTGAACGATCCGACCCTCTTCGCTGCTGGCGCGCTTTTCACCCAGGACTACCTTTCCGAAGGCATTGCCGCCACGGCGGCCTATGCCGCGATTGATCCCCAGCCCTTGCGCGAGCGGCTGGATGCGATCCTGGCCGGTTTCCCTCACGCCAGCCGCCCGAATGAAGCGACCACGGAAAGCGATCTTGTCTGGCCGGTCCTCTCGCTGCTCGGCTGGAGCGATTACCTTACCCAGCAAAACCTCTCGGCTTCCGGGCGGGTCGACGTTCCCGATGGCCTGCTGTTCATCGACGCGGGGGCAAAGGCCCAGGCGAACGCGCACCCCGAAGAATGGAAGCGCTACGAATTCGGCGCGGCGATTGTCGAAAGCAAGCGCTGGGGCCGCGCGCTGGACCGTGCCGAGGGGCGCAAAGGCGAAGAGCGCGACACGCCTTCGACCCAGCTCCTGCGCTACCTGCGGCGGATCGACGACCTGACCAGCGGCGCGCTGCGCTGGGGCATCCTGACCAATGGGGCGCGCTGGCGGCTCTACTTTTCGGGCGCCCGCTCGACCATCGACGATTACCTGGAAATCGACCTTGCGCGGGTGCTGGGGCTCGATCCGGACCTGCTCGACAGCGGCGTTACCCCAGCCGAACGCGATCACTGGCTGCGTGTCTTTGCCGCCATGTTCTCACGCTCCGCGTTCGAACGTGCGGCGCCCGGCGCGCCCAGCTTCCACGATACCGCGCGCAGCGAAGCCGCGTTCTACGAGGAACGGGTCGCCAAGAGCCTGTCCGAACTGGTCTTCACCCGGCTCTATCCCATGCTTGGCAAGGCGGTGGCCAAGGCCGCGCCTGCCGATACGGCGCTGGACGAGATCCGCCAGGCAACGCTCATCCTGCTCTACCGCCTGCTGTTCGTGCTCTATGCCGAAGACCGC
>JAKPHK010000079.1 GCA_029550345.1 Pseudomonadota bacterium
CCCAACGGGCGGTAACTGAATGCGAACGAGGGCGAACGCCTCGGACCTGTTGGCCGTGAAATACCGTGGATTTCTGGGGTTTATCCAGACGCCTTGCGAACATCGATGGACAGGAAAATGGAGCGGTGAAGGGAACCGCAATATAGCCCGAAAAACGCGCATTTCCGGCGTTTCTGCCAACTTCGTTTTTCAGGATACCCCCAAAGATACCCCCTGGACCTCGCGTTACCCCCCGGAATCAGGCTCAAGACCTCGCTGGAGATTTGCGGGTCCTACCTGCGACTCTTCATTGCCCCATGCGCTGATTGACCGCAATTTTCGTTTGAGCGCTGTTCATTGATCAGCCTTACAGTCTGAAGTTTCAGTCGCCCGGCCCGGCGTTGCCAACATCATTGATTTGGAAGCGCCTTGGCGCGCACGTGGGCGCACGGTAAGCGTCGCGTGTGAACGATCCGACCCTCTTCGCCGCCGGCGCGCTTTTCACCCAGGACTACCTTTCCGAAGGCATCGCCGCGACGGCAGCCTATGCCGCGATCGATCCCCAGCCCTTGCGCGAGCGGCTGGAGGCGATCCTGGCCGGTTTCCCGCACGCCAGCCGCCCGAACGAGGCGACCACGGAAAGCGATCTTGTCTGGCCGGTGCTCTCGCTGCTCGGTTGGAGCGATTACCTTACCCAGCAAAACCTCTCCGCTTCCGGGCGAGTCGATGTTCCCGATGGCCTGCTGTTCATCGACGCGGCGACAAAGGCCAAAGCGAACGAACACCCGGAAGAATGGAAGCGCTACGAATTCGGCGCGGCGATTGTCGAAAGCAAGCGCTGGGGCCGCGCGCTGGACCGCGCCGAGGGCCGCAAGGGCGAAGACCGCGATACGCCGTCAACCCAGCTGCTGCGCTACCTCCGGCGGATCGACGACCTGACCAGCGGCGCGCTGCGCTGGGGCATCCTCACCAATGGGGCACGCTGGCGGCTGTATTTCTCGGGCGCCCGCTCGACGATCGACGACTACCTTGAAATCGACCTCGCGCGGGTGCTGGGGCTCGATCCGGACCTGCTCGACAGCGGCATTGCCCCAGCCGAACGCGATCACTGGCTGCGCGTCTTTGCCGCCATGTTTGCGCGCTCCGCGTTCGAACGCGCCGCCCCCGGCGCGCCGAGCTTCCACGATACCGCGCGCAGCGAAGCGGCGTTTTACGAGGAACGGGTCGCCAAGAGCCTGTCCGACCTGGTCTTCACCCGGCTCTATCCCATGCTTGGCAAGGCGGTGGCCAAGGCCGCGCCTGCCGATACGGCGCTGGACGAGATCCGCCAGGCAACGCTCATCCTGCTCTACCGCCTGCTGTTCGTGCTCTATGCCGAAGACCGC
>JAKPHK010000082.1 GCA_029550345.1 Pseudomonadota bacterium
CCGTTCTCGGTCTCGACCGAGAAGGCGGCGATGTCGCCGTGGTTGAAGCCGGGCAGCTGTTCCACCGCCCACTCGATATCCTGCGGCCAGTGGTTCTTGCCGTTGATGATGATCATGTCCTTGGCGCGGCCAACGATGAACAGGTAGCCGTCCACCATGTAGCCCATATCGCCGGTGTCCAGCCAGCCATCGACCAGGCAGGCCTCGGTCGCTTCGGGGTCGCGGAAATAGCCGACCATCACGCTGGGGCCCTTGCACCACACCTTGCCAATGTGATGATCCGGCAGCGGCTCGCCATGTTCGCCGCGGATCTCGAGCGCCATGTCCTTGACCGCCTTGCCGCAGTTGACGATCGCGCGGTAGCGGGCCGGGCGGGAAAGATCGCGGCTGGCGCCGGACAGGCGCTCTTCCTCAACCAGTTCGACCCGGATGCCTTCGCCCGGCGGCATGATCGTAACCGCCAGGGTTGCTTCGGCCAGGCCATAGCTCGGCAGGAAAGCGCTGGCCTTGAACCCGGCAGGCGCAAAGGCGTTGACGAAGCCCTGCATCACGTCCGGGCGGATCATGTCTGCCCCGTTGCCGGCGATCCGCCAGCGCGACAAGTCAAACCGTTCGTCAACGTGGCTCTGGCTGGAAATACGGCGGGCGCAGATGTCATAGCCGAAAGTCGGCGAATAGCTCAGCGTGGTGCCGGGATTGCGGCTGATCATGTCGAGCCAGGCGAGCGGACGGCGGGCGAAATCCTCGGTCTTGAGGTAATCGGCCGAAACCTGGTTGGCGATCGGCGAGAGGAAGCAGCCGACCAGCCCCATATCGTGATACCACGGCAGCCAGGAAACGCAGCGATCGCTTTCAATCAGCAGCATCCCTTCGCCGTGCCCGGCCAGGTTGTTGAGCAGGCTGGCGTGGGTCACCGCCACGCCGTGCGGGAACCGGGTCGAGCCGGAGGAATATTGCAGATAGCAGATATCATCGCCCGAGGCTTCGGGCAGGGCCACGTCCGGCGCGGCGCCAGCGGCGAAGGCATTCCAGGCGATCCCCTCGCAGCCCTGCCGCACGGCGGCGGCGTGGGTCATCTCGGCAATTTCGGGCGGGTAGAACAGGACCTTGGGATCGCTGCTCGCCAGCTGTACCGCCAGCTGGTCGATATAGGCGTCCTTGCCGCCAAAGCTGGTCGGCAGCGGCAGCGGAACCGGCCAGGCCCCGGCATAGATGCAGCCGCAGAACAGCGCGGCGAATTCCGGGCCAGTCTCGGCAATCAAGGCGATCCGGTCGCCCTGGCCGATCCCGTGGGCAATCAGACGGCGGGCCATGGCCAGCGAATCGCTGCGCAGTTCACTATAGGGATAGACCCGCTTCAGGGTGCCGCGCGGATCGTGAAAATTGAGCCCGCGCTTGCCGGTCGCGGCATAGTCCAGCGCTTCGCCAAAGGTGGCGAAATTGGAAAGGCGGCGCGGAAGATCGTCTTCGTTCGGCGTCGGCACCAGTGCGGTACCAGCATTCGGCTCCATCAGCGAAGCATCGGTCATGCGCGAAAACCCGTTCTATTTCAGTGTGATGCGCTGATTATTCCGGCGTCAACACAGGGTAAAGTCCATCACGGGCCCCTCATTGCCCGCACCACAGGCTTTCCCAATTACGGCACACTGTGGCACGAATAAGGCCGATGGTAACCACGCCCCGCCCCAAACGCGCGCCCCGCCCGCTCGACGCGGCCCGGCTTGAGGAGCTGGCGCTGGCCTATGTCGCCCGCTTTGCGACCAGCGCGGCCAAGCTCGAAGGCTATCTGCTGCGCAAGCTGCGCGAACGCGGCTGGGAGGGAGAGGGTGAGGCGCCGGTGCGGGCGCTGGTCGCGCGGTTTGTCGCCAGCGGCTATGTCGATGATCTGGCCTATGCCCGGGCCAAGAGCGGCAGCCTGCTGCGCCGCGGCTATGGCCAGCGCCGGATCGGCCAGGCGCTCCACGCTGCCGGGATTGATGAAGATGTGCGGGAAGAAGTCCGCGCGGGCGAGGGCGCCGAGCGCCGCGCCGCGCTGGCCTGCGCGCAAAAGCGCGGGTTCGGGCCGTTCGGGCGGGACCTGCCGGACCGCGCACTGAAGGAAAAGCAGATCGCCGCGCTGCTGCGTGCCGGGCACCGGCTGGACAGCGCGCGCGAATTGGTCAATGCCGCAAACGAAGCGGTCGCGATCGAATGGGCCGGCCAGATTGATGAGGACGATTGATGCGCGGTTTCCTGCTTGCAACCCTGGCCCTGACGCTTGCTGCTTGCTCACCGGGCAGCAACGATGCCACCGCGCAATCGACCCAGGCCGCGCCTGCGGTCCACCCCCAGTCCGGCCTGCCGGTGGTGCCGCTGACGATCACCCATGGCGGCAAGAAGCTGGCCTTCCGGGTCGAAGTGGCGCGAAGCGGGCAGGAACAGGCCAAGGGGCTGATGTTCCGCACTGCGATGGGGGCGGACGAAGGGATGATTTTCCCGATGGAACCACCGCGCGGCGCCAGCTTCTGGATGCGCAACACGGTGATCCCGCTAGACCTGATCTTCGTCGGCACCGACGGTCGGATCACCAACATCGCCGCCAATGCCGTGCCCTATGACGAAACCCCGCTGCGATCGACCGGGCTGGTCAAGGCCGTGCTCGAACTGAACGGCGGCCGCGCGGCGCAGCTGGGGATCGTGCCGGGAGATCGGGTGGAGTGGTGATCTCTGCCTTGCGCGCGGGGGGCAAGAAAGGCTAACGGGCGCGCATGGGATTCTTCGGCAAGATCTTCACCTGGTGGAACGGGGCGACCCTTACCACGATGCTCAATTCGGCGCTGACCGGCGAGAAGGTTGGCACTGACGCGCAGGGCAACACCTATTACCGGGCGAAGAAGCCCTATCCCAAGGGCCATCCCTTTGCCGGGAAAGAGCGCCGCTGGGTGATCTACAACGGCGCCAACGATGCCAGCCGGGTTCCGGCCGAATGGCACGGCTGGCTGCACGGCAGCTTTGATGGCGTGCCCGAATCGAACCTGCCGCCGCCGCGGGTCTGGGAAACCGAATATACCCCCAACGCCACCGGCACGGTCCAGGCGCACCGCCCGCACCACGGCCGCAGCAGCGGCGATTACGAGGCGTGGTCACCGGACGCCTGATGCGCCGGGGCTCGCTCCTGTTGCTGGCGCCGCTGGCGCTGGCCGCCTGCAAGGGGCAGGGCGGGGCCGAGGCCGATGCCACCGAAGTGCCCAAGGTTGCGGCGGGACAGGCCGTTTCCGGCGCGGTGGTGGAAAGCGAATACGGCACCCCGGTGAAAGACCGCGTGGCCACACTCGGCCTGCTCAACAAGCGGACCAACTATACCCAGGACATCGTCCTCAAGACCGGCGAGGCCAAGCGGATCGGCAATGTCACGATCAAGCTGGCCACTTGCGAACGGACCCCGCCGTGGGAAAGCCCGCCCGAAACCGGCGCTTTCGTGCAGGTCTTCGTCGAAGAGCGGGACAAGCCCGATCAGCCGCTGACCTGGCGCAAGGTCTTTTCCGGCTGGCTGTTCAAGAATTCACCTTCGGTCAACGTGGTCGAGCACCCGGTCTATGACGTCTGGGTCAAAAGCTGTTCGATGAAGTTCCCGGGTGAGGAAGACAGCCCGGCTGCCGCCGCATCGCCCAGCAGCGCCGCGAACCCCTCAGGCAGTGCCAGCGCTGCCCCGGAGGCCAAGCCATCGGCAGCGCCTTCGCCCAAGCCCAGCGCCACGCCGACACCCGCCCCCAAGGCGGCCGCATCGCCCAGCGTCGGGATCTGAGCGGCGCGCAGCCGCTTCAGGTATTCGGCCTGGGTGATCTCTATGGCGCCCAGACTGGCGAGGTGGCCGGTCATGAACTGACAATCGAGCAGCAGGCCGCCGCCCCGGCGCAAGGCCGCAACCAGCCAGGCCAGCGCCACCTTCGATGAATTGTCGGCCCGGCTGAACATCGATTCGCCGCAGAACACCCGATCGAACCCGACGCCGTAAAGCCCGCCGACCAGATCGCCATCGCGCCAGCATTCGATCGAATGGGCCAGGCCGCGTTGGTGGAGTTCAAGGTAGCTCGCCTCGATTCGGCGACTGATCCAGGTTTCCTCCGCATCGGGGCGCGGGGCGGCGCATTCGCGGATCACCCGGCCAAAAGCGGCGTTGCAGCTGACCCGGTAGGTGCCGCGCTTCAAAACCTTCGCCAGTGAGCGCGAACAGTGGAAACCATCCAGCGGCAGCACCGCCCGGCGGCGCGGTTCGACCCAGAAAACCTCGGAATCCTCGCGCGCATCGGCCATTGGAAAGATGCCGCTGCGATAGGCCAGCAGCAGCATATCAGGGTCGATCGGCGAGGGCGATGTTGGAGCGTGCACGGCAAATTCACATATGGGCCTTTGCGACACGCTTGTCATCGGGCACTGTTGCGACTAGAGGCGCTTCCGCCTGCAGGAGTGTAGCTCAGTTGGTAGAGCATCGGTCTCCAAAACCGAGGGCCGCGGGTTCGAATCCTGCCACTCCTGCCAGCGCCTTTCCGCCAGCAACCGAAGCCCGCGATGCCCGATGACGCCGCATCAGTGCCGTCCAACCCCCAGCCCATGAGCCTTCGTGCCTGGCTGGCGGGCAAACCCGGCCCGAGCGAATTCCTGGGGCTGGGGCTGTTTCTGGCGCTGCTGTCGGCGCTGCCGGTGCTGGTCGCGCGCTATCCGCAGATGGTCGATTATCCGGCCCACCTGGCGCGGATGCACATCATGCTGATGCGCGATCAAAGCCCGTTCCTGCAGGAATATTACGGCTTCCAATGGCGCTGGATGGGCAACCTTGGCGCCGATATCCTGATCGTCCCGCTCAGCTGGTTCTTCAGCCTTGAAACCGCCGGGCGGATCATCGCCGCGATTATTCCGCCGCTGACGGCGGGGTCGCTGCTGGCGGTGGAATGGGCGGTTCGGCGGCGGATCGGGATGGCCAGCCTGCTGGCTTTTGCCTTCGTCTGGTCACCCTCCGCGCTGCTGGGGTTCCTGAATTTCGGGCTGGCCCAGGCCGCCGCGCTCTATGCCTTTGCGCTGTGGGTCCTGCTTGATGGCAAGAAATGGCGCGCGCCGCTGTTCATCCCGATCGGGGTCTTCGTCTGGCTCGGCCACGTTTCGGGATGGGGCATCCTGGGGATCATGGTGTTCGGCTATGAATGGTCGAAGGAAAAATCATGGCGCGCCTTTGTGGCGCCCTGGCCGCTGTTCTTCCCGTTCCTGACCCTGGTGCTGGGCGACAACCCCGGCAAGCCGCCCAGCTATGGCCCGGCCCCGCAGCTCTACAAGTGGGCGATCTGGAAGCAGGCGATGCGCGGCACGTTCCAGTGGGTCGATTACGGCATGACTATCGCCATCGGCCTGCTGCTGCTCGGCTCGCTGTGGTGGCGCAAGTGGGACGGCAAGCTGGGCTGGGCGGCGCTGATCATGCTGCTGTCCTCACTCGCCCTGCCGCGTCACATCTTCGGCGGCGATCTGGTCGATGCGCGGATGATCTCGGCCGGGCTGATGATCGGGGTGCTGGGCCTTTCGTGGCGGGCACCGCGCTGGCTGGTGCTGCTGGTCCCGGCGGTGTTCCTGTTCCGCCTGGGCTATACCACGATCGACTGGGAGCGCGATTCGCGTGAGACTGCCCAGGCGCTGAGCGCGCTGGACGGCTTGCCCCAGGGCGCCAAGATCGCATCCTATGTGGTGACAGAACGCAGCGAATGGGGTTTCAACGGCAAGGAGCACATCTGCGGTTATGCCGTGGTCCGGCTCGATGCCTTCACCAATTGCAACTTTGCGCTGCCCGGCATCCATATGATGACGATCAACGGCGGCGGGCCGTTTTTCCGTGATCCGTTCCACCGCCTGAATCACCGCGAAGGCCGCAAGATCGACATCTCGGATTACAACCCGGCCAAGCACACCGATTACCTGTGGTACGTCGGCCAGTCCGATCCGGTCCGGCTGCCGCCCGGCTTCAAGGTTGAGCAGCGCGGGCGGACCTGGTTCCTGGCGCATCTTGCAAAACCGCCCGGCGGTAGCTAAGTGCGCTTTCGTCATCCGACATCGGAGAACAGATCGCCCCTCCCGGTCAGGCTGGAACCCAGCCGCCGGGGCGGCGCTGTCCCCTTGGCGGAAGACACGAGGAAACAGATCCAAGAAGGCGAGTGAGCGATCATGGCCAAGTTCAACCCCGGCGAATTCATGCGCCAGGTCCAGACCGAAGCACGCAAGGTGGTTTGGCCCAGCCGTCAGGAAACGGTGACGACCGCGATGTTCGTGGGCGTGCTGATGACGATCCTTGCCCTGTTCTTCCTCGGCGTCGATACGGTCTTCGGCAAGATCGTGCAGTTCCTCCTTTCGCTGGCCTGATCGCCGGCGCTCCGCAAATTCAGAGATCACACATGGCCCGCTGGTACATCATCCACGCCTATTCAGGTTTTGAGAACAAGGTGAAGGAATCGATCCTCGCCGAGGCTGAGCGGCTTGGGCTTGACGCTCTGGTCGAAGCGGTCGAGGTCCCGCACGAAACCGTGACCGAAGTGAAGCGCGGCAAGAAGGTTCAGGTCGAGCGCAAGACCATGCCCGGCTACGTTCTGGCCAAGCTGGCGATGAACGACGACGTTTATCACCTGGTCAAGAACACCGCCAAGGTCACCGGGTTCCTGGGCCATGCCGGCAAGCCGCAGCCGATCACCGAACGCGAAGCTGCCCGCTATTTCGGCGCGCGCGAAGCCGCTGCGGCCGAACCCAAGAAGCACATCAGCGTCGATTACGAAATCGGCGATTCGGTCAAGGTTCTGGACGGTCCGTTCAATTCGTTCACCGGCGTGGTGGAAGAGCTGGATTTCGACAAGAACCGGGTCAAGGTTTCGGTCTCGATCTTCGGCCGCGCCACTCCGGTCGAACTGGACTTCGAACAGGTCGAACTGGTCAAGTAAACGATCGTGGCGGCCCGGCTGCCCGATTGGCTCGATTTCCCCGGATCACAGGATCTGCGGCGGCGGCTGGCCACGGTGGTCGGCGCGGTGCTGCTCAGTCTGGTCGCGATTGCTTTCGCGGCGGCGGGGGAACGCGCACAAGACGCCTTCGTGGCGCTGCAACACCGCTGGCACTGGTTGCCGCTGGTCCTGACCCCGGCGACGTTCATGGCGGTCGCCTGGGCAACCCGGCGCTGGATGCCTGCCGCCGGGGGGTCCGGCATTCCCCAGGTCATGGCCGCGGCGCGCCACCCTGTGCGCGCGGCGCGCGGTCCGCTGGTCTCGCTCAAGTCTGCGCTCGGCAAGCTGGCAGGCACCTTGCTGATGATGCTGGCCGGGGGATCGGTCGGGCGCGAAGGGCCGACCGTTCAGCTCAGCGCGGCGGTCATGGTGGCGGTGCACCGCTGGCTGCGGGTGCCGGTGACGGCCGGGGTGATCATCGCCGGCGGTGCAGCCGGGATCGCTGCGGCATTCAACACGCCGCTGGCCGGGGTCGCCTTCGCGATCGAGGAACTGGCCGCGGCCTTTGAACAGAAAGTCGCGGTTCTGGTGATGGGCGCGGTGCTGATCGCCGGGCTGGTCAGTCTGGGGCTGGCCGGAGACTACGTCTATTTCGGCGCGACCAGCGAAGTTTTGCCGCTGCGCACGATCTTGATCACCGCGCCGCTGGTCGGGGTGCTGGGCGGCCTGGCAGGGGGGCTGTTCGCGCGGTTGCTGGTAACGATGCGCAAGGTTCAGGGAGGCCCGCTTGGCGCACTGCGGCGGCGGCCGATGCTGCTGGCGGGGCTGTGCGGCATTATTGTCGCCGGGGTCGGGATCGCGACCGACGGATTGAGCTGGGGCACCGGCTATGCCGAAACCCGCGCCTTGCTGACCGGTGAAAGCCTGTCCCTGGCTTTCGGGCCGGCCAAGCTGGTCGCCACGGTGGCCTCTTCGCTGAGCGGCGCGCCGGGCGGGATATTCGCCCCGTCGTTGTCGGTCGGTGCCGGGCTGGGCCAGCTGGTGTCGCAGGCCTTTCCGGCCGAGCAATCGGGCGCGATCGTGCTCCTGGGCATGATCGCCTATTTCACCGGCGTGGTCCGCGCGCCGCTCACCGCGATCATCATCGTGATGGAAATGACCGCCGACCGGAGCATGATCCTGCCGCTGTTCGGCGCCGCGCTGATCGCCGACTGGGTCAGCGCCCGGGTCTGCCCGGACAAGCTTTATCACGCGTTGTCGCTGGAGTTCGGGGTTAGAGCCAAAACCGCCGGTTGAGATCGCTGCGGGCAGGTGCGCGGGTGGTCGGTTACCGGTACATCGAAGGCGGTTGGATTTCCCGAACTTGCTACCTACGCTTCTGCTTTTGGCTGAAGTTGGAGCGATTTCCGATGTTTGCCCGGATACTTTCCCTGAGCGCGGCCCTTGCGGGTTGCCTTTTCCTTGTCCTCGCGACCCCTGCCCAGGCCCAGATGCGCGTCTGCGGGCCGGGTGAGCAGCCGGTCGCTTTTGACAACAACGTCAACCCGCCTGTTCCGCTGTGCCCGGGCGGCGGGCCTGCCGCCGCGCCGGTGGCAGAATCCCATGCCGCGATGGCCTGGCATGAGGATGCCGCCGATGTCTGGGTCGATGGCGCTTACACCGGGCGCAACAGCCGGGCCGAAAGCAACGCGCTGGCGGCTTGCGCCAGGGTCATGGGTGAAGGCTGCAAGGTGGCCGGAAGCTGGGGCAATTCCACCCTCTACGTTTACCGCAACCGCTTTGGTGATTTCTTCGCCGCCTATTCCGCCAATAGTGCCGGGATCAAGAAGGCGGAAGCCGACTGCAAGGGCAAGGGGATATTGCCGTGCGAACGGATCATGAAATTCGCCTCGAACAAGCGTGAGCATTTCCCCGGCCAGGAAGTGCGCAAGCGCTATCTGGCTGCGGCCTGGGTCAATGGCAAGGAAGGCTATGACGGTAAGCTCTACATCGCCAGCGGACAACCGACCTACAAGGCGGCGGAAGACGCTGCGGTGAGTGCCTGCCGCAAAGCCAACGCCGGGCGCGAATGCATGCTCCAGAGCTTTTCTGGCAATGGCGTTCTGCAGATATACCAGCCCAATGAAGATTCCGGTGCCGTGGTGGACAATACGCCGGACCGCGCGGTGAAGGCTGCAAAGGCCTGGTGCAAGCAGATGAAAGCCAGGACCTGCATCCTTGGGCCGCAGTACGATGCCCGCACGCCGGGGCTGTTCGTCCATGATTTCAAGGCCGGTGACGCGAAATAGACCGTCGGCCAACCGGCGTTTGCGGGCCTGCGCCTTTACTTGCCCTTCTTCAGGCCTTTTTTGAGCGCGGCGAGATCGGCGTCGAGCTTGGCTTCGCGTTGCATCGCGGCGAGTTCCTGATCGAGCGCGGCGGCCTTGGTTTCCGCGTTGGCCCCGGCCTCTGCAAAATCGATCCGCTTTTCCAGAACCGTGATCCGATCAGCCGTCGCGGCGACGCGGCTTGCCGCCTTGCTTGACGCGGACGCTGGCTTCGCTGCGCCTCCAGTCGCGACCGACATCGCGCTCAGCCGTTCGCGCGTTTCGGCCAGCTTGGTTTCGAGTTCGGCAGCAGCGCGGCGCAGTTCAACGCATTCAGCCTCGCTGGCCTTGGCCGCGCGGCGCAGGTCGGCGGCAGCGGTTGAGGCACTGTCCTTTTCGTCCAGTGCGGCGCGGGCCAGATCGTCGCGGTTGTTTGCCAGGGCCAATTTGGCCTTGGCTTGCCAGTCGGTCGCGGCATCGTCGTGGGCACCGGCCTTCGCCACGGCATCTCGCGCGGCCCGTTCGGCACCGGCTGCATCCTTGCTAAGCGCGATGATCGCCTCTTCCAGCTCCAGCCGCAGGAGCTTGAGCATCTTTTCAGGATTTGTCGCCCGATCAACCAGGTTGTTGAGGTTGCTCGAAGTCAATTCCCTGATGCGTACCGCGATCTCGAACATCTCTGCTTTGCCTTCCGCTGTCGTTATTCTTCGATTATTCTAGACTGATTAACACTTTGCGCAATCGTGACTGAGACGGCTGGAATGCCTTGCCTTTGCGGCGCTGTTGCCCTAAGCGCGCGCCTTCGCTTGGCTTTGGCCGGGTGATTCCGTGCGGGAGAAGGGCCTTGGCCCTTTGTTTGACCGCTCACTCTGCGGGCCGTGATTGCGGCCCAACAGGAAGAAAGGAGGCCATGTCGTGGCCAAGAAAATTGAAGGCTATATCAAGCTGCAGGTGCCTGCAGGCAAGGCAACCCCGTCTCCGCCGATCGGCCCGGCGCTGGGTCAGCGCGGCGTGAACATCATGGAATTCTGCAAGGCGTTCAACGCCGCCACGCAGGATCTTGAAGCGGCGATGCCGATCCCGACGATCATCACCGTCTATGCCGATCGCAGCTTTACCTTTGTCACCAAGACCCCCCCGGCCAGCTTCCTGATCAAGAAGGCCGCCAACCTCAAGTCGGGTTCGAAGGAACCGGGCAAGGTTTCGGCCGGAACGATCAAGCGCTCGGCGCTGGCGGAAATCGCGCAGACCAAGTTCAAGGATCTGAACGCGAACGACATCGAACAGGCAACCAAGATCATCGAAGGCTCCGCGCGTTCGATGGGCCTCGACGTGGTGGAGGGCTAAGGACATGGCAAAGCTGACCAAGAAGCAGAAGTCGCTGGCTGAAAAGCTGGGTGACAATCAGCAGCTCCACGGCGTTGAAGCCGCGATCCAGCTGCTCAAGGACCTCAAGACCACCAAGTTCGATGAGAGCCTGGAAGTCTCGCTCAACCTCGGCGTCGATCCGCGCCACGCGGACCAGATGGTCCGCGGCATGGTCGTGCTGCCCTCGGGCACCGGCAAGGACGTCAAGGTTGCCGTCTTCGCCCGCGGTGACAAGGCCGAAGCCGCTCTCGCCGCCGGGGCCGACAAGGTTGGCGCCGAAGACCTGCTTGAAGACATGCAGGCCGGCAACCTCGACTATGGCCGCGTGATCGCCACGCCGGACATGATGGGCGTCGTCGGCCGTCTCGGCAAGGTGCTGGGTCCCAAGGGCCTGATGCCGAACCCGAAGCTGGGCACCGTCACCCCGAACGTCGCCGAAGCGGTCAAGGCTGCCAAGGGCGGCCAGATCGAATTCCGCGTCGAAAAGGCCGGGATCATCCATGGCGGGATCGGCAAGATGAGCTTCTCGAACGAAGCGCTGAAGGCCAACTTCGACGCTTTCGTCGATGCCGTGGTCAAGGCCAAGCCCTCGGGCGCCAAGGGCAAGTACGTCCGTAAGGTCGGCCTCAGCTCGTCGATGGGCCCGGGCCTCAAGATCGACCTCGCCGAAGTGCAGGGCGCCTGATCGATCCGATCAGCGACACGAAAAAGGGCCGGGGGGAAACCTCCGGCCCTTTTTGCATGATAGCTGTACGGCTTAGCCTACGGCCCGGTCGAACAGTTCTATCGACTGCGGCGGCAATGCGATTCCGGCCTCTGTGCCGCGGATCCAGATCAGTTGCCCGGTCATCTCATCGAACCCGTCGAAATTGACGGCAATCGAATCGCCGATGTCCTTCTCGGTCAGGTCGCCGCAAACCTTCATGCCGCTGGGGGAAACGTTGAGCACGCGGGCCGGGGCCCCTTCGATCGCCAGTGCGGTGCCTTCCGGCACGGCATCGCCATAGCGGCGTTCGGCGCGGTGTTCGGCCTCGCGCGGGATCAGGCGGCTGATCCGTCCCACCATCCCCAGTCCGGTCGGCTTCTTCTTGCGCTGCAAGGGCGATTGATCCGATCCCGCGATCCCGGCCATGATCTGTTCGCGCCGCGATAGCAGCGGATCGCCGTTCTGGCCGGGGCGGTTGATCCGCTCTGCCGCGTGGCTGCCTGCCGCCGGGAGGAACCGGGCCGCGACCGCCGGGTGAAGCGGGGTTTCGAATTCCAGACCGATCAGCCCCGGCTCGCTCCAGACCGGGCGCACCGCCAGGCTGTCCAGCCCGGGCAGCTTGAGCCACAGCTGGGCACCGGGGTTGACCACCACCATGCCTTCGATCCGCGCTCCGAAAGAGCTCATGTCAAGCAGACGGGCCGCCATCGCGCTGCGGCTGCGTTCACGCACGAAAACCTCGATCCCAAGGCTGGCACGGCCTTGCCGCCTGCGCTCGGTAAAATCGGATTGGCGCTGAAAACTGATGCTCACGTCACATACTCCCGACTAAATCTGTCAGTTCCTGCGACCACTTTGTTTTGCGTTGTCGGTTTGGCGTAAGGTTCACGGGGATGCGGCAAGTGCACTGCGGGGCGCGTCCCGCAACGGGATGAACGGGCAAGGTTAAGTTAAACGCCGTGTTTGCCATGCCCTGGCATGGTTATGCCGTAATATCAGCGCGATGATCCGGAAGGACCGGTGCCGGCGCTGGCAGGAGCCGCGAAATTCAGCCGATTCTTGAACATTCGCGGGCGCAACGACGGGGCGCCGATGCGGCGAATCGTCCTAGAGATTCGCTTCGGTATAGCATTCCACCACCAGCGCCAGTGGGCGCCCGTCTGGCAGGCGCAGCAGCGCGCGGTGGGTTGAAATCGCTCCCGCCGGGCAGCCCGGATCACCGCGCCGCGCAGCCGAAAGCGGCTCACGGGTAAAGGCCAGCCCGGCCGCGACCTTGCCGAACGGCACATCGGTTTCGGCCAGCTGACGGTTCATTTCGGGGCTGAGGCGCGACGGCACGAACCAGTTGTGGGCCTGGCTCAGCACGACATCGCCGCAGGCCAGCCGGACGTGACGATAGCCCAGCGGCTCGTCCGGGCCGACCCCCAGCGTTTCGCGCAGGGCAGGGGGCGGGGCCTCGTCCGCCCCGCGCACGAATTGCACCACGATCCGCCCTTCGGGATCGATCCCGCGCGCCTTGCACCATTTGCCCAGCGCCTCTGTGGCGCTGGCATGGGCAGCCAGGTTCGCCTCAAACGCATCGAGAACTTCATCGCCGTGCCCATGGGCACAGCCTGAAACGGCCACGGAAACAACGGCAAGGGTCATCGTGAGCGGCCTATACACCACCCGTTACCGCTTCGCGACCCAAAGCGCGCAGGCCGATGATCAAGGCATCGCAGCAGGATTCAAGCTGCCCGGCATCGGTTGAACGGACCACGAAATTGGCTCCGACCCTGCCTTCACGGAAGAACGGGTAAGAGCCGATCGCACAGCCTTCATGGGTTCGTTCGGTTTCGCGCAGCAGGTCCGCCACTTCGCTTTCCTGCACCCACGACCCGATCGTTTGGGACAGCACCGGCAGCCCGCCTTCCAGCGTGCCGGTCAGCGCATCGAGCATCCCCGCCGTGATCGAGGGGACCCCGGCCATCAGGAACACATTGCCGATCGCGATTCCCGGCGCGCCGCTCATCCGGTTGGGGATCAGTTCGGCGCCTTCGGGCACCCGCGCCATCCGCAGCCGTGCTTCGTTCAACCCGCCGCGTGTTTCGTAATAGCGTTCCAGGATTGCCCGGGCATCGGGATGGATCACCACGCCCACGCCAAACGCTTCGGCCACGGCATCGACGGTGATGTCATCGTGGGTCGGGCCGATCCCGCCGGTGGTGAACAGGTAGTCGTTGCGCGCGCGTAGCGCGTTGACGGCTTCGACGATCGCGGCGGTATCATCGGCCACCACCCGCACTTCGGCCAGGCGAATCCCCTGGACGTTGAGCCATGAGGCGACCTGGGCGACGTTCTTGTCCTGGGTCCGGCCCGAGAGAATCTCGTCCCCGATGACGAGCAGGGCGGCTTTCCAGATGCGGGTTGGTTGGGTCATTTCGTGAGGCTAGTTGATTAGGAAAGGTCGCGCAATTTTTGGTTCACGCAGAGGGCGCAGAGGAAGAAAAAGAGGCGCAGAGATATTGCGCTTGCGGCGAAGCTGCTTTCTATCGCGAACCGGGCGTTTGACGCAGCCTTGGAATGGAGAAGCCGCTTCGCGGGTTGCACGACTTTCCCACGCATCTTTTTCTTCCTCTGTGCGCTCTGCGTGAACCCCTTTAAACCTTCAGCCTTCAACCAGCTCCCGCGCCAGGGTGAACTGCAACACCCCATCGTCGATCGGAGCCTGGCGCATATCGACCCGGTCCTTGCGGTAATCCTGGTTGAGCCGCCAGGGCAGCGCCGGTGCGTTCTTGGGCATCAGGTCCTTGCCGCGCTCCAGGTAGCCGGACGAGAAATCGGAGAAAACATCGTCTTCGGGCAGATTGGCATCGGCGGGCAGAACCGGCGTTGCCGCAACCGCGTCATAGGCGTCCATCTGGCGCAGCAGGCGGGTGATGAATTCACCGATGATATCGACCCGCAGGGTCCAGCTGGCGTTGATGTAGCCGAATACCGCCGCCAGGTTCGGCACATTGGAGAACATACAGTTGCGGTAATAAAAGGTCTTGCCGAAATCGACCGGCTTGCCATCGACCGAAACCGCGATCTTGCCCGCTACGGCGAGCCGCAGGCCGGTGGCGGTGACGATCACATCGGCATCAAGGTGCTTGCCCGACTTGAGCTTGATCCCGGTCGCATCGAAGCTGTCGATATGATCGGTCACCACGCTGGCCTTGCCTTCGTTGATCGCGGTGAAGAAGTCGGCATCGGGGACCAGACATAGCCGCTGCTCCCACGGGTTATAGGGCGGAACGAAATCAACCGCATTGTAGTTGGCGCCCAGGTTCTTCTCCGTCTCTCCCAGGATGAAGTCGCGGGCCTTTTCGGGGTTCTTGCGGACCCGCTTGAACATCAGATCCTGCAGGGTGATGTTCTTGAACCGGGTGATCGCATAGGCCAGCTTTTCCGGCAGCACCTTGCGCAGGCCGTTGGCGATCGCATCGCGGGCCGGGCGGCTGACCATATAGGTCGGGGTGCGCTGCAACTGGGTGACGTGCGCCGCGCCGGAACGGGCCATCGAGGGCACGATGGTAACCGCGGTCGCACCCGATCCAATCACCACCACCTTCTTGCCGCGATGATCAAAATCCTTTGGCCAGAACTGCGGGTGGATGATCTCTCCCTTGAACGTGTCGCGCCCCTTGAACTGGGCGTCATAGGGTTCGTCGTAATCGTAATAGCCCGATCCCAGGAACAGGAAGCGGGCTTGCAGCTGCTGGCGCGATCCATCGTCCTGCTCACAGATCAGCGTCCAGCGCGCGGTCTTGCTGTCCCAATCGGCCGAGATCACTTTCTGGCCGAAGCGCATCCGGCGGCGCAGATCATACTGGTCGGCGATATCGTTAAGGTAATCGAGGATCGCCGGACCATCGGCGATCGACTTTTCGTGCTTCCACGGTGCGAAGGAAAAGCCCAGCGTGTGCATATCGCTGTCGCTGCGGATGCCGGGATAACGGAACAGATCCCAGGTGCCGCCGATCTGGTCGCGCCGTTCAAGGATCGCAAAGCGCTTGTCAGGGCAGTCCCGCTGCATATGCACGGCCATACCGATGCCGGAAATCCCGGCTCCGACGATGATCATATCAAGGCATTCATCGATCGGCGCGATCGCGTTCATGCGGCTTCTCCCATCGCAATTGACATTTTTGTCAGTATTAAGCGTGCGCTTAACATCATGGCTGCGGGATTGCCAGCCTCAAGCGGGTTTGGCACATCGCAGCCATGCCGATCATCGCCTCGCGCCGCTATCGTGGCGGCAAACCTTCGGAAAATTCGATTCCGGTCGATCCGGTAAAGCGCCGCGCCTTGCCGAAGGGCGCGTTCGACTGGGTCGGGCTGGCCGATCCGACCGCTGAAGAGATGGAGCCGGTGCGAATCCGCTTTGGCCTGCATCCACTGGCGGTGGAAGATGCCCTGAACGCGACCCAGATGCCGAAGATCGAGGTCTATGGGCAGCAGCTGTTCATCATCGCCCGCACCGCCGCGGTGCAGGATGGAGAGAATATCGCCTTTGGCCAGACCGCGATCTTTCTGGGGGCCGATTTCGTCGTCACCGTTCGGCTGGGATCGACCCGCGCCCACAGCCAGCTTCGGACCCGGCTGGAAAGCGATGCCGAACGGCTGGCCGAAGGGCCGGACTATGTTGCCCACGCGATCCTTGATTTCATCGTTGACGGGTTTCAGCCGATCCTTGAGCGTTATGAAGAATCGGTCCAGGCCATGGAGGAGAGCGCGATTGACCGGTTCCCCGAACAGTCCACGATCCGCCGGATTTTCCGCCTGCGCCGTCAGTTCCGGCGGTTCTCGCGCATTGTCGGGCCGATGGAAGAAGTCTGCGAGCGACTGACCTATACCGATCTTCCGGGGATCGATCCGGGCGCGCGGATCTGGTTCCGCGATGTGCTCGATCACGTCCGGCGCACCCTGGCGCGGATGAACGGTCTGCGCGACACTTTGGCCTCGATCGTGGAAACCGCCAGCCTGCTCGAACAGCACCGCCAGGGCGAAATGACCCGCCAGCTGGCAGCCTGGGCCGCGATCCTGGCGGTGCCGACCGCGATTGCCGGGATCTATGGCATGAACTTCAAACATATGCCCGAACTGGACACGACCTGGGGCTATCCGGCGGTATGGGGCGCGATCATCACGATCTGCGGCGGGCTATGGATCCGGTTCAGGCGGATCGGCTGGCTCTAGCAAATATTGTGGACAGGCAGGCCGCGCGCTGGCGAATCCCCGGATCCGCTGTCATAGCCTGCGCCATTCCTAAGAGGGGGACGGGTAATGTTCGGTTGGTTTCAGCGGCTGCTGCCGCATTCCGGCGATTTCTTCATTCTGTTTGAACGTCACGCTGCGGCGATGACCGCTGCGGCCGATGCCCTTGCCAAGCTGACCGCCGGCGAAGGCGATCGTGCGGCCAATCTGCGAACCATCCGCGACCGTGAGCATGACGCCGACGAAGTGATCCGCGAAACCCTCCACGAAGTCCGGCAAACCTTCCTGACTCCGTTCGATCGCGGCGCGATCACCGCGCTGATCGGATCGATGGACGATACCATCGACGAAATGAACCGCACGGCCAGCGCGATCGAGCTGCTTGAGGTTGAGAATTTCGATCCGGAGATGAAGCAGATCGGGGTGCTGGTGCAGGATGCCTGCCGCCTGATTTCGGAAGCGATGCCGCTGCTGCGCGATGTTGAGCGCAATGGCCGCCGCCTGCACGAGCTGACCGCCAAGCTGGTCAAGCTCGAGGGGGAGGTCGATGTGCTGCACGACACCGGCATGAAAAATGCATTCCAGGCCCAGAAGAAGAAGAGCGATCCGCTGGCCTTCATGGTCACGCGTGAGACCTATAAGAACCTCGAGCGAATTGCCGACGCCTTTGAGGATGTCGCCAACGAAGTCGACAGCCTGGTCATCGACCACGGCTGAGGCCGCAACCTGACAAGGGAGTACGGCAATGCATGAGCTTGCCTTTCCGCTGCTGGTCGGCCTGGTGATCGTCGCACTGGCCTTCGATTTTCTTAACGGGTTGCACGATGCGGCCAATTCGATCGCCACGGTGGTTTCCACCCGGCTGCTCTCGCCGGTCTGGGCGGTGGTCTTTGCCGCGGCCGGCAATTTCGCGGCCTACTGGCTGGTCCCGCTGCACGTTGCCGATACGATCGGCAAGGGGATCATCAACAAGGACATGGTGACCCCCGGCGTGGTCTTTGGCGCGCTGATCGGGGCGATGTTCTGGAACGTGGTGACCTGGCTCAAGGGCATCCCTTCCAGTTCCAGCCACGCGCTGCTGGGCGGGCTGCTTGGCGCGGGGATCGCCCATGCCGGGTTCGATGCAGTTGAATCGAAGAAGACCATCGAAACGGTTGTCGCGATCTTCCTGTCGCCGATGATCGGCTTTGCCCTGGCGATGCTGATGGTGTTGCTGACCAGCTGGCTGTTCAAGGGTTTTCAGCCGCGCCGCGCCGAAGGCGTTTTCAAAACGCTGCATCTGTTTTCCAGCGCGGCCTATTCGATCAGCCACGGCGGCAACGATGCCCAGAAGACCATGGGGATCATCGCGGTGCTGCTCTATTCGACGGGTCACCTGGAAGGCGAGTTCCACATCCCGACCTGGGTGGTGATCGCCTGCTACACCGCGATCGCACTGGGTACGCTTTCGGGCGGGTGGAAGATCATCAAGACCATGGGGACCAAGATCACCAAGCTCAACCACCACACCGGCTTCTGTGCCAGTACGGCGGGTTCGATCGTGGTGTTCAGCGCCAGCATCATGGGCATCCCGGTTTCGACCACCCATGCGATCACCGGGTCGGTGATCGGCACCGGCGCCGCACGCAAGGCCAGCGCGGTGCGCTGGGGCGTGGCTGGCCGGGTGATCACCGCCTGGTTCATCACCATCCCGATGAGCGCGGCGGTGGGCGCGGTGTTCTACACCCTGACCCGGATGTTCTGAGATTGTAACGCCGTTCAAGCTCAGGCCTGAGCTGAATGGTGTTACAATCTTTTGCCTACCGCTGTGGCGGTGCGCCCAGCACGGTAATCTGCGCCAGGCCTGCCGGCAGGTCGATCACCGGACCGGGAACCATCGTAACCCCTTCACGGGTCAGGGCGGCGGCCAGTCTTGCGGTGTCGGTGCCGTCTGCGGTCCGCACGGTAACTTGCGCCAGGCCCCAGCGCGCGATCGCCCAGGCCGCCAGATCGGGTGAGACGGCGGTCGCATCGGCCCGGCTCTGATCGACCGCGACGCGCAGATCGGCGCTGGCGGGCGGCACGACCCTGACGATCCAGCGGTCCGATCCCGCCGCAGCGCGTTCCTCGGCCTGGCGATAGTCGGCCAGGGTCCAGCCGGGCGCGGCGACCGGTTCGACAAAAACGGTGCGCTCGGCGCGGTTGATCCACATCGAGCGGCTGGGCAGGCCCAGACTGCCGCGGATCGTGGCCATCGGCGGAACATCGGCCGCGATCCCGGCCACGGTCCGCTCCATCGCCGCGTCGATCATGGTCTGGGTCTGTCCGCCGATGTCGGCCGACAGCACCTGTTGCAGGTTGACCTCAACCGGCTCACCGGTTTGCGCACTCAGCGCGGCACGAACCTTCTCGCCGGCCTGGCCGGTATAGTGCGGGGTCACCACAACGGCGCTAACCCGCGGGTCTTCAAGCAGTGACCAGTTCACGTCGAGCTGCGCGATCGTGCTGCCCTTGCCCGCTTCGGCGATGATCGCCGTCCGCGCGGCGCCGCGCAGGGCATTTTCCTCCACGACCCGCAGCAGGGTCAGCCCCAGTGGCACGGCCAGGGCCAGAAAGGCAGCGATCCCGGCGGCGATATAGCGGGGTTCCCACTCGACATTGCCCCAGGGCCGGGCCGCACCGCTCAACCGCGCGACCAGCGCGAAGGAAAAGGCGATCGCCGAAAGGTTGGTCAGGAACAGCAACAGCGCGCCCAGCGCAAAGGTCGGTTGCAGCACACCCAGGCCATAGCCGAGCGTCGCCAGCGGCGGCATCAGCGCAGTGGCGATCGCCACCCCGATTGCGGTTCCGCCCTTGCCGATCACCGTGGCATAGCCGCCTGCCAGTCCGGACAGCAGCGCCACAGCGAAATCGAGCAGGGTCGGCTGGGTCCGGGCCAGAATTTCGGGCGTGGCGTTGCGGATCGGGCTGAGCCAGGTCAGCAGCACACCGGTCAGGATCCCGATCGCGGCGCCGATCAGCACCACGCGCAGGGCATCGCGGATCCTCCGTCCGTCAAGCGAGGCGAAGCCGAAACCCAGCGCGGCAATCGGCCCCATCAGCGGAGAGATCAGCATCGCCCCGATCACCACTGCCGTCGAACTTTGCAGCAGGCCGAAGGTCGCGATCCCGGCGGACAGCGCGCTCATCAGCACGAAACCCTGGGTCAGCTCGCCTTCGGTCTGTACCGCCTGGCGCATCTCGCGCGCCTCGTCCGCTGAAAGCTGCGGCAGCATCAGGAACCGCGCGGCACGAAGGCGCCAGCGCAGCAGCCGGTCCTTGATCCGGTCCAGCCGGTCCTGCGGCACAAGGGATGTCAGGATATTGCTCATAACCCCAGTGTTTATACCCCGGGGTCAAAGCGTCAACCTCCCGGCGGGTGGCTCAGCCCCAGCGGCGCTGGCTGCCGTTGGGCTTCTTGGCCTTGGGCTTGCGGCGCTGCTGGCCATCGCCTTGCGGCTGCTGACTGCCAGCGGGGCGCACCGCGTCGCGGTGGACCTTGACCGGGCGATCGTGGCGTTCGGTCCGCTCACGCGGGCGTTCGTCGCGGCGATCCCGGCGGAATTCGCCCCGTGCCTCGCTACGCCCTTCACCGCGCGGGCCGCGTGCTTCGCCCCGTGCCTCACCGCGCCCTTCGCTGCGGGCATCACGGCGGAAATCACCACGGCCTTCGCCGCGCCCTTCACCGCGCGGGCCGCGTGCTTCACCGCGCCCGTCCCGGCGGAATTCACCGCGCGGTCCCCGCTCTTCGCGCGGAGCGTGGGCGCGGGCTTCGCGGTCTTCACCGGCCAGCGGATCGAAGCGCGGGCCGCGCGGTGCGCTGGCGGCGCGGCTATCGGCAAAACGCTCGTTGCGGATGTACTGATCGCGCGACTGGCCATCGCGGCCCTGGCCGCCGGGGACCCGGCCGCCGGTGGTGCGGGCAACCTTGGGCTTGCGGCCATCGCGGCCGCGCTGCTGCGAGCCGCCCCGACCGCCATGCAGGCCGCGCGCATCGCGTTCCTCGCGCCGGGCGTCCTGCTCCATCTCGGCCGGGGTACGGCGTGCGGGAGCCGGCAGGCGGGCGGCTTCGGCGGTAAAGTTCTCGGGCAGCGGAACGGGGCCGAGCTTCACCCCGGTCAGCCGCTCGATATCGCGCAGATAGGCCTTTTCATCGGGCGCGCACAGGCTCAGCGCGACGCCGTCGGCCCCGGCCCGCGCGGTCCGGCCGATCCGGTGGACATATTGTTCGGGAACGTTGGGCAGCTCGAAGTTGAACACGTGGCTCACGCCCGAAACGTCGATCCCGCGCGCGGCGATGTCGGTCGCCACCAGCACCGGGCAATCGCCCTTGCGGAAGGCCTGCATCGCGGCGGTGCGCTGGGCCTGGCTCTTGTTGCCGTGGATCGCGGCAGAGCGAACCCCGGCGGCGTTCAGGTGGCGCACCACCCGGTCCGCGCCGTGCTTGGTCCGGGTAAAGACCAGCGCAGAGGCGATTTCGCCGCTGGTCAGCCCCTTCTTCAGGCTCATCGAAAGCAGCGCCTGCTTCTCGCTCTGGTTGAGGAAGCAGACATACTGCTCCACCCGCTCGGCGGTGGTCGCCTGCGGGGTCACTTCCACGCGGACGGGATTCTGGATGAACTGCTTGCCCAGATCGGCGATCGCCTTGGGCATGGTCGCGGAGAAGAACAGGCTCTGCCGTTCCTTGGGCAACAGCGCGGCGATCCGCTTCAGCGGCACGATAAAGCCCAGGTCCATCATCTGATCAGCTTCGTCGAGCACAAAGATCTCGACACCCCGCAGCGTCAGCGCCCGCTGGTCGATCAGATCGAGCAGGCGGCCCGGCGTGGCGACCAGAATGTCGCAGCCCGGCACCAGCATCCGGGCCTGCTTGCCGACGGGAACCCCGCCGAACACGCACTGGACCGACAGGTTGAGGTACTTGGCATAGCCGCGCATATTCTCGGCGATCTGGGCGGCCAGCTCGCGCGTGGGGCTCAGCACCAGCATCCGGCAGCCGGCGCTGCGGCGCGGCTGCGGATCGGCGGCGAGGCGGTGGAGCGAGGGGAGCGAGAACGCGGCGGTCTTGCCGGTTCCGGTCTGGGCAATGCCCAGCAAATCGCGCCCTTCCAGCAGCGCGGGGATCGCCTGCGCCTGGATCGGAGTGGGGGTATCGTATCCCTTGGCGCCCAGCGCACGCAGGATCGGTTCGGCCAGGCCGAGGTCGGTAAAAAAGGACATTGTGTAATTCTTTCAATAGGCTTCGCTTAGCGCCGCGCAATCGCGCGCGGAGCCGGCAAGGGTCTTCACACGAAGCGACCCTGCGTGAGGAAGGAAGCGTCAAACGATACCGACCGAGCATCCGGGGCGGGCCATGCGGATGTCTCCCGCGGGCCCTCACGCTGCAACGGACTGCCGGGCGGAAAGGCCGCCGGGCCGGTCAGTGTTGGGCGCCCTTTATGCTGCATTGCGGAAATACGCAAGGGGGAAGGGCGCGGCTACCGTTCGGAAATCACCCCGAACAGGTCGTGGGCGTCGGCGTCCTCGATTTTCACGGAAACGATCGCGCCTGCTTCCAGTCCGGCGGGTACATCGCGCAGGTACACCGCGCCGTCGATTTCGGGGGCGTCGGCCTGGCTGCGGGCTGTGGCGCCGATGGCGACGTCCCCCCAATCGTCGGCTTCCGGCTCGCCAACCTCGTCCACGATCACCGGGATCACCCGGCCGACCTTGGCCTTGAGCTTGGCGGCGCTGATGCCTTCCGTCTTTTCCATGATCCGGGCAAAGCGCTCTTCCTTGACCTCTTCGGGCACCGGATCAGGCAGGGCATTGGCGCTGGCACCTTCGACCGGTTCGAACCGGAAAGCACCGACGCGGTCAAGCTGGGCTTCGTCGAGCCAATCGAGCAGGTACTGGAAATCGGCTTCGGTCTCACCCGGAAAGCCGACCACGAAGCTCGATCGGATCGCGATGTCGGGGCATATCTCGCGCCAGGCTTTCAGCCGTTCGAGCACCTTGGCCTCGTTCGCGGGGCGCTTCATCGCCTTCAGCACCGATGGCGCGGCGTGCTGGAACGGAATGTCGAGGTAGGGGGTGATCAGCCCTTCGGCCATCAGCGGCATCACCGCATCGACGTGGGGGTAGGGATAGACATAGTGCAGACGCACCCACGGCGCGGTGCCGTCAGCGCTGCGCAGCTGGCCGAGTTCACGGGCCAGGTCGGTCATATGGGTGCGGACCGGATGGCCCTTCCATGTCCGCTCTTCATGCCGGACATCGACCCCATAGGCGCTGGTGTCCTGGCTGATGACGAGCAGTTCGCGGGTGCCGGCGGCGACCAGCTTTTCCGCCTCGCGCAGCACCGCGTCGATCCGGCGGCTGGCCAGTTTGCCGCGCAAGGACGGGATGATGCAGAACGAGCAGGCGTGGTTACAGCCCTCGCTGATCTTGAGGTAGGAATAGTGCCGCGGAGTGAGCTTGACATCCCCGGTCGGGACTAGATCGACGAAGGGGCCCTGCGCGGGCGGGGCGGCCTGGTGCACCGCCTCTACCACGGCCTCGTACTGGTGCGCGCCGGTCACGGCGAGGACATCGGGGAAGCGGGCGCGGATCAGTTCAGCCTCGTTGCCCATGCAGCCGGTAACGATCACCCGGCCGTTCTCGGCAATCGCCTCGCCAATCGCGGAGAGGCTTTCCTCCTTGGCGCTGTCAAGGAAGCCACAGGTGTTGACCAGCACCACATCGGCCCCGTCATAGTCCGCGCTCATGGCATAGCCATCGGCGCGCAGCCGGGTGAGGATGCGTTCGCTATCGACCAGCGCCTTGGGGCAGCCAAGGCTGACCATGCCGACGCGCTTCTGATCTGGAATCCGGGTAGCCATCGCGGCGGGCCTTTACACTGCGGCATCGCAAAGTGCTAGGGAAAGGCAATGCGGATAGAGATCGTCAAGGGCAGGGACCACGACCGGATCGGAGTGACCCGGGACGATGGCAGCCGGGCGGAAACGACCTTTCCGCACAAAGGGCCGGTCCCGCACGATGCCGTTCACTGGTTCGTCGAGCGCGAACTGGGGCTGGCCTCGGCGTTCTGGGGCACGGTTGCGGGCGGTCTTCACCCCGAGGCGATACAGGAAATCGCCAAGGCTGCCGGTCATCCCAGTGCCAAACGCGCCGGGCTGCCGGAGGCTGGAATCATCGAGCTGCTAAAGGCCGAACGGATCGTCGAATGTTTCGAGGCTGACCTGTGGGGCGGCGGCGGAGCGGCGGCTGACCTGATCGCGATCGCGGACACAGCCTGCACCGCCTCGCACGTCGCCCGGCCTGCCGCGCTGGACGAGGTGGCGGTGGAGCGGATCAGGCAGGGGGCTGGGCGCCTTTGCGAAAGAGTGGACCGCGGCGCCGCAAGGGCATGCCGCGGTGCTGATGTGGGAGTGAGGCGATGGATCCGGTGAACTGGATGGCAGTGATTGCGGCGGCATTGGCGTCGGCCCTGGTGTTGTGGCTGTTCTGGCGCAGCAAACTGCCGCTTTGGGCCTATGCCCTTGCGCTGGTGCCCTCAGCCATGCTGGGCCATGCGCTGGCGCGGATCGGGGCGGAGAAGCTGGCGGCCAAGCCGTGGCTCTACTTCATGCAGTCCGGCGGGCTGGCGCTGGCCTTCGTCCTTCCGGCGCTGTGGATGCTGGGCCTGCGCGGTGGGGCGGCGAAAGCGGCGATGGTGCGTGATAGCGCCGCCTTCGTGCTGGCCTATCTGGCGATGGGCGGGGTTTACTGGCTGCTGGGCTGAGCGGTCTTGGCATCGGGTGTCGGCTGGATGGCGACCAGCACGTCGCCCGCCTCGATCGCCGCGGCCTCGTCCTCCCAGAAGCCGATTTCGCGGCCCTGGCGCACGATCCTGAGGCCGCGCGCACCATCGGCAAGGTCACTCAGCGAGCGGCCGATGTCGGCAGCCGAGGCGGGCCGTTCGATCAGTTGCACCCGGCCAGAGGCGGAGGCAAGGTCGGCGATGTAGTCACTGACATGGGTACCCTCGGCCGAACCGGCCAGCAACAGCCCGGTAAAGCGGACCGGGTTGATCACCGTATCGGCCCCGGCCTGACGGGCCAGATTCTCATTGTCTTCGGCCCGGACCACGACATTGATCGGGACCTTCGGGGCAAGATGGCGCACCGTCAGCACGATCAGGATCGAGGTATCGTCACGCCCGGCTGAAACCAGCACGGTCGCCGCGCGGTCGATCCGCACCGCGCGCAGCGTTTCATCGCGGCTGGCATCGCCCTCGATCACGTTGCAGCCCATCGCCTCGGCTTCCTCAAGCCGGTCGGGATCGCCATCCATCACCACGATCCGGCCCGGGGCGGTGCCGCGCTCGATCAGTTCGTGGACCGCCTGCGATCCGCTGATCCCGAAGCCCAGGACCACGATGTGGCCGGTCAGCCTCTGCTGGATCTTCCGCATCCGCCAATTCTCCCAGCTACGCTTGATTACGAAGTTATAGGCCGTGCCCACAAAGATGAAGAGCACCATGATCCGGATCGGGGTGACGATCACCGCCTCGATCATCCGCGACCGATCGCTGACCGGGGCGATATCGCCGAACCCGGTGGTGGTGATCGAGATCATGGTGAAATAGACCACGTCGAGGAAGCTGATATGCCCATCGACCGTATCGCGCAGTCCGTCGCGATCGAGCCAGTGGATCAGCACCACCGCAAAGACCAGCGCCAGCGCCGCGCTGAGCCGCAGGGCGACATCGGCCCAGACCGGAACCTTGATCTGCCGGCGCAGCGGCTTGAACGGGCGGCCCACCATCGCCGCTACTTCTTGGGCAGGTACTTGGCCGGATCGAGCGGGACGCGGTTCTTGCGCACTTCGAAGTGGAGCTGGGGTTCGCTGGCAAGGCCGGTCTGGCCGACCAGTCCGATCCGCTCCCCGGCCTTGACCGTATCGCCTTCCTTGACCGTCAATTTGGAGAGGTAGGAATAGGTCGTGGTCCAGCGCCCGCCATGGAAGATGATCACGGTCAGCCCGTATTCGTCAGGACCTTGTCCGGCGAAGATCACCTTGCCGGCCGCACTGGCGCGAACCGCGACCCCGGCCGGGGCCAGCACGTCGATTCCTTCATGCGGCCCGCCTTTGGCATTGGGCGCAATGAAGGCGCGGCGGACCTTGCCGGTCAGTGGCCAGGCGAATTTGGGGGCAGGGGTATCGGCCAGCGCGGCAGGCGTGGCGCTGGCGCTGGGCGAAGGTGTCGGGCTGGGCGCGGCGGCGGTGCTTTCGGTCTTGGCCGAAACCGTGGGGATCACCAGCTTCTGGCCGACCCTGACCGGATCGTCGGGCTTGATCCCGCTGGCCGAAGCGATCGCGGACCATGGCACGCCGTAATCGAGCGCGATGCCAAAGCCGGTTTCACCCTCTTTCACGGTGTGGCTGCGGCGGCGCGGGATCACCAGCTTCTGCCCGGCGCGCAGCGGGTATGGCGCTTTCAGCCCGTTGGCCTCGATAATCAGGACCCGGGGGACTTCGGCCCGGTTGGCGATCCCGCCCAGGGTTTCGCCGGGCTTTACCACATGGACCGTCTCGGTCTTCGGATCGTTCGCCCCATCCTCGGCCAGCAGCGGCGCGGCGCACAGCGCGAACAGGGCCACGGCCGGGACGGTGAGCCGTCTCATCCGCCGTAGCGCCCGGCCAGAGCGGCCAGCGATGCGTCATGGGTCAGGTCAAGCTGGAGCGGGGTCACCGACACGTATCCGTCCTGTATCGCCTCAAGGTCCGTTGCGTGGCCCGCCGTATGCTCGATCCCGTGCAACCCGAACCAGAAGTAGGGATAGCCGCGCGGATCGGTTCCTTCAACCACTGATCCGCGCGCATAGTCATGAAATCCTTGGCGAACTACGCGAATTCCCCGAACCTCGGCAGCCGGGATCGCGGGGAAGTTGATGTTGACCAGGGTGCGCGGGGCAAAGGGCGCGTCAAGCAGCGGGGCAATCGCGCGAGCGCCCCATTCCTCGGCGGCGGCAAAGGGCACGCTATCGCCCATCCCCTCGCGGGCATAGACCTGGCTCAGCGCGATAGAGCGGATCCCGGCCAGCGCACCCTCGACCGCGGCGGAAACGGTGCCTGAATAGGTCACGTCGTCGCCCAGGTTGGCGCCGCGATTGACGCCTGAAAGGATCAGGTCCGGCTTGCCCGGCAGAACCTTGCGCAGCGCCATCATCACCGCGTCGGTCGGCGTGCCCGAAACGGCAAAGCGCCGCTCGGCAAACTGACGCAGCCGGACCGGACGATTGAGCGTCAGCGAATGGCCCGCGCCGGATTGTTCCTCGGCCGGGGCGACGATCCAGATATCGTCGGAGAACTGCCGGGCGATCCGCTCCAGCACTTCCATGCCGGGTGCGTGATAGCCATCGTCGTTGGTCAGCAGGATGCGCATCAGCCCGGGACCAGCCGGTCAATCCCGCCCATGTAGGGCAGCAGCGCCTTGGGCACGATTACCGATCCGTCTTCCTGCTGGTAGTTTTCCAGCACGGCAACAAGGGTGCGGCCTACAGCCAGACCCGATCCGTTGAGCGTGTGGACGAATTCCGTGCCCTTCGCGCCTTCCGGGCGATAGCGCGCGTTCATCCGCCGCGCCTGGAAATCGCCGCAGTTGGAGCAGGATGAAATCTCGCGGTAGGTGTCCTGCCCAGGCAGCCAGACTTCAAGGTCATAGGTCTTCTTCGCGGTAAAGCCCATGTCGCCGCTGCACAGGACGACCTTGCGATAGGGCAGATCGAGCGCCTGCAGCACCGATTCCGCCGCTGCGGTCATCCGCTCATGTTCCGCCGCGCTGTCTTCAGGCTTGCAGACGCTGACCAGCTCGACTTTTTCGAACTGGTGCTGGCGGATATAGCCGCGCGTGTCCTTGCCCGCCGCTCCGGCCTCGCTGCGGAAGCAGGGGGTAAGGGCCGTCAGGCGGATCGGCAACTGCGCCTCGGCCAGGATCTGCTCGCGCACGGAGTTGGTCAGGCTGACTTCGGCGGTGGGGATCAGCCAGCGCCCGTCGGTGGTCTGGAAGTTGTCCTCGGCAAATTTGGGGAGCTGTCCGGTGCCGAACAGCGCCTCTTCGCGAACCATCAGCGGCGTAGCGTTCTCGACATAGCCGTTCACCCCGGTCTGATGGTCGAGCATGAACTGCCCCAGCGCCCGTTGCAGCCGCGCCATCTGTCCGCGCAGGAAGGTGAAGCGCGCGCCCGAGATCAGCGCCCCGGTTTCGAAATCGAGGCCCAGTGCCGGGCCAAGATCGGCGTGTTCCCTGGGCGTGAAAGCGAATGTGCGCGGGGTGCCCCAGCGCAGCACTTCGACGTTCTGGCTCTCATCCTCGCCTTCGGGCACGTCGGCGGCGGGCAGATTGGGGTGGCGGGCCAGCTCGTCGTTCAGGCGCTGGGTCAGCTCGCGCTCCTCGGCCTCAAGCGCGGGAAGCGTGTCCTTCAGGCTGGCGACTTCGGCCTTGAGCCTTTCGGCCTCATCCTTGTCGCCCCGGCCCATCGCCGCGCCGATCAGCTTGGAGGCATCGTTGCGGCGGCTCTGCGCCTCCTGCATCCGGGTGGCGACGGCGCGCCGCTCGCTATCGAGCGACAGGATCGCGGCGGAGAGCGGCTCCACCCCGCGCCGGGCCAGACCGGCATCAAAGGCTTCGGGGTTTTCGCGGATGAATTTGATGTCATGCATGATGCGCGCGGCTATGCCGCTTCGGCCCTGACGGTGCAAGGGTGGGACAGGCGCCAAACTTCACTTGAAGGTAACGCTGCCCGGTGCATAGGCTGCGGTGATGAAGCGCAGACTTGCCCTGCTGTCCCTTGCCGCGCTGGGCGGCCTTTCGGCTCTGGCCTTGCAGGCCGGGCGCGGGGTGGCGGCTGCGGGCGCGGCGGAGCAGGGGCCGCCGCTCCAGCCGATCGCGCCGCAACCGGCCACGGCGGGCACCTATCCGTTCTATATGCCGATGCAGGGGCTGCGCCGCCCGGCCAACCGCCTGTTCGTGAAGTGCGATGCCTCACGCCGGGCCGGACGCGAAGTCTGGGGCGGGCGCAGCGCCGAGGAACTGGGCGGACGGGCCGAGGGCGGGTTCGAGATTGTCTATGAAGCGAACGACAGCGCCGGGAACCCCTGCGTCTATCCGTTCTCGCCGTGGCTGCCGCAGATCGTCGGGGGGCTGAATGGCACACAATACATCCTGCGCTCATCGATCCCCGGGCGGCGGGTGACGTTCCGCACCAGCGATGAATGGGCCTCGATCACGCCGCGCATCCTCGATTTCGGGCCGAACCGGGTCCATTTTGAAATGGCGGACATCGAACTCGATTTCCCCGGCGCGATCCAGACCAAGGGCGGCCTGCACCTTGAGGCTTATGGCGGCACCGGTCCGGGCCTGTTCACCGCCGTGATCCGCCGGTCCAAGATCTTCGGCGGCAAGAACGCGCTGTTTGTGCCGAGCGGGCAGACCATGCTCTATGTCGAGGACAGCGAATTCACCGGCAATGTTGGCACCAATGTCGATCAGGAACACACCACCTACATCAACGGCATTCTGGTTTCGCACTTGCGCAATTCGGTTTGGCGCGGGCAGCGGGCCGGGGGCAACGTGGCGAGCGGGCACCAGCTCAAGGACAAGTCCTACCTGCGGGTCTATGAAGACCTGACCGTGATCAACACCCCCAACGGCGGGCCGCCATCGGCCATGCCGCTGGTCGATATCACCGCCTATGGCTTTACCTGGGCCAACAACCTGCATCTGAAACGGATGGCCCCGCTGCAATCGCCGCGCGATACGCTGGTCGATCTGCGCACCGCGATCGTCTATGGCGCGCCGGGGCTTTATCCCTGGCCGCTGACGGTGAACCCCGGCTGGAAGATGCCCGCCGCACCGCTGGGCGCGCTCGATCAGGTCTATCTTTCGGTGTTCTTTAACACCACCGCCGACGGTTTCCGCACCGAACCCCACGTCTTCGCGCTGCGCCCGCAAGGCACGCGGGTGGTGCCCGGCGGAACCGCGGTTGAAGGGAGCGAGTTTACCAGCCGCGGCCAGCAGCGGATGGTCTCGCTGGCATTTGGAACCGAGGGGAAGTTTTCGCGGGTCTATTCGAACGAAGGCTGGACCTTCACCAATCCGCGCCTGCCTGCCGGAGCCGAATGGGTCGCCGACCGCGACGCCTTTATCCGCCACGCGCTGGGCCTGATCGGAAGGTAAGGGGAGCCGCCGAGTGAATGGTGGGCGCGACAGGGATTGAACCTGTGACCCCACCCGTGTGAAGGGTGGATCACTCTGCCATCAGGTGCCTTTGTTGTTACTGTTGTTCTTGCCATTCCGGCACTTAGCTAAAATACGTGTTTTAGCCGTTTTTGAGTGTTTCCGGGAGATAAATCCGTTCCCGGTGGGGATTCAGTGGGGTGGAAATCCCGACACATTCATGGTATAATACTTCTATGCCCCACTGGATTCCCCACTGACGGAATCGCGGAATTCGGGCAATCCCCACACTGTATCGACGGAGGATGTATGGCTGAGCAACGCCGCCCCAAGGGCCGCCCTGGGCGTTACGCAAAGTTCGAGATTTTCGAGGCTTCGTTGCCCGATCAAATGACCAAGCGACCACTCTATTTCGACGGCATTGGCTTCTTCAAAGGTGCCAATGGCTGCACCGTTTGGGTCAAGCTCAAGCTCCCTCGCGGGGGTATGTTCAAGGGGCGAAGTATCCCTCCCGGTGGAGCCGTGGAAATGAAGCTGGGCAAGCGGGCATCATGGCCGTGGCCCGAACTGATCGCCGAGCGTGATCGGTTGCAAGGGCTGGCGGATCGCGGCGAGCCTTTGGAGGAGGTTACAGTGCCAACGTTTGGCAAGTATGCCGATGAGTGGTTGGAGCGGAAGAAGACCCAGCTGCGCAGCTTTGGAGTGACCAAGGGCAACGTCAACACCGCCCTCAAGCCAACCTTTGGCAGCAAGGCGCTGAACGCAATCACCGTTGCCGACCTCAACAAGTGGATTGGCAAGCAAAGCGCCAGTCTCAAGCCGTCCTCTGTCCAGCGGCAGCTCAACACCTTCAATTCGATCATGAACAGTGCGCTAAGTGAAGGCCTTATAAACGAAAACCCCTATGCAAAGGCTCATCGGGTCAAGGGGATCGAGGAGAGGCAGCGCTTCATTACCGAAAGCGAATACAAGAAAATCCTGTCCACAGTCGATCGCATCGAACGGAAGCAGGAAAAAGAGAAGGACAGTAAACCGCACCAGCTTCGCGGCTGGCTCAAGCCCTATATCGAATGGGCCTATGAGTCCGGAATGCGCCGGGCCGAAATCCTGAATCTCACCTGGGCCAATATCCGGACGCTGGAGGGCCAGATGGCGAAAGTGGAGGTTCGCAACACGAAAACCTCCAATCCACGTTACGTGACCTGCACGGGCAAAATGGAGGCCATTCTAAAGACCTTGGCAGCATTGGATCGCGAAGAGGGCGACAACCGCCTGTTTCCTGTCTCAATGACCACCCTGAAGCGCGCCCTGACCCGGCTTTGGAAGCAATGCGGCGTCGAAGACGTCCGGTTACACGACATGCGCCGCACTCACGCCACCCTCTTGATGGAGATGAACATTGATCCTCGCACCGTTGCGGGGCGTCTCGGTCACACCGGCACCGGAATGTTGGCGAAGCGGTACGCCGTCAATCGCGGCGATGAATTCGCGGCAGGACTCTTTGGCCAGCGGAGTGCTGGAAAGGCGGAAAGTCCGGCAGCCGAGCCGGGTGAATCAGCCGGTTGATTGCGCTGCTCCATCAGGGTCTATCATGTGGCCCGGTTGGCTGAATGGCTGATTTCTGTCGATTATTCTTGACAGAATGGAACAAATAGTGTACAATATTGAAGTAAGGTCGGAACTCGATCTCTTGATTTCCGCATTTACCGCCTACCCCACCTGAGCATCTGACCACCCGTGCGAAGCCTGCCTTCGTGCGGGTGATTCCGCTCGCAACGATAAGGAGAAGCTCATGTCAATTGAGCCCGCATTCTACACCGATAAAGATGTTGCCCGTCGCTTCAGTATGTCGCCGTCCTGGGTCCGTGGACAGCGGCACAAGCGCAAGACAGGGCAAGATCATGTCCTCACTTTGAATCCAAGATTCATCGGTTCCTGCCCCCGCTACGTCCGAGCCGAAGTTGAGGCCCTTGTTTCACAGCTGATGGGGGAGTGAGGATCATGGGACTTTGGGAAGATATTGTCGCATCGCTCGACATTGAGCCGACCAACGAGGCGCAACGTCCAGCCGAGGCCGTTTGTCCAAGCCTGCATCCCCGTGGTGATGAAAATCGGCCGGTCAAAGCATCATCACCCGGTCGAGGAACCTTTTTTGATGAGCATATCGACGTGCGCGACCCCGAAGGGGGGCAGCTTGTGGAGCGGCTCATTGAGGCCTTCGACACAGTGCGCCCCAAACTCGCAGCCCAAGAAGCGCAAGCGGCACCGTGAATTATTGAAGCTCCGGCTTCGTAGGATCGCTGCGAATGCGCTGCGGGGGTATTTCTACCGTGATCCCGCATCTATCCTATATTACAGTGCGTCGTCGAGCACGGCCTATGATGACAAGCCGAGCTGGATGAAGAACGGAGCGCTCCGCAAAGCCGTTGATGCACTGGCCGACGCCGGATTGGTCCGAAAAATCCCCGGGAAGAAAATGCCCCGCAACTCTGCGACGAGGTCTTGGACATCGTCATTCTGGGCGACCGATGAACTGGTCTGCATGGCGATGGAGTGCGGTGTTACGGCGCAATCAATCGAACGGCGAATGCCGAGCGATGCCTTGGTCCAACTTTACGCCCCAAAGCCCAGAGCCAATTTTGAGTGGGCCAGTAAGGATTTGATCCGACCAGCAAAGGGCAGGCGCATCCCGTTCAATCCGACTGCGGAAACTGAGGGTTGGCGGCGATCAATTCCGCCTATCGACAAAGGAACATTGCACTCGGCTTGTCGCCTGCCGAATTGGCATTGTGGCTGATCGAGTGGAACGCCAGACCGCCATTCAAAGCCGCCAAATTCCTGCTGGTCCAGTCGCATACCAACAACTGAACAAAGGTTAGTGCGAGCACCGCTGGCAGCATGATCCATGACCTGCCGTGGACAATTACGAAAAGTGATGGGAGCACGACCAGGCCTGACAGCCACGCGACGGTATGGATAGACCTGAGGGCTGCCACCCCCAATCTCCTGACCAAAAGATCGGCTTTAAGGCGGGCCAGACCGGGATTAGCAGCCTCGATGGCCTTGGCGCGATCATTCCACTTATCGAAAAGCCATGCCAGCAGCAGGATTTGCCCAAAGAACAGACCTATCACCGCAGCGCCACCGAAAAGAATGGAGAAAGCGGGCAACGTCGTTATTCCTCTTCCTCAGATGCTTGTTCGGCGTAGGCCTTACAGCCTTCGATGAAGCTCCAACTCTTGCCTCCGCAGTTGTCCGGGTCGGTAATGCCCTTTTCTTCCGCCCAAGCGTATCCGGCTTCGTGACCGCTACAGTCTTGTGTGCATCCCTGACCGGCGAAGGTGCCGCGCGAACCGTCCAAGGCGTCACGCCGCGTATCGAATTCCTCATATGTTTCACCGGCGATTGTCTCTGTTTCATCTGCCGCCTGGCCTTCGTCGGAACAGGCGGTCGTAGCGATTAATACAATCGTGAGGAGCGCCGCCGTTTTGACATCCGACAGCGGGCGTTTGGTCGCATCTGGCTTGGATTTGGTCATGCGAAGGCGTCAATGCGTTCCTCGGTATCGGAGCCTTTGAGCATCAGTGCGAAAAAAGCGATTTTGACCAGCAGAAGGCCGATTATCGCAGCAATCACCAACCCCTTGCGATCTTCCCCAAATCCATCGCGGCAACGTGCGAGACCGACGATACCCAGTGCATAGCCAAGAATGCCACAGGATGCCTGTTCAAACAGCATTCGGGGCCAAGCCGCTGCATCCGTGGCGCTTGGCAGGAAGGCGCGGGAAGCGGCTTCCAGTCCCGTGAAGACGACCAAAATCAAAATCGAGTAGCCCAAGAAGGGCAGGCGACGCAGTTTGAAAGTCTGTCGGTCGCTAACGATTGCGATCGCGCAGCCGATGAGGATCATCAAGCTGTAGAAAAGCAATCTGCCGTCTTCCGACGCGAAGTAGTCGCGAGCAAGGCTCTCAATCATCGTAGTTCCTTTCTTCTGGCGACTTTCCCCAACTCCATCATCCTGATTCACTGCACTATGGGCATCACCGTCTCATCAATCTCGGTGCGGTTCAGGAAATTCCGCCAGTCATATGAGTGTCCCCATTATGGGGACGGAGGTGTTTCCATATACTTAAGCCCCCGGTTCCAGCATTGGGGGCGGGTTGATGCAGCGTGGATGGGTGGTTTCTCCCGAATATCGGGTAGCGATCACCTCGCTGAAAGATGCTCGCATTGAGCTTAGTATTTCTCAGCGCGAATTGGCGCGACGGCTCGGTAAGCCGCCTTCATTCGTCAACAAGATCGAGCAGCTCGAACGGCGCTTGGATATTCTTGAGTTCATCTCGATTGCCGAAGCGATGGGGTTGAAGTCTGAAGACTTGCTCGTCCGTTTGCGAGGTTTGCTGCCCGAAGTCATATCCATCTAGGTGCGCGAAGCAGCACTGATCGGGCAAAGTTCAAGGATTGAATTTTTTCAAATTTTTCAATCGCCCCGTAGGCTGACTTCAACCCAGCCGCAGGACAAATGATTTCATCCCTCCCCCCTCCATCGGGGGCTTGGATTTGCCCGCCAGCATGGGGAAATTGGCGGTTAGCAGCTAAGGTCGATTCTTCCAACCGGAGGCGAATCCGATGTTGCATAACTTCTCAAGGAAGTGGGGATATGGTGGGGCGCGAGGGAATGGAAGTGGGCCACTGTCTTCTAAGTCATTGAAAACAGTGGTGGGCGCGACAGGGATTGAACCTGTGACCCCACCCGTGTGAAGGGTGTGCTCTACCGCTGAGCTACGCGCCCATTCACTCGCGAAGGCGCGCCATTAGTCGGACGCGCGTGAATTGACAAGGGCAGAAAGCAGGCTAGTGCGCGGACCATGAGCGAAGAAACCACTTCCGGCCCCGACCTGCCGCCCGACCGCCTGGCGATCAGCCCGCGCAGCCCGCATTTTGACGAGGAAAAGCTGATGCGCGGCGTCGGCATCCGTTTCAAGGGCGTGGTCCGCACCAATGTTGAGGAATACTGCATTTCCGAAGGCTGGGTGCGGGTTCAGGCCGGCAAGACCATGGACCGCAAGGGCCAGCCGCTGACGATCAAGCTCAACGGCCCGGTCGAAGCCTGGTACGAAGACTTGGGCGAAGATGCCCCGGTGGCGAAGGCCTGAGCCTTACCAGCCCATCTTGCGGGTGATGATCCCGGCGATCGAATCGCGGCTGGCGCGCGGTGCGCGCGCCGCCAGCTGTTCACTTGGCCTGGGCTTGCTTGGATAGATGAAGCCCTGAATCGGCCAGCTCGATCCGCCAAGCGCCTGCAGCGGGGCATACCAGACCCGCACGCTCGACCAGTCGTTGGCCGGGGAAACGTCGATCACCTTGACGTTGTCCTCGATCTGGCCACGGCGTCCGTTGATCGGGCTCCAGTTGGCGTGGCGGATCAGGATCGTACGGGCATCGACGATCCGGCTGACCGCCGCGACATGGCCGAGGGTTGAATTACCGCTGGGCTTGAACGCCATCACCGCGCCGACTTTGGGTTTGTAGCCGCGGGCATAGCGCCCTTCGGCCTGGCCCCACCAGGTATGGGCATCGCCATAGATCTGGATGCCGGTGACTTGCCGGGCATAGGGCACGCATTGCAGATAGGGCGGCAGGCGCGGATTGTCAGCGGCATCGACCTCGCTGGGATCGGGCAGGGACATACGCGCCGCAGCGGGCGACGCTGAGAGGGTGGCAAGGGCGGATGCAAACAGGATCGAACCGAATTTCATGCCGCCCAGACTAGGCCGGGATGGTTAGGGCCTGCCTGCGCAGAATGGTTAACGCGGCGCTAGGGAATCGCCGCAAACCTTGCAAAAAATTGCTGCCCGGCGCAGGGGGCGCATATGGCGCTCCCCCAGGTGATCATTATCGGACGCCCCAACGTCGGCAAATCCACGCTGTGGAACCGGCTGGTGGGCAAGAAACTCGCGCTGGTCGATGACCAGCCCGGGGTCACGCGCGATCGCCGGTTCGGCGATGCGCACCTGCTCGGCCTTGATTTCACGGTGGTCGATACCGCCGGGTGGGAGGATGAAGACCCCTCCAGCCTGCCGGGCCGGATGCGCCAGCAGACCGAGGCTTCGCTGGTCGGCGCGGACGTTGCGCTGTTCGTGATCGATGCCCGCGCCGGGATCACCCCGCTGGACGAGGAAATCGGCCGCTACCTGCGCGAAAGCACGGTTCCGGTGGTGCTGGTCGCCAACAAGGCTGAAGGCAAGGCCGCCGACCACGGCGTTTACGAATCCTTCGCGCTTGGCTTTGGCGATCCGGTCCCGCTTTCGGCCGAGCACGGCACCGGCATGGCCGATCTGTTCGAGGCGCTGCTGCCGCACCTCGATGACAAGCAGGGTGACGACGAGTTCGAACCCTTCGATGACGAGGATGAGGAGGCGATCAACAAGGCGCCGCTGAAGCTCGCAATTGTCGGGCGGCCCAATGTCGGCAAGTCCACCCTGGTCAACGCCTTCCTCAAGGAAGACCGGCTGCTGACCGGGCCGGAAGCCGGGATCACCCGCGATTCGATTGCGATCGACTGGGAATGGACCGATCCGGACAGCGGCGATGTGCGCCCGGTGCGGCTGATCGATACCGCCGGGATGCGCAAGAAGGCGCAAGTGACCGACAAGCTGGAAAAGCTCGCCGTCGCCGACGCGCGCCATGCGGTGGACTTTGCCGAAGTGGTGGTGCTGCTGCTGGATGCCACGCGCGGGCTGGAACACCAGGACCTCAAGATCGCCAGCATGGTGCTTGAAGAAGGCCGCGCCCTGATCATCGCGGTCAACAAGTGGGACGTTGCAGGCAAGGATGCCGCCGAAGACGCCTCAAGCCTGTTCAACGGTATCAAGGGCGCGCTGGAAGAGGGGCTAAGCCAGGTAAAGGGGCTGCCGGTGCTGACCGTTTCGGCGCGGACCGGCAAGGGCCTCGATACCCTGATCAAGGTCGCCTTTGAAATCCGTGCCGCCTGGTCAAAACGGGTGCCGACCGCGCTGCTCAACCGCTGGTTCGATGAAGCGCTGGAAAAGAACCCGCCACCAGCGCCGGGCGGCAAGCGGATCAAGCTGCGCTATATCACCCAGGCCAAGACCCGCCCGCCCGGCTTCGTGCTGTTCGGCACCCGGCTGGATGACCTGCCGATGAGCTACCAGCGCTATCTGGTCAACGGCATCCGCCGCGATCTGGGATTCGATGCCGTGCCGGTGCGGCTGACCCTGCGCAGCCCCAAGAACCCGTTCAAGAAATAGGAAAAGCCCGCCGGAACTGACCGGCGGGCTTTCCTTCAATCCAAAGGCTGCGGTCCGGTCAGAACTGAACCCGGATCCCCGCGATCACGCCGTGGCTGTTCAGATCGTCGCGGAAGGTGCCCTGATAGGCGATGAACAGGCCGCCTTCATCTTCCGACACCCAGTTCAGGCCGGCATCGACATCGAATTCGGTCTTGCCCGCGCCGCGGCCGGTCACCGTGAAGTTGGTTCCGGTAACATCAACGAAGGACGCGGAGATCGTGTTGGCCGGACCCGTGCCGAGCTGGCGGCGGTAGGTTCCCTTTACATAGGGGCGCCAGGTGCCTTCGCTGCGGGTCAGGGTCGCGCCGCCGATGAAATCGGTGCGATCGGCCTTGATCTTGCCGATGTTCAGGTTCGCCGCACCGGCCCCGGTTTCGGTGAAGGCATCGATCGAGCCCTTGTGGTATTGCACACCGGCGAACGGTTGAAAAGCGATGCCGCCCACGTCCACATTTGCGCCAAGCGTGCCCGTGGCGGTCAGCAGGTGGCTCTTGCTTTCGGCCGAAGCGATGCGAACCACGGTTCCCGCAGTCATCGTCTTGGTCGCGGAGAACTTGCCGAACTGATAGTCAACCACCAGGTTGGCAAAGATCGGATTGAACTTCAGCGAGGCATAGCCCCCGATCTGATAGGCCGAATCCTTGCCGCTCATCGTTCCGGGGGCGAATTTCAGGGTGCCCTTGGCATAGCCTGCGGCAATCCCCGCGACATAGTTTTCGCCGCTGAAATCAAAACCGCCCGCGAAATAGTAGCCGGTGGTCTTGGTCTTGTTGGTCCCGCTTACCGCGCCGTTGAATGCGGTAAGGCCGGAATTGTTCCACCATCCGCGCTGGGCATGATCGGCATGGAAATCGTCCATGCGCAGCGAAATCTGGCGCTGGAACAGGCTGGCGTGATCGCGCATCGAATTGGCATAGGCCAGGTAGCCATCGGGGCTGACCGCGCCAAAGAAGGTGCGCGCTTCGGCGGCGGTCAGCACGTCAACCTGGCCGACCAGCTTGGCGGCATCGCTGGTAAGGTGGGTATCGGCATAGGCCACCATCGGCTGGAATGCCGTGGCGACGGCCAGCTGGTTGGCGGTTGCGGTTGAGCCAAGCCCGGCCGCATAGGTCGTGACCCGCTGAACCTGAAGCTGGTAAGCCTGCTGGCTTCCCGAAACGGTGACGATCCCCACCGGCACAAACCGGATAAAGGTGAGCTGATTGCCCGTGATCGAGGAGAAGCTTCCGGTTACCCCGGTATCGCCGACAACCACGTTGTAGAGCGAATTGGTGGGATAATATCCATTGACCACGGTCAGCGCCAGGGTGCCGCTCAGCGTCGCCGTGCCAGTGGTCCGCAACTGGCTGAAATTGGTCCCGGCGACAGGGCCGGCTGAACCGGGCAGGCCGATCGTGATTCCCAGCGTTCCGGCCGCGGACTGCGAGTAGTTGCCATTGACGGTAAGCCTGCCGACCCCGGCGGACGTTCCCAGGTTGAGCCGCCCGGTGTTGGTAAAGCTGGTCCCAGCCGCCGAAAAGTTGCCGATGATTGAGGCACCGGTCAGGGTCATGGTGCCGGCGTTGTTCACGACGGTTGTGTCGGCGGTGTTGATCGCCCCGGCAAACGTCCCGCCGGACTGGTTGGTGAGGTTGACCGTACCGCCCGCCGCCTGCTGGATCAGGCTGCCGGTGAACTTGCCCGAGTTGTCAAAGTTGAGGTTGCCGCTGGCGGTCACGTTTCCGGTAAAGCCGAAGGCGGTGTTCTGGTTCGTGAAGCGGCTGACATTGGCGCCCAGGCTGGGGCCAAACACGACGTTGCCGGTTACGGCGGCGGGCGCGAGGGCGGTGTTGGTGAAGGTGCCGTTGGCGCCGAAACGGGCGACGTTGTAACCGGTGGGTGCCGTCAGCGTCCCGTTATTGATGAAGGTCGAATTGTCACCCAGCACAACGCCTTCCGATCCCGCAGTGGTTCCGGCCTGAACGAACTTGCCGGTGGCGGCATTGGTGACGGTGCTGTTGGCGCCAACGGTCAGGATCGGGTTGCCCGCTGCACCGTTGAACGTTCCGCTGTTGGTGGTGCTTGAGGAGGACCCCAGCACCATCGAGCCGGTCACGGTTCCGCCCGACTGCGCGGTCACGGTGACGCCGGAGGCCGTGTTGACATAGGGGCCCGACGTGCCTGAGCAGGTAACGACGAGCCCGCTGGCGTCCGCAACGCAATTAGCCAGCGCCGGGGTGCCTGCACAGGCGATTCCGATAGCCAGGATGCTGACCATCGGGCGGATGGCGCAAGTGATTGATTGGGATGCGGAAACGCTAGGTTTTCTCATGTTTCTGGGGCCTTTCTTGCTGGCGGCTGAATCCAGCCGAAGGCGTGAATCCCAGATGAATGGCTCAGTACTGGTACATCTTGATCGGCCCGATCCTGCCATCGGTCAGGCTGCGCCAGACCCACTCCAGCGGGCCTTGCCGGAAGCGGGCCAGCCACCACTTGCTCCACGCCAGCATGATGGCCCAGGCCAGCAGCACGAAAGGCCATTGTCCGGCCGCGCCATAGCGGCCGAACAGGCCGAAACCCCAGCCACTGAACAGCGCGCCCATCAAAAGGCTGGTGCCGATGTAGTTTGAAAAGGCCATGCGCCCCGCCGCCTCCAGCCGCGTGCCCAGCCCGGTTTTCAGCAGCCGCGGCGCGGCCAGCACCAGCAGCGCGGCATAGCCCAGCGCGGTCAGCAGGTGGGGAAAGCCCAGCAGGTATCCGATCCCCAGGTGCATCGCCAGTTCCGGAAATCCGCGCGGCATGGCCCAGGCGGTAAACAGCGCGGTGAGCGCCAGCCCGGTCCCGGCGCCGCCAAGGGCAAGTCCGATCATCCGGCGGCGCGGCCAGGCTAGCGCGAAGAAGCCGCTTTGCAGCAGGGCGATCCCGATCATCATGTAGCTGAGCGTTTCCCCCCAGGTGTAGAGCACGACCTGCAAGGGATAGGCCGGACGCTCACGCAGCCGGGCGGCAACCTCCGCGCCCCACGGCGCAAGGGTATCGCGCTGGTCGCGGCGGTCATCCTGGCGCTTGCCCGCGATATAGCTGTCGTGCGCGGCGCGGTCCGCCGGGCTGGCGGTTCCGGCGGTAACCTGTGCTTCCCGCACGGCGCTGGGCGTCCAGCTGAGCGCCCCCCAGGCCTGCCAGACCGTAAACAGCATCACCGCCATCGCCGCCAGTTGCCAGGCCGGTGTGCGGCGCATGGCCAGCGCGCCCAAGCCGACGCAGGCGTAAAGGAACAGGATGTCGCCATCCCACAGCAGCAGGAAATGCAGCCAGCCGATCAGCGCCAGCCACAACAGGCGGCGGACCTGCAGGCCAACGCCGTCGCGGCCCCGCGCATCCTTGCGTTCGATGAACAACACCAGGCTGGCCCCGAACAGCAGGCTGAACAAGGCCCGCATCTTGCCCTCGAAAAACAGCAGGGTGAAAGCGAAAGCCCAAGCGTCCGCAGCGCTTCCGGCATCGGGCAGGTTGGGCGAATAGCCCGCTGAATCCGGCGCCGCGAAACTGGTGATATTGACCGCCAGGATGCCCAGCACGGCTACCCCGCGGATCAAATCAAGCGTGCGGATCCGCGCCTGCGCGTCCTGTTCCACCCGTCAGCCCGAAACGGGCACGCATTCGAAGCCAGCGGCCTTGAGCTTGCCGCAAGCCGCCTGGGCTGCGGCCTGGCTGGCATAGCCACCGGCCTGGAGCTTGGTCACGGCCCCGGCCTTGACGTTGAGGCGCGAATGTCCGGCCACTTCGGGGCGGTTCCTGATCCGGTTCCACAGCGCGTCGGCGTTGGCGGCCTGTCCGAAGGCGCCCAGCTGGATCCGCCACTTGCCGACCGGCGCCGGGGTGGGGGCTGGTGCAGGGGCCGGGTTTGGCATGGCACGGGGCGGCGGCGCGGCGGATGCAACCTGCGGCGGCGGGGTATTATGAACGCGGACGGGCGCGGGAGCGGGGGCCGGTGCCGGCGGCGCAGCCTGATTGCCGAGATCGACCGAGGCCAGCTGGCGCGCCCGGGTCGCGTCTGCCTGGGTCTGCAATTCCCCGGCCAGGGCAATGCCTTGCTGGCGTTGCTCAAGCGGGATGAATTCGTTCATCTGTTGCAGCGCGGTCGTCGCTTGCGGCAGCCCTTGCTGGCGGGCCAGGCTGACCAGGGCATAAGCACGGGGCCAGTCCTTGGGCACCATATCGCCGTTGAAGTGGGCGATTCCCAGCAGGTATTGCGCACGCGGATCGCCGCGATCGGCCGCGGCCCGGATATAGGGCAGGGCGCGGGCCTTTTCCCCGCGCTGGAACAGCAGCAGCCCGTAATAGTCCGCGGCCTGGATGTGGCCCATCGCCGCAGCACGGCCAAACAGGTCTTCGGCCTTCTGCAGATCCTGCGGAACGCCCTTGCCCAGCTTGTAGGCCTGGGCGAGGTTGAACAGCGCATCGGCATCGCCCCGGGCGGCGGCGGCCTGCCATTCCTTGACCGCTGCGGGATAGTCTCCGCGGTCCCAGGCATCGATTCCCGCCCTGGTGTCGGCCACTGCAGGAGCGGCGAGAATCACGCCAAAACCGGCGACAATCGCGGCAATCAAAGTTTTGCGGCCCATAGTGAAATTTTTTCCCGTATCGGTTCCAACGGTTCAGCTTTGCGGGGCGTGAACCTGCCCGACAAGAGCAGCAAAGCGGCGACCTTTGGTAAAATGCCATAGTTAATGCGGCATTAGCAAAGGTTTTGTGGCCACGCAGCAGGGCCGGGGCAGCCTTGGCGAGGCTGCGCGTTAACCCAAAATTAGGAACGTTCTGCGATCCCCGGCGGCAACTCGAATTGGGTTTGTTGCATTTTTTCCGAGGGGGAACGGCTTTGCGAGTATTGGCATTGGCATCGCAGAAGGGCGGATCGGGCAAGACCACCTTGTCCGGGCACCTTGCCGTGCAGGCCCAGCGCGCTGGCGCAGGGCCGGTTGTGCTGATCGACATCGACCCGCAAGGTTCGCTGGCCGATTGGTGGAACGAGCGCGAGGAAGAATTCCCCGCTTTCGCCCAGACCACGGTTGCGCAGCTTGCCGCCGATCTTGCGGTTCTGCGCCAGCAGGGATTTCGCCTGGCGGTGATCGATACCCCGCCGGCCATTACCATGGCGATCCAGTCGGTCATTTCGGTGGCCGAACTGATCGTTGTGCCGACCCGCCCCAGCCCGCACGATCTGCGCGCCGTGGGCGCAACGGTTGATCTTTGCGAACGCGCAGGCAAGCCGTTGCTGTTCGTGGTCAACGCCGCGACCCCCAAGGCGAAGATCACGTCGGAAGCCGCTGTTGCCCTGTCGCAACACGGCACGGTTGCCCCGGTAACCCTGCACCACCGCACCGATTTCGCGGCCTCGATGATCGATGGCCGCACCGTGATGGAAGTCGATCCCAACGGCCGCAGCGCACAGGAAGTGACCGCACTGTGGAACTACATTTCGGACCGGCTCGAAAAGAATTTCCGCCGCACGGTCTTCGCGGCGCCGACCAGCGTTTCCTCGATCCAGGGCGTCCATCGTCCGGCCGGCGGCTTCGGGCGCCGGGTCGCGGGTTCCTGAGCGGAGTTTGCCGGGCATGAGCGATCACAAACCCGTCGCTTCGCTGAGCCCGAAGTTGCTCGCCCGCAAGGGTGGGGCCCGCCCGGCCATGCGCCACATGGCCAGCGCCCTGGCGGCCGAAACGCTGCAGATCGATGGCGATGACCACGCCGACGATCTGGGCTGGAACGATATGGGCCACGATCATGAGGCCGCTGTGGTTGCAATCCACGGCGATCTGGTTGTGCCTGAAGTGGTTCGTCAGCAGCGCAAGCTGGCCGACCGCGTCTCGGCCGATCGCCGCTCTGCCCTGGGGGATGGCCGCCGCGCCGCCTTTACCCTGCGGGTTGATGCCGAACGCCATCTCAAGCTGCGGCTGGCCTGCGCGATCGAAGGCCGCAGCGCCCAGTCGCTGGTGACCGAAGCTCTCGACCGGCTGCTCGCCGATGTACCCGCTGTTTCCGATCTTGCCGCGCACGTGGCGAAGACGAAGCACAATTGATTGTAGATGAAGGGAGATCTCCCATGAAGTCCAACCGCATCCGCCGCAATGTCCTCCCGCTGGGAATGGCCGGGATCATGGCCGTGGCAATCGCCACCGGCGCGGGCTTTTCGCCCAGCGCCGTTGTCGCCAAGCCCGCGCCCGACAAGGTGGCGGCCGAAGCGCAGAAGGCGCTGTCGAGCGGTCAGGTCGACAAGGCGATCGAACTGGCCGAGGCGCTGGTCGCGGCCAACCCGCGTGAAGCCAGCTATCGCGCGCTGCTGGGTCAGGCCTATCTGCGCGCGGGTCGGTTTGAATCCTCGGCCCAGGCGCTCAACGATGCGATGAAGCTGGGTGACAATTCCTCGCGCACCGCGCTGAGCCTGGCGCTGGCCAATGTCGGCCAGGGCAAGAACCGCGAAGCCGTGGCGATCCTTGATGATTGGCGCGATGCCATTCCGGCGGCTGACCTTGGCCTGGCTTATGCCCTGGCGGGTGAGACGAACCGCGGTGTTGCGATCCTTTCCGATGCCCTGCGCGCCGGTGACAATACCCCGAAGCTGCGCCAGAATCTGGCCTATGCCTTCGCGCTCGACGGCCGTTGGCGCGAAGCCAGGCTGATGGTTTCGCAGGACGTGCCAGCCGGACAGGTCGATGCCCGGCTGAGCGACTGGGCCAGCAAGGCAAAGCCCGAAGATGGCCGCGTGCGCGTTGCCAGCCTGATCGGTGCGCCCAATCGCCAGGACAGCGGGATGCCCACCGCGCTTGCACTGAATGCCAGCGCTGAACAGCAGCAGCTTGCCGCCGAAACCGCTGCACAGCGCGATCCGGCCCCGGCACTCGCCGCCAACGGCGAGCTGCCCGCAGCAAACCAGAATCCGGCCGAACTGGCCCAGTACAGCCCGGTTGACGCTCCTGCACCGGTTGCTTCGCTTCCGGCCCCGGCGCCGGTTGCCAGCAACGGTTCGCAGAGCTTTGCCGCCAGCTTTGGCGGTGACGTTGAAGCCGCCCCCGCTCCGGCCCCGGCGGCGCTGCCTGCTCCGGCAATGGCCCAGGCTCCGAAGGCCAAGGCCCCGGTGGTCAAGACCGCCCCGGTCCAGGTTGCAGCCGCACCAGTCCCCGCAGCCCACCGTCCGGGACTACGCCCGCGCCGCGATGCCGCGCCGGTTCTGGGCAAGGGATCGAGCCATGCGGTTCAGCTTGGCGCCTTCAGCAGCGAACAGGGTGCGCGCCGCGCCTGGGGTTACTATGCCAAGCGCAACCCCGAGCTGCGCAACTTCCGGATGACGATCACCGCCGCAACTGTGCGCGGCAAGCAGTTCTGGCGCGTCGCCGCGACCGGCCTTGATGGCAGCGGTGCGGGCGGTCTGTGCTCGACGGTCAAATCGCGTGGCGGGGTCTGCTTCGCCTATTCGACTGTCGGTCGGCGCGACAATGAACCCGTTTTCGCGGCCAAGGGCCGTCCGCGCAATGCTCCGGCCCTGGCGGTTCAGGCACCGGCCCGCAAGGCTCCGGCAGTTGCCGCCGCGCAGCCCAAGGTTGCTCCGGCCGGTCCGGCTGCGGCGCGCAAGAAGTAAGCCGAACAGCTTCAACGGGCAAAAGCCCACGCCAGCCCCCTTCCGCTCCGCGCGGGAGGGGGTCTGCGTATCAGCCGATCGCGGCCCCGCCCTTGAACAGCGCGGTGACCCGGCCCTGAACCCCCTGCTTGTCGAACGGGGTGTTCCCGGCAGCGGCTTCCATCTTGTCGGAATCGACCACCCACGGCTTGTCGGGCGCGATCACCGCAATGTCCGCCTCTGCACCGATCTCAAGCCGTCCGGCATTCACGCCCAGCAGCCTGGCGGGATTGGCCGCCAGCAGGTCGAAGGCCCGGGGCAGATCGATCACGCCGTCGCGAACCAGCCCAAGGGTCAGCGCCAGCAGCGTTTCCGCGCCCGCCATGCCCGGCTCTGCATCGGCGAAGGGCAGGCGCTTGTCTTCCGGTCCGCGCGGATCGTGGCCCGATGCGATCACGTCGATCGTTCCATCGGCCAGCGCCTGGCGCACGGCTTGCCGGTCCGCTTCGGAGCGGAGCGGCGGGGACAGCCGGGTGAAGGTGCGGAAATCGCCGATCGCCACATCTGACAGCATGAAGTGCGCAGGGGTGACCCCGGCGCTGATCGCCAGCCCTTCGGCCTTGGCCGCGCGCACCAGCGCCAAGGCGGATCGGGTTGTTACCTGCCGGAAATGCAGCCGCGCACCGGTCAGCCGGGCCAGCGCGATGTCGCGCGCTACCGCCAGTGCTTCGGCCTCGGCCGGGGCCGAAGGCAGCCCCAGCCGGGTCGCCATTTCGCCCGCGGTCGCCACCGCCGATCCGGCTAGTCCCGCATCTTCGGCATGGGTCACCACGGTCAGCCCCAACATCGCGCAGTAGGACAGCAGCCGGTGCATTGCCCCGCTATCGGCGATCCACTGCCGTCCGGTCGCCACCGCGCGGGCCCCGGCATCGCGCATCAGCGCCAGCTCGGCAATCTCGCGCCCAGCAAGATCGCGGGTGGCGGCGGCGAGCGGGTGGACCCACAGGTCGGGCTTGCCCGATTGCGCGGCAAAGCGGACGGCGGCGGGTTTGTCCAGCACCAGCCCCTGATCGGGCATCAGCGCGGCGCGGGTGATCCCGCCGAAATGGAACGCCGGCTTGTCGATCGCGAAGACGCCAAGGTCAACCAGTCCTGGGGTGATCAGGCCGCCTGCGGCATCGACCACCAGATCGTCTGGCCCCGGATCGGCCCCGCCGATCGCGGCGATCAGGCCATCCGTGCAGCGCAGCGTGCCGGGAACCGGGCGCTTGCCGGGCAGGACCAGCTGGCCGTTGAAAATCGTCAGGGGACGCTGCACGCTCATGCCCAGCCCTCCAGCCCGCGCGCCTTGCGGGTCAGCACGTCTAGGCAGGCCATGCGGATCGCCACGCCCATCTCAACCTGGGTGGTGATCGCCGATCGTCCGGGCAGATCGGCGACGTTGCTGTCAATCTCGATCCCACGGTTCATCGGCCCCGGGTGCATCACCAGCGCATCGCTTTTCGCCCGGGCCAGCCGCTCAAGCGTCAGCCCATAAAGGTGGCGGTATTCGCGCGGGCTGGGGATGAACTGGCCGCTCATCCGTTCCTGCTGCAGCCGCAGCATCATCACCACGTCGGCGCCGTCCAGCGCGGCGTCGAAATCATGGAACGGGGTGACCTTCATCGCCTCGATCCCTTCGGGCATCAGCGCGGGCGGCGCGCAGACCCGCACTTCCGCGCCCAACGTGGTCAGGCAATGGATGTTCGAGCGGGCAACCCGGCTGTGCAGGATATCGCCGCAGATCGTGATCCGCATCCCAGCGAATTCCGGCCCCTTGGCGTGGCGGATCGTCAGTGCATCGAGCAGTCCCTGGGTGGGATGTTCGTGCTGGCCATCACCGGCGTTGAGCACCGGGCAATCGACCTTGTCGGCAATCAGGCCGACCGCGCCGCTCGATCCATGGCGGATCACGATCGCATCGGCGTGCATCGCGTTCAGCGTCATCGCGGTGTCGATCAGGGTTTCGCCCTTCTTCACGCTCGATTGCGCGGCGTGCATATTGACCACGTCCGCCCCCAGCCGCTTGCCCGCGATCTCGAAGCTGAGCAGGGTGCGGGTCGAGTTTTCGAAGAAGGCGTTGATGATCGTCAGCCCGGCCAGCCGATCGCTGCGCTTGTGTGACTGGCGGTTGAGGTCAACCCACTGTTCCGCTTCATCGAGCAGGAACAGGATTTCCCAGGGGGCAAGGCCCGCAAGGCCGGTAAGGCCGCGGTGCGGAAAGGCGGCGGAACCGGCTGGATAGCGGCCCGACGGGGTGATTTCTGGCGATGTCATTGAAGACGGTGCCATAGCGAGGGTGCCGCGGGGCGGCAAGGGGGCGTGATCCGATTGTCACCCGCCGATCCGGCTGGTGCGCCGGTCGAGCCCGCACTGGCCTTTCGCGGGCGCCGTCCCTATGTCCGGGGTCTAGGACAACGAGGGAATAGTGCATGGCTCTGGCGCGCAAGGTTTGGCACCTGCTGGTTGCGATCAAGGACGGGCTGGTCCTGCTGTTCATGCTGCTGTTCTTCGTCATGCTGTTCGGCCTGCTCAGCGGGCGGTCCAGTGCGGCCTCGCTCCACGATGGCGCGCTGCTGCTGAAGCTGGATGGCAGCGTGGTGGAAGAACCGGCGGTGCGTGATCCGCTCGACGGGCTGCTGGGCGGCGGGGACCTTGCCCGCGAACACCGCGCCCGCGATGTGGTCCGAGCGATCACGCTGGCGGCGGAAGACGATCATATCAAGGCGGTGGTGCTCGATCTCTCGCAATTCATGGGCGGCGGGCTGGTGACCATGCAGGAAATCGGCGCGGCGCTGGACAAGGTTCGCGCCGCGAACAAGCCGGTGCTGGCCTATGGCATGATCTACACCGACGATGCGGTGATGCTGGCCGCCCACTCCAGCGAGGTCTGGCTCAACCCGCTGGGCGGCGCTTTCGTGACCGGGCCGGGCGGTGAGCGGATCTATTACGGCGAGCTGCTGAAGCGCCACAAGGTAAACGTCCACCTGTTCAAGGTCGGCACCTTCAAGGACGCGATGGAGCCCTATGTGCTCGACAAGGCGTCCGAGCCTTCGAAAGAGGCGCGCCGCGCGCTTTACGGCTCGATCTGGGAGGAGTGGAAGGCCGATGTCGCCAAGGCCCGGCCCAAGGCCGATATCGCCCGGGTGACCTCCGATCCGGTTGGCTGGCTCAAGGCTTCGGGCGGGGATGCGGCCAGGGCGGCGCTTTCTGCCGGGCTGGTGGACAAGCTGGGCGATGAAGTGGCGTTCGGCGAACGGGTCAAGGAAATCGTCGGTGAGGACAAGGCCGACAAATCGCCCGGTGCCTTCGCCCACAACCGCGCGTCCACCCTGCTGGCGGCGCACCCGGAAAGCAAGAAAGGCGATGCGGTGGCGGTCGTCACCGTTGCGGGAGAGATCGTTGACGGCAAGGCCGGACCCGGCACTGCCGGCGGGGAACGGATCGCCGCGTTGATCGACAAGGCCACCAGTGACGATGCCAAGGCGCTGGTGCTGAGGGTCGATTCGCCGGGCGGCTCGGTCTTCGCGTCCGAACAGATCCGCACCGCGCTGCTGCGCTTCAAGACCAAAGGACGGCCGGTGGTGGTATCGATGGGCAACGTCGCGGCCAGCGGCGGCTATTGGGTTTCAACCCCGGGTGAGCAGGTTTTTGCAGAACCGGGCACGATCACCGGATCGATCGGGATTTTCGGCGTGATGCCCAGCTTCGAAAAGACGCTGGCCGATTATGGCATCCACGGCGATGGCTTGCGGACCACGCCGCTATCCGGCCAGCCCGACCCACTGAACGGCCTGACGCCCGAAGTGGAGGCGATGATCCAGGCCAATATCGAAAGTGGCTATGCCCGCTTTATCGGTCTGGTCGCTGCGGCCCGCAAGAAAAGTCCCGAACAGGTCGATGCGATCGCGCAGGGCCGGGTCTGGGATGGCGGCACGGCGCGACAGAACGGGCTGATCGATCAGTTCGGCGGGCTGGACGATGCGCTGGCCTATGCCGCCAAGGCGGCCAAGCTCGATAGCTGGCACAGCGAATTCTACGGCAGCCCGGCCGATCCCTATGCTTCGCTGATCGAGCGGCTGGGCGGCGGCGATGAAGAGGATCGCCAGGGCGGCAGCAGCGATCTGGCCGGACTGATCGCCGCGCGCCAGCAGGCCCGGCTTTACGCGATTGTGGCCGAACTCGGCTGGCTCGGCCAGGTTCGCGGGGCCCAGGCCTATTGCCTCGATTGTCCGGTTTCCGCCCGCTCTGCCAAAGTCGCCGATCGGACGGCGTGGCGGACAATTCTGGCGGACGTGCTTGGCCTGCGCTGAATCGGGCCGCTAGTGCTTGCCCTTTGCCCGCGCGGCCACTAAGGGCCACCGCTTGATCGCTGAATCGCTCCAGCCGGGGCGGCTTGGCGGCTTCGTCGGCTGCGGGCGTGGCGGAACTGGTAGACGCGCTGGTTTTAGGTACCAGTATCGCAAGATGTGGGGGTTCGAGTCCCTTCGCCCGCACCAGTGCCGCCCGGCCCGATCGGCGAAGCAGGAACGGATTTTGTAAAGGCTTTTGTTGTCATGCAGATTGTCGAGACCACCAACGAAGGTTTGAAGCGCGCCTATTCGGTGAAGATCAAGGCTGGCGATATCGCCGCCCGGATCGATGGCGAAGTGTCAAAGATCGCGCCGCAGGTGCGGATGCCCGGCTTCCGCCCCGGCAAGGTTCCGGCCAACCTCGTCAAGAAGATGCACGGGCCGGCGCTGCACCAGGAAGCGCTCAACACCACCGTTCGCGAAGCGATCGACAAGGTGATCGGCGACAACAAGCTGCGCCCGGCGATGCAGCCGCAGATCGACCTCAAGGAAGGGTATGAGGAAGGCAAGGACGCCGAACTGACGGTCGCGCTGGAAGTGCTGCCCGAAATCAAGGCGCCTTCGCTGGACGGGATCAAGCTGGAAAAGCTGGTCGTGCCGGTGGCCGATGCCGAAGTCGATGCCCAGCTGGCCCAGCTCGCTGCCGGGGCCAAGAGCTTCGTCGATGCCAAGAAGGGCAAGAAAGCCGAAACCGGCGATCAGCTGATCATCGATTTCGTCGGCAAGCTCGATGGCGTTGCGTTTGAAGGTGGCAGCGCCACCGATGCCGCGCTGGAACTGGGCGCGGGCCGTTTCATCCCCGGCTTCGAAGAGCAGCTGGTGGGTGTGAAGGACGGTGAGGAAAAGACCATCACCGTGACCTTCCCGGCAGACTATCCGGCCGAAAACCTCAAGGGCAAGGACGCCACCTTCGACATCACCGTCAAGGCGGTGAAGGTTCCCGGCGAATCGAAGGCCGATGACGATTTCGCCAAGTCGCTCGGGCTCGAAGGGCTCGATCAGCTCAAGGGCCTGCTGCGCGGTCAGCTGGAGCAGGAAAGCGCCGGGCAGACCCGCACCCAGATGAAGCGCGCGCTGCTCGATCTGCTTGCCGCCGACCATGATTTCGAAGTGCCGCCGAGCATGGTTGAGGCCGAGTTCCAGCAGATCTGGGCCCAGCTTCAGCAAGAAGCCCAGAACGAGCCCGATCCGGCCGCCGCGCTGAAGGAAATCGAGGCCGAGAAGGAAGACTATCGCACCATCGCCGTGCGCCGCGTCCGCCTGGGTCTGCTGCTTTCGGAAATCGGCCAGGCCAACGGCGTGGAAGTGAGCCAGCAGGAAATGCAGATGCTGCTTCAGCAGGCCGCCCAGCAGTATCGTCCGGAAGACCGTCAGCGCTTCGTTGAATTCATCCAGCAGGATCCGCTTGCCGCGGCCCAGCTGCGCGCGCCGCTTTATGAGGACAAGGTCGTCGATTTCCTGTTCGACAAGGCCGAAGTGACCGAGCGCGAAGTTACCAAGGAAGAGCTGCAGGCTGCGATCGAAGCGGAAGAAACCGCTCCGGCCCCGGCCAAGGCCAAGAAGGCTCCGGCCAAGAAGGCCGCTGCCAAGGCTGAAGAAAAGCCGGCCAAGGAAGCCAAGGCGGAAGCCGCGCCCAAGGCTGAGAAGAAGGCTGCGGCTCCGAAGGCTGAAAAGGCCGAAAAGGCTGAAAAGAAGCCGGTCGCCAAGAAGGCTCCGGCAAAGAAGTAATTCGCCTTTTCACAGGCTGAAATCAGGAATGGCCTGGTGCGAGGGTTCTCGCACCAGGCCATTTCCGTTTGGCCAGTCCTGCGACCCGAAGGCTGACCGGGTGCGGTCGCCGCTCAGCGGGTCTTGCAGGTATTGATCCCAAGGAGCTGATAGGGCGGGCACCAGCCGATCAGGCCAGTCAGCAGCGGCACGACACCCAGCCAGGTCCACGGCGTATAGTGGCCAGTAAATGCCAGGCCGAGCAGCACCAGGCCCAGAATGATGCGGATCACGCGTTCCGCCTGTCCAACGTTCTTGGTCATTTTCGTTCCCCTTCCGTGTTTGAACTCACCCGCTTCGAATACACCTTGCTGCGGCCCGATCTGTGACAATGTCACAGAGGATGAAAAAGTTCACTCGCCGCTGTGCGCCAGCGCTTCGATCCCGGCCCGGTCGATCAGATCGATATGGCCGCGCGCCGAGACGACCAGCCCGGCCCGCGCAAACAGGCCCAGCTGACGGCTGACCACCTCGCGCGCGGAGCCGATTTCGGTCGCCAGCGCTTCCTGCGTGGCATCGACCCGCGCGCCTTCCCCCGCCAGCCGCAGCAGGGCGCGGGCCAGCCGCTCCTCGATGCTGGATAGGGCCACGTCCTCAACCAGCCGCTCAAGGTCCGCGAAGCGCTCGGCGACGGCGCTGAACAATTTCTGGCGGAAGGGCAGATCATCGGCGATCAGGCGCTGGAATTCTCCGATCGGAATTATCTCGATCTCGATGTCGCTTTCGGCCACCCCTTCGGCGGAATAGGCATTGCCTTTCACCAGGCAGCCGAAGGTTTGCAGGCAGACCTCGCCGGGGCGGACCCGGTAAAGCACGATTTCCCGCCCGTTTTCCGCCGTCAGCGAAACCTTGATCGTGCCGGATCGCACCACCACGAAGCCCTTGCAGGCATCCTCTGGCCTGAACAGCACGGTCCCGCGCGGGACCGTCATCGGGGCGGGTGGCGGGGTCATTCGCTCCAGCGTTTGAATGCGGGTTTCACCAGCACGGCAGAGCGCGCCCGCTCATAGGCGGCGCCCAGTTCAAGCACGCGCTTGTCATCCCATCTGGCGCCGATGATCGACAGGCCGACCGGCAAACCCTCAACCGCGCCCATCGGCACGCTGAGGTGCGGGTAACCGGCAATGGCGGGCAGGCTTCCGGCACCGACCGAGATGAAATGATCGCCGGTAACCGGGTCGATCGGCCAGGCCGGACCTGCCGTCGGAGCGATCAGCGCCGCGACAGCGTTGTCCGCCAGCAGCCGGTCGATCCCCTCGGCGCCCGCCAGCCGCAGCGAATTGGCGCGGGCCTTCAGATAGGCCTCGCGGTCATTGAGCTTGCTGGCGGCGATGAATGTATCCTGCCCGAACCAGCGCAGTTCCTGTTCTGCATGGGCGGAATTGAAGGCGATCACATCATCGATCGTGCGAACTTTCGGCGTACCCGGCAGGCCCGCCAGATAGGCGTTCAGCCCCTCCTTCAGTTCATAACGCAGGACCAGGCTTTCATCGCGGTACATTTCGTCCGGGTCATCATAGTCGATCGGCACCAGCACCGCTCCGGCAGCGACAAGATCGGCCTGCACCCGGTCGAACAGCCGGTTGACGCCGGGCAAGGGGCCGCTCTGCTTGCGCATCACGCCGATCCGCACGCCTTTCAGGCTGGCCCCGGCCAGGCCCGCCGTGAAATCGGTCTTGTGACGGTCCGCCTCGGCGGTGGCGGGATCGGCAGGGTCGCTCCCGGCCATTGCGGTCAGCAGCAGGGCGGCGTCATGCACGTTGGCCGTCATCGGCCCGGCGGTATCCTGGCTGACGCTGATCGGGACGATCCAGGTGCGGCTGACCATTCCGACCGTGGGTTTGAACCCGACAATGCCGTTGGCGCTGGCGGGGCAGGTGATCGAACCGTCCGTCTCGGTCCCGATTGCGGCCCAGGCCATTCCCGCGGCAATCGCCGCGCCGCTGCCAGAGCTTGATCCGCAAGGGCTGCGATCGATCGCATGGGGATTGCGGGTCTGCCCGCCCACCCCCGACCAGCCCGAGGAGCTGCGATTGCCGCGGATGTTGGCCCATTCGGAAAGGTTGGTCTTGCCCAGGATCACCCCGCCCGCCGCGCGGACCCGCGCCACGATCGGGGCATCCCGTCCGGTGGCATTTCCGGCCAGCGCCAGACTGCCGGCCGTGGTCGGGAAATCGGCGGTTTCGATATTGTCCTTCACCAGCACGGTGCGCCCCGCCAGCAGGCCGACCCCGCCCTTGGACCGGGCCTTGTCGGCCGCTGCCGGATCGTAAACGATCACCGCGTTGAGGCGCGGCCCGCCGGGGGCGTCATCCAGCGCCTTGATGGCAGCAATCCGCCGCTTTGCATCTGCACCCGGTTCCCAGCCGCTTGGCATTCCCGCGCTGAGGGAAGGCGCGGTCAATGCCAGCAAACCAAGAACAGCGGCAGTCGGGGCAAAACGCATGATGACCCTCGCGAAAATGGACCCGGTGCATCTTGCTGGCTTGACCGGATAAAAGCAAATGCTTCACGGAACTGTTGTGTTGCGCGACGGGTCAAGTGCCTGGGCGCCTGTGGGATGCCTATGTCAGGAAGAAACTACAGATCGATTCTGTTTTGGGCGGTTGGCGCTTTGTTGACTTTCGGCGGACTGATGATCCCGCAAACGGCTCAGGCCCAAACCTTTGTTTGCCCGAACGGCCCGGGCCCGGGAGAGCGCCAGGTCGGGATGACCGGCGGCGGAAACGGGGTCGCCCCCGTGCCAGTCTGCGTCGGCGATGGTCCGGCTCCTCCTCCTCCGCCGCAGATGCGCTGGGTGAACAATTATTTCGCCGCTGCATGGCATCCGGGGGCGAACGATGCATGGATCGCTGCCGGATTTCAGAACAAGGGCCGCGCTGATGCCGCCGCCTTGGCCGCTTGCAACCGGGCTATGGGCGGTGGGTGCACTCTGGCGATCAGCAATATGAACGGTGCCGTGGTGATTGCTCGCGGGGTGGAGGGCGGACTCTATGTGGCCGATCATGCCAAAAAAGGCGGCGCCGAAAAAAACGTTCAGCAATACTGCCGCGAGCAGGGCGACGAATGTGTGGTTATCAACTGGGTTACGGTAACGCCGGGCCAGGCTCCGGTCGGCCAGAGCGTCAGGGAAGACAGTACCGTTTACGAACCGCGCGGCAATTTTCGCAGGGCATTTGGCGCCATCGCCTGGGTCGGTCCCGATCAGCGCGGCACCCGTCTCTGGGCTGGCGACATCTGGTATGTCGGTGGGCGCGACAGCTGGGATAAGGCTAGCGCCGATGCTCTGGCTTTATGTCAAAAAGATGTGCCGGTGCCCTGCAAGACAGTGCTGGTGGGGTCCGACGTGTTTGTTGCAGTCGTTGAACGGGACGGCAACTGGATTACCGCAGCAAGCGGTGCCTCTGCCGATCTGGCCGGACGCCGGGCGATGGCCGAATGCAAGAAGGCCAAGGGCAAGTGCCGGATTGCCGCCACAATCGACCTAAGCCGCAACGAATCGCTCCGCTTCGATGCCGTGGCTCAAGGGCAGCCATATTTCAGCGCCCAGGCGTGGACCAAGGACAGTGTCGCGCCCTGGCAAAATTCGGTCTGGAGCGTAACGGGTGCCAAGGATGCGGAGAGCGCGAAGGCCGGTGCGCTTGCTGCCTGCAGGAAGGAAAGCAAGCTGGAGTGTGAATTGGCGCTTGAATCGTTCAACGGCCGGGTGGCGCATTTCATCGACCAGAACGGAAACATCAGGTTGAAGATGCTTGAACGCGATGTTGATCCGGCGGCGGTTGTTCAAAGCCTCTGCGCCGAAAAGAAAGTCAGTTGTCGGCTGGTGAAGGTTGTCGATACGCGCGTGCCAATGACGGAACGTATCGAAGTCAAGTAATTGGAGCAGACGTGCCATAGGACGGCACGGCGCTGCACCTGTTGACCGTTTCGGTGGCAGTCAAATCATGGACGATTACAGCGTTCGGGTGCGAACCCGGCCTTGCATCCGCAGTCGGGCCTGAAGCCGCTTTAACTGGAACTAGTGCATGGTGCTGGCTTGACGCGACAATCGCCAATGTTTCATCTTTTCGCGAACACCGATTTCCTGGAAGTTCGGAACTTCAGCGAGAACACGATGCCAGAAAAATTCAACAGGTCGTTGCTTCGGACGTTGACCGTAGCGGCATTGGCTTTGGCCTGGTTTGCCGCTGCGCAGCCCGCTCGGGCGCAGACCTTTATCTGCCCTACCGGCCCTGGTCCGGGCGAACGGCAGGTCGGGATGGCCGGTGGCGGCAACGGGGTGGCGCCGATGCCGGTCTGCGTGGCTGACGGTCCGCCGCCGCCGGAGATGACATATGTGCCGAATTACTTCGCCGCGGCATGGCACAAGGATGCCAGCGACGCCTGGATCGTATCCGGTTATTCCGACGAGGACCGTGCTTGGCGTGCGGCGCTGATGGCTTGCAACAGAGTGATGGGCAGCGGCTGCACGATCGCCGCACGCGGGGCCAATGGCGCCGTCGCGATTGCGATGGGGGTGGAAGGCGATCTTTATGCTTCGACCGAGGCGACCCGCGACAAGGCCGAAAAAGACGTCATGAAATACTGCCAGGAGCAGAACGACGAATGCGTCGAGGTGCGCTGGGCCTCGGCAACGGCCGCGCACGTCGAAGTCGGCACCCAGGTCCGCGACGATCCCAGCTACTATGGCCCCAAAGGCGATCCGCACCGGCTTTGGGGGGCGATCGCCTGGGCCGATGCCGGGCCGGCCAGTACTTCACCGCTGGCCAGCAACGTCTGGGTCGTGGGCGGCCGCGCCTCACGCGATAAGGCTCTGGCCGATGCCCTTGCCCTGTGTCAGGCCGATGTGAAGACCGGCTGCGCGACCCGGCTGGTCGTCTCCGACGTCTTCCTGGCGGTCACCAACGGGGACGGCATTCTCGGCGGCGTGGCCAGCGCGGGTTCGCCCGAACTGGCGAAGAAGCGCGCGCTCGACCAATGCCGCAAGAGCTACAAGAAATGCAAGGTCACCCAGATGCTGGACCTGCGCGAGGGAATGGCGCGGAGGTTTGATCCGGTGGCTGGCGACAAGCGATAGCCGAGAGGTGGCGGTTATGACGAAGTGCTTAGGCATTACGCCTCCGCACCCGGGCCGCGCGAAGCCTCTTGCCGTCTTGGTGTTTCTGGCCTGCCTGATCCCAGCCGACGCCCAGGCCCAGTGCCGGGTCGGTTCCGGGCCGGCCCACGGCGATGGGAACCCCTATTGCTCGGAATTTGAACCCCCGCCGCAGCAGGCGCCCTTGCCGGGACGGCGCTGGCAACCCGCCGCGGCGGCCCTCGCCTGGGGCGACAGCATGAAGGGCAGTGCCTATGTCGGTGTGGAGCACTATGTCGATGAAGGGATGGCCCGCGATATTGTCCTGTCGAAATGCCGGGAACGCAAGATAAGCAATTGCGTGGTGGCGGTATCGGTCAGCAATGCGGTGATCGCGGTCGGTGCCGACAGCAAGCGCGTGCTTTACTACGGCACCGGCCCCACCAAGGCGCAGTCGCTTGCGACACTGGCGGCGCAATGCGCCCGGCACGGGGAAAAGTGCAAGGTTGTGAAAGTGCTGGATGGCAGTCCGATCTATGAATGAAGCCATGATCCGCGTACCGCGTTTTGCTGTGCAAGCGGGCGCAAATGGCTCCGATGTCCTCCGCGCCAGCCGATTTTCATCGGTTTGTCGAACAGGAAGGCGCACTCATCGGGTTTTGGCCCGCCGATGCTTGCCTCCCGCTCCGTTTGGGCAGAGGGGCGGCGCCATAAAAAAACAAGCGCGGTCGCTCCAACCAGAACCGAACGGTTATGAATTCAGGAGTTGATACTATGAAGCGTCTCGTCATTGCTGCAGCAGCCTTTGCATTCAGCAGCACCCCCGCATTTGCCGAGGACACCGACTGGTCGGGCGTCTATGTCGGCGTTCAGGCCGGCTATGGCTGGGGCCATGCCGATCAGCCCTATGGCAGCCTCAATGCAACGACCTTTCCCTCAACCCAGGACGCGGCCGATCAGTCGGGTGCGGTTGGCGGGCTTTATGCCGGCTACAACATTCAGGCCGGTTCGGCCGTTCTGGGCCTTGAAGGCGATTTCAACATCGACGGCATCGACGGCGATGATGCCCAGTCGGGCGGCGACACCAACGGGGTGAAGCATCGCTGGAATGCCAACATCCGCGCCCGCGCCGGTATGCTGGTGGCCCCCGGCACCCTGGTCTATGCGGCCGGCGGCGTCTCGTTCCTCAACGGCAAGGCCACCAATCTGGACGCCACCCCGGTTGAGGAAATTCCGACCGACTGGACCGGCTGGACGCTGGGCGGCGGGATCGAACAGGCATTCGGCACCAACCTCAAGGCCCGGATCGAATACCGCTATTCGGACTATGGCAAGAGCGTCGCCAATTTCCCGCTCAGCGGCTATTCCGAACAGATCCAGCCGAAGATCAACACGGTGATGGTGGGCGTTGCCTACAAGTTCTGATTGGACTGAGTTCCATCAGGAAAATTCGGGGAAGGCTCAGCGTGAGCCTTCCCCATTTTTGTTGCCGATGTGCCGCAATCTGTGTGGGCGCCGCTCACGATCGGGCAGGTATCAGGTTAATGCCCTTGAACATCTGCCGTTCAGTCGCGACATAGGCGCTTCCAGTTCAAGAGGATTCCCATGATCGACCTGTTCAACACCTCCAGCGCCCAAAGCCAGTTCACCCGCGATCCCATCACCGGCGCGCTGATCCCGGTTGTGGTCGAACAGTCGAGCCGGGGTGAACGCAGCTTTGACATCTATTCGCGGCTGCTGCGCGAACGGATCATTTTCGTGACCGGCGAGGTTGAGGATCACATGGCCTCGGTCATCGTCGCCCAGCTGCTGTTCCTTGAAAGCGAGAATCCCAGCAAGGACATCTCGATGTACATCAATTCGCCGGGCGGCGTGGTAACGGCCGGTCTCGCGATCCATGACACCATGCAGTACATCAAGCCGCGCGTTTCGACCGTCTGCATCGGTCAGGCCTGCTCGATGGGTTCGTTCCTGCTCGCCGCCGGTGAGCCGGGGATGCGGATCGCGCTGCCCAATGCGCGGATCATGATCCACCAGCCGTCGGGCGGCGCGCGCGGCATGGCTTCGGATATCGAGATCCAGGCCCGTGAAATTCTGCGGCTGCGCCAGCGGATGAACCAGCACTATGCCAATTACACCGGCAAGAAGCTGGAAGAGATCGAAAAGGCGGTTGATCGCGATACCTGGCTTGATGCCGAAGAGGCCAAGGAATTCGGGCTGGTGGACAAGGTCTTCGAAAGCCGCCCCGATGCCGACCACGATACCTCCGGCAGCGGCGGCGCGCCGGAATAAGTCGGCAAGGATTTGCTAACCCTGCCGCTTCAGCGCAGCGCAATGCCGCCGTGCTATTGGCAGGATTGAATAATATAACCGCCGGGTTACACTCCGGCGAATCCCCGCGCCTTGCGGGAACATGGACGAAAGCATGACCAAGTTGAGCGGATCGGACGCCAAGAGCACCCTCTATTGCAGCTTCTGCGGCAAATCGCAGCATGAGGTGCGCAAGCTGATTGCCGGGCCGACCGTGTTCATCTGCGATGAATGCGTTGAACTGTGCAACGACATCATCCGCGAGGAAACCAAGGCCGGGATCGCCGGCAAGAAAGATGGCGGGGTCCCCAGCCCGAAGGACATCTTCGAAACCCTGAACGATTACGTGATCGGGCAGGACCGCGCCAAGCGCGTTCTCTCGGTTGCGGTGCACAACCACTACAAGCGGCTCAAGCACAGCTCAAAGGGCGGCGATGTGGAACTGTCGAAGTCCAACATCCTGCTGGTCGGGCCGACCGGCTGCGGCAAGACGCTGCTGGCCCAGACCCTGGCCAAAACCTTCGACGTGCCTTTCACCATGGCCGATGCCACCACCCTGACCGAAGCCGGTTATGTGGGTGAGGATGTCGAGAACATTATCCTCAAGCTGCTTCAGGCCAGCGACTACAACGTCGAAAAGGCGCAGCACGGGATCGTCTATATCGACGAGATCGACAAGATCAGCCGCAAGGCCGAAAACCCCAGCATCACCCGCGACGTTTCGGGTGAGGGTGTGCAGCAGGCCCTGCTCAAGCTGATGGAAGGCACCACCGCCAGCGTGCCGCCGCAGGGCGGGCGCAAGCATCCGCAGCAGGAATTCCTCCAGGTCGATACCACCAACATCCTGTTCATCTGCGGCGGGGCCTTTGCCGGCCTTGAAAAGATCATTGCCGATCGCCTGCAGAAACGCTCGATCGGGTTTGGCGCGCACGTTGCCGATCCGGAAAAGCGTAAGGTTGGCGAACTGCTCCAGAAGGCTGAACCGGAAGACCTGCTCAAGTTCGGGCTGATCCCCGAATTCGTCGGCCGCCTGCCGGTGATCGCCACGCTTGAAGACCTTGATGTCGAGGCGCTGGTCCAGATCCTGAAGGAACCGAAGAACGCGCTGGTGAAGCAATACGCCAAGCTGTTCGAGCTGGAAGATGTCGCCCTGACCTTCACCGACGATGCGCTGGAAGCGATCGCCAAGCGCGCGATCGAACGCAAGACTGGCGCACGCGGGCTGCGCTCGATCGTCGAAGGCCTGCTGCTCGACACCATGTTCGACATCCCCAGCGAAGCGGAAATCGCCGAAGTGGTCGTCGATAAGGACGTGGTCGAAGGCCGCAAGGAACCCGTGCGGGTGCTCAAAGGCAAGGAAGAGGCGGCCTGAGCGCCGACCCCGGGTTCAGCCTAGTTTCAGGCAGGTCTTATAGTCTGTAGCGGCACGCCGGGCCTCGTCCTGCGCCGCAGCAGTGAGCCGCTGGTGCGCTGCCCGATCGGACAGGTCAAAGCGGGCTGACCGGACAAGCCTGCCCTTCGCGTCGCGCAGCTGAACCTCCACGGTCCTCGTGCCCGCAGGCAGGGTGAGGCGGGCGGAACGGCTGGCGGTCAGCGGCAAATCATCGGCGGCAATATCGTTCGCATAGGCGAGGGGCCGGGGTGCGCCGGCATCCACGCCAACCGTGATCCGCAAGGCATCGAGATCGCGGTAGAGCGCTTTCGGGGTCGAGCGTGCGCCCGGCCGCGCGAGGGCGGAGATCGTCAGCAAGGCCTCTCCGCCGTCCCCGATCATCAGCGCGGCATCATAAACCGGCGCGCCCTTGATCAGGGCCGAGGCCTGGGCTGGCGGCATCCAGCTCGAAATCACTGGGCCTGGGGCGCCGTTCGCATCTAGGTGCAGATCCACCGTCACAGATCCGGCAACCGGATCTTCGGCATAGCCCTGGCAATTGTAACCCGGCACGTTGGCGGCAGCGTGCGACGCCCCGCCAAACGCCGTGAGGGCAATCGCCAGGACCAGATGCCGCATCAGTTGGCCTGATGGAAGACGACTTCGCCGTCCTTGCTGACCGAAATGTCCTTCTGGACGCTGCTCTTGAGCAACCATGCGCCGCCGCGCTGGACCCACTGGTCGTCAGAAACGATCACGATTTCCAGCGCCATTTCCGCGCCGTCGTCGCCGGTACGCTTCATGTGCATGGTCATCTGGCTTTCAACCGCGGCGCTATCGCCATTGACCTTCACGGTCAGTACCTTGCCCTGCGGCTGTTCCATGCCTTCGGGCAGCTGGCCCAACCGCTCCAGCACCATGGCGCGCTGGTGGGTTTCACCGCGGATGTCGGTCGCCTCGTATTCGGGGGCCAGGATCTTTTCGACCGTTGCCTTGTCGCCGCCAAGCATGGCGGTGCGCAGTTCGGTATAGCGCGCCTCGAACATCGCATTGGGATCTTGCTGGGCCTGGGCCGAACCCACGATCGCAACCGCGATCGCGCCGCCCGCCAGCCAGTGTCGCATTGTCGAAAAGCTCATCCTCGCAACTCCTTGGTGGCTCCCCGTCGGGAGAGCATGAAACCGCCGGGCAGGTAAGGGCAATTTCCCAAACCCATGCTGAACGGATCGATCAATCGCCGCGATCGTCCGTCAAACCGCAGGCGCCGCGCACCTGATCGATCTGGATCGTGGCGTGGTGGATCGCAAAGCGCTGTTCCAGCACCTGCGCAACCTCGTGCAGGAAATGATCTCCGGGGGCGCCGCCGGGCATGACGAGGTGCGCGGTAAGGGCGTTTTCGGTGGTGCTCATCCCCCAGATGTGCAGATCATGCACCGCCTCAACCCCGGCGTGTTCGCTCAGATAGGCGCGCACCGCCTGTTCATCGATCTGGCGCGGCACCGCCAGCAGACCCATCTTCACCGCGTCCTTGAGCAGATCCCAGCTGCCCCAGGCCAGGCCGATGGTGATGATCAGGCTGGTGACCGGATCGATCCAGTTCTGTCCGGTCAGCATGATCACCAGGCCGGCAAAAACCACGCTGGCGGAAACCACGGCGTCGGCCATCAGGTGCATGAAGGCGGCGCGCAGGTTAAGGTCGTGCTTGCTCCCGCGCGCGAACAGCAGCGCCGAAAGAACATTGACCGCAATACCGATCCCGGCAACCACCATCACCTGACCGCCGTTGACCTCGGTCGGCTGCCACAGCCTTTGCAGGCTCTCGAGCAGGACCGCGCCCAGCGTTACCCACAGCAGCGCGGCGTTGGCGATCGCGGCGAGGATCGAGGAGCTTTTCAGCCCATAGGTATAGCCCGGACCGGCCGGCCGTGCCGCCAGCACGCTCGCCCCCCAGGCCAGCAGCAGCGAGAGGACGTCGCCCAGGTTGTGTCCGGCGTCGGCCAGCAGTGCAGCCGACCCGCTGATGAAGCTGGCGATGACCTCTGCCACCACGAACAGCGCGTTGAGTGCCACCGCCAGGCCAAATGCAAACCCGTGTGTGCTTGTGGTGTGATGGTGGTGGTGGCCGTGCCCATGCCCATGGTGATGGCCATGCCCGTGATCATCTTCGCCCTGATGGTGGTGCGCGCCGGCCATGCTCGAAAACTCCTGCGCGCTAGGCGTTGCACAAATGCCGCAGTGCAGCAAGATTCGTGCCCATCGCACTGGTGGATGGCCGGGAAATTCTGACACATTTGCGGGCGATGTGATTGATAATTACCCCGGACCAGCGACGTCGGTAACAAGATTGCGTAACGCCCGGCGGCGAACCAAAAAATCCGCGGAATAGTCACAAGGTTGTCTTACCGGGCTGTTTAGCCTTTGTGCGCGCTCGACTATGAGCGTTGCCAGTCGGTCGGATGCTGTGATTCGCGCGCGTCCCGGCCGTTGCTGTGCAAGTTCGCCATTTGATCAAATAGACAGGGAATTTCAACGCCATGCGCTTCAATTCCGCATATCGCACCGCCGCCAGCACGCTGGCAATCGGCGTCGCCGTTATTGCGACTCCGGCCTTTGCCCAGTCCACCGGTTCACAGGATTTCGAAGACGAAATCGTGGTTACCGGGACCCGCACCACCGTGCAGCAGGTCGAAGGCGTTTCCGCGCCCGACACGCCCAAGGCCAAGGCCGTGCTGACCAGCGAAGCGATCCAGCGCGCCGCGCCGGGCCAGACCGTGCTCGATACGATCAACCAGATCCCGGGCGTCAGCTTTCAGAACAACGATGCCTACGGTTCGGCCGGCGGCACGCTGACCATCCGTGGTTTCGATTCGAGCCGCATCAGCCTGACCTTCGATGGCGTGCCGCTCAACGATTCGGGCAACTACGCGATCTATTCGAACCAGCAGACTGACCCCGAACTGATCGAGCAGGTCAACGTCAACCTGGGCACCACTGACGTTGACAGCCCGACCGCTTCGGCTGTCGGCGGCACCGTCAACATCCGCACCAAGACTCCCAGCCATGATTTCGGCGGGTTGGTTTCGGGCTCGATCGGTGAGTGGGATTTCTGGCGCGTGTTCGGCATGATCGAAACCGGTGATCTGACCAGCAGCGGCACCCGCGCCTGGTTTGCCGCCAGCCGCACCAAGAACAAGGTGCCCTACAACGGCTATGGCAAGATCGATAAGCAGCAGTACAACTTCAAGCTTTACCAGCCGCTTGGCGCCAACGATTTCATCGCGATCTCGGGCCACTACAATGAAAACCGCAACAACTTCTTCGGTTCGTTGCCGCTGCGGACCGATACTACGCGGACTCCGACCAACACGACGCCGCGCAACCCGGGTTCGGGCAACAATGACCGCTTCCCGGTTACCAATGATGAGCGGTTTTATTCGATCAATTATCCTTGTTCGCTGGATACGCCCCAGGCAGGCGCGATTGATTCGACCACGACTTGCGGCACCGAATTTGATCGTCGCTACAACCCTTCGAACACTGGCAATATCCGCGTAAACTCCAAGTTCACGCTGTCGGATAATCTTGTCCTGACCGTCGATCCGAGCTTCCAGTATGTGAAGGCCAATGGCGGCGGCACGATTATCGGTCGTGAAGGATTCCGCACAATCGGCGGGGTCAACTACACGGGCTTCATCGGTGGGCAGTATTACTTTGGTCGTGACCTGAATGGCGACGGCGACGTGCTTGACACGTGTTCGACCACGGGCGGTTCCTGTTCCTCGTCGAATTTCAACGGCGTTACACTGATGGCGCCGAGCCAGACCCAGACCCACCGCATCGGCGTGATCGCTGGCCTGAAGTGGACCGTGGGTGACAATCACACGATCCGCCTGGCCTATACCTATGACCGTGCCCGTCACCGCCAGACCGGTGAAGTCGGCCTGGTCGGCATGGACGGCGAACCGCTGGATGTCTTCCCGGTCAACGCCGGGCTGGTGACTGCCGACGGCTTTGCCATGCAGAAGCGTGACCGCCTGTCTTACGCGATCCTGCAGAAGGTGGCCGCCGAATACGCGGGCAAGTTCTTCGACGAAAAGCTGACCGTGAACCTCGGGATTTCCGCACCGTTCTATAAGCGTAACCTGACGAACTACTGCTTCACCACCTCGGCGGGCGGCTTCCTCGATTGCTTTGGTCAGAATGCAGCGCTTAACGCTGCTTACGCGGCGGCCAACCCCTACAGCTTCAATTCGACCACCAACAAGGTGACCGGCTATGCCACGCCGCAGCAGCGCGTATTCAACTATAGCCGCGTCCTGCCGAACCTCGGCCTGACCTATCGCATCGGTGAAAACACCTCGTTCTTCGCGAGCTATTCGAAGAACATCTCGGTCCCTGGCACCGACAGCCTGTACAATGCCTTCTACTATCCGGTCGGCACCACCCAGGCGACTCCGGCTCCGGAAACCACCGATAACTTCGATGCCGGTCTGCGCTATCGCTCGAACGTGGTTCAGGCTTCGGTTTCGGTGTTCTACAACAAGTTCGAAAATCGTCTGGCAACCGCATACGATCCCGAACTTGAGCAGAGCGTGTACCGGAACCTGGGCAAGGTGAAGAAGTACGGTCTCGACGGGTTCCTCTCGGTTCGTCCGGTCGAGCAGCTTTCGCTGTTCGCAGGCGCCAGCTGGATCAAGTCGGAAATCCAGGACGATATCGAATTCGCCAAGAATGCTGATGGCACTTCGATCTATGCCCCGACGGCCGGCAAGCGGGAATCGGGCATGCCGACCTACACCATCAACCTTGGTGCGCGCGGCTATGTCGGTCCGTTCACGATCGGCATCACCGCCAAGCAGACCGGTGAGCGGTATGTCTATGACACCAATCTGCCGACCTACACCGGTTACACCATCCCGACCGGGGCGCTTACCAGCGGTGGCGGGGCTCCGGTTCTGACCTCCGGGCAGCTGGCCAACACCGCCCAGATCTATGGTGCAACTGTCCCGGCCTACTGGTTGGTGCATCTTGATGCGCGGCTTGACCTTGACTTTATCGGCGCGCCCGAAGGTACCTACCTGCAGCTCAACGTCTATAACCTGTTCGACCAGTTCTATGTCGGTGGGTTCGGCGGTGGCCTGACCCAGTCGCAGACCTACTGCGCCGTGGCGACGACTTCAGGGACCTGCAATGGCCTCACGGGCGTTTCGGTTTACGGCAACCCGGGCTTCGTCCAGATCGGCGCGCCGCGCACGGTCAGCGGGACCCTGGTGGTGAAGTTCTAATCGGACTTCTCCGGATGGAAAACGGGAAGGGGCGCTTCGGCGCCCCTTCTTTTTTGTGATGCGTTGAGGGCTGCTCGGCAAAGCGTTGTTGCGCGGCGAGGAATGCCAAGACGATGGTGCGTCTAGCGCCTCGGTCGGACAGGGTATCCGGGGCCTGGATGAGGCGCGCGGCTGGCGCTGCGAGCGAGGCAATGCTGGCCGCGGAGCTTATGCGAAGCGCGACCCAGCCGGGGGCGGCGCAGAGGACCGACCAAGCCGCCTAGCGATAGACGCAGGCGTCGAGCGCTTCGTTGCGCACCACCCCGCTGCGCGCGGCAATGGCGTTGCCGTGGCGGCGCGTGAACCCACCGGGGTCTATCACTGCACGGTGCTTTGGCGCGGGCAGGGCTGCCGCGATCCGGGCGGCCTCGATCCGGTTCAGCTGAGCTGCGCCGTGCTTGAAATAGCGCTGCGCCCCGGCTTCGACCCCATAGGTCCCGATCCCGGTTTCGGCGACGTTGAGGTAAACCTCCATTATCCGACGCTTGCCCCAGATGTTTTCGATCAGGAAAGTGAACCACACTTCCAGCCCCTTGCGGGCATAGCGGGTCCAGCCGGTACCCTGCCACAGAAACACGTTCTTGGCGGTCTGCTGGCTGATCGTCGATCCGCCGCGCAGCCGCTGCCCGCGGGCATTGCGCTCCATCGCCTTTTCGATCGCCTCAGCATCGAACCCGGCGTGGGTGCAGAATTTGGCATCCTCGCTGGCGATCACGGCGGACACCATATTGCGATCAATCCGGCTGAGCGGTGTCCAGCTCTTGTCGAAGCCGTTGGGGTCCATGATCATCGTCAGAGTAACCGGCACTGGCACCCATTTGTAGATCACCGTCAGGCCGACGCTGATCGCCACAAACCAGCCGACGGCCTTGACGATCCACCAGCCGATGCGGGCAGGCAGCGAACGGGGCGATGTTTTGCGGGAGCGCGTCAGTGACCAGGCCATTGCCGTCGATTCTAGCGCGCTGGGCGCCGCCCGCAACAAAAAGGGGGCCGGATTGCTCCGGCCCCCCAATCGTTTTGTCTGTTTGGCAGACTTACATGCCGGAACCCGGGCCGTAGGTGATTTCCACCCGGCGGTTCTGGAGTTCACGCACGCCGTCCGCAGTGGGGACGCGGTTGTTGGTTTCACCGAAGCCCTGGCTGGTGATCGCCGAACCCGGGATCCCGTGCGAGGTCAGGTAAGACGTAACCGAA
>JAKPHK010000093.1 GCA_029550345.1 Pseudomonadota bacterium
TAGAGGTCGTTGAGGTCCGAGGTCGCGAAGCGGCCACCGTCGAGCGGCACCAGCGGGCGCAGTTCGGGCGGAATGACCGGCACGACGTCCAGGATCATCCATTCCGGACGGTTGCCCGAATCGATGAACGATTCGACCACCTTCAGGCGCTTGATGATCTTCTTCGGCTTCAGTTCCGACTTGGTGGTGGCGAGCTCTTCCAGCAGGTCAACCTTTTCCTGCTCCAGGTCGAGGCTCATCAGCATATGCTTGACCGCCTCGGCGCCGATCCCGGCCGAGAAGGCGTCTTCGCCGTACTCGTCCTGATAGTCGTAGAGCTCGTCTTCGGTCAGCAGCTGATACTTGTCGAGCGGGGTCAGGCCCGGCTCGATCACCACGTAGCTTTCGAAGTAGAGGATGCGTTCGAGCTGCTTGAGCTGCATATCGAGCAGCAGGCCGATGCGCGAAGGCAGGCTCTTCAGGAACCAGATGTGCGCAACCGGCGCGGCCAGTTCGATGTGGCCCATGCGTTCACGGCGGACCTTGGTCACGGTCACTTCGACGCCGCACTTTTCGCAGACGACGCCCTTGTACTTCATGCGCTTGTACTTGCCACACAGGCACTCGTAATCCTTCACCGGGCCGAAGATGCGGGCGCAGAACAGGCCATCGCGCTCCGGCTTGAAGGTCCGGTAGTTGATCGTTTCCGGCTTCTTGATCTCGCCGAAGGACCACGAGCGGATACGCTCGGGGCTGGCAAGGCCGATCTGGATCTGGTCGAAGGTTTCGGGCTTCGCCATCTGGTTGGTGAACTTGGTCAGGTCGTTCATTTTTCTTCGCTCCAGTTCCCCTCCCGCTTGCGGGAGGGGTTAGGGGAGGGTTTGTTATCTCCGGGTGAGTGCTTGCCCTAACAGGCCCTCCCCCGACCCCTCCCGCAAGCGGGAGGGGTGATTGCTGTCGGCCCCGCCCGGGGCCGGAATTTTACTCCGCCGCCTCCGCGAAATCGTCGCCTTCGTCCTCGTCGGTCAGGCTCGAAAGCTCGACGTTGAGGCCGAGGCTGCGCATTTCCTTGACGAGCACGTTGAAGCTTTCGGGAATGCCGGCCTCGAAGGTGTCGTCGCCCTTGACGATCGCTTCATAGACCTTGGTGCGGCCGACCACGTCGTCCGACTTCACCGTCAGCATTTCCTGCAGCGTATAGGCCGCGCCGTAGGCCTGGAGCGCCCAGACCTCCATTTCACCGAAGCGCTGGCCGCCGAACTGCGCCTTGCCGCCCAGCGGCTGCTGGGTGACGAGCGAGTACGGGCCGATCGAACGGGCGTGGATCTTGTCATCGACCAGGTGGTGCAGCTTGAGGACGTACTTGTAGCCCACCGTGACCTTGCGGTCGAAGGCTTCACCGGTGCGTCCGTCATACAGCGTGACCTGGCCCGATTCGTCCAGACCCGCCAGCTTCAGCATCGCCGAAACGTCAGCTTCCACCGCGCCGTCGAACACCGGCGAGCCCATCGGCACACCGGCGCGGATCGACTGCGCCAGCTCAACCACGCCCGCATCGCTGCGTGCGTCGATCTCGGCGGCGTAGTTGTCGCCATAGATCGTCTTGAGCAGGCCGCGCACCGCTTCGGGCGGCTGGCCGGCTTCGGGGTTGGGGTTGGCTTCGCGCCAGGCGTCCAGCGCATCGCCGATCTGGCGGCCCAGACCGCGCGCGGCCCAGCCCAGGTGCGTTTCGAAAATCTGCCCGACGTTCATGCGCGAAGGCACGCCCAGCGGGTTGAGCACGAAATCGACCGGGGTGCCGTCTTCGAGGAACGGCATGTCTTCCGACGGCAGGATGCGGCTGATGATGCCCTTGTTACCGTGGCGGCCGGCCATCTTGTCGCCCGGCTGCAGCTTGCGCTTCACGGCAACGAAGACCTTGACCATCTTGAGCACGCCGGGGGCGAGCTCATCACCGCGTTCGAGCTTTTCCTTGCGGTCCTCGAACTTCTCCTGGATCGCCTTGACGGCTTCGTCATACTGGGCCTTGACGGCTTCCAGCTGGGTCTGGCGGGCGTCGTCGGCAACGGCGAACTTCCACCATTCGTGACGCTCGACCTCGTCCAGCGCCTCGGCGGTGATCTCCGCACCCTTCTTGGCACCCTTGGGCGCTGCGGCGGCGACCTGGCCGATCAGCATATCGCGCAGGCGGTTGTAGGTCGCACGGTTAAGGATCGCGCGTTCGTCTTCCCGGTCCTTGGCGAGGCGTTCGATTTCCTCGTTCTGGATCTGGCGGGCACGATCGTCGATCTCGATCCCGTGGCGGTTGAACACGCGGACATCGACGATGGTGCCCGAAACCCCCGGCGGCAGACGGAGCGAGGTGTCACGCACGTCGCTGGCCTTTTCACCGAAGATCGCGCGCAGCAGCTTTTCTTCCGGCGTCATCGGGCTTTCGCCCTTCGGCGTGATCTTGCCGACCAGGATATCGCCCGGGTGCACTTCGGCGCCGATGTAGATGATCCCGGCCTCGTCGAGGTTGCGCAGTGCTTCCTCGCCGACGTTGGGAATGTCGCGGGTGATGTCTTCCGGCCCCAGCTTGGTGTCGCGGGCCATGACTTCGAATTCCTCGATGTGGATCGAGGTGAACACGTCGTCCTTGACGATGCGTTCGCTGATCAGGATCGAGTCTTCGTAGTTGTAGCCGTTCCACGGCATGAAGGCGACGAGCACGTTGCGGCCCAGCGCCAGTTCACCCAGCTCGGTCGAGGGACCGTCGGCCAGGATGTCACCGGCTTCGACCACGTCGCCGACCTTCACCAGCGGACGCTGGTTGATGCAGGTTGACTGGTTGGAACGTTCGAACTTCTGCAGACGGTAGATATCGACGCCCGACTGGCCGGGTTCGATATCGCCCGAAGCGCGGATCACGATACGGGTGGCGTCAACCTGATCGACGATCCCGCCGCGCAGCGCGCCGATTGCCGCGCCCGAATCGCGCGCGACGGTTTCTTCCATCCCGGTGCCGACGAACGGCGCTTCGGCGCGAACCAGCGGCACCGCCTGGCGCTGCATGTTCGATCCCATCAGCGCGCGGTTGGCGTCGTCGTTTTCAAGGAACGGGATCAGCGATGCGGCAACCGAAACCAGCTGCTTGGGGCTGACGTCCATCAGCGTGACGTGATCGCGCGGGGCCATCACGAATTCGCCGCTTTCACGGGCAGAGACCAGTTCCTCGACAAACGAGCCGTCGGCATTGGTTTCAGCCGAGGCCTGGGCGACGGTGTGCTTCTGCTCTTCCATCGCGGAGAGATAGACCACCTCGCCAGTCACCTTGCCGTCAACCACCTTGCGGTACGGGGTTTCGATGAAACCGTACTTGTTGACGCGGGCGAAGGTTGACAGCGAGTTGATCAGACCGATGTTCGGGCCTTCCGGCGTTTCGATCGGGCAGATCCGGCCATAGTGGGTCGGGTGAACGTCGCGGACTTCGAAGCCAGCGCGTTCGCGGGTCAGACCGCCCGGGCCAAGCGCCGAAACGCGGCGCTTGTGGGTGACTTCCGACAGCGGGTTGGTCTGGTCCATGAACTGCGAGAGCTGCGACGAGCCGAAGAATTCGCGCACCGCGGCCACGGCCGGCTTGGCGTTGATCAGGTCGTTCGGCATCACGGTCGATACATCGACGCTGCTCATCCGTTCCTTGACCGCGCGTTCCATGCGCAGCAGGCCAACGCGGTACTGGTTTTCCAGCAGTTCGCCGACCGAGCGGACGCGGCGGTTGCCAAGGTTGTCGATGTCATCGACTTCACCCTTGCCGTCCTTCAGGTTCACCAGCTCCTTGACCACGGCGAGGATGTCCTCGGTCCGCAGCGTGGTGACGGTGTCTTCGGCATCGAGCGCAAGGCGCATGTTGAGCTTGACGCGGCCAACGGCCGACAGGTCATAGCGGTCGGCATCGAAGAACAGGCCTTCGAACAGCGCTTCGGCGGTTTCGCGCGTCGGCGGTTCGCCCGGGCGCATGACCCGGTAGATATCGGCCAGCGCGTGATCGCGGTCAGGCGCCTTGTCGGCTTTCAGGGTGTTGCGGATCCACGGACCGGTGTTGACGTGATCGATGTCGAGCAGTTCAAGCTGGTCGATCCCGGCCTTGTCGAGCGCGTCGAGGTTTTCAGGCGAAACTTCGTCGCCAGCCTCGATCCAGATCCGGCCGGTCGATTCGTCGATCAGGTCCTTGGCCGAATAGCGACCGAACACTTCCTCGGTCGGGATCAGCAGTTCGGACAGGCCGTCCTTTTCCGCCTTGTTGGCGGCGCGGGGCGAAATCTTCTGCCCGGCCGGGAAGATCACTTCGCCCGACTTGGCATCGACAATGTCGAAGGCCGGCTTGCCGCCGCGCCACTGTTCGGCGACGTAGGGCAGGCGCCAGCCGCCTTCACCGCGCTTCCAGGTGACGGTCTGGTAGAAGTAGTTGAGGATGCCTTCGTCATCGAGGCCGAGCGCGTGCAGCAGCGCGGTGACCGGCAGCTTGCGCTTGCGGTCGATCCGGACGTTGACGATGTCCTTGGCGTCGAATTCGAAGTCCAGCCACGAACCGCGATAGGGGATCACGCGGGCGGCGAACAGGTACTTGCCCGAAGAATGGGTCTTGCCGCGATCGTGATCGAACAGCACGCCGGGCGAACGGTGCATCTGCGAAACGATCACGCGCTCGGTACCGTTGACGATGAAGGTGCCGTTCTCGGTCATGAGCGGCATATCGCCCATGTAAACGTCCTGTTCCTTGATATCGAGGACGCTGCGGGTTTCGGTTTCGGCATCGACTTCGAACACGATCAGGCGCAGCGTGACCTTCATCGGCGCGGCATAGGTGATCCCGCGCTGGCGGCATTCGGTGGTGTCGTACTTGGGGTCTTCCAGTTCGTAGTGAACGAAGTCCAGCTCGCTGGTCCCGGCGAAATCGCGGATCGGGAAGACCGAGCGCAGGGTCTTTTCCAGGCCCGAGACATAGCCGGTGGCCGGATCGCTGCGCAGGAACTGTTCGTACGATTCGCGCTGAACCTCGATCAGGTTCGGCATCTTCACCACTTCGTGGATGTCGCCGAAGATCTTGCGGATGCGCTTCTTCGCCGAAGCGCGGGGCGCGGCGGCGGTGCTGGAAGCCTTCTTGGCCATGGGAGGGTCTTGCCTCTTTCGCTAAAGTGCCGGAATTCCGGCGATGAATTGTGCCACGCGCGGCAAATGTGGCGCTCCACCGGACGACAAAAAGGCCGCATGGCAAACGCCCCCGATTCGGGAACGGCCCGCAGCCTGTCGCGTCAGATGGAATACCCGCCGCCTCCTTCCGTGCTTGGCCCCCGCGCATGGGCCGCGCTTGCTCGAAGCGATGAGCGAGGGCTGCATATAGGTTTCGGCTGTTGGATTGTCAAACGGGGGCGCCCGGCCTGCGTCGGGGATGCTTGTGCCGGATGGGGCGCGCGGTGGGGCGGCGGTCGGGGAAGGGTTCACGCAGAGGCGCAGAGAAGAAGGAAGAGGCGCAGAGTGGGTGGTCTGTGCGGCGAAGCCGTTTGAAATATGAAACGCTGCGGCAAAGCCGGGGCAAAGATTTTTGAGCCTGCGGCGCGGCCAGCACCAACGCCTCCGCGCCTCTTCTTTCTTCTCTGCGCTCTCTGCGTGAACCCCACGAAGGAACCGCGCCGCCCGGCGCACCGCTCGCGGAGTGCCCGAAAGAGGCGGGAAGACCTCGGATTTCCGCAAAACGATACGCAAAATATCGAAAAACGATATTATCGTTTGACAATATGCGCGACTCGATTTATTGAATGTCGATATCAACCATATCGGAGTTCGAGAAATGACCAAATTTAATTCCCACTCGCTTGCCGGTCTTGCCGCTGCCCTGCTGACCGTGTTGATGGTCGGCCAGACCTATGCCGTGCCCGCCAAGGCCCAGTCGTCCGGTCCCACCACTGTGGTGCTGAGCGAACTCGTCTGAGCACCATCAACCTGAAACGGGGAGGTTCCACCATGTCCAAGAAACTCACCGACCCGCTGCTGATCGCGGCCAAGGTCATCACCATCATGGCCCAGATCCTGACGATCCTGGCGATGGTCCTGCTCGGGATCGGAATCGCCGTCGTCTTGACTGTTGGCCGGGCCGAAGTGCTTGCCGAAATGGGCAAGGCCGGTGTGCCGGACTACGGGACATGGCTGATCGCCGCCGCGATGCTGACCGGGATGGGCCTGATGTGGCTGGGTCAGCGCTTCTTCTCGGAACTGCGCGGGATTATCGATTCGGTCGGAGACGGTGACCCGTTTCACCCCGAAAACGCCGATCGACTGAGCCGGATGGGCTGGATCTCGGTCGCCGCGCAGGTCCTGCTGTTGCCGATAGGAGCCATGGCGCTGTGGTTCGCGTCCTATGCCGACAAGGTCGACAAGGACTTGCACGTTGGCGGCGGGCTCGATGGCGGCGGCATCCTGCTGACCCTGATCCTGTTCATCCTCGCCCGCGTGTTCCGCGAAGGCACCCGGATGCGCGAAGAGCTGGAAGGAACCGTGTGATGCCGATTACCGTCAAACTCGATGATCTGCTCCACGCCCGGCGGATGACTCTGACCGAGCTGGCCGAACGGGTCGACATCACCCTTGCCAACCTCTCGATCCTCAAGACCGGCAAGGCCAAGGCAGTCCGTTTCTCCACGCTGGAGGCGATTTGCGAGGTGCTCGATTGCCAGCCGGGCGATCTGCTGGGCTACGAGGCCGAATGAATTACCAAGGGGGCGCTCCGGTCGCGGGGCGCCCTTTTCCTTGACTCTCCCGCGAACCGCGCTATTGGCCCGCCCCGACCGGTTCCTTCGGGTTCCGTGTCATCCGTCCGAGACAGCTGCTGCCCCATACTTGATACGGGGCTTAATTCGCAGCCTAGACGGGGACAGAGAAAATTCCGGCCCCTGGCTTTGCCCGGGCCCGGCCTGGCGTTTCCCGCGCCCTCCTTCCCCATCGCAACGGACTCGCCCGTGGTGCACCAGCGCCACGGACAAACGTAGCCGGCCGTTCGGGGCAAGCCCTCTTGCGGTCATTTGTGAAGGAGTAAGGCATGGATCGTTCGCAAAAAGCCGAATCGGTCGCATCGCTGAACGCGGTCTTCAACGAAGTTGGCGTGGTGGTTGTCACCCGCAACCTCGGCATGACGGTGGCCCAGTCCACCGACCTGCGCAACAAGATCCGCGACGCCGGTGCGTCCTACAAGGTTGCGAAGAACCGTCTTGCCAAGCTTGCCATCAAGGACACGTCCTACGAAGGCATCGGTGAACTGCTCACCGGTCCCACCGCGATCGCCGCTTCGGTCGATCCGGTTGCCGCCGCCAAGGCGGTCGTGGATTTCGCCAAGACGAACGACAAGATCGAAATCGTCGGCGGATCGATGGGTTCGCAGGTTCTCACCCCCGAAGGTGTCAAGGCGCTCGCCTCGATGCCCTCGCTGGACGAACTGCGCGCCAAGCTCATCGGACTGGTCCAGGCTCCGGCCACCAAGATCGCCCAGCTTTCGACCGCCCCGGCGGCCAAGCTGGCCCGCGTCTTTGGTGCCTACGCCAAGGAAGCCGCATAAGACCGTTCAACGAATTCCCCGGGGCAGTCCCCCGGGTCCATCAATCAGGAGTGAAACATCATGGCCGATATTGCCAAGCTTGTTGAAGAACTTTCGAAGCTGACCGTTCTCGAAGCCGCCGACCTCGCCAAGGCCCTTGAAGAAGCCTGGGGCGTGAGCGCCGCTGCTGCCGTTGCCGTTGCCGCCCCCGCTGGTGGTGGCGAAGCTGCTGCCGCTGCCGAAGAAAAGACCGAATTTGACGTCGTGCTGACCGGCGACGGCGGCAACAAGATCGCCGTCATCAAGGAAGTCCGCGCGATCACCAGCCTGGGCCTGACCGAAGCCAAGGCGCTGGTCGAATCGGCTCCGAAGGCGATCAAGGAAGGCATTTCGAAGGCCGAAGCCGACGACATCGTCGCCAAGATCACTGCCGCTGGCGGTACCGTCGAGCTCAAGTAAGCTCGCTTCGCGCTTCAACGCGAAACAGCAAAGGGCGGCTCCTTTCGGGGCCGCCCTTTTTGCGTTCAGACACTGCTCACGGTTTAGCCGGTTCCGCTTTGCGCGGCCAGATTCTGCTGCAGCTGCTGATAGACCCCAAGCCGATCCGTGATCTGCCAGTGCCCGGTCAGGCGCAGATCCTGATCAAAGCCATAAACCGTCGCCCCTGACATACGGACAGGCCGCCCGGTGGCGGGAAATCCGGGCAGATCGCCAGTGTGGGTAGCGGTCCAAAGCCAGGTCATCACAACGCTATCGCCTTCGGCGATCAGCGCCTGGATATCGAAATGTTGATCGGGAAAGGCAGCGCGTGACTTCGCCACCCGATCCTTGAACCCTGCCCGGTCCAGGACTTGTCCGTCCCAGGGATCACCCGGATCGTGGTGGATGGTATAGGTGTCGGCCAGATCGGCATCAACGGCATCAAGATCGCCGTTGTCCCAGACCCTGCTGATAAAATCCGACAGTCGGCGTTTGCGCGATAGCAACTGCATCACTCGTTCTCCTGCATCGACGCGGCCTGCGCACCTTGCAGGGCATCGCCGGCAAGTCCGCGTACGGCGTGTCTATGGCCGATATTTACCCGGATAAATTTATCTTTGTCAATATACCCGGATAATATTATGATCCGCGCACAACGATTCACCGGACGGCAGGAGCGCCAGCGACATGAAACATGACGAGCGGAAGGCGGCGATCGCTGCCTACAAGGAGCGCAAGGTCGAAAGCGGCATCTATGCGATCCGCTGCCTTGCCGCAGGGCGGGCCTGGGTGGGGATCGCGCCCGATCTGGCAACGATCAGGAACCGGCAATGGTTCACGCTCCGCCAGGGCAGCCACCCGATCGCAGCATTGCAGGCGGAGTGGACCGCGCACGGCGAAGCGGCCTTTGCGTTCGAAACCCTTGAGGTAATCGAGGACGAACTGGGCGAATACGCCCGCGAATGTCTGCTGAAGGAGCTGCTGACGCAGTGGGCGGCAAAACTGGGTGCCGCCCGCCTGTAACCCGGTCGATGCCGTAAAAAACGGGGCCGGGAGTTTGCACCCCCGGCCCCTTGCGCGACCCGAAAGTCAGTTGGCGTTTCGCCTTCGGGTTATTTCAGTGTCTTGAGATAGTCGATCACAGCCTTGCGCTGGGCCGGGTCGGAAAGACCGGCAAAGGTCATTCTGGTGCCGGGGACCATCTTCATCGGGTTGGTCAGGTACTCGTCCAGGGTCTTGTCATCCCAGGTCAGGTTGGCCTTCTTCATCGCATCGGAAAAAGCGAAGCCGGCCACTTCGGCCGACTTGGTGCCATAGACCCCGGCCAGGCTCGGCCCGACCATGGTCTTGCCCGGTTCGGTCGAATGGCAGGTGGCGCACTGCGCAAAAGCGGCGGGTTTGCCATCGGCGGCAGCGGTAGTGGCCGCGGCGGTGGCGGTGGCGGCTTCGCTGGCGACGGGGGCTGCACTGTCAGCGGCCGGTGCCGCGCTGTCGGCGGCCTTGTCTTCGGGCGGCGAGCCACAGGCGGCAACAGCCAGAGCAAGCGCGGAAGCAGCCAAAGTCCTTAACACGGTACGCATGAATCGATCCCTCCTCATCGCACAGTCCACCGCGCCGAAGCGATCGACCTTGATTAGCGTTTTCTTATACATAGACCCTGCCATGAAGGTGAAGTGTTTTTCTTGCAGCAATCGTTGCATGAAGCGCACGGTTTGCGCGCCAAATGCACCCGCCGGTTCGAAAGCACTGTCACGACCGCCCCGGCAGGCCTAGGCGGGTCGGCCCTATGACCGGGCCAAAGCCTCTTGATCCATGGCGCAGCGAATTGCGTGAAACGTTGCGGCTGGCAGCGCCCTTGGCGGCTGCCAACCTGCTGCAGATGCTGGTCTATGCCATCGATGTAATCTTCGTGGCACGGCTTGGCGAAACAGCGCTGGCGGCATCATCGCTGGCTACCACCATGTTCGGGCTGATGATGTGGTGCCTGATCGGGCTGACCGGCGCCTGTGCCCCGCTGATCGCGGCAGAACTGGGTCGCCGCCGTCATGCCGTGCGCGAGGTTCGGCGTTCGGTGCGGATGGCGCTGTGGCTGGCACTGTGCAGCGGCGTACTGGCCATGCTGGTCGCCGCCAATGGTGAGGCATTGCTGCTGCTCAGCGGGCAGGACCCTGAGGTTGCCGCCTTGGCCGGGCGGTTCCTGATGATCCTGATGTGGGCCACCGTGCCCAACATCATGGCCGGTGTGCTGCGCAATTTCGTCTCCGCGCTGGGGCGGCCGCTGTTCGCGACGATGATTACCCTGCTGGCGATCCTGATCAACGCGCTCGGTAACTATGCTTTCGTCTTTGGCCATTTCGGCGCGCCCGCAATGGGGCTGGACGGATCGGCGCTGTCGAGCGTGATCACCGCGCTGGCGATGCTAGCGGCTTATGTCGTGGCGATCCGGGCCGACCGGCGGATGCGGCGCTATCACCTGTTCGGGCGCTGGTGGCGGCCCGAATGGCAGCGGCTGCGCGATCTGATGCGGATCGGTACGCCGATTGCGCTGATCATCCTGGCCGAGGGCGGCTTGTTCTCCAGTGCGGCGTTCCTGATGGGGCTGATCGGCAAGGCCGAACTGGCCGGGCACACCGTGGCGCTGCAGGTGGCGGCGCTGGCCTTTCAGATCCCTTTCGGCGTGGGCCAGGCGGCGACGATCCGGGTCGGCTATCATTACGGCGCGGGCAACCAGGCGGCGATCGCCGCAGCGGGCAAAGCGGCGCTGTGGATCGCGCTGGCCTATATGATCTTCCCGGCGGCGGCGATGATCCTGATCCCGCGCGAGGTGATCGCGCTCTATGTCGATCCCGCCGATCCGGCGAATGCCGCCTTGGTCCGCCATGCCGTTGGCTTCCTGGCGATCGCCGCCGCGTTCCAGCTGTTCGACGGGATACAGGCGGTGCTGGCCGGCGCCCTGCGCGGGTTGCAGGATACCCGGGTGCCGATGCTGATCGCGCTCGCCGGATACTGGCTGGTTGGCTTCTCGACTTCGCTGGGGCTGGGCTTTCTGACCCCGCTGGCCGGCCTCGGGGTCTGGATCGGGCTGGCCGCAGGGCTGGTGGTGGTGGCCCTGCTGCTTCTGCACCGCTGGTCGGCGCGTGACCGGCTGGGGCTGCTCCCAAGCTGAGAAAAGCGAGTCTTTTTTCCGCGCCCCCGTCCTTGACGGGACACATTCGCGAACCCATATGGCCCCAGCTGGCACTCTCAGGCAGGGAGTGCCAAGATTATTGCAACCATCATGTAGAGAGGACATCCACATGAGCTTCCGTCCGTTGCACGATCGCGTGCTTGTTCGCCGTGTCGAGGCCGAGGAAAAGACCGCCGGCGGCATCATCATCCCCGATAGCGCCAAGGAAAAGCCGGCCGAAGGCATCGTCGTTGCTGCCGGTGCTGGCAACAAGGCCGAAGACGGCAAGGTTACCCCGCTCGACGTCAAGGCCGGAGACAAGGTGCTGTTCGGCAAGTGGTCGGGCACCGAAGTCAAGCTCGACGGTGAAGACCTGCTGATCATGAAGGAATCGGACATCCTCGGCATCATCGGCTGAGGACGCGATTTTTTACGGACCAGGGCTGTGGTCCAAGTGGTCCACGCTCCCATTCAACGCAATTCTGAAGGAACAATATCATGGCCGCAAAGGACGTGAAATTCGGACGTGACGCCCGCGAGCGCATTCTCGCCGGGGTCGATATCCTCGCCAACGCCGTCAAGGTTACGCTGGGCCCCAAGGGCCGCAACGTCGTGATCGACAAGAGCTTCGGCGCACCGCGCATCACCAAGGACGGCGTTTCGGTCGCCAAGGAAATCGAACTCAAGGACAAGTTCGAGAACATGGGCGCCCAGATGCTGCGCGAAGTGGCTTCAAAGGCCAATGACGCTGCCGGCGACGGTACCACCACCGCCACCGTGCTGGCACAGGCGATCGTCCGCGAAGGCATGACCTCGGTCGCCGCCGGGATGAACCCGATGGACCTGAAGCGCGGCATCGACGTTGCCGTGGCCAAGGTGGTCGAAGACCTCAAGGCTCGTTCCACTCCGGTCTCCGGTTCGTCCGAAATCGCCCAGGTCGGGATCATCTCGGCCAATGGCGACAAGGAAGTCGGCGAAAAGATCGCCGAAGCCATGGAAAAGGTCGGCAAGGAAGGCGTGATCACCGTGGAAGAGGCCAAGGGCCTCGAATTCGAACTCGATGTCGTTGAAGGCATGCAGTTCGACCGCGGCTATCTCTCGCCCTACTTCATCACCAACCCGGAAAAGATGACGGTTGAGCTGGAAAACCCGTACATCCTGATCCACGAAAAGAAGCTGTCGAACCTGCAGTCGATGCTGCCGGTGCTCGAAGCGGTGGTCCAGTCGGGCCGTCCGCTGCTGATCATCGCCGAAGACATCGAAGGCGAGGCGCTGGCCACGCTGGTGGTCAACAAGCTGCGCGGCGGTCTGAAGATCGCGGCGGTCAAGGCACCGGGCTTCGGCGATCGCCGCAAGGCGATGCTGCAGGACATCGCGATCCTGAGCCAGGGCGAAATGATCAGCGAAGATCTGGGCATCAAGCTTGAATCGGTCACGCTGAATATGCTCGGCCAGGCCAAGCGCGTCACGATCGACAAGGACAACACCACCATCGTCGATGGCGCCGGCAGCGCGGACGAGATCAAGGCCCGGGTCGAACAGATTCGCGCCCAGATCGAAACCACCACCAGCGATTACGACCGTGAAAAGCTGCAGGAACGCCTGGCCAAGCTGGCCGGCGGGGTTGCCGTGATCAAGGTTGGCGGTGCGACCGAAGTTGAAGTGAAGGAACGCAAGGACCGCGTTGACGATGCGCTGCACGCCACCCGCGCCGCGGTGGAAGAAGGCATCGTTCCGGGCGGCGGCACCGCGCTGCTCTATGCCACCAAGGCGCTTGAAGGCCTGAAGGGCGGCAACGACGATCAGACCAAGGGCATCGACATCGTCCGCAAGGCGATCATGGCCCCGCTGCGGCAGATCGCCGAAAACGCCGGCCACGATGGCGCGGTGGTTTCGGGCAACCTGCTGCGCGAAGGCGATCAGAACCAGGGCTTCAACGCCGCGACCGATACCTATGAAAACCTCAAGGCGTCGGGCGTGATCGATCCCACCAAGGTTGTGCGCACCGCGCTGCAGGATGCTGCCTCGGTGGCCGGTCTGCTGATCACCACCGAAGCCGCGATCAGCGAAAAGCCTGATGACAAGCCTGCCATGCCGGCCATGCCGGGCGGCGGGATGGGTGACATGGGCTTCTGAGCCCAGGCCACCTGAAACGGCAAAAAGGGCCGGGCGGAGCGATCCGTCCGGCCCTTTTCTTTCCGGTTTACGCAATTTCCCGCAAGTACGGTGCAACTCGTCGCGCAAAGCTGGGCTTGCGCCGGGCCGTTAGCCAAACAGAAAGCATGTTTGGGCTATCGCTGGTCGCGTGAAGACGAAATTCATCTCGAAGCTGCTCGGTTCGCTTACGCTGGCCGGTGTAGCGCTGGTACCGGCGGGTGCGGCCTTTGCCGACACCTCGCTTGAGGCGGAATTTGATCGGGCCTTTGTCGCCCCGGCACCAGCTCCGGCCAGTCGTGCCAAGCCGGCAACTGCGCCCGGCGCGAAGACCCAGCCGCTCGTCCAGTCCACGGCGAAGACCCCGGCCCGTCCGCCGCGGGCGACGGTTCGGCCGTTCGTAGCCTATGGCCAGCCGCGCACCTTTGCCTCCGGTTTCGAAGCCCAGCTTTATAACGCCGCCGATGCCTCAAACGGCCGGATCGGCGTGGCGGTGGTTGACCTGACTTCCGGGCGGACCGTCTCGGTCCTGGGCGACGTGCCGTTCCCGATGGCCTCGACCAGCAAGGTGGCGATCGCCGCGACCTTCCTTGACGGGGTCGATAAGGGCAAGTGGAGCCTTGACGATCAGTTCCCGGTGATGCTCCCGGTCAAGTCGGCCAAGTATTCGTCAGACAATGCCCCGGTTCGTCCGGGCAAGATGATGACCGGCCGCCAGCTGATCCAGTATGCGCTGATCTACAGCAGCAATTCGGCAACCGATGGGCTGCTGGCCGCGGTCGGCGGGCCGCAGGCTGTCAACCGCTGGCTGGCCTCAGCCGGGGTCGAAGGAATGCGGATCGACCGCGACATCGCCACGCTGGTGCGCGATGACGGCGAATACAACCCCGCGACCCTGATCGATTCGCGTGACAGCGCTACCCCGCTGGCCATGACCGAGCTGCTGTCAGGGCTGTTCCAGGGCAAGTGGCTCAGCCCGAGCAGCCGCGCTTTCCTGCTTTCGACGATGGAGCGCTGCGAAACCGGCAAGCGCCGGATGCGCGCGCTGCTGCCCGGCGATGCCCGGGTCGCTCACAAGACCGGCACGCTCAACAACACCGCCAGCGATGTCGGGATCATCCAGGCGCCGGATGGCCATGCCTATGCCGTGGCAATCTATGTCACCGGGCAGGGCGGCAAGCCAAACCGCGATGCCAAGATCGCCGCCATCGCGCAGACGATCTATTTCGGAAACGAAAATCACCAGGGTGGCTCATCGCTGGTTTACGCCAACAAGTAGCTGGCTACAGGCTGCGCCGCTTGATCGCCTCGGCCGGATTGCCGCGATAGATCGTGTCGGCCTCGGCATTGCCGAATAGCGCGCCGCGCGCCGCCAGGACCGAGCGATCGTGCATCGTCACCCCGGGGCCGACAAAGGCTTCTGCCGCGACCCAGCATTGTTCACCGATCGTGATCGGGCGCAGCACCAGCTGAAAGTTCGGATCGTTCAAGTCATGACTGCTGGCGCACAGATGGGCTCGCTGGGAAACGACACTGCGCGAGCCGATCCGGATCCGGCCCTGGTTGTATAGCCGCGCGCCCGGCCCGATCAGGCAGTTCTCCCCCAGTTCCAGGTTTGACGGCAGCCAGATCGAAACGCTGGAATGGACCCGCGCGCCCCGGCCGACGCGCGCGCCAAAGGCCCGCAGCACCAGCCGCCGCCAGCCGTGCAGCGGGGGCGGGGTGAACCGGGCCAGGAGCAGCCAGGCCAGCCCCCAGCCGACCCGGGCCAGCCGGTTCCCCAGCGAAAAGCTGGCGCCGCCCGTGATCGGGTTGCTGCGGCTGGCGTCAAGCGGCTCTGTCATGCGGAATAGCTCCGGTTGATCAGGCCAAGGTAGGCGGCCTCCCACTGGCTGGCAATCGTCGCGGCGGAGAAGGGGCCGGCGGCCAGATCGTGCGCAGCGTGCGCCATGCCAAGCCATTCGGCCTCCGCCAGCGTCAGCGCCCGGCCCAGCGCCGCCGCGATGCTGTCCGGTGCGAACCCGCAGTCGATCGCGGCGCTGGCCGAAAAGCCCTCGGGCAGGTTGCATTCACTGCTCATCAGGGTCGGGGTGCCTGCCGCCCAGCCTTCCAGCACGGCAACCGGCAGCCCCTCGCTCAGCGAAGGAAGTGCCAGAAACCGGGCCTGTGCCAGCAGCCGGGCCTTGTCCTCGCCGAATTGCGGGCCGAGGAAGGCGATGCTGCCGGGCGCCGTTTCCAGCCGGGCCTCCAGCGCCGCTACATCGTGCGGATCGCCCCAGCCGGCAATTTGCAGCCTGGCACCAGCGGGCAGGGCATGGGCGGCGGCATCCAGCCGCTCCCAGGCCTCGATCAGCGCGAACAGGTTCTTCTTGGGGTGAATCCGCCCGAGGTATGCCACCACAGGTTCGCGCAGCGA
>JAKPHK010000096.1 GCA_029550345.1 Pseudomonadota bacterium
GCGGATTCGAACCACCGACACGCGGATTTTCAATCCGCTGCTCTACCAACTGAGCTACCCGGGCAACGCTGCGGCGGCGGTCCTTACGGTCCGACCAGCGGCTTGAAGCGCGCCTATGGCGAAGCGCGATGCGCTTGGCAAGAGGGGATTATGCCTTTCCTTCTTCTTCGTCGAGTGCGGGCGGTCCGGGCAGGGCATAGCCATCGTCCAGCCAGCGGACCAGATCGCGGTCCTTGCAGCGGGTGGAGCAGAACGGCGCATGGTCGGGGCTGCGCGGCTTGCCGCAGATAGGGCGCTTGCGGGTCGAACTGGTCATGCGGGCACCGCTTGCGCGAATCCGGCCTCTGGCGCAAGGCCCGGGTCCTCTGCCAGCTGGACCAGCCTGCCGGACCGGCGTGCAAGGTCGTCCAGCCAACTGGCATGCAACGCCTGTCGCACCGCTGGATGGCAGCTCAGCAGCAGGGTGCCGGGCTGCTCGACCCGCTCCGCCTGCCGGAGCAGCCGGCGAGCGGATGCTCCCGCAGGATCGAACTGCACCAGTTGCAGCAGCGAAGGGCGAACCAGCCGCGCGACCAACTGGACGAAGCCGAAACCGTTGATCGCCGTGCGTTCGTGCGGCCAATCGTCCAGCGCTTCGGCCAGCGCCATGTCGATTGCGCGGCGGTCCTCGCGCGCTTCCAGCGTCGGAAAATCGATGCCGATGTTGCCGCCTACGTCGAAGCGCCGCAAGGCTGCCGCGAGAGGCTGCACGGCTTGGCGGGCGAGATCGCGCGGGGGCAGGGTGCCGTCGATGTCGACGACCGTCATCGCCGGGGTGGGGGCAAAGTGGAACGTGCCGCCGGCAAAGCCGCAGGTGCCGCTCCAGGCGTCGTCCCACAGCTCGTTCCAGCCGCAATCCGGAAAAGCGCGGACCACGCGCACCGCATGGCCTTCCAGACGCAGGGACTGCGCGAGGGAGGGGGCCGGAAGCAGCGGAGCCGTCGTGGGGCGGGCCTGAGCCAGCTTGCGGCGCTTTGGTTCGGGAATGGCGGAACGGAGCACTTCCAGCCTCAGCGCGGCGCCCTCGCTGGCCTCGCGGGGGAGCCGGTCGACCAGTGCTTCCTCGCCGCCCGCAAAGCGCGCCGTGCCGCGCGAGCTGCCCGAGGTTCGGGCGACCAGAACCGCGTCCTCGACCTGGCCCCGGCGCAGTCCGCCGGGCCAGTCGATCCGGGCGGCGGCGATTTCACCACCATCGAGCAGGATCGCGCGGTGCTCGCCGATCCCTTCCTCGACCAGCCACTCAGCCAAGCGGCAATCCCGCCGCGAGCAGCAGGGCGCGCGCCTCGAACAGGGGCAGGCCCATGACGCCGGAGTGGCTGCCGGAAATGAAGCGGATCAGCGCCTCGGCGCGGCCCTGGATGGCATAGCCACCCGCCTTGCCGAGCCCTTCGCCGCTGGCGACATAGGCGTCGATTTCTTCCTCGGTGAGGCGCTTGAAGGCGACCACGGTTTCCACCTCGCGCGAGCGGGCGCGGCCCTCGGCATCGATCACGCAGAGCGCCGAGATGCAGCGGTGGCGGCGGCCGGAAATCAGGCCCAGCAGAGTCCGCTGGATTTCCTCGTTGTCGGCCGGCGGCAGGATGCGGCGGCCAAGCGCGACCGTGGTGTCGCCCGCCAGCACGATTTCGCCCTCCGCGCGCGGCACGGCCTGGGCCTTGGCCATGGCCAGCCGCAGCGCATAGGCACGGGGCGCTTCGCCTTTCAGCGGCGTCTCATCAATGTCGGGACTCGCGATCCGCGCAGGGACCGCGCCGATCCGCGCCAGAAGCTCGCGCCTGCGCGGCGAGGACGAGGCGAGGACGAGCTGGGGTGGACGTGTGGCCGGGGACGTCAATACTGGCCCGGGCCGCCGCGGCCCGGCATGAAGCGATAGGTGATCCGGCCCTTGGTCAAGTCATAGGGGGTCAGTTCGACCAGCACTTCGTCACCCACCAGCACGCGGATGCGGTTCTTGCGCATCTTGCCCGCAGTGTGGCCCAGGATCTCGTGATCGTTTTCAAGGCGGACGCGGAACATGGCGTTGGGCAGCAGTTCCACCACCGTGCCGCGCATTTCAAGCAGTTCTTCCTTCGCCATCCGCGCTCAATATCCGTAGCTGGTCGTTTGCATTGCGGCGCCCCATATACCCGGAGTGCTCAAAAGGAAAGCCTTGGCGCCGCTGCGGCTTGAACCTTCGTGACAATTTGTGACCTTTGGGGCACTTGCCTTGCCCCCGTCGATCGGCGAGGAACCGCAAAGGTGGTGGGCCGGGGATTGTTCTGAAGTTCTGGAGTCCCGGTAAAACCGCATGTTACGCTATTCGACAGTTCCGTTTGCCCTGCTCGCCGTTCCGGCCATTGCGCAGGAGGTTCCCGCGCCTGCGTTGCAGGCAGAGGCCGAGGCGCCCGAAGTGGACGAGGGCGGGACCGAAATCCTGGTCGTGGCCGAACGGGTGAAGGGGCAGGTCGATGCTCCGCAGGCACCGATCGCAACTTTTGACGAGACCGAGATTGGCGCGCTGGGCGCCTCGTCGCTGACCGACGTGCTGTCGCGCATCAGCCCGCAGACCGGCTCTGGTCGCGGGCGGGGCGGCGGGATGCCGGTGGTGCTGGTCAACGGCCAGCGCATCACGAACTTCCGCGAAATGCGCAATTTCCCGCCCGAAGCGCTGCGCCGGGTGGAGGTGCTGCCCGAGGAAGTTGCGCTGCGCTATGGCTTTCCCGCCAATGCGCGGGTGGTCAACCTGATCCTCAAGGACAAGTTCGCCAGCCGCCGGATCGAGGCGGAGTATCGCCTGCCCACGCGCGGCGGGTTCAACAGCTGGGAACTGGAAGCCAGCCAGATGCGGATCGACGGGCCGAGCCGCTTCAACGTCACCGCATCGATCGAGGACGGATCGCCGCTGTTTGAGAGCGAGCGCCCAGGGCTGATCTCGGCCAGCAACCTGCCGTCCGTCGCGGGCGACCCCGATCCGCGCGCCTTCCGCAGCCTGATCGCCGACACGCGCGACATCGGCGTCAATGCATCATGGACCAAGGGACTGGGCAAGGATGGCACAGGCGGGGCGATCAGCCTGAACGCCAATGCCAGCCGCAGCGATAGCCTCAGCTGGTCGGGGCTCGATCTCGCGCGGCTGGCCGATGCCGGCGGCGCAACGGCGCTGCGGGCCCTGGCCGATCCGCTGGAGCGGCGCGGGCAGACAACCTCGCTGCAGGGCGGGGCGGGGCTCAACCTGTTTCCGGGCCGCTGGCAGCTTTCCGCGACGCTCGATGCGGGGCACACGGTCAATACCACGCGGATCGACCGGCGGGCCGATACCTCGGGCCTGATCGCGGCGGCCCTGGCAGGCAGCCTGCCGATCAGTGGACCGCTGCCCGCCCTGCCGTCGGCGGGGTTCGATACCGCGCGGAGCGAAAGCAACACCGCGACCGCGCTGGTGACGATGATCGGGCGCCCGCTGCTGCTACCCGCTGGCGAGGTCGCGGCGACGTTCAAAGCGGGCTACGCCTTCTCGGCCATCGACAGCAGCGACACGCGCAGCACCGCCGGGCCGGTCAGCCTGCGGCGGGGCGACCTGTCGGCGGGCGTCAACCTGGGCATTCCGATCGCCAGCCGGCGCGAGAACTCGCTCGCCGCGCTGGGCGACCTTACACTCAACTTCAGCGCCGGGTACAATCACCTGTCCGACTTCGGCTCGCTGACCGACTGGAGCGCCGGGCTGACCTGGTCGCCGGTCGAGAAGCTGAACTTGCAGGCCAGCTATCTGGTCAACGAGGCGGCGCCCTCGCTCTCCCAGCTTGGCAGTCCGGCCAATGTGACTTTCAACGTGCCCGTCTACGATTTCGCGCGCGGCGAGACGGTGCTGGTCACTGTCACCGGCGGCGGCAATCCGGCGCTGCGCAAGGAAAGCCAACGCGACCTCAAGCTGGGGGCGAACTATGAGCTGCCGATGCGCGGCTCCAGTCTGCTGGTCGAATACTTCCGCAACCGGTCGGACGACGTCTCGGCCAGCTTCCCGCTGCTGACCCCGGCGATCGAGGCGGCCTTTCCCGGCCGCGCAGTGCGCGATGCCAGCGGACGGCTGACGGGAATCGACCAGCGGCCGGTGACCCTGGCCGAGCAGACCGGATCACGGCTGCGCTGGGGGCTCAACCTGTCAGGCACCATTGGCAAGGCGCCGGAAGGCGGCAGCGGAATGATGGGCATGATGGGCGGCGGACGTGGCCCCGGCGGTCCGCGCGGCGGCAGTGGCCGTCCTGCGGGCGCGGGCGGCGGTCGCGGACCGGGCGGCGGCATGATGGGCGCCATGTTCGGCGGCGGCGGGCAGGGCCGGTGGAACGTGGGCGTCTATCACACCGTGCAGTTCTCCAGCCGCGTGCTGATTGCGCCCGGTGGCCCCGCGCTCGATCTGCTGGACGGCGATGCGCTGAGCGGCGGCGGGACTCCCCGCCATTCGGTCGAATTCAACCTCGGTGCCTTCCACAAGGGGCTGGGCATGTTCGGGCAGGGCAGATGGAGCGGGCCGACCACGCTGAAGGCCAGCGGTGCGCCGGGCACCAGCGACCTCCGGTTCGGCAGCCTCGCCAAAGTCAACCTGTCGGTCTTTGCCGACCTTGGCCAGGTCGGGCTGGCGAAGCAGGCGCCGTTCTTCAAGGGAGCGCGGGTTTCGCTGCGGGTCGATAACCTGTTCGATGCCCGCCAGAAGGTGAAGGACGGCAGCGGCATGGTGCCGCTGAGCTATCAGCCGGACTACCTCGATCCGCGCGGGCGGGTGATCGAGCTGGAATTCCGCAAGATGTTCTGAAAACCGCCCCGGCCCGTGCCGGGGCGGCCAGTCCGCTCAGCCTTGGAATACGGCCAGCAGCAGGTGGAGCGTCAGCGCGATCAGCGTCAGACTGGACAGGGCGAACAGCAGGAAGCGGATCATCACCCGGTTGACCGTGGCCTGCACCAGCGAATGGACAATGCGCAGCGCCACATAGGCCCAGCCGAGCGTGGCGTTGAGTCCGTCGCCCTGGCCGATCAGCGCCAGCGCAAGCGCCACCGCGTAGAACACGGTCGGTGCTTCGTGGAGATGGTTGTAGTTGTGGGCGATCCACTGGATCTTGTCCGGCAGCTTGCCGTCAAGATCCTTGCCGGTGCCGCCGACCAGCGTCTTGCTGTCGATCTTGGCGGCGCCCATCGCCGGGATGCGGGTGGCGTACATCCACAGCCACATAAGCATGGTCCAGCCTGCGAGCACTGCCATCGGCTGGAGGATCGGGGAAACGGTGGTCATGCGGCAACTCCCTTGGCAAGCGCGGTCAGTTCAAAGGCGTGGATCGCCAGCAGGATCAGGCAGATCGTCGACAGCAGGAACAAGGTGAAGCGCACTGGAATGGTGTTCACCGTTGCCTGCCAGAGCGAGTGCAGGATGCGCAGGCCGACATAAGCCCAGGCGATGGCGATCGTCCCGGCGTTTGGCCCCATAAGCGCGATGATTACTATCGTGGGATAGAAGATCGTCGGCTGTTCCATCAGGTGGCTGTGGTTGTGCGATTTCCACTGCACGGAATCCGGCAGCACCCCGTCAAGGTTCTGCCCGCGCCCGCCGGGCGGCGCGGTCTTGATGTTGGCGCCCAGTTTGGCCATCGCCGGAAAGCGGGTCGCGCCGGTCCAGACCAGCATGATCAGCGACCACAGCACCAGCACGGCGGCTGGCGCGAGCATTTGCGCTTGCATGAGTGTTCTCCCCCTTCGGTGTTATCCCGAAGCGAAGAGGCTGCTGCGCGCCGGTTCGATTGTCAAATGCAACCAGGTGCGCGGCATGACGTCGTCCCCGTCTTGATCCGGGACCGGTGGCCCGACTGGCGCTGTCCCGCACCTTCTCGGTTTCGCAACTGCCAGCGGCCCCGGGTCGAGCCTGGGACGACGGGGGACTTAGCCCGCCAGCACCTTCGCAAAACTGTCAGGATCGGTGTTGCCGCCGCTGAGGATCAGCACGGTGCGGCCGTCCAGCGCCACCTTGCCCGCCAGCGCCGCCGCCAGCGCCGCCGCTCCGCCGGGCTCGATCACCAGATGCAGCTTTTCAAAGGCAAAGCGCTGCGCTGCGCGGACCTCGTCCGGACTGACGGCAAGGCCGAAGGCGCAGCGCTCCTGCAGCACCGCGAAGTTGATCGGGAAGGTGGCGGGTGTCTGCAAGGCATCGCAGGCGGTGGGCGGGGCATCGGCGGGCACGCGGCGGATTTCTCCGGCCTCGAGGCTCAGCCGCACGTCGTCCCAGCCTTCGGGTTCGACCGGCACGATCTCCGCATCCGGGCGGGCGAGCGCGAGACCTGCCGTCAGCCCGCCGCCGCCGCAGGGCGCGACGATCCGGGTGGGCGGCGAAATACCGCGCTCCGCCAGCTGCGCTGTTATCTCCAGCCCGGCGCTGCCCTGTCCCTCGATCACCCACGGGTCGGCATAGGCGTGGACCAGCGTGGCCCCGCGTTCCGCGCAGAGGCGGCTGGCCAGTGCGTCGCGGTCCTCCCCGCCGGGGCGGTCATAGAGCACGACTTCCGCGCCCAGCGCGCGGGTGGCGGCCAGCTTGATCGCGGGCGCATCGACCGGCATCACGATGGTCGCGGCGATCCCCAGCCGCCGCGCTGCCCAGGCGACGCCCTGCGCGTGGTTGCCGCTGGATACGCCGACCACGCCTGCTGCGCGTTGCTCCTCGGACAGGTCGGTCAGACGGTGCCAGGCGCCGCGAATCTTGAAGGCGCCGATGGGTTGCAGGCTTTCCGCCTTGCACCACACTGTCACGCCATTGACCTGCGTTTCGAGCAGGGGTGTATTCGGCAGTAATTGCGCTATCTTCGCGGCGGCGCGGGCCACGCCTTCCGGCGAGGGTTTGTGCATTTGTTGTGCTGTCATGAAACAAATCTATATGCGCCCTGACTGACCGCAAAGGAGATTCGGCGTGAGCAAGGTTCTGGTGATCGGCGCGGGCGGCGTTAGCTCGGTCTGCGTGCACAAGATGGCGATGAACGCCGGTATTTTCAGCGAGATTCATCTTGCCAGCCGTACCAAGAGCAAGTGCGATGCCATCGCCGCCTCGGTGAAGCAGCGCACGGGCGTCGACGTTGCCACTTATGAGATCGACGCGGAGGAAGTGCCTGCGCTGACCCGCCTGATCGAGCAGACCGGCGCGAAGCTGGTCGTCAACCTGGCGCTGCCCTACCAGGACCTGCCGATCATGGACGCCTGCTTGGCTGCCGGCGTCGACTATCTCGACACCGCGAACTACGAGCCCAAGGACGAGGCCAAGTTCGAATACAAGTGGCAATGGGCCTATCACGACCGCTTCAAGGAAAAGGGCTTGATGGCGCTGCTCGGCTCCGGCTTCGATCCGGGGGTGACCAGCGTCTTCGCGATGTGGCTCAAGAAGCACAAGCTGAGGACCATCCGTCAGCTCGACATCCTCGATTGCAACGGCGGCGATCACGGCCAGGCCTTCGCCACCAACTTCAACCCGGAAATCAACATCCGCGAAGTGACCGCCCCGGCGCGGCACTGGGAGAACGGCCAGTTCGTCGAGACTCCCGCGATGAGCAGGAAGGTGGCGTTCGACTTCGACCAGGTCGGCCCCAAGAACATGTACATGATGTACCATGAAGAGCTGGAAAGCCTGGCGAAGTTCCTGCCCGAGCTGGAGCGCGCCCGCTTCTGGATGACCTTCGGCGATGCCTACATCACCCACCTGACCGTGCTGCAGAACGTTGGCATGACCCGGATCGATCCGGTGATGTACCAGGGCAGGGAAATCGTGCCCCTCCAGTTCCTCGCCGCCGTGCTGCCCAAGCCCGAGACGCTCGGCCCGACCACCAAGGGCAAGACCAACATCGGCGATATCGCCACCGGCGAAGCGCTCGATGGCAGCGGCGAGAAGACCTTCTACATCTACAACGTCTGCGACCACGAGGACGCCTATGCCGAAACCGGCAACCAGGCGATCAGCTACACCACCGGCGTCCCAGCGATGATCGGCGCGGCGATGATGCTGACCGGCAAGTGGCAGGGCGACGGCGTGTTCAACATGGAGCAGATGGACCCCGATCCGTTCATGGACATGCTGGGTACGCAGGGTCTGCCGTGGCAGGTCAAGGAACTCGACGGGCCGGTGGAGTTTTGATTGCCTGAGAGTCCGCATTTGGAGGCATTTGATGGTTTGGGGAATGTATTTGCCGAGCTCTGGTGGTGCGTTCGGTCCCTATGGCAAGGTGGAAGGGACTGGCACTGGTCACAATATGCAATCAGGTTGGGCGAATCGATTGCAGGCACACTACCGAAACCAGCCATCCGAAGTCGGGCGATCAACGTGGGGTGATGACTGGGATAGTCCTTCTAAGATTTGGGAGTATCCGGGCTCTGTCGTGCACAAATTCCAGTACGAAATCGACAGGAAGGCATTGGGGGAACCATGGGAAATCGTCGCACCGATCCAGTCGCATGAACCGCCGAGCTACTTCCTTACAGAGAAATCATTGTCCCAGCTGGGTTCCATTATCAGCCTGACGGACAGGATGTGGGCTATGGACGAAGCTGCTAAATCCGTAATCGAGAAACTCGAGCCGGGTCTCCACCAGTTCTACCGCCTCGAAATCAGAATGCCGCGCAATCAGACCTACCCTCTACCGTTTTATACATTTGTATGTGGGCAGTGGCTTGAGAGCTTTACTCCGCAAGATACAGCGCCGGGCAGTTTTACGGAAGGCAACTCCGCTGATACCAAATGGTACAGCATCAACGACAGCAAGGCTGTGATCAGCAGTCTGGCGATGCGGAGATCTGTGTTCAAAGACGCGCACTGCTGGAGGGAACGGGGATTCAATGAGTGGCTGCTTTGTTTCTCAGATGAAGCCATAAACAGACTTATTGATGCGGAGTGCACTCTTCCCAGGCACTACCGCATGAAAGAGATTTGATGGAAACCAGAGCCGGCGATCCAGGGGCTTTTGCCCACTTCGACCTTTCCCGCGTCGACAGCCCCAGCTTCGTGGTCGATGCCGCGCGGTTGCGGCAGAACCTGGCGATCCTGGCGGACGTGCGCGACCGGGCGGGGATCAAGCTGCTGTCGGCGCTCAAGGCCTTTTCGATGTGGTCAACCGCGCCGATCGTCGGCGAATACCTCGACGGGGTCTGCACCTCGGGCCTGTGGGAAGCGCGGCTGGCGAGCGAGTTCTACGATGGCGAGATCGCGACCTATTGCGCGGCCTACAAGCCTGAGGATCTGGATGAGATCCTGCGCCTGTCGGACCACGTGATCTTCAATTCCCCGCAGCAGATCATCCGTTGCAGCGCGATCATCGAAGCCGCCCGCGCGCGCGGTGAGCATTTCGATATTGGCCTGCGGATCAATCCGTTGCACCCCGAAGGTGAAGTGCCGCGGTATGATCCCTGCGCGCCGCATTCGCGGCTGGGCTTTCCGATCGACCAGCTGACCGACGAGCACATGGAGCTGGTTGACGGCATCCATATGCACACCCTGTGCGAACAGGACCTGGAGCCACTCAAGCGTACCTGGGACAAGGCTTTCGATTACCTTGAGCCGTACTTCGGCCAGTTCAAGTGGCTCAACCTGGGCGGCGGGCACCACATCACCCGCGCCGATTATCAGCGCGACGAACTGGTCGAATTCCTGAAAGACGTGCAGGACGATACCGAGGCCGAGGTCTATCTTGAACCGGGCGAGGCGGTGGCACTCGACGCGGGGATATTGGTCGGCACCGTGCTCGACATCGGCGATAACGGGATGCCGGTGGCCATCACCGACATTTCCGCCACCTGCCATATGCCCGACGTGATCGAGGCGCCCTATCGCCCGGCCATGCTGGGTGAGTTGCCGCAAATCGATAGCGAGGTTGACGAAGGTGCAGGCGGTGCGGTGCGGCTGGGCGGGCCATCGTGCCTGGCGGGCGATGTGATCGGCGACTACCGCTTTGCGCAAGGCCCGCAGGTCGGCCAGCGTTTCGCTTTCCTCGACCAGGCGCATTATTCGATGGTCAAGACCACGACCTTTAACGGGGTGCCGCTGCCCTCGATCTGGCTGTGGGACAGCGAGACCGACAGCCTCGAATGCATCAAGCGGTTTGGGTATGAGGACTTCCGCGATCGGTTGAGCTGATTGGGTTCACGCGGAGACGCGGAGGTGTTGGGCCTTCGGCTCGGCGCATGATCCTCCGCGCCTCCGCGCCTCCGCGTCTCCGCGTCTCCGCGTGAACAATAACTGGCACAACGCCGCCGCATGGCTAAGCTCCGCAAAAAACAGGAGAGAGCGATGCCTGACCAGATCCTTGACGCCCACACGTCCGACCCGAAGCTGATGGGCTGGATGGAAGGCCTGCCGCCTCCGCCGGACAAGCGGCTGGCCTGGGCAAGGGCGGATCATATGCGCTTTCCCACTCACCGCTATGCCTATGCCCATATGCGTGAATTCCTGCCGACAGTGCGGGTTTCGCGGGGGCAGGGGCCGGTCTGGCAGCTGCCGATGGCGCTGCGTGACGATATCGATGCAGTGCGCTTCAACAGCCTTGATGATGGCCGGGAACTGACCTGGGCCGAATCGTTGGCGGTCAATTTTACCGATGCCGTGCTGGTGATACACAAGGGCACGATCGTTTATGAACGCTACTTCGGCGTGACCCGCCCAGACAGCACCCACATCGCCTTTTCGGTGACCAAGAGTTTTATCGGCACGCTGGCGGAAATGCTGATTGCCGAAGGGCGGCTCGATCCGTCCGCGCCGATGGCGGACCTGATTCCGGAGCTGAATGGCAGCGGCTTTGCTGATGCAACGCTGCGCCAGGTCATGGATATGACCACGGCGCTCGATTTCAGTGAGGAATATACCGATCCCAATTCCGGCATCGGCGCGATGAGCAATGCGCTGGGCCTGACGCCGCGTATGCCGGGCTACAAGGGGCCGACGGATGTTTATGCCTATCTTCCAACTATCGGCAAGGCGGGCACCCATGGTGAGCGGTTCACCTATCGCACCTGCAATACCGAGGTGCTGGGCTGGCTGATCGCCCGCACCGAAGGCAAGCGGCTGGACCGGGTGCTGAGCGAACGAATCTGGCAACCGCTGGGGATGGAACAGGATGCCGATTTCCTGATCGATTCGAGCGGAATGCCCTTTGCCGGCGGCGGGCTTAATCCCTGCCTGCGCGACATGGCCCGGTTTGGTGAAACGATGCGGCTGGGCGGGGTCGGAAACGGGGCGCAGGCGATTGCATCCGCAGCCGTATCCGCGTGCCGCGAAGGGGGGCATCCGGATCGCTTCGCACCCGCCGGATACGCCTTCATTCCGGGCGGTGCCTATTCCAGCCAGTGGTGGATAATGGGCGGAAATCACGGTGTTTTTTCTGCCCGCGGGATTCATGGCCAGGCGATCTGGATCGATCCCGTGGCAGAGGTCACGATTGCCCGTTTCGGCTCTCATCCCACGGCCGCGAATGCGGCGATGGATCCCACTTCGCTACCTGCATTTCGTGCCGTTGCGGAGCACCTGATGCGGGGGTGATTTGGGGGCTGATTTTCACTTGCAGTTAAGATGCGAATCTTTATAGCGACCCCCCGCTGCCCCAAGGGGACTTCCAATAACCGCAAGGCAGCTTCGTCTTCGTGTTACCTGGCCGTCAGGCCTATTGGGGGTCCCTTGAGTTGCACAACTATCCCGATGCGTCGTCAGTAGTCCGCGCCCTTTCGCCGGACGAACCCGTAATCCTCAACCGCCCGCACGCCGCCGCGCGCGCCGCCCGCTTCTTTGCAGAGAAGTTTCCGGGCAAGTCGCTCTATGCGGTAAAGGCCAACCCGTCGCCCGACCTCCTGAAGGTGCTGTGGGCTTCGGGGGTGACGCATTATGACGTCGCCTCGATCGCCGAAGTGCGGCTGGTGCGTGAAACCCTGCCTGATGCGGTGCTGTGCTTCATGCACCCGGTAAAGCCCGCTGCGGCCGTTGCTGAAGCCTATCAGGTCCACGGGGTGCGAACCTTCAGTCTTGATAGCCATGAAGAGCTGGAAAAGATCGTCAAGGCGACCGCTGGCGAAGACGGCACCCCGGCGGCCGATCTTCGGCTGTGCGTGCGGCTGCGCGTATCGTCCGACTATTCGGAGCTGAGCCTGGCTTCGAAGTTCGGGATCGGTCTGGCCGATGCCGCGCCGCTGTTGCAGGCAACCCGTCAGGTCGCCGACTGGCTGGGCGTGTGCTTCCACGTCGGCTCGCAGGCGATGACGCCGTTTGCCTATGTCCAGGCGATGGAGCGGGTTCGCGCGGCGATCGTCGATGCGGCGGTCACGGTCGATATCGTCGATGTCGGCGGAGGCTTCCCCTCGATCTATCCGGGCATGGAACCGCCGCCGCTCGAAGACTATTTCGGCGCGATCCACCGCGCGTTTGAATCGCTGCCAGTGTCCTATTCGTCGGAACTGTGGTGCGAACCAGGCCGGGCACTCTGCGCCGAATACAACTCGCTGATCGTGCGGGTCGAGAAGGGCCGGGGCGATGAGCTCTACATCAACGACGGGGCCTATGGCGCGCTTTATGACGCGGCCCATGTCGGCTGGCGTTTTCCGGTCCGCAGCCTGAACGAGGGCCGGGCAGAAGCGCTTGCTCCGTTCGCCTTCTATGGTCCGACCTGCGACGATGCCGATTACATGGAAGGCCCCTTCCTGCTCCCGGCTGACACGCGTGCGGGCGACTATATCGAGATCGGTATGCTTGGTGCCTATGGTGCGGCCATGAAGACCCGCTTCAATGGCTTTGGTGAGGGTCTGGTGGTTGAGGTGAGTGACGAGCCGATGGCCAGTCAGTACCGGGGTGACCGCCAGGATCCCCGCGCCAAGGATAACGTCGTCTCACTGCGCTGAGGGCGCTTGCCAATCCAAACTCCCACTGTATTGCGATGGCAATACAGTGGGAGTTTCTATATGCGACGATTTCTATCCGGTCTTGTTGCCTTGGCTGGTTTTGGCGGCATTGCCTTGGGGCAAGGCGTCGCCGTCAGTGCTGCTGAGTCTGCAAAACCTGTCGAAATCATGGTGCTGGGGGCCTATCATTTCGATAACCCCGGGCTCGACGTTCGCAACATTTCCGCCGATGACGTGACCAGCCCGCGCCGTCAGGCCGAACTTGCCGCATTGGCGGATTCCCTGGCACGATTTGCGCCGACAAAGGTGATGGTCGAGGCGGAAGGCAAGGGCCCCGATTTCGATGTGCCTGCCTATCGCACCTTTACCCCGCAACAACTCGCCAGCGAACACAGCGAAACAGTTCAGATCGGGTTCCGCGTTGCGCACCGGATGGGCCTGACGGCGGTACAGGGCATCGATGAACAGGGCGGGCCGGGTGAGCCTGGCTATTTTCCGTTCGACAAGGTCCAGGATTGGATAAAGGCGCATGGTCAGGAGCCGCAACTGGCGGCACTGTTCGCCGAGGTTGAGGCTGAGCAGAAAGCATTTGAGGCGGCCCAGCACAAATCGAGCATTCCGGCTTTGCTAAAACGCTTCAACACGCCTGAAAGCGTCGCGCGCGGGCACCAGCTCTATACCGGGCTGATCCAGTTCGGGGACGGAGAAAACCAACCCGGAGCGGAGCTCAACGGTTACTGGCATATGCGCAATGCAAAGATTTTCGGGAAGCTGATGCAGGCAGCGAAGCCGGGCGACCGGGTGCTGGTGGTATTCGGCGCGGGCCATGGGTACTGGCTCCGACAATTTGCACAGACGACGGTGGGTTACCGGCTTGTCGATGTTGTGCCCTATCTTGATTCCGCGGACCGGAAGGTCGGCAAGCGGAAATAGGCGAGGCGGGCCCACGTCCTAGGCCCGCCCCGCCAACCCCGTCAGAACGACAGGGTGAACGATCCGACCAGCCGGGCCTTGCCCAGGTTGCCGAACAGAGCGCCGCTATCGTCGGTGTCGTGGTAACGCACGTCAATGCTGGCACCCTTGAACACGGTGTAGGATGCGCCGAGGTTCCAGGTGTTGTAGTTGAACAGGCTGTTCACGGTCTGGTGGCCGAAGGCGCCAGATACACTCAGCTTGTCGTTCACCGGCATGGACAGCGCGGCCTCGTAATAGGTCGCGTCGGCATCGGTGCCGAAATAGTCCCAGGTGTGATAGACCGAGCCGGTCAGCGAAGCCTTGCCCAGCGGAACGGTGATGGCACCCTTGATTTCGGTGGTGTCGATATTGGCGGGGGCATCGACATAGCCATAGCGGACCACGCCGACATCAAGCTTAACCGGACCGACCGGCAGGGTGTAACCCGCCCACAGATCGTATTCCTGGTTGATCCCGGCGAAATCGACGTTTTCGGTTCCGGCCCCGGCATAGAAGCCCTTGTAGCTGGCGCTGACCGAAGCGAAGACCGCAGCGTGGTTGTCTGACTGGCTGACGCCGCGCCATTCGTAGTTGGTTGAGCCGGTCAGCGATGCGCTGACATCAACCCCGTCGCCTTCATCGGCCCAGGCGGCGGTGGGCAGGGCCAGTGCGGCAAGGGCCGCGAATCCAAGCAATTTCCTCATCGTCTTTTCCCTCATGTTATTGGGCATGGCTTCGCCGAGACCCGCGGATCATGCCGCGGCGCCGAGCCTGTCCCGGTTGAAAATTTGGTGATCCGGCGGACGGGATTGGAGAGAGTGATGCGGTTTCCCGCCCGCCGGACCTGTGCGACCCTTAGAAGAAACCGAGCTTCTTGGGGCTGTAGCTGACCAGCAGGTTCTTGGTCTGCTGATAGTGTTCAAGCATCATCTTGTGGGTCTCGCGCCCGATGCCCGACTGCTTGTATCCACCAAAGGCGGCGTGGGCCGGATAGGCGTGATAGCAGTTGGTCCACACGCGCCCGGCCTCGATCGCGCGGCCGAAGCGATAGCAGGTGTTGACGTTGCGGCTCCACACCCCGGCGCCCAGGCCGAACATGGTGTCATTGGCGATCGCCAGGGCTTCTTCTTCGGTCTTGAAGGTCGTGGTCGAAACCACCGGGCCGAAGATTTCCTCCTGGAAGATGCGCATCTTGTTGTGGCCCTTGAAGACCGTCGGCTGGATATAGAACCCGCCGGAAAGATCGCCTTCGAGCTGCGCGACATCGCCGCCGATCAGCACTTCGGCGCCTTCGTCCTTGCCGATCTGCAGGTACTTCAGGATCTTTTCCTGCTGTTCCTGGCTGGCCTGGGCACCGATCATCGTAGCCGGATCAAGCGGGCTGCCCTGGACGATTTGCGCAACCCGCTTGAGCGCGCGTTCCATGAACTTGTCATAGATCGATTCCTGGATCAGCGCGCGGCTGGGGCAGGTGCAGACTTCACCCTGATTCAGCGCGAACATCACGAAGCCTTCGATTGCCTTGTCGAAGAAATCGTCATCGGCATCGGCGACGTCGGCGAAGAAGATGTTGGGGCTCTTGCCGCCCAGTTCCAGCGTCACCGGGATCAGGTTTTCGCTGGCATAGCCGGCGATCAGGCGGCCGGTGCTGGTTTCGCCGGTGAAGGCGATCTTGGCGATCCGCTTTGAGCTGGCGAGCGGCTTGCCGGCTTCGATGCCAAAGCCGTTGACCACGTTGAGTACGCCCGGCGGGAGAAGATCGCCAACCAGTTCCATCAGGACCAGGATCGAGGCCGGGGTCTGTTCCGCGGGCTTGAGCACCACGCAGTTGCCTGCGGCCAGCGCCGGGGCGACCTTCCAGGCCGCCATCAGGATCGGGAAGTTCCACGGAATGATCTGCCCGACCACGCCCAGCGGTTCATGAATGTGATAGGCCATGGTGTCATGGTCGATCTCGCCGATCGAGCCTTCCTGCGCGCGGACGCAGCCGGCGAAATAGCGGAAGTGGTCGATCGCCAGCGGAATATCGGCGGCGGTCGTTTCGCGGATCGGCTTGCCGTTGTCCCAGGTTTCAACCAGTGCCAGCTTGGCCAGGTTTTCTTCCATCCGGTCGGCGATCCGGTGCAGGATCAGCGCACGTTCGGCTGGGCTGGTACGGCCCCAGGCGTCCTTGGCGGCGTGGGCGGCGTCAAGCGCCAGCTCGATGTCAGCCGCGTCGCTGCGGGCGATCTGGCACACGGCCTCGCCGGTGATCGGGCTGATGTTGTCGAAATAGCGTCCGTTGACCGGAGCGACCCACTTGCCGCCAATGAAGTTGTCATACGACTTGGCGAAAGGGGATACGAGCTTGGTTGCGGCGTCCGCAGTCATCACGTTCATGGCCTTGGGTTCCTCTCAATGACGGACCGGAATCGGTTCCGGGCCTTGGCAAGAAAGGTGTCAGGTCAACGACGGGGTGGGTAGGGGGGCGCAGTGGCTGCCAGAGGCAATGTGTATCAGGGGTGAGACACGCCTGCGATCAATGCAGTTCACTCATGCCCGCGCGCTCCATCCGGCGATACATGGTGGCGCGGCCGATCCCGAGCAGGCGGGCGGCTGCGGCAACATTGCCGTTCGAGCGGGCCAGGGCCTGACGCAGGATCGCTCTTTCGCCGTCCTCGAACCCGGCCTTCTCACCTGTCCCCATAACGTCTGCAAGCGGGCGGGGGTTGCGCAGTGCGGCCGTGTCGAGCTGGAACTGGCTGCGCGCGGCCCGGGTTGCTCCGATCACCAGATCGTCGCGGTCAACCGCCAGCAGTGCAGAGCCGCGGCCCGGCGCTTCGGGGGCATAGACGATCCGCGCGTCGGCAAAGCGGCGGCAAAAGAAGTCCCGCTCGATCTGCCGTGCGGCGTCCTGCACCAGTGCGGCGATCATCGCGGCCATCGCCTCACCATGGTCGGCGCGGCAGGTCGAAACATCGAGGGCGGCGACCAGCTGCCCGTCCGGATCGAAGACCGGAGCATCCATGCAGGAGACCCCGACATTGCGACTGGCGAAATGTTCGGTGCGCAGGATCGTCACCGGGCGGGATTCGACCAGACAGGTGCCGATGCCGTTGGTTCCTTCGGCGGCCTCGCTCCATTCCGCGCCGGGGGTCAGGCCGATTGCGTCGAACAGGTCATGGTCCCCGATCTGCGAACGGGCCTCCAGAATTACACCGCGCGTGTCGGACAGCACCACGGCGCACCCGGTGCGGCCGACGCTGCCGTAAAGCAGATCCAGCACCGGTGCCGCCGCCGCCAGCAGTTCATCATTGGTTTCCCGCAGGCGGGAAAGATCAAAGCCGCCGATCCGTTCACGACGGTGGTTGGCTGAAGGATCAAGGCCGTGGTGGAGGGCTGAACGGCACCATGATGCAGCAACCGAAGAGGTGGCGGCCGCGCTGCCCGACTGGACCGTTGCCAGCACGTGATCGCTGTGATTTTCCCTGGAGCCCGTCATCGCGCTCTCCTCTCTCACCGGCGCAACCTCTATCGGATTATCGCCCCTTGCGCCAGAAGGTGCCGGGAAAGCCGGAAAAAGCAAGCCCCGCCCGGAGGCCGGGCGGGGCGGTGTCTCAATATCGAGACAGTTGAGCGCTTACTTGACCACGACCTCAACACGCCGGGCAGCGTCTTTGGCCACGCTCGCATCGGTCACGCTCTCAGGCTTGACCAGCGCGACCGCGGTTTCCGGAATGCCCGACTTGATCAGTGCCGCCTGGACGGCCTGGGCGCGTTTTTTGGCCAGATCGGCGTTGAGCGCGGCATTGCCGCTGGAGTCGGCATAGCCCGAAACGGCGAGGGTGGCGCCAGGGTGGGCTTCGATCCAGGCCTTGAGCCCGCCCGCAGCCGGATCAAACGCGGGGACGACATCAATCTTCCCACTGTCAAAATAGACTTTGACCACTGGCTTGGCATCGCGGGTTTCGGCTGTGACACCGGCACCGCTGGGGATCGTCACCGTACCTTCAGCGGGGGCAGCGGCCAGGTCCGTGGTCGCTCCTTCGCCGGCCATGGCGCCTTCGCTGCCCATGGGAACTGCTTCAACCGGCGTTGCGTTCGACTGAGCATCCTCTGCCGGAGAGCGCATGAAGAACCACCACGCCAGGAACAGCAGTACGGCAAGGGTGAGCAGCCACCACAGCCAGCCAAGGCCCGAATCTTCATCCTTAGCAGTGCCCGATCCGGTGATGGTGCCGACCGCGTTGCTTGCGGCGGCAGCCTTTTCCGCCGTTGCTCCGGCCATAGCCGCCGCACCAGCGGCGGCTGCACCCGCCGCGCCAACCGCGGCGGTTCCGGTCGCCACCGCAGCTTTGGCTGCATCGTCAGCGGTATCTGCCGCAGCCTTGGCAGCCTCGGCGGCTGTATCCGAAGCCTTGGCTGTCGCCGCTTTTGCGGCAGCAGGCGCTGCAGCGGCCAGACCCAGCGCGCCACCCGCGACGGCGGTTGCCGCTGGCGCAGCCTTGGCGGCAGGCTTGCTCTTTTCGGCGGGAGCAGCCTTCTTGGCAGGCGCAGCCGCTTTCGCCGGGGCAGCCTTTTTCGCAGGCGCGGGCTTGGCAGCGGCCTCCTTGACCGGGGCTTCAACCTTCTTGACGGGGGCCGTCTTCTTCGCGGCAGGTTTCTTGGCGCTTGTCGCAGCGGCTCCGACAACAGCGGCCGCCGCTCCTGCCGCCTTGGCTGCGCTCTTCGCGGCGGGCTTTGCCTCTGCGGCCTTGGCGGGGGACTTTTCTTTCGCAGGCACCTTGGTTGCGGCGGCTTTGGCCTTGGGCGCGAACAGGGCCAGCTGTCCGAAGTGATCGGCCAGCAGGTAGTAAACCGTGACGCGGTTCTTGGTCCGATCGGCCTTCATCACCTCTCCGACCTTGGCGATGGCGGCATCAAGCACCGAATCGGCATCGGTCCGGCCCAGCTTCTTCTTGAGGAAGTTGCTGCGGACCCGATCAAGTTCTTTTGGATCGGAAAAGGCGACCAGCGACGAATCGACCTTCCGCAAGGCAATTCCGCAATAGCGGACGATCCCGGCGATGATCGCATCATCGGCGTTCTTCGCGTATTTCTTGACGTCAGCGGCCCAATCGGTTGCCATTTCACACTCCCTCAGTGCCCGGCAATCGGTGATTGCCCCACAGCTTCGCGACCCGAAGCACGGGCGCGGAACCTAACGAATAATTGCGTTGGGTCTAGGGCCAAATCCGGCCCGTTCACGCCGCGAGCTTGAGCTCCATCCGGCCCCAGATCTCAACCAGGGCGTTGGTCAGCTCGGTCATCATCGCTTCGGTATGAGCCGGGCCGGGGGTGAAGCGCAGACGCTCCGTTCCGCGCGGCACCGTGGGGTAGTTGATCGGCTGAACATAGACCCCGTATTCGGCCAGCAGGATGTCCGAAATCTTCTTGGCCTTGACCGGATCGCCAACCATTAGCGGGACGATGTGGGTGGTGCTGTCCATCACCGGCAGGCCCGCCTCGCGGAACATTTCCTTGAGCATGGCTGCTGCGGCCTGCTGGCCCTCACGCTCGACGCTGGAACTCTTGAGGTGGCGAACCGATGCCAGAACCCCGGCAACCAGAACCGGCGAAAGGCTGGTGGTGAAGATGAAGCCCGGGGCATAGGACCGGATCACGTCGATGATCCGGGTATCGGCCGCGATATAGCCGCCCATCACCCCGAAAGCCTTGCCCAGAGTGCCCTCGATAATGTCGATCCGGTGGGCCGCTTCGTCGCGGTCGGTGATCCCGCCGCCGCGCGGGCCGTACATCCCGACAGCATGAACCTCATCGATGTAGGTCAGCGCGTTGTACTTTTCGGCAAGGTCGCAGATCGCGTGGATCGGGGCGACGTCGCCTTCCATCGAATAGACGGATTCGAATGCGATCAGCTTGGGCAGAGCCGGGTCTTCGGCTGCCAGCAGTTCTTCCAGATGTGCAAGATCATTGTGACGGAACACACGCTTTTCGGCGCCGGAGTTGCGAATCCCGGCGATCATGCTGGCGTGGTTCAGCTCGTCTGAAAAGATCACGCAGCCGGGCAGGATCTTGGCAATGGTCGAGAGAGTGGCATCGTTCGAGACATAGCCCGAGGTGAACAGCAGCGCGCCGTCCTTGCCGTGCAGATCGGCCAGTTCCGCCTCAAGATCGACGTGGTAATGCGTGTTCCCGCCGATATTGCGGGTGCCGCCCGAACCGGCGCCGACATCGTTCAGCGCCTCTTCCATGGCGGCAATCACCTTGGGGTGCTGGCCCATCGCCAGATAGTCGTTCGAACACCAGACCGTGATCGGCTTCGGGCCGTTGTGCCCGGCAAAGCACCGCGCATTGGGATAAGCGCCCTTGTTGCGCAGAATATCGATGAAAACCCGATAGCGACCCTCCGAATGGAGTCGCTCAATCGCCTGGTCAAAAATATGGTCGTAGTTCACGTGCGAATTATCCTCGCTTCCGCGCCGGTCGGGGCGCTTTACGCCATGCAAATACCGATTGCCAGCCCAAAGGCGTTGCGCTGAATCAATCGGCCCGATCGGTAAAGGTGAAGTGAATGCCGGTCGGCCGCTTGATATCGACCAGCCGCTCGAAATCGTGGCCGGGCACCACAATCATCGCCGGGGCCTGCGCCTTCAGCGCAGCAATCGTCTTGAGCCAGGCGAAGACTTCGCCGCGCGCTTCGGGGGCCAGATAGTCCCCGACGAGGCGGGAGCGGGCTCGCAGCTCGGACCAGCTGCTCATCAATGTGGCGATATCGCCGGTGAACAGATATTCGCGCCCGTCGGCCAGCTGGACGAAGATCATCTGCGAACCGGGGGTATGGCTGGGGGCGGGGATCACCACCACCCCCGGAGCAATCGCGACCGGTTGCGCTCCGGCGATCGCCGGGGCGGGCAGTGGCACCCGCGGCCAACGCAGGCCATCGCTCAGACTGTTACCCGGGAGCTGCCGCGCGTTGAACAGCGTGCGCTGGAACAGCTCCGGCTTTCCCAGGCTGATCAGCCCGCCAAGGTGATCGGGATGTTCGTGGGTGATCACGATCTGCGAAGCGGAATTCAGCGCGGCGGTGATCCGGGCCCATGACCTGGGATCGAACTCCTCCATCTCCATGCGCCGCGCCGCATCGGCGTCTAGCCCGCTATCGATCACGATCGGACCCTTGCCGGGAACCGGCAGACGAAAGGCCATCACCCCGATCAGGCGCCGCTTGATCCCGGTTCCGGCCACGAACAGCGTACCGGGCAAACGGCGATAGGCGACCAGCTCCATTTCGACCGCGACGGGTTTCTGGCCGGGGATCGAGGCTGCCAGTTCGCGCAGCCGCGCAATTGAAACCGGCTTGGCTGCCGCGCTGCCCGGGCGGTTGTCGATCAGCAGCCAGTAGTAGGGCAGACCCACCACCAGCAGGACGATCAGCAGAAACCAGTTGAGCCGCCGGGTCATGCAAACACCTCTATCGCCTCAAGGCCGTATCCGGCAAGCGCCGGGGTAAGCGCGGCGAGGCTCACCTCGTCCTTCGTGAACAGCGCGAAATCGGGCCGGCTGCGGGTGAAGGACTGCGCCGCGCACAAGTGTGCAATTCTCCGGGCGATGCCAGCCGCGCCGTCCACGAAACGGACCTGCGGACCGAACGCCACGGACAGCTCATCCACCACCAGCGGAAAGTGGGTACAGGCCAGCACCACCGTATCAATCGCGTCGCCGCCCGGCTGCTCCCGCAGGCCCGCGGCTGCGCGCTGATAGACCGCCGGATCGACCGGCTTTCCGCGCAGCCTGGCTTCGGCGGCGCCAACCAGCTCTCCGGCGGCAAATCGCAGCAGTTTCTTGTCGGCGGCAAAGTCTGCGGCCAGCCGGTCAACATAGGGCTGCCGAATCGTTGCCGCCGTACCGAGCAGTCCGATCACGCCGCTGCGGGTCAGCTCGGCCGCAGGCTTGATCGCCGGAACCGTCCCGACGATCGGCACGTTCAACACATCGCGGACCATGGCCAGGGCAATCGTGCTGGCGGTGTTGCAGGCGATGCAGATCAGTCGCGGTCGGTAACGCTCGCTCATCCGCCCCAGCAGGCCGCAGACCCGCGCGGCGACCTCTGCCTCGGTCTTGGTGCCATAGGGCAGCCCGGCGTTATCTGCGGCATAGATGATCGGGGCGCCGGGCAGGGCCTTGCGCACCGCGCCCAGTACCGAAAGCCCCCCGACTCCCGAATCGAACAGCAGGATCGGGGCGCTTGCGTCCATTTCCGTGGCATCCTTTCAAACCGGGCTTGTGAACCGGCGCGCCTTGTAGCTACGAGTGGCGGGGAAAGGGAAGGTGCCGCGATGGAATGGCTGTATGCTTTGGGGCTGGGGTATCTGCTGGGATCGGTGCCTTTCGGCCTGATCCTGACCCGCCTGTTCGGCGCCGGCGATCTGCGCCAGATCGGATCGGGCAGTATCGGCGCCACCAACGTGCTGCGCACCGGGCGCAAGGGGCTGGCCGCGGCAACGGTGCTGCTCGATGCCGGAAAGGGCGTGGTGGCAGTTCTGCTGGCGGCGCAATTGTGGCCGGGGACCGAAGGTCTGGCCGCGATCGGGGCTATCGTTGGGCATTGCTTCCCGGTCTGGCTGCGCTTCAACGGGGGCAAGGGCTTCGCCACGGCAGCGGGTGTGCTGGGGGCGCTGGCCTGGCCAGTGATGCTGGTTTGCGCCGCCGTCTGGGCCGCGGCACTTGCGCTCAGCCGGATTTCCTCCGTCTCCTCACTCAGCGCGACCCTTGCCGCGCCGGTTGCGGCCGCGTTGTTCGGCCTGCCCGAAGTGGCAAAGGTCATGGCCGTGGTGGCGCTGATCGTGGTGTTTCAGCACCGCGCCAACATCGGACGCCTTCGCGCCGGGACCGAACCCCGGGTCGGGTCGAAAGGCTGATGACCGCACTTTCGCAGGAGGAAGCCTTTGCGCGGATCCGCCTGCTGCGCAGTCCCAACATCGGCCCGGTTTCCTATCGCCAGCTTCTGCGCCGCTTCGGCACTGCCCGGGCCGCGCTGGATGCCTTGCCCGATCTGGCCGGGCGCGGCGGTGCGGGATACCGGATCGCTCCCGAAGAGCGTGTCGCGCGCGAAGTGGCGGCGGTTCGCGCTGCGGGGGCGAGGTATCTGTTTGCCGATGGGGCCGATTACCCGGCGCTGCTGGCTGAGCTGGACAGCGCCCCGCCGATCCTGACCTGTCGCGGCGATCCGGCGTTGGTGGCACGGCCCTGCGTGGCGGTGGTCGGCGCGCGCAATGCCTCTGCCGCTGCGGTCAAGCTGGCCCGGCAATTCGCCGCCGACCTGGCGGAGGCCGGGTTTGTGGTCGTATCCGGCCTGGCGCGCGGGATTGACGGCGCGGCCCACCGCGCTGCGCTGGCCGGTCCGCATGGTGGGGGCGGAACCATCGGCGTGATCGCCAGCGGGATCGACATTGCCTATCCGCCCGAACACCTCGATCTGCAGGAACAGGTCGCGGGGGAAGGGCTGCTTCTGGCCGAGCAACCGCCCGGCACCGAGCCTCTCGCCCGCCATTTCCCTTCGCGCAACCGGATCATTGCCGGGCTGGCGGCAGGGACGCTGGTGGTGGAGGCCGCGCCCAAAAGCGGATCGCTGATCACGGCGCGGCTGGCGGCCGAAGCCGGGCGGGAGGTGATGGCCGTGCCCGGTTCTCCGCTGGAATCGCGTTCGCAGGGCTGCAACCAGCTGATCCGCGAAGGGGCGACACTTGTTCAGTCAGCCGAGGATGTGATCGAGCTGCTCAGCGGGTTCGATGGCGCGCCGCGATCCCGCTTGCGCGAAGCCCCGTCTGGCTACGCCGCTTTGCCTGACGATCTGGCCGACGATCCGGCCGATCTGGCGGCGCTGCTGACCACGGCCCCGGTCGCGGTTGATGAACTGATCCGCCAGAGCGGGGAAAGCCCCGCAGCAGTGCAGCTGGCCTTGCTTGAGCTTGAGCTGGCCGGCCGCCTGGTGCGCCATGCCGCCGGACGGGTCAGTTTGATCGGCTAAATGATACTATGTAACATTAATCCGCAGTTCATCGCGCCCACGCCACCTTCCGGCTGACACTGCTGCGGGAGGGACGGGATATGCGCAGACTGGTTTCGACATTCGCGATTGTAGCCATTCTGGCGCAAGGCCCGGCCGTGGCCAATGCCGAGCAGGAACGGGTGGGAATGCCCGCTCCGCCGTGGACCGCCTCGCAGTGCGCGCCGCTCGCGCCATTGCCGCAGCTGGGTGCCGAGCAGCAGCAGGCCCGCCCGCAGAACTATCGCCCGGTCCGCCGGTCCGAACCGGGCGTGGCAATGAGCGAAGCGACAATTGCCAAGGGGGAGGGTGCCGATGCGTCGCCGCCGCCACCACCACCTCCTCCTCCGCCGGTGATGGCGGCCCCGGTGTCAGAGGCTCCGGTAGCTACTGTAGCATCGTCAGCGCCGTCCGCGCGGGCCAAATCCGTTTCCGATAGCGAAGCTGCGAGCCCCACCGGCCGGATCATGCCCTATCCGCACCCCATGCCGCCGCGCCCGCGCCCGCCGCGCCCGCAGGCCGGGCTGCTGACCGCCGGCGAGCATGATGATATGCTCAATCCCGAGCTCTATGCCCGCTATGTCCGGCAATCGAACCTCGGCCAGGAAATCCGGGCCTTGCCGGTGCTCGATACTAGCCGGGTCCTGACCGTTGCGGTCAAGGACGATGCCGGGCGGGCGGTGCCTTTCGCCAAGGTGGAACTGGCCTGCGCCAATGGCCGGACTTTGACGCTCAATACGCTGGCTGACGGAACTGTCGCCTTCTTCCCCGAGGTTGACCGGCTGAGCCGCAAGGTGCGGCTGCGGGTCGGCGGGGAAGCCTGGCGCGAAGTCGCGATTGCGCCGGGTGCAGGCGGGCAGCGGGTTGATTTCACCGTGGGCAAGGCAGCGCAGGCGGTTCGCAAGCTGGATCTGATGCTGGTGATCGACACAACCGGATCGATGGGGGACGAGCTGCGTTTCCTGCAAACTGAGCTGGCCGCGATCCTGGAAGGGCTGAAAGCGCGCCATCGCGGGCTCGATCTGCGGATCGGCTTCGTGTTTTACCGCGATCTGGGCGATGAATATGTCACCCAGACGGTTCCGCTGACCGGCGATTTCGCCGCCGCGCAAGGCACGCTCAGCCAGCAATATGCTAGCGGGGGCGGGGACTATCCCGAAGCGATGGATCAGGCGATGATCCGTGCCGCCGGGCAGCAATGGCGGCCCGATGCGGTGCACTCGCTGCTGCTGGTGGCCGATGCGCCGCCGCATGATGACAAGTTCGACACCACCTGGCTTGCCGCCCGGCATCTGCGCCAGCAGCGGGTGCAGATCGTCCCGGTTGCGGCTTCAGGTGTGGCTGACAAGGCCGAATACGCGATGCGGGCGATGGCTGCGCTTACCCAGAGCCGCTACACTTTCCTCACCGACGATAGCGGGATCGGCAACCCTCATGCTCCGCCCGCGATCGATTGCTACCTCGTCACACGGCTCGACGCGCTGCTGCGCCGCGTGATCGACAGCCAGCTATCGGGCCGCCGGATCGAACCGGACAAGAGCGAGGTGATCCGCACAGTCGGCCAGTATGATAGCGGCCGGTGCATAATTCCGCCCGGCGGCTTGCAGGATCAATAGCCGCGCGGCAGCAACCATCCTGACACGGATCGGGAGGTTTCATGGGCAAGTTCCCTTCGCGTATGTTTCGCTGGGCGGCGATTTATGGCGCTGCGGTACTGCTGCCGCTCTATTTCACGCCGCTGTGGCTCGAACACGGCGAAACCTTCCTTGGCTTCGTCGGCCTGGCGCTGGTGTTCCAGGGCGTGTTCTGGGTGATCGGCGGCGATCCTGTGAAGTACCGTGCGCTGATGCCGCTGGCCGTGGCGGAGAAGCTGGTCTTCGGCATTCCGGCACTATCGCTGTTCGCGCAGGGCTACCCGGTGCAGCCCCCAGTTGCGGTTTTCGCGGCGATCGACCTGCTGCTGGGGCTGGGGTTCTTTCTGGCCTGGCGGAAGACCCCCTTGACGAGCGCCTGAACGCCCCGCCACCCTCGCGCGTGTACACATACGCGTAAGGGCAGCACATTCGAATGCAACTCGTCATTGTTGAATCCCCGGCCAAGGCCAAGACCATCGAGAAGTATCTGGGCAAGGATTACAAGGTCCTGGCTTCATACGGCCACGTCCGCGATCTGCCGCCCAAGGACGGTTCGGTGCGGCCCGATGAGGGCTTTGCGATGGACTGGGACCTTTACGGCGACAAGGCCCGCCAGGTGAAGGCGATCACCGATCTGGCCAAGCAGGCCGATCGCCTGATCCTCGCCACCGACCCTGACCGTGAGGGCGAGGCGATTTCGTGGCACGTGCGCGAACTGCTGGCCAAGAAGAAGGCCCTGCCCAAAGAGGTGGAGCGGGTCACCTTCAACGCGATCACCAAGGATGCGGTGACCACCGCGATGGCGCACCCGCGCGATCTCGATCAGGATCTGATCGACGCCTATCTGGCCCGCCGCGCGCTCGATTATCTGTTCGGCTTCACGCTATCGCCGGTGCTGTGGCGCAAGCTGCCGGGCGCCAAGAGCGCGGGCCGGGTACAGTCGGTCGCCTTGCGGCTGATCTGTGAGCGCGAGCACGAGATCGAGCAGTTCCGTCCGCAGGAATACTGGTCGGTTCTGGCCAGGCTTGAACACCTCGGCACCGAATTTGCCGCCCGGCTGGTCAAGTTCGATGGCGAAAAGCTCGAAAAGCTGAGCCTTGGGGATCAGGGCAGCGCAGACCGGGCCAAGGCTGCGGTAGAAGGTGCGCAGTTCCGGGTCGAAGAGGTTGATACCCGGCCCACCCGCCGCAACCCCTATCCGCCGTTCACCACCTCTACCCTGCAGATGGAAGCCGCGCGCAAGCTGGGCTTTGCCGCCGCGCACACCATGCGGGTGGCGCAGAACCTCTATGAGGCCGGGGCGATCACCTATATGCGGACCGACGGGGTGCAGATGGACCCCAGCGCGATCTCGGCGGCGCGCAAGGCGATCAGCGATCGTTACAACAACGGGCACTACTTGCCTGAAAAGCCGCGCCACTATGAAACCAAGGCCAAGAACGCCCAGGAAGCGCACGAAGCGATCCGGCCGACCGATTTCGGCAAGGATCATTACGGTAGCGGGGACGAGGCGCGGCTGTATGAGCTGATCTGGAAGCGCGCTGTGGCATCGCAGATGTCCTCGGCGGAACTCGACCAGACGGCGGTGGATATCGCCAGCGCGGATGGCAGGATCCGTTTCCGGGCAACCGGTTCCGTGGTGGCGTTCGACGGCTTCCTGAAGCTGTATCGCGAGGATGAGGACGACCGCGCCGCCGATGCGCGCGCCGGCATCGCGCCGGCGGCCGGGGCGGCGGAGGATGACGACAGCCGCATCCTGCCGCCGATGGCCGAGCGCGACCCGCTCAAGCGCGGCGAGGTGACCGCCAGCCAGCACTTCACCCAGCCGCCACCGCGCTTCTCGGAAGCCTCGCTGGTCAAGC
>JAKPHK010000113.1 GCA_029550345.1 Pseudomonadota bacterium
GAAAGGATCACGTCCAGCACCGTCATGGCCCTCGGCTATGTGCCGCTGTCACGGCGACGGAGCTCGGCCTTGCGCCATTCAATGACATGACCAGAAGTGCGCCGAGGATCACCGTCTCCCCGGCCCGCCGCTATAGAGTGGCGGCGGGACATCGCTGGCCGGTGGACATCAGGCCGGCTCCTGGCGAGCTTTTGTCAAGCTGGCTGCATCGGCTTGCACATGCCAATGGTGTGCCGCCGCGCTATTTTGGAGCGGTGCTCGGAGTGGCCGGCGAGACATGGTCGGCACAACTTGACCGGCATCTTCCGGAGGCAGTTCGCCGCATCCTGCTCGACCATACGTCGATCTGCCCCGAAGATATTGACGGACTTTGTCTGGCCCACAGTCCCTTCTCGAGCGTGCGCTTGCAGCTGCGGAGCCGGCCGCAAGATGCAGGGACATCGACGGCGCAGTCCTGTTGGCTGCAGTTCTGTCCCACCTGCCTGCGGGAAGACGAGGCGCCCCATTTTCCGGCAGAGTTGGACTCTGGCAACCCGCGTGTCCTGCTTTCGCCATGGCTGCCGATTGCGCGACCGCTGCCCGTCTTGCGGTCAGGGCCTTGCGCCGTTCAGACAGGATCGCCTTGTTTCACAGCAATACTGCGCCTTCTGCGACGCTCCTCTCGCCAAACCGACGGACCCGGCAAACCCAGGCGCCCGGCGTCTCGAGCGGCTGATCGACGATCTGCTTCGTCTTGACACAGCAGGGCTCGCACTTGGCGTGGGCCGGGGCAAACGGAAAACCCTGCCAGAGAGGATTGCAATATGCCCGGTGCCCGTCGGTACGACGACATCAACGATCCCGCAACTGTCGCATCGGATTCGCCACGATTTCTTCCGGCGGCTGTCGGAAGGGCAGAGCGGAATAGTTGGCCACAAAGGTGGTGGCCCGCTGAACCTTTGGGTCCGGCTTGCCAATGCCGCTGGAAACCACAACGGATTGGTCAAGGAACTCACGGATCAGCTTGCTGAAACTGCAGGGCTGCGGCGGGCCTCCTCCCCCAGAGCGACTGATCTGGCCGCCCTGCTGCGGGCAGCGACCCAGCTTCATGAAGCCCGCCGATCTGCGGCCGAAGCTCAACCCGCTCCTTAAATGTCGTGAGCCTCCGACCTGCCCGCGAGGCCGGCATCTGCGAGTTGCTCGGGATCGGGCAGGTCGCGCAAGGACGCCATCCCGAAGGTGGCAAGGAAGGTCTCGGTGGTGACAAAAGTGTAGGGCGCGCCGCGCCGGGGTTCGCGCGGGCCGGTGCCGATCAGGTCACGCTCGGCCAACCTGCCGATCAGATCACGGCTGATCTCTTTGCCGAAGATGTCCTTCAGCCCGTCGCGGCTTACCGGCTGGTGGAATGCGATCGCCGCCAGCACGGCCAGATCGTATTCTGACAGGTTCAGCGCTTGGCCGTCCACATCCGCCGCGGCGCGGATCGCTGGGGCATAGGCCGCGCGCGTGCGCAGCATCCACGCCTTGCCCACCTGTGCCACCTCATAGGGTCGGCCCTCCAGATCCACTGCCAGATCCTCGATCAACAGATCGACTGAGGCCCCCTGCCCCACGACCCGCGCCAGATCCTCGCGCGCCACCGGGGTCGCGCTTGCAAACAGCACCGCCTCGATTCGTCGCATCCATTCCCGCCAGCGCATCTCAGGGGGAAGAACGGCCAATTCGCGGTCAAGTTCTGTGTCCTCGCGCCGCCCCATGCTCAGACCCCGTACAGGCGGAACGTGTCCCGCCCGGTCAGTTCGCGCACGGCGCCAAGCGCAACCAATCGATCGCACAGCCGTCGCGCGGCCC
>JAKPHK010000025.1 GCA_029550345.1 Pseudomonadota bacterium
GCCGTGATTCGTCCGCCGGATCATCCGGCCAGGCCAGCAGGCTACCGCCCGCTCGACGATTTCTGGACCGGGCGGGGCTATGCGCCGGTGCCGGGGCTGGTTACCGAACTGGCCTGGAAGGAACGGGGAGAGGCGGGCGAAAGCGCCAAACCGATGCAATACTGGATGCGCAGTTTGTAGATCCTGACCGGACGGAAAGACGGCTGGACTTGGGCCTGGCACGCGGGCAGTCTGCCCATAATGCTCAAACACCTTATCCCGTTCGCGCTGGTCGTCCTATCCGCTCCGGCATTGGCCGATGCCCCTCCGGCAAGCACCGTCAAGACGCCGACGCTCCAGCAAGAGGTGGAGGCAACCCTGGCGGCCGCGCCGCAGGGAACCCGTTTCGGTCTGCTGGTGGTCGATGATCAGGGCCGGGTGGTGGTATCAGTAAACCCGGATCAGCGCTTCATTCCCGCTTCGAACACCAAGATGTTCACCACGGCGGCGGCCTATGCGCTGCTGCACGGGATGGACCAGCCTGATGAGCAGGGTGGGACGCAAGTCTTTCTCAGTCCCGGCAAGGGCGGGGCCGATGTCGTCCTGTTCGGGCGCGGCGATGCCCGGATGTCGAGCGCGCCCGATTGCAAGATCAACTGCCTGGCAGCGCTGGCCGATGCCGTTGCGGCGAAGACCCGGCGCGTTCACGACGTGATCGGCGATGACCGGCTCTGGCCAGATCAACGCTGGGTTCCGGGGATGAGCTGGAACAATATTCCATCCGATTCCGGCACGGCGGTGGGCGCACTCAACCTTGATGACAACGAACTGCCGATCGTGGTTACCCCTGGTGCAGTCGGTCAGCCGCCGGTGGTTACGCTTTCACCCTATTACACGCTGCGCAATCAGGCTTTGACAGAGGCACCGGGCGGCAAGGCCCGGCTTTATCTAGAGCGATCGGTGAACGGGTTCGAACTGGTGCTCTATGGGACCATTCCCGCCGATGCGCAGCCGTGGAAGGACCGCCTGGGAATCGACGATCCGGCGCACTATGCCGCCTGGAGCCTGAAACAGATGCTGGAGGCGCGCGGCGTCAGGGTGACCGGGAAGGTGGCGGTCCGGCATCGCCGCGCCGATCTGATCGACAAGGCCGTGGGCGAAGGCGCGGTCACGAACTGGACTGTCGGCACGGCGCAGCCGCTGGCCCGGCTTGTCCCTCCGCCACTGGCCGACGATGTCGTGATCATCAACAAGGTCAGCCAGAACCAGCACGCCCAGGTGCTGTTTCGCCGGGTCGGGCAGGTCGGCGGGACCGGATCGGAAGAATGGGGGGCGCGCATCGAAAGCCAGCTGTTCGTAAAGGCCGGGGTTCCCCGCGCCGGTTTCGATTTTTCCGATGGATCGGGGATGAGCACCTATAACCGTGTTTCACCGCGCGCGGCGGTGGCGCTGCTGCGCTGGATCGCGGTGCAGCCTTGGGGCACCGCGTGGTATGGTTCACTACCCGTGGCCGGCCGCGACGGGACGCTGAAACGCCGCTTTATCGGCACCCCGCTCGAAGGCAATCTGACCGCCAAGACCGGCACGCTCAACGCGACTAACGCCTTGTCCGGCACATTCCAGACCGCCAGCGGCAAGCGCTTCACCTTTGCCTTCTTCGCCAATGACGTGCCCGATGGTGCCAGTGCCCTGCCGACCATGGAAGCGGTTTTGCTGCGGATCGCGGCGGCAAATTGAAACCCTGAGCGACAGGGTTGTTGCACCGGCGCAACAATATGGCCGAATTGTCCAAGATTCAGACAGCAAAGCCGTGCATCTTCGCCTTCTGGGGGTGGCGCGGGGCAAACGCCTTGATAGTCTCCCCCCAATGCCAGGGGGCATCCTGGATCATCGGATAGGTTCAAATAGGGGGTTTTATGATCACTCGCAGCTTCGCGCGCACCGTTCTCGCCTGTGGCGTATCGCTGGGCGCCTTTGTGGCACCGGCCATGGCCCAGACCGCCCCTGACATCACATCGCCGAACAGCGCCAGCGAAAGCAGCGAAAGCGGCGGCACGATCGTGGTCACCGGCTCGCGCATCAAGCGTGATCCGACCAAGAGCGCCCTGCCGCTGGAAATCATCACCAGCGTCGATATTGAACGCAACGGGATCGCCAATCCCGAAGCGCTCAACATGTTCCTGACTTCGAATGGATCGGGTGCGGACAACCTGGCGTCGAACGCCGATGTCGTTACCGGAGCGCAGCGCGGCACGAACGGCCTTTCAGCGGCGAACCTGCGCGGACAGGGCAGCGCGGCCACGCTGATCCTGCTCAACGGACGCCGGGTCGCGGCACATGGCCTTTCGGGCGGTGCGGTTGACGTCAACCAGATCCCCTTTGCCGCGATCGAACGGGTTGAGATTCTCAAGGACGGTGCCTCGGCGATCTACGGCACCGACGCGATCGGCGGGGTGATCAACTACATCACCAAGAAGAACTTCAAGGGCCTGTCGCTGTCTGGTTCGACCGATGTGACCGAACAGGGCGGCGGCAACATCTATCGCCTCTCGGCAGCCGGTGGCTGGGGCGATCTCGATGAAGACGGCATCAACATCATGGGGACGGTCTCATACGGCTGGAACGAGATGCTGCGCGGTTCCCAGCGCGACTTCGTCAATGGCAATCAGTCAAGCCGTGGATTGTCGGTCGATACCAGAGGCACACCGATTGCCAGCGTGTTCCCGGCGGCAATTACTCCGCTAAACGCTGCGCTGTTCCCGAACGGGGTGTTGTTTGGCGGTTCTGCGGCAACATATCGGGTGGGGACAACCAACGTTGCAAACCCCTACTATATTCCGAATTTCTATTTCCCGGGCACGACTACCGTCGCAAATGGCGGTGTTAACATCCTCGACTTGCCGGGTGGTGCCGGGTGCGAGACGATGGATGGTGGTATGGCCTATGACACCTCGATCTGGACCACCACAGCAGGCGCGGCGTGGGCCTGCGCCTGGGATACTGGCCGTGCTGCGGTGATCCAGCAGCCGATCGAAACGTTGACCTATTACACCAAGGCCACCGTCAACCTGGGCGGTGGGCATCAGCTGTCCGCAGAAGTTACCGGTTCGGACGCGAATTCCGCCAAGAGCTTCTCGCATGCGCAGCTCTCCACGAACGGAACGAATTTCCCGGCGGTTTACCCGCTTCTGCCTTCGACGCAGACCCAGTATGATGCTGTATACAATGCCATCTACGCCGCATTTGCCGGTTCCCCGGGGGCTCAATCGGGGCTGGCAGCGAACTATGGTGACGGCATTGCGTTCCGCTGGCGCTGCATCGCGTGCGGCCCCCGCGAGTATAAGACCCACACCAAGACCTTGCGAGCGCTGGTCGCACTTGAAGGGCCTCTGCCCTTTGAAGGTTGGGACTACCGTGTTGCGGCCTCTCATTCCGAAAGCGAAAGTTCTTCGGTATTGGGTTCGGGCTATTATTACCGCGGAACACTGAACAACGGTAATCCTGACCCCTTGGCACCGACTGCGCCTGGGGCCAGTGCGCCGGGTTTGGTGGGGATGCTGAATTCAGGTATTCTCAATCCCTTCAGCGTTGAACAAAGTGCGGCGGCGATGGCTGGCTTGGAGGCCATTTCGGCTTATGGTACGACGCTTTACGGCGGTCGATACACGGTAAAGGAAGTTGACGCCTCCATCTCGGGGCCGCTTTTCGAACTTCCCGGTGGCTCGGTCCAGATGGCTCTCGGTGTGGACTGGCGCCGAGAAACTTATGCTTTCAATGGTTCTCCAGCTGCGGCGGCCAATCAGCCGGTGATCATGCTGGCTGCCTTTGACAACGTAAACGCGTTGATTCCCAAAAATCGCACTGTGAAGGCAGGGTTTGTTGAGATCAATATCCCGCTTCTTGATATCCTTGAAATATCGGGTGCGGTCCGTTTGGACGACTACACAGGCTTCGGTAAGACTACTAACCCCAAGGTCACAGTAAAGTTCGCCCCCACACAATGGGTGATGTTCCGCGGTTCCTATTCGACGGGCTTTCGTGTTCCCAGCTTCAATCAGATTTTCAATGGTGTCACTGAAAGTACCTATTCGGGCAGCGATATCGTCGATCCGATCAAGTGCCCAAGTCTGATTCCGAGCACTACCGATCCTAACTGCGCCTACATCCGCCCGTTGATCTGGACTGGCGGCAATGTGAACCTCGGACCGGAGACGGCCAAGATGGCAAGCGTCGGCGTGGTTTTCAAACCAGCGCCTGGGTGGAGCCTGTCGGCTGACTGGTGGATGATCAACGTAGATGGGACGATTCAGGACCTTTCAATCAGCCAGTTGCTTCAGAATGCGGCACTGTTCCCGGAACGATTTATCCGCGATGCCAACGGAGACATTGAGACTATCGACAGGCGCTGGTTCAATGCCGGTTCGCGTCGGACCCAAGGGGTAGAGTTTGCTCTGCGTGGCGGCTTCGACCTTAGCGGGACAAGCCGGGTCAACATCGGGATGGACGGCTCGTTGCTGCTCAAGAAGCGCGAAAAACTTGTCCCCAACGTACCCTATGGACCGAGCCTTGTCGGGTACTTCACACTTACCGGCGACCTCGGTTTGCGGTGGAAGCACAATGCCTGGATCAGCTACAATAGCGAGGATTGGGCGATCACCTTCACCCAGATCTTCCGTTCAGGTTACACGAACCGCGCTTTGCCAGGTTCCGCCGCCCAGCCTGACTATAATGTCAAGGTTAAGCCCTATCACATCTACAACCTGTCGGCCTCCTATTTGGGGCTGGGCCCGGCCTATCGCCTGACGCTTGGGGTCAAGAACCTGTTCAACACCGATCCGCCGTTCGCCATCACCTATGATGACAACACCGGCGCCGGGTCGAGTTGGGAACCGCGTGTGGCCGATCCGCGTGGCCGGTCGTTCACTGTTGCGGCGGAAGTCCGGTTCTGATCTGATCGTTTAGATCCGCACAAAAGGGGGGCGCCCGGCATTTGCCGCGGCGTCCCTTTTTTGTAGGCTAAATCCGGACTTTCTTCGTTAACGGCGCTTTTACCAAAGCGTGCCATTCTGCGCCCGAGGTCAAACCAGTCGCATTGGGTCTGCACATGGCAAGCGAGCCGCAGTTTCAGTCCACCGGTGGTCGCCGCAGCGACCGCCACTCGTTCAGTGCCGAGGTGCAGTTCCGCGCCGGAAATCGCCGAGCCAACGTGCGCGTGCAGGATATTTCAAAGTTCGGCGCCCGGATCGAAGGGGTGTTTCTGGTTCACGAGGGCGATCACTTTTTTGTCAAGCTGACCGGAATGGAATCGATCGAGGCGCGGGTCGCCTGGGTTGAGGATTTCCAGTTCGGCTGCGAATTTGAAAAGCCGCTGAACGATGCGGTGCTGGACGCCTTGCTTCGGCAAAACTGATCCGGCCGCGATTGCCGAAAATCGCCTTGGGGTCCATAAGCCCCCGCGATGGCGACAACCCCATCCAACCGCGGCGATGAGCTGCTGCATAGTCCGCTCGGATCAACCGGCGGGCCGTCGTGGCTTGCCCGATTGTGGAGCGGCAAGGCAGAGGCACTGATCGAGCGGATCGATCGCGGGCTGGCGCGCGGCGTGATCCATGCGACATTGCCTGATGGCTCCCACCGTACGCTGGGCGGGCGGGCCCCGGGGTTTGAGGTTACGGTTGAGCTGCGGCGCTGGCGCGGCCTGCTGCGGGTGGCCACGGCGGGGTCAGTCGGGCTCTATCAGGGCTGGGAGGCGCAGGATTGGGTCAGCGCGGACCCGGTTTCGCTGTTCGCGCTGTTCATGGATAATGCCGATGCCCTGGGCGATACGGCCCGCGCCCATGGCCCGTGGCGCTGGGCGGGCCGGCTGGTCCATGCCCTGCGGAGCAACAGCCGGGCCGGATCGCGGCGCAACATTCACGCCCATTATGATCTGGGCAACGATTTCTATGCGGCCTGGCTGGGCAGTACGATGGCCTATTCCAGCGGTATCTTTGATGCCTTGCCAGCGCCGGATGACGGACAACAGCGGCTCGATGCACTCGATCAGGCGCAGCTTGGCAAGATCACCGAGGTGGTCAAACGGGCGGCGGTGCCTCAAGACGGCTCGGTGCTGGAGATCGGCTGCGGCTGGGGCGCACAGAGCTTTGCCCTGTCGCACGGTGCAGGGCAGGTGGTGGGCATCAGTCTGTCCGAACGGCAACTGGCGTTCTGCCGCGCCCGGCAGGAAGGTTCGGCGGCACCGATTGAATTCCGCTATCAGGATTACCGCGACGTCACCGGGCAGTTCGATGCCGTGGTCAGCGTCGAAATGGTCGAGGCGGTGGGCCGGGCCTATTGGCCGGATTTCTTCGATTGCCTGCACCGCTGCCTCAAGCCCGGCGGGCGAGCGGTGGTGCAATACATCACGATCCGCGACGACCTGTTCGACGCCTATGCCGCCAGCGCCGATTTCATCCAGACTTACATCTTCCCCGGGGGAATGCTGATCCGCGAAAGCGAATTTCGCGCTCTGGCCGCCGCACGTGGATTGGAATGGACCGATCCGGTGGCTTTCGGGCTGCATTATGCCGAGACATTGCTGCTGTGGCGCGAACGGTTCGATCTGGCGGTGGCAGAGGGCAGGCTGCCGAGTGGGTTCGATGTGCGCTTTGTGCGGCTGTGGCGGTTCTATCTGATGTATTGCGAAGGCGGGTTTCGCGGTGGCGGGATCGATGTCCGCCAGGTTACTCTGATCAAATTGGCCTGATTGGTTTCAGGCACCTGCCCGGGCACGGATCGCCGTGCATTGGGGGGTAGGGACACGGAAATTGCGTGGCCCGGGCCCGGGCAGGGCCGGACGATCGCTTCAGGAAAGCGACCGGTAAGGGGAATCAGCGCGCCAGCGGGTCAGGATATTGTCGTGCACGATTGGCGAGAGCAGCTTGTCGAAGGCGCAGCCGAGCAGGCTGTTGTCCCACCAGATCACCTCGGCCTGAAGCGCTTCGATCCCGGGCAGGGTCAGCCAGCAGACGGTGCCGGGATGGATCCGGTTGACGGCAGCCGAACAGAAGCCGCTCAGCGAAAGGTCGTGGACAACGGTCTGAAAGCCGCGCGATCCGGAAATTCGCAGAGTGGCGGGGATTGATACGCGCGTACGCGGCGCGCTGCGATCTTCCTGCGCGGCGGTGAAATAGGAATCCCTCTGGATCAGCAGGTTCTCAGCCATGACAAGCGCCCTCTGTTGCTAGGCTTGCCGAAAGATTTCCCGGCAGGCTTCGCAAAGTATGGAGGGGCGCGGTTGCCCGGACTTTATCAGGATTGGTTAACCCGTTCGCGGTGCGGACTGGCAAATTGTTCACCAAGCAAGGCAACTATCCGTTTTGCAACGGTTTCAGCCGGCTTGACCGATTGCGGGTCCTCGCCGGGATAGGCCGCGGCGCGCATCTTCGTGCGGGTCGCTCCCGGATCGACGATCGCGACTCGCAATTTGCCGATGTTGCGGGTTTCCTGGGCGTAGCAATCGACCACAACCTCGGCTGCGGCCTTGCTGGCGGCATAGGCCCCCCAATAGGCGCGCGGGGCCGTGGCAACGCTGGTGGTCAGATAGACAAACCGCGGATCGGTGCTGGCCTTCAGCAGTGGATCGAACCGGGCGATCAGTGCCTGGGTGGCCAGGACATTGGTGGTCAGCGCGCGCGAAAAGGCGGTCTGTTCAATATCCTTGACCGGGGTCAGCTCGGGCAGGATCGCCGCGCAGTGGACCAGAATGTCCAGCACTTTCCAGCGTTCCGCCACGGCATTGGCCAGCCGGACGATGCCATCGCCGTCGGCCAGATCGACCGGGGCGATCGTTGCCGAACCACCGGCATCGAAGATCCGCTGCTCGACCGCTTCCAGCGCCTTGGTATCACGGCCAGTCAGTACGACGTGCGCGCCTTGTGCAGCCAGGGCCTCGGCCACGGCGGCGCCAATGCCGCGACTGGCCCCTGTTACCAGGGCGATCTGACCGGAAAAGGCGTTCATGCCACGCGGCCTACCGGCAGGGGCAGCTGCCCATCATCGGCCTCACGCTCGGCCAGGTCGGTCAGGCTGGTGGGATAATCGCCGGTAAAGCAGGCATCGCAGTGCTGCGGGCAGTCGGCGTTGCGGCTGCTGATCCCAACGGCCCGGTACAAGCCGTTGATTGATACGAAAGCCAGACTGTCCGCGACGATGAACTTGGTCATCTCCTGCACGTCCATCCGCGCGGCCAGCAGCTTGTTCCGTTCGGGCGTATCGACGCCATAGAAACACGAATGCATCGTCGGCGGGCTGGCCACGCGCATATGCACTTCGGCTGCGCCGGCATCGCGCATCATCTGCACAATCTTCATGCTGGTGGTACCGCGCACAATCGAATCGTCGATCAGCACGATCCGCTTGCCTTCCACCAGCGCGCGGTTGGCGTTGTGCTTGCGTTTCACATCGGCATGGCGCGCGCCGTCCGACGGCTGGATGAAGGTGCGCCCGACATAGTGGGAGCGGATGATCCCCAGTTCGAACGGGATGCCGCTTTGCTGGGCATAACCGATCGCGGCGGGCACGCCGCTGTCTGGCACGGGGATCACCAGATCGGCATCGGCCGGCGATTCCTTGGCCAGTTCCATCCCGATCCGCTTGCGCACTTCATAGACCGATTGCCCGCCCATTACCGAATCCGGGCGGCTGAAATAGACGTGCTCGAAAATGCACGGCCGGGCGGCGGGGTTGCCGAAGGGGCGGTGGCTGGAAATGCGGCCATCCTGCCGCACCTCGATGATCTCACCCGGCTCAACCTCGCGGACGAATTCCGCGCCGACCACGTCAAGCGCAACGCTTTCGCTGGCGAAAACGGTTGCGTCGCCGATCTTGCCCATCACCAGCGGACGGATCCCCAGCGGATCGCGGCAGGCAATCATCCGCTTGGGCGTCATGCAAATCAGCGAATAGGCGCCCTCGATCATCCGCAGCGCATCGACGAAGCGGTCCAGCAGCTTCTGATAGCGGCTGGTGGCGATCAGGTGGATGATCACTTCGGTATCGCTGGTTGACTGGAAGATCGAACCGCGTTCAACCAGTTCGCGCTTCAGCTTGATTGCGTTGGAGATATTGCCGTTGTGCGCGACCGAGAAGGCCCCGCGCGCCAGATCGGCGTGGAGCGGCTGGACATTGCGCAGGCCCTGACCGCCGGTGGTGGAATAACGCACATGGCCCGAAGCCATCTCGCCCGGCAGTTCGGCCAGGGCGGCGGCATCGGAAAAGACCTGGGCGACATGGCCCAGCCCGCGCCGGGCGAAGAACTGCTGCCCGTCATAGCTGACGATGCCGACCGCTTCCTGCCCGCGGTGCTGCAAAGCGTGCAGCCCGAGCGCGGTCATCGCGGCGGCATCCCTGGCGCCGATCACGCCGAAAATGCCGCATTCCTCGCGCAGCTTGTCTCCATCTGCGTCAAGGAAGGGGTGGGTAAGGTTCATGGTGAGTCGCCTGGCCCTTGGAAATGCCCTGTGCCAGCGCCTTTGGCGAGGTTTGCGCGCGAAGGCAAGGGCAAGGGGGGCTGCACTCAACAAGCACGGGAGATGCATACGATTTGACTTGCCGAAACAACACTCGCCGGCACAAGCTGTCGTGCCTTGCTTTGGGGCACAAGGGGAGAGTTCCTGCATGAAGACCCAATCGCTTGCAGTCCTGGCTGCATTGTTGCTGAGTGCTGCACCGGCTGCGGCTCAATCCGCTGAAGTGGAACTACACATCGAAGCCAGCGCGCAGATACCCCCGGACAGCGCGCTGGTGCCCTTAACCGTCCGGTCCGAGGGTGCGACCGCGGCACAGGCGCTGGCCGGACTGGTAAAGGAAGAAAAGCGGGTCAAAGGGGATCTGGCAAAGCTGGGCATTGCCGCAGCTCGGATCGCAGCCGTTGGCGAACCGCGCACTGCTCCGGGCGAGGCGGCGGCCTGTGCGGCAGCGGATGCGGCGGCGAAAGCCGCCGAAGCAGCGGCTGAAGCTGCATCCGATGCTGCCGAGGCGGCGGCCGACTGCGGTGAACCGGCGCGGGTCGTGGCTTCGCGGACCTTGCTGGTTACCGTGGAAAAACCTGATCAGATCGAAGCGGTGATTGGCCTTGGCGCGGCGGATTACGACTACAGCGACCGCCGCTCGATCGTCCACAGCCAGTCCGATCCGGCTGCTGCTCGCAGCAAGGCACGGGGCGATGCCCTGGCCAAGGCCCGGGCAGAAGCCGATGCCTATGCCGATGCCATGGGCTACCGGGTGGTGCGGGTGGTGCGGATCAGCAATGCCAAGCCGCCGGTCAGCCTGCAGGAGCTGATCTCGTTCTTCGTGACTCTCGACGATCGCACGATGCGCCGCCAGCCCAGCTGGTTCGGGGCGACCATCACCGAATCCGTCGCGGTCGATTACGTGATCGCCCCCAAATAAGGGCGATCCGGCCGCTGCCTGCTCAGCCTTTCAGCTTTTCCAGATAGGCCTCGCTGTCGTTGACTTTCAGCCGCACCCACAGCGGTTGATGGTCCGACATCTGATAGGTGCGCCAGTCCTTGTACTTGGACTTGTTCGATTGCTGCATCTGCCGGGCATATTCGGTTTCCTGATCGTCGGTATAAACGTGATCGAAGAAGGCGAAGGTGCCGTAATCGGCCTCGGGCAGGTCGGTCTGCCCTTTCACGTCGATCCCGCTGCCCCGGCTGAGGTAGGCGATCTGGTCGTAATGCATGGTGTGGCTGACGTTGGTTTTGAAATAGGCTGATCCCGGTGAGCGGAAACCGTGCTGGATCAGCGCTTTCATCGTATCGTGCTGCGGGCTGATGATGTTGAAATCGCCCAGCAGGAACAGCGTCTGGGTTTTGCGGAAGGCCTGCTTCGCATACTTGGCGAGGAAAGCCGCGATCCGGTCAATCTCGTCGATCCGCTGTTTCAGCGCATCGCCGCGTTCCTTTCCGTAGAAGATGTGCACGGTGCAGATGTCGAACTTGAACCAGCCCGCCTGGAACGAGGTGAGGAACGGGGTGCGGGCGAACTGCTTGGTCTTCTCACCCGGCTTCTTGGCATCGGTGATCAGCATATCGGGCGGCAAGACGACCTCTCCAGCGATCTTGCGGAACGTGACCTTGCGCTTGTCGAAGGCGAACAGCAGCCGTTCGCCGTTGCCGCCTAGCTTGGGGTCGGTCACTTCGGTGGCGATGAAGTCCCAGTCGCGGCCCAGGATCGACCAGATCTTCTCCCATTCGTCGATCTCGTTGACTTCCTGCACCGCCACGAAATCGAAGCGAGAGATGATTTCGGCGATGTACCAGAAGGTTTCCGGCTGGCGCGGACCGGCCCCGCGCCGCAGCTTGCGCTTGTCATAATCCTTGTCGAGCCCGAGCAGGAAATCCTTGCCCAGATCGCGCACGTTCCAGGTTGCCAGCAGCAGGCTGTCGCTCTGGTCCTTGGACGGTATCTTCTCATCCAGCGCCTTGCGCAGGCGTTGCAGGTTGCCGATCACCCGGGCCCGTTCGGCCTGATCGCGAAAGTCATAGCGAAGCTGGTAATAGTCCATGACGGCGGTTCCTCGTTCGTGGTGCGCGACTGCAACGAAAACCCGGCGTTATGATTGTGCACCCATCCTATCAGTTTTGCCAAGGTGGGCAACAGGGGCACTACCTTCGCCTTGCCCTTATGCCGGGCAGGCCCTAAGTCGGCCTGCCGGAACGACAGAGCAGGGCCATCCGCTTGATCCTTACCCCTTTTGAATGGACGATTGCCAAGCGCTACATGATGCCGGAGCGCGGCGAGGCGGTGATTGCCGTCGTCGCCGGGATCGGGGTCGGGGTGGTTACGCTCTCGGTCGCGATGCTGGTGATCGTGATGAGCGTGATGAACGGCTTTCGCGCCGAACTGTTCGACAAGATAGTCGGGCTGAACGGCCATGCGATCATCCAGGGCTATGGCGGGCGGATGGACAACTGGCGGGCCGTGCTGGCCGATGCCAAGGCCACGCCCGGCGTGATTTCGGCCTCGCCGCTGATCGAGCAGCCGCTGCTGGCCAGTTCGAATGGACGGGTTGAGGCGATCTTCGCGCGCGGGCAGACGATGGAAGACATCGCGCAGCTGGCGCCCAAGGTCGTCGCGGGAGAGATCGGATCGATCAAGCCCGATGCCGGCAAGGTGGTGATCGGGGCCCAGCTTGCCGCCAACCTTGGCGCGCAGGTTGGCGATACGATCACGATCATCAATCCGCAGGGGCAAAGCACGCCGTTCGGCACGGTTCCGCGCCAGATCGGATATGAGATTGCCGCGATCTTTTCGGTCGGGGTCTATGATCTGGATGAACGCTTCGTGGTCATGCCGATGCAGGATGCCCAGACCCTGCTGATGATGGGCGATAGCGTGGCGATGATCGAGGTGAAGGTGACCGACCCGGATACCGCCGCAGAAACGGTTGAGCCGGTGCGCCAGAAATATGCCGGGCAGGTCACCGTGGTCGATTGGAAAGCCATGAACGCCAGTCTTTTCGAAGCCCTGCAGGTTGAGCGGGTGGCGATGTTCTTTGCCCTTTCGATCATCGTTCTGGTTGCGGCCTTCAACATCCTGTCCAGCCTGATCATGCTGGTTCGCTCCAAGACCCGCGACATCGCGATCCTGCGCACGATGGGGGCCAGCCGCCGATCGGTGCTGAAGATTTTCGTCACCACCGGATCGGTGATTGGCCTGGCGGGGACGCTGGGCGGGCTGTTGCTGGGCTTTCTGGTGCTGACCTTCCGCCAGCCGATCGTGCGGGGGATCGAATTCGTGACCGGTCAGAACCTGTGGGACCCCAAGATCCGCTTCCTGACCGAGCTGCCCAGCCGAACCGATCCGGCAGAGGTGGCGATGATCTGCGTGATGGCGCTGGGTTTCAGCTTCCTTGCGACGCTCTATCCGGCCTGGCGCGCGGCCTCCACCGATCCGGTACAGGTGCTGCGTTATGAGTGATCCGGTAATCCGCCTGACCGACCTGACCCGCAGCTTCGAACAAGGCGGCGAACGGATCGACGTGCTGCGCGGGGTCAACCTTAGCATCGCGCCGGGAGAGATCGTGGCGCTGCTCGGCCCGTCTGGGTCTGGCAAATCGACCATGCTCCAGGCGGTTGGACTGCTGGAAGGCGGGTTCGGCGGCAAGATCGAGATTGCCGGGGCCGATGCCACCGGGCTTTCGGCGGATGAGCGCACCGCCCTGCGGCGGGACCGGATCGGATTCGTCTATCAGTTCCACCACCTGCTACCCGATTTCACCGCGCTGGAAAATGTGGTCCTGCCGCAGCTTGTTGCCGGGACTGCGCGACCGCAGGCCGAGGCGAGGGCGCGCGAACTGCTGGATGCGCTGGGCCTGTCCGAACGGGTCGATCACCGCCCCAGCCAGCTTTCCGGGGGCGAGCAGCAGCGCGTTGCCGTGGCCCGTGCGCTGGCCAATCGCCCGGCGCTGGTCCTGGCCGACGAGCCGACCGGAAACCTTGACGAAAAGACGTCCGACAAGGTCCTGGCGCAGTTCCTCGATCTGGTTCGCGGCGCAGGCAGCGCGGCGCTGGTCGCTACCCATAACGAGCGGCTGGCGGCGCGAATGGACCGGGTGCTGCGGTTGCAGGACGGGGTGCTGGAATAGCCGCCGGTTGACCTTGCATGGGTTTCGGTTCCATCATCCGCCCAAAGGCACGGGGAGAGAACCATGACGACAATCGCCGATTTCACCGCCGACCTGCCGGACGGCAAGCAGGTCAACCTGGCCGACAAGCTGGGCAAGGTGCTGCTGGTGGTGAACACCGCCAGCAAATGCGGGTTCACCCCGCAGTATGACGGGCTGGAGGCGCTGCATCAGAAGTATGGCGCGCAAGGGTTTGAAGTGCTTGCCTTTCCCTGCAACCAGTTCGGCGCGCAGGAACCGGGCAATGCCGATCAGATCGAGGAGTTCTGCAAGGTCAACTTCGGGCTCAGCTTTCCCTTGATGGCCAAGGTAGAGGTCAACGGCCCGGGCGCACCGCCGCTCTACGATTGGCTGAAAAGCGAGGCGCCGGGCCTGATGGGCACCCGCTCGATCAAATGGAACTTCACCAAGTTCCTGATCGACCGCCAGGGCAATGTGGTGCGCCGCTATGCGCCCGCGGACAAGCCCGAGGGCATCGCCAAGGATATCGAGAAACTGCTGTAAGAAAGTAAGCCTCCCCCGAAAGCGGGGGAGGCTCCACTGTTACTTTGCCAGGCTTTCCAGCTTGGCCTTGTCGATTCCGGCAACGATTGCCTTCAGCTCGTCGATCGAACCGGCGTCGCCTTCGGCCTCGATCATGAAGCGGCCGGCCACCTGGGTGCCGAAACTGCCGCGCGAACGCTTGGTTTCCCACTTCTCGGTCTGGATCGCGCCATCGACGGTGCGGGTGCGTTCGTAACCGTTTTCGTCCTCGCGGTTCTGTTCAACGCCCATTCCGGCGACAATCCCGGCCACCGCGCCCATTCCGGCGATATCGATGATCTTGACCCTGATCCGCTTTTCGCCGTTCTTGTAGGTCGCTTCGGCGCTGGAACCCAGTCCGCCGACGCCATTGGATTCGATCGCGGTACGCTCATATCCGCCGACAGAGGCTGGCAGCAGGGCCTGCAACTGCGCCATATCAACCGGCTTGGGCGCTTCGCCATTGGCGATCCCTTCAAGCTTCTTGGTGGCATCTTCGATCTTGGAGGATTCGATCTTGCCGACCCCGGGGATCGTGACCTCAACCTTGTCATCGGACGATCCCGCCGAAGTGAGCGCGGCAGCGCCCATCCCGAACATCCCGGCCACCGCGCCAAGCAGGCTTGCGGCGATGAAGTTGACCACAAAGGCGCAAACCACGGTTACGGCGGTATAGCCCCCGGCCTTGTCCGCCGGGACTTTCATCAGCGGCGTGGCGCCCTTGAAGAACAGGTACAGCCCGTAAAGCGCTGCCAGCAGGGCCAGGATGCCGAGCGACGGCACAATCCCCAGCGCCGCGGCGACCCAGCCCGGGGTCATCGAATAGGCGACCAGCTTGAACGCCTGCGAACGGTTTTCGGCCCCGCCGAACTTGGGGGCAAGGAAATCGGCGATCAGGCCGATCACGATCAGCGCGATCACGCTCATCACGAAGCTGGTCACCGCCATGCCGAGCCCGCTCATCAGGCTGGGCTTGTAGGTGGCGAACAGAACCGAAATGCCGAACAGCTGCCCGCCGATGAAACTCGCCACCGGGCCGATCGCCAGCAGCGGCAAGGCATAGCGGGTAATTGTATCGCCGGGCGTCGATTCCTCAGCCGCAACCTGCGGCCAGGTTTCGTCCGGGTTGAGTGTGATGGCCTTGGCTCGCTCGATCAGCCCCATGGCCCCAAAATCGTTCATGTTCGTAACCTTTCTTCAATCGGGTTCGCGACCACGCCCATTTTTGTTTGTCGGCATCGAACCATATCGCCCCGACCTTGCCTAGATGAAATCGGCCAAGCTGTGAAAAGCGCCGCTGCGGCCCCTTTGCGAATCTGCGCTGCCGCCCCTAGGGTCGGGTCATGGCTTTTGAACCTTTCGTCCCGCTGCGTGTGCTGTCCAGCTATTCGATGCTGGAAGGGGCGATCGATCCCAAGGCAATCGCCAAACTGGCAAAGGACCGTGCCTTTCCCGCGATCGCGATTGCCGATCGTAACGGGCTTTATGCCGCGATGGCCTTTGCCGGGGCGTGCCGCGATGCCGGGATCCAGCCGATCGTCGGCACCCTGCTGGGGGTGCGGCGGGACAGCACCGGGCCGATCGACTGGCTGGCGCTTTATGCCCAGAACGAGGCGGGCTGGAACAACCTGTGCCATCTGGTTTCCGCCGCCCACCTCGATCGCCCGCTTGAGCTGGACCCCCATGTCAACCTGGCCGATCTGCAGGGCCATTCCGATGGGCTGATCTGCCTGACCGCAGCGGGGGAGGGTGCGCTCGTCCGCCTGCTGGCCGAAGGCAAGGCTGAAGATGCGCAGGACTATTGTGAGCGGCTGGAGCGCCTGTTCCCCGACCGGCTCTACATCGAAATCGCCCGGCGTGACGACCCAGCCGAGGAGGCCGCCGAAGACGCGCTGATCGATCTGGCCTATGCCCGCGATCTGCCGCTGGTTGCCAGCAACCCCGCGTCCTATGGTGATCCGCAGTTCTATGCCGCGCACGATGCCATGCTGTGCATCGCCAATTCGACCCACGTCGATGCGCCAGAGCGGCCGCGCTCAAACCCGCAGTGGTGGGTGAAGAGCTGGCCGATGATGCGCGAACTGTTTGAGGATCTGCCCGAGGCAACCGCCAACACCCTGGTGATCGCCCGGCGCTGCGCCTTTTCGCCGCCCAAGCGCAAGCCGCTGCTGCCCAGCCTGGCCGGTGATGCCGCCGGTGAGGCGCAGATGCTGATCGACGATGCCCGCGCCGGTCTTGAAAAGCGGCTGGAACCCTATGGCGAGCTGCCCGCCGAAGAGCGTCAGGCCTATTTCGACCGGCTCGATTTCGAAACCGGCGTGATCAACAAGATGGGCTTTGCCGGTTACTTCCTGATCGTGGCCGACTTCATCAAGTGGGCCAAGGATAACGACATTCCGGTTGGGCCGGGGCGTGGGTCGGGTGCGGGCAGTGTCGTGGCCTGGGCGCTGACCATCACCGATCTAGATCCGATCCGGCTGGGCCTGCTGTTCGAACGATTCCTCAACCCCGAACGCGTTTCGATGCCGGACTTCGATATCGACTTCTGCGAAACCCGGCGCGGCGAGGTGATCCGCTATGTCCAGGCCAAGTATGGCCACGATCACGTTGCCCAGATCATCACCTTCGGCAAGCTGAAGGCCCGCGCGGTGCTGCGCGATACCGGGCGGATTTTGCAGATGAGCTATGGCCAGGTCGATCGGTTGTGCAAGATGGTGCCGAACCATCCAACCGACCCGTGGAGCCTGCCGCGCGCGCTGAACGGCGTGGCCGAGTTCAAGCGCGAATATGATACCGATGACGAAGTGCGGCGGCTGGTCGATCTGGCGGTCCAGCTTGAAGGGCTCAACCGCAACAGCTCCACCCACGCCGCCGGGGTGGTGATCGGTGATCGGCCATTGGCCCAGCTGGTCCCGCTTTACCGCGATCCGCGATCGGATATGCCGGTGACCCAGTTCGACATGAAATATGTCGAGGATACCGGCCTCATCAAGTTCGACTTCCTGGGGCTTAAGACCCTGTCGGTGCTGAAGAAGGCGGTCGAGCTGCTGCGGCGCCGCAACATCGAGATCGACCTTTCAGCCCTGCCGTGGGACGATGCCCAGGTCTATGACCTGCTCCAGCGCGGCGATACGGTGGGGGTGTTCCAGCTGGAATCCGAAGGGATGCGGCGCACGCTGGCGGCGGTAAAACCGACCAATTTCGGCGACATCATCGCGCTCGTCTCGCTCTATCGGCCCGGCCCGATGGACAACATCCCGCTGTTCGGCCGCCGCAAGAACGGCAGCGAAAGCATTGAATATCCGCATCCCAGGCTGGAAGGGATCCTGTCAGAAACCTACGGGATCTTCGTCTATCAGGAACAGGTGATGCAGGCCGCGCAGATCCTGGCCGGATACTCGCTCGGCGATGCAGACTTGCTGCGCCGGGCGATGGGCAAGAAGGTCCAGGCCGAAATGGATGCCCAGCGCGAGCGCTTCGTCGAAGGCTGCGCGCGGGTTTCCGAGATCGATGCGGCCAAGGCCAACGAGCTGTTCGATTTGATCGACAAGTTCGCCGGATACGGCTTCAACAAGAGCCACGCCGCGGCCTATGCCCTGCTGGCCTATCAGACCGCCTGGCTGAAGACCCATTACCCGCACGAATTCTATGCCGCCTCGATGTGCTTCGATATGCACCAGTCGGAAAAGCTCAGCATCTTCGTCGATGACATGCGGCGCGGCGGAGTTGCGCTCGAAGGGCCGGACATCAACCGCAGCGAGGCGGAGTTCTCGGTCGAGCCGACCGACGAGGGCTATGCCGTGCGCTATGCCCTGGCCGGGATCCGCAATGTCGGTGAAAAGGCGATGGACGCGATCGTCGCCGAGCGCGAGGCGAATGGGCGTTTTGCCTCGCTTGAGGATCTGTTCCGCCGGGTCCCGCAAGGTTCGATGAACCGCCGCCAGTTGGAAGGGCTGGCAGGGGCCGGGGCCTTCGATTCGCTCGATCCCGACCGCGCCCGGGTACTCGCCAGCGCCGACATCCTGCTGGCCGTTGCGGATGAAGCCGAACGCACCCGTTCGAGCGGGCAGGCCGGGCTGTTTGGCGGGGACGATCATTCCGCCCCTGCGCTGCGCCTGGCCGAGGTTGAGCCGTGGTCCAAATCAGAGCAGATGGCCAAGGAGCGGGAGAACTTTGGCTTCTATTTCGCCGCCCACCCGGTCGAGCAATGGCGCAGCGTGGCCAGCGCCAATGGGGCGCGGTCCTTTGCCAGCCTGATGGAGGGCGGGGCTCCGGCGGGCGGGCGATCGCAGGCGGTGATGGCGGCGATGGTGGAAAGCGTCAATCGCGGCCGGACCCGGCGCGGCGCGGATTTCGTCCGGGCCGACTTTTCGGACAATTCTGGCCAGTTTTCAGCCGCTTGCTTTGAAGAATCGCTGGTTGAGCCGATGCTGCAATGGGCCAAGGACGGAACCTGCCTGTTGCTGACCGTGGAGCTTGATTCACCCAGCCCGGACGAGCCTCCCCGGATAACCGTGCGCGGGGCGCGGCCTCTGGCAGAAGTGCGCACAGCCAGTTCGATGCTGCTGGAATTTGAAGTGCTGCGACCCGAAGTGTTCGGCGACCTGGCGATGTTGCTGATTCCCGGCGGTGACGGGCGCGGCGAAGCGATCGCCCGCATTCATACCGCGACCGGGGCCGAGCAGCGGGTGCGGCTGGGAAGTGACTTCCAGATCGACGGCGACCTCGCAGAACGCTTGGCAAGCATCGAAGGTCTTGCCAATGTATCGTTGACTGCGCGGCGGGGTACGGCAAACCTGCGTCTCGTCGCCTGAACCGGCACTATCAGGAGAGGTAAATGCTTGGAGCGATGCAGGACTGGGACCTGAGGGTGACCCGCCTTGTCGATCACGCCGCCCGTGAACATGGCCCGCGCGAGATTGTGACCCGCTGGGCCGATGGCAGCGAAACCCGCACCAACTGGGCCCGGGTCCGGCTCGATGCCCTGAAGATGACCCAGGCGCTGCGCAAGCTGGGGGTGCAGAAGGGCGATCGGATCGCGACCTTGGCGATGAACCACGCGCGCCATCTGGTAAGCTGGTACGGCGCGGTTGGGGTTGGCGGAGTGCTGCACACGATCAACCCCCGGCTATTCGAGGATCAGCTTGAATATATCGCCAACCATGCCGAGGATCAGGTCCTGCTCTATGATCAGGCCTTCGCCCCGCTGGTTGAGCGGATGAAGTCTCGCTGGACGACGATTCGGCATTACATCTGCTATGACAATGGCGAGTTCGAGGACTGGATCGGGGCCGAGGACGGCGATACCGAATGGGCCACCGGGGACGAGCGCGATCCCTGTATGCTGTGCTATACCAGCGGCACCACCGGCAACCCCAAGGGCGTGCTGTACGAACACCGTTCGACCATGCTCCACGCGATCACCGCCTTGCAGCCCGCGATCTTCGATTTCGATGCCACGGCGGTGATGCTGCCGGTGGTGCCGATGTTCCACGCGGCCAGCTGGGGCCTGCCATGGTCGGGCGCGGCCGCGGGGGTCAAGTTCGTGTTCAGCGCGGTCAACGATGCCGCCGTGCTGTGCGAACTGATGAACCGCGAAAAGGTGACTCATTCGGCCGGGGTGCCGACCGTCTGGCTTTCCACCTTCCAGCACATGGACGCGACCGGGATCACGCTGCCGACCCTTCGCCACGCGATCATCGGCGGTTCGGCCGCGCCGCGCTTCATGATCGAGCGGCTGATGGAATCCGGCGTCAACATTGCCCACGCCTGGGGAATGACCGAAACCAGCCCGATCGGAACGACCGGCGCCAAGAGCTTTGACTGGGCCGACAAGGAATTCTCGGCGCAGGTCGATATCAAGCAGATGCAGGGGCGCGTGCCGTTCGGGGTAGAGCTGCGGACGGTCGATCTGGGCGATAGCTCGATCGTCCTGCCGCGTGACGGCAAGACCAGCGGCGCGCTGCAGGTGCGCGGGCCATGGGTGATCAAGCGCTATTTCCGCGCCGAACGCGATGCCACCGATGCCGAACAGTGGTTCGATACCGGCGACGTCGCGATCCTTCACCCTGACGGCACCCTGCAGCTGACCGACCGGACCAAGGACGTGATCAAGAGCGGTGGGGAATGGATCAGCTCGGTCGAGCTGGAAAACGCCGCGGTCGGCCATCCCGCCGTGGCCGAGGCTGCCGCGATCGGGATCTATCATCCCAAGTGGGACGAGCGCCCAATCCTGGTGGTGGTCCGCAAGACCGGCATGGACCTGACCGCTGCGGAACTGCGCGCCCACCTGGCCGAACACGTCGCCAAGTGGTGGCTGCCCGATGCGATCGAATTTGTCGCCGAAATCCCCCACGGCGCGACCGGCAAGATCAGCAAGAAGGACCTGCGCGAGCAGTTCCGCGACTACAAGCTGGAAGACGCCTGAGATGACGGGCTACGTGGATCCCAGCCGTGAAGGCTGGCAAGCCTTCAAGGACCTGCCGCGCGATCGGCCGATCCACATGCTCAACTTGATCAAGTTCCGCGATCTGGCCGACTATCCGGAAGGCCACCCGATGCACGGCAAGGGCCTGACCGGGCGCGAAGCCTATGAAATCTACAAGGAAGGTTTCCAGCGCGTAGTCGCGGGCGATGGCGCGGCGATGGTCTGGCACGCGCCGATGGAATGCGTCGTCACCGGCCCCCAGGACGAATGGGACGAAGCCTTCGTCATGGGCTATCCCGATAGCACCAAATTCATGGCGATGGTCCGCAATGAGGAATACATCCGCGACATCGTCCCCCACCGCACTGCCGCAGTCGCCGACAGTCGCCTGATCCGGTTTGCGGGGTAGGCGGGGCGTCTGGTTTTGCCGGGCGTGGTTGGAAGGCGGATGGCGGGATTGTTGGGGGAGGCAGACGCGAAAGACGCTTACAAATCAAAACAATGGGCGTCCCCCTCCTTTTTACGCTTCCAATGGCTGCCGCGACTTTGCTAATTGACTGAAGCGGGCCCACGCGGACGCCCGCTCAGGTGTCGTGCGCGCCCAAGCTCCGCTCCGTTATGCCGCTTGGCGGCAGGGAGCCCGCATGGCCGAAGTTGAAGACACAATTGTTCCCCGCCTTACGCTGACTGCCTTGTTCGCAAAATTCCTGCGGTTCGGCATGCTTGCCTTCGGTGGGCCCGTAGCCCAGATCGCTATGATCCGTCAGTCTCTGGTGGATGACGAGAAATGGATTCCATCCACCCGTTTCAACCGCTTGCTGGCGGTAATGCAGGTCCTCCCTGGTCCAGAAGCACACGAGCTTTGTGTCCACATGGGCATGATGGCTCGGGGACGCATCGGCGGATTGCTTGCTGGGCTGGGCTTCATGCTTCCAGGCTTTCTGTTCATGCTGGCCTGCGGCTGGGCATACGTCGAGTATATCCAAGGTCGCGACGAACTGACCGGTATCTTGCTTGGGGTGCAGGTCGCGGTGCTTGCTGTAATCGCACGATCCGTGCAGCGCATTGGGCAGCACATTCTCAACGATGCTGCGCTTTGGAGCTTCGCTGCGATTGCCGCTGTGGCAACGCTTGCCGGGGTGCCATTTTGGGCACCGCTCATTGCTGCAGCCGTCGCCTATTCGCTTCCCACGAAGCCTGCGATAGCGATTGCACTCGCAACAGCGATTGCGCTGACGTGTTGGTCACTTCTGTCTCTCGGTGATCCCTCGCCTGTGATCGAGGCTAGTGGTCCTCGGCAACCCGTGGACACCCTGGCTTTGTTCTTAGCGGGTCTCAAAGGCGGATTGCTGACGTTCGGTGGTGCCTACACCGCGATCCCCTATGTCCGAGCGGACACTGTTGGTCGAGGTTGGCTGGAAGATGGAGCGTTCCTCGACGGTGTTGCCATAGCAAACGTGCTTCCTGCACCGCTGGTGATCTTCTCCACGTTCGTCGGTTACCTCGCTGGTGGTCTGCCGGGTGCTCTGGCGACAACCGCCGGGATGTTCCTTCCGGCATTCGCCTTCAGTCTGGTGTTCTACGAAAGGCTTGAAAGTGTGGTCGACCATCCTCGCTTGCACCGCACGCTGGACGGGGTTGCTGCGGCTGCAGTCGGAATCATTGCCGCTACGCTCATACAGCTTGGGGTTAGCGCTTTCGAGCGGGTGGATACACCGCTCCTGGCTTTGCCCATCTTTGTCATCGCAGCGCTCGCTGCGTGGGGGCTCAAGGGCAAATGGGTGACACTCTCTATCGTCGCGGCGGGCGCCACAGCGGGAGGCATTCTGTTGGGTTAGCTGTCGAGGACGGCGTGCTTGAAAGGGCGGATGGTCCATCGAACGTCCGCAATGTTGTCGTATCCGGAACGGCAGCTTTCAAGCACTGACGGCCAACCCACACCGCCCGCCCCATCCTTCGCGAACAGGGCGGACGGATTGCGGTCATACCGTGCCTTCATCCTCCTGCGTTTCAGGTGCAGGTTCGGTTGGCTTGTCCTGCTCGATATCGTTGCGGGCCTTCTTGCGCAGCTCGATCTGCTCGGTCAGCTTGGTCAGGCCTTCGGCGTCGAACGCGTTGTTGGCGTTGAAGTGTTCGATCGAGGTCTGGTCGAGCCCGGTCAGCGAGACCGATTCAAGCTCAAGCCCGTTCATCGCCAGATCGTTCGAGCTGACCTGCTGGACCTTCTGGACGAATTCGGCGCGCTGTTCGTGCAGCTGGTTCATCGTCATACCAGCCGCGACCGAGCGCAACGCATCGACAAACTTGCCTTCGACCAGGTCTTTCAGCGCATCGGGGTGCATCGTGCGCATCCCCAGCGTCTGCGCGGCCATGGCGATGGCATTGGCATCGGGCCGGACGCGGACATAGAATTCCGCCTTCACGTCGATCCGCAGCCGGTCGAGCGTGATCAGCGCATCGGTGTTCTTGCGTTCGACCGCCAGACGCACTGTGTTCATGTTGACGGGCATGGTTTCATGCAGCACCGGCAGAACCAGCGCGCCGCCGTTGATGACCACACGCTCTCCGCCGAACCCGGTCCGGACAAAGCCGATTTCCTTGGTCGCGCGGTGATAAAGCCGGGTGATCGTAAAGGCGATAACCAGCAGCACGGCCAACGCCGTTCCGGCATAGACGCCGATAGTGATAAGCCGATCGAGTTCCATATCTTCCTCTGTCAGTTGAGCAGCCGGATCGGGCCTTGCCCGTCCAGCGCGTAAAAAATCTCGCCTTCGCGGCGTACCAGCAGCACTTCGTCACCTTCGCCGAAGCTGGTCTGATCTTCGTGCGGTTCGACCATCACGTTGTGCAGCTGGCCGTGGATGTCATGCACGGTGGCGCGGGCCGGATTGCCCCGGCTGGCGCGCCCGACGGCGATGGTTCCGCGCCGGCCCAGCAGGCCGTCGATCGGAATCGCGGTGGTTTCGTCCTTGGGCCAGACCCTGCCGAGCAGCCGGGTAAAAGCGCTGTTGGCTGGGATCGCCACGAGCAGCGCCGCACCGCTGGCGGCTGGGGCCGGAAAGGGGCTGCCGAAGATGCCCGCGAACAGGTTCTGGAGCGAAAGCCCCAGCAGCCCGAAGCAGGCCAGCATCGAGGCGAGCCAGACCATCAGCGGCACCTGGCCAAAGCCCAGCAGGCTGGCCAGGCCGTCCCCCAGATCCAAGTCTCCATCCGCCCCGTCGATGTCAAAATCCGGGTCGGGGAAGAAATGGCCGAGTCCCACGGCCTGAACAATCACCAGCAGTCCCAACAGCGCCAAGGAAACCGCAAATGGCAGGTTTTCGGGCGCAAGCAACGCAGACACGTCTTTTCTCCGATCTGGAAATAATTCTGACGTGGGGCCGGGGGAAGGCAAGCGAAATCGGACAGTGCCGAGTCCGATTTTTTGTGGCGGATCAATGGAATCGCCTTTTTCTGCGATTCTTTTCGCTGGCAGGGCAGGGCAGGGCTTGCACCGCGCCGCTTGGCAGGCCACCACTGCGGCGATGTTCGCGCCGCAGATCAGTCGCCGTCGATTCCTTGCCGCATCGGCGGCGGCGACGGTACTTTCGCCCGGCTGGCTGCGCGCTCAGGAGGTGTCCATGCTGCAATCGAACCGTCCCGCACCGGCCCAGCGCCGCTTTGTCAGCAAGGCGGTTGAGCGGGAGATCGACCGGGTTTCGGCGCTGATCGCCGATCCAGAACTGCGCTGGATGTTCGGCAACTGCTATCCCAATACACTCGATACCACGGTGTTCTTGGGAGAGGCCGATGGCAAGGCCGATGCCTTTGTCATCACCGGAGACATCGACGCGCTGTGGCTGCGCGATTCGGCGGCGCAGGTGCGGCCTTATCTGCATCTGGTGCGCGATGATCCGCATCTGGCCGAGCTGTTTCGCGGGCTGATCCGCCGTCACGCGCGCTGCGTTCTGCTTGATCCCTATGCCAACGCCTTCACCCGCGATCCGACCTCACGCGAAGGGTTGCACTGGTCGAAGAACGACCGGACCGAGATGAAACCGGGCGTGGCCGAGCGCAAATGGGAGGTCGATTCGCTGTGCTATGTCCTGCGGCTGGCGCACGATTACTGGCGCGCCAGCGGTGATGTGGAGCCGTTTGACGAGGTTTGGGCCCAGGCAGCGCGGCTAATCGTCGCCACCTTCAAAGAGCAACAACGCTTTTCCGGGCCGGGACCGTACCGTTTCCAGCGCCAGACTACCCAGCCGACCGAGACCACCCTGGCCGGAATCGGGGTGCCGACCAAAAAGCACGGGCTGATCCACCAGGCCTTCCGCCCTTCGGACGATGCCTGCACGTTCCCCTGCAACATCCCCGGCAATCTGTTTGCTGTTGCCACCTTGCGCGAACTGGCGGCGATGGCGCGCGGCGTTCTGCGGGATGAGGCATTGGCGGTAGAGGCCACGGCGCTGGCGGATGAAGTGCAGCAGGCGGTGCTGGCCCATGGGGTGATGCAATTGCCCGACGGGCGGCAGGTGCTGGCCTATGAAACCGATGGTTACGGCAACCACCTGTTCATGGACGATGCCAATGTGCCGAGCCTGTTGGGCCTCGCCTATCTCCGCTGCCTGCCGGCCGACTATCCGCTGTGGCGGACCACGGCGGAGGCAGTGTGGAGCGATGCCAACCCGTGGTTCTTCCGCGGCCGCGCGGCCGAAGGGATTGGCGGCCCGCATATCGGGGAGGGGCAGGTCTGGCCAATGTCGATCATCGTGCGCGCCCTTTCCAGCGATGACGAAGCGGTTATCGCCTGGAGCCTCAAGACCCTGCGCGCCACCCATGCCGGAACCGGCTTCATGCATGAGGCTTTCGACAAGGACGATCCGGCCAAGTTCACCCGGCAGTGGTTTGCCTGGGTTAATGGGCTGTTCGGGGAGCTGGTGGTCAAGGTGGCAAAGGAACGGCCGCATTTGCTGGCGGTGCGGTATTCCTGATCCGGGTTTTGCCGGTGAGGGGGCTATTTCTCTCGCAAAGGCGCGAAGGCGCGAAGATATAGCGATTACGGCGAAGCCGCCTATCATATGAACCCACATTTCCCAAGTAAGGCGCTGATTTCGCTGTCCTGACCATTATATTTCCTATATAAAACATGGTGTTGAAGGCTGCGAGGGGCGCGTTTCATGGATCACCCAGAGGGTGCGGGCTTGCAACGGGCAGATCGGGTGG
>JAKPHK010000057.1 GCA_029550345.1 Pseudomonadota bacterium
CATCAGCTTGCGGATCGAGGTGGCTGCGGTGTGAACCACGCTCGGCGGCAGCGAAGCGGTGAAGACATAGGGGCGGCAGACCAGACGCATGATCTCGAACTTGGGGTGGTTCGACACGCAGAAGCCGCCGACCGTGCCGACCGACTTGGAGAACGTGCCGATCACGAAATCGACCTGGTCGAGCACGCCCTGGGCCTCAGCCACGCCACGGCCATGTTCGCCGATAAAGCCCATCGAATGCGCCTCGTCGACCAGCACCATCGCGCCATTGTCCTTGGCGACCTTGATCATCTCCTTGAGCGGGGCAATGTCACCCAGCATCGAGTAGACGCCTTCCAGCACGACCAGTTTGCCAGCCCCTTCGGGAATGCGCTTGAGGCGCTTTTCCATCGCCTCGATGTCATTGTGCTTGAAGGGCACGACTTCGGCATCGCCCATCTTGCAACCGTCCCAGATGCTGGCGTGACTGTCGATGTCGAGCACGATGTAATCGCCTTTGCCGGCGATGGTTGAAATGATGCCCAGGTTGGCCTGATAGCCGGTGGAAAAGACCATCGCATGGTCCATCCCGTAGAATTCCTTGAGCGCGTCCTCGACCAGGCGGTGCCCGGCATAGGTCCCGTTGAGCACCCGGCTGCCGGTGGTGCCGCTGCCGAAATCGTCAAGCGCCTGCTTGCCCGCCTCGATCACGTCGGGATCAAAGGTCATCCCCATATAGTTGTAAGTGCCCAGCAGGATCGTCGGCTTGCCGTTGCAGACCGCTTCGGTGGGGGAAATTACCTTTTCCATCACCAGGTTGAACGGATCGGTCACCCCGGTGGCCAGCAGCGCGCGGCGCTGTTCGATCAGGGGGTCGAACTTGGAAAACAGGTCGGTCATCGGCCGGATTACCCTTGCAGCTTGGTCACGGCGTCGATCAGCTGGCCGTAATTCTCGATCTCGGCCTGCTGGTTCATGCTGATTATGATGTCGAATGCGTCCTCGATCTCGGCAACGAAATCCATCACGGTCAGGCTGTCGAATTCAAGATCCCCGGCAAAGGTGCTGGCATCGGTGATGGCAATGCCCTTCTTGTTGAACGGGGCGATCAGCTCGGCGATCTTTTCGGCGGTTGCGGCGCGATCCATGTGAAGTGCTCCAGAATGTTTGGCGGCGCTTTGGCCGATGATTGGGGCGGAAAAGGGGCGACAGACAAACTCGGACCGTCAACCGTTCTCATTGTTCCTTGCCGAAAATCATGCAAGAAAAAGTGGCGACCTAGTCACATCTCCGCGGGGCGATAAGTGTAGTACGGTTCATAGAATTCGATGATTCGGTCATACCAATTCGAGAGGCAATATACGTCGTTGCAAGTGCTCCGTTCTGCTAGGAACCGACGCTGCCGCGACAAAAGATCCGATCGGTCGGATATGTCAGTTTCAGCAAGAATGACCTTGAACATCGCGGAGAGGCGGCGGTCTTTCTCGGAAAGCTCGCGATTTCGGCAAATCAACGTTTCGGCTCTTGGGAGCTTGTTGGTGCACTTGAAGCTTGGATTATAAGTAGTGACAGTATCTGATCGGACGTCAATCGGCTCAGGTGAAATCGCGGGAGCGAAACTTGAAGGCGATGGACTGCCTACAGCTTCTTCTGTGGGCATGATGACGTTATCAGCGCGAACTGCTTCTGAAGCTTCGACCGCTCGTTCCGGGAGGTTGGATTTTGTGTCCATCGCCATGTATGCGGCAATACCAACAACTCCAGCCATGGCACACAAACCAATCAATGCGACACCAATCCTTGGAAAGCGAGGCGGACTCTCAATTGCCGAATAAGCGACGTCTTTGACTGGTGTGCGACTTTTGTTTGCATCGCGCCCTTGATCTAAAATGCGTGCTTTCTGGGCGGAAAATTCTTCGTCAGTCAAACCACCAGCTTGATGGAGGCGCGTAATTCTCTCAAGTTTCTCAATCCAATCCGACATTTGGATGTCACTTTCTGAATTCTTGCAGATTGTTACTGCACTAGCGCCGCTCTAAACGGTTTTATCAATCCCCACCTTCTCCACCAGCCCTTTCACCGCTGCCATGAACGGGCCGATCGAAACCGGCTTGGCGAGGTATCCTTCGGCCCCAGCGTCGCGGATGCGTTCCTCGTCGCCCTTGCCGGCATAGGCGGTGACGGCCAGAACCGGGATCTGGCGCAGCACCGCGTCCTTCTTGGCAGTTTCGATCAGATCCAGCCCGGAAATGTTGGGCAGCTGGATATCCATGATGATCAGGTTGGGCACGAACTGCCGCGCGGCATCAAGCGCGAGCAGCCCATCGGCACACGGCTCCACCGCATAGCCCTGGCTGCGCAGCACGTCGCAGAACAGCTTGCGGTTAAGGTCGTTGTCCTCGACAACAAGGATACGCTTTGCCATGAGCGCAGCCCTAGTCCTTGCCGGAGTATCTGACAATTCTGCGAGAACCCAAATCCCCGGCTCACGATGCCGCCACCTTGGCGCTGGGAGCGCTGGGGTGGGTGCTGGGCGATGCCCCGCGGGCGGATCGCCTGCTGGCGCTGACTGGGATGAGCGCGGACGATCTGCGTTCCGGCCTCAACGATCCTGCGGTGCTCGGTGCGGTGCTTGATTTCCTGGCCAGTCACGAGCCCGATCTGGTTGCAGCGGCAGAGGCGTTGGGGAGCAGTCCTGGTGAACTGATGGCCGCAAGAGAAAGGTTGCAGGTATAATGGCAAAGCCGCTGATCATCAGCGATTGCGATGAGGTGCTGTTGCACATGATCGTGCCGTTCGGGCAGTGGCTGGATGAAACCCAGCCGGTTTCGTTCAAGCTGATCGGCAACGATTTTTCCCACGCAATCCGTGACAAGCAGAGCGGCGATCCGGTGCCTGCCGAAGACATCTGGCGCTATCTGGGACTGTTCTTTGATAACGAGATGCACCGTCAGTCGCCGATTGCTGGGGCGGTTGGCGCGATCAATACCCTGAAGGATCACGCCGACGTGGTGATCCTGACCAATCTGGCCGATCGACATAACGAAGCCCGCCGCCAGCAGCTGTTGTCGCACGGGATCGATCTTCCGGTCTTCACCAACCAGGGACCGAAAGGTCCGGCCATTCAGGCGATCCTGGATCAATACCGGCCTTCGAAGGCGGTCTTCATCGACGATCTGGCCCAGCATCATGGTTCGGCCGCCGAAGTGGTCCCACACATCGACCGCCTTCACCTGTGCGGCGAGCCGACATTGGCTCCGCATATCACCTGTGGGTTTGAGGCTGGCCATGCCCACGCCCGCATCGATACCTGGGAGCACGCCTTGCCCTGGCTGCTCTCGCGCCTGTAAGGATTTGCAACCATGAGCATCGAAACCCGCCTGGCCGAACTCGGCATCACCCTTCCCGCACCCGCTGCGCCGGTCGCCGCCTATGTCCCGGTGGTGGTGGCCGGGGGGCTGGCCCATGTTTCGGGGCAGGTCTCGATCGTTGATGGACAGCTGTTGAAAGGGCGGCTGGGCGAGGACCTTTCGCTGGAACAGGGCGTTGAAGGGGCGCGGGCCTGCGGCCTGATGATCCTGGCCCAGCTCAAGGCTGCGCTCGGCTCACTCGACCGGGTTGAACGGGTGGTCAAGCTTGGGGCTTTCATCAACTCGACCGGGGATTTCACCGATCAGCCCAAGGTTGCCAACGGCGCCTCCGAACTGATGGTTGAAGTTTTCGGAGAAGCCGGAAAGCACGCCCGCAGCGCGGTCGGCGTGCCGTGCCTGCCGCTGGGGGTGGCCGTGGAAGTGGACGCCATCGTTGCTGTTCGCCCTGCCTGATCGCTGGCTGGCGCCGCCACCCAAGCCGGACAAGGTCGGCTGGCTCGGCTCTGCAGTTTATGCCCATCGCGGGTTGCATCACACCGGAGTGCCGGAAAATTCGCTGTCCGCCTTTCGCGCGGCGATCGATCGCGGCATGGGGATCGAGTGCGATGTCCAGCGCTCGGTCGATGGGCAGGCTATGGTCTTCCATGATTTTGAGCTGGACCGGCTTACTGCCAAATCAGGGCCGGTCGCACAGCAGACGGCGCAGGCGCTTGGCACAATCGAACTATCGGGCAGTCATGACCGGATTCCCACGCTGCGGCGGATGCTTGAAGAGGTCGCGGGCCGGGTGCCGATCCTGATAGAGATCAAGTCCCGCCGTGGCAGCTTCAAACACGCCGGGGCGCTGTGTCAGGCGGTGCGGCGCACGCTGGAAGGCTATGTCGGACCGCACGCGATCATGAGCTTCGATCCGCGTGTGGTGCGCTGGTTCGCCGATCGTTCACCGCTGACCGTGCGCGGGCTGGTAGTGACCGAAGAGAATGACAAGGCTCTGGCCGGAATGATCCGCCGCCGCCTGTTCTTGTGGAGGGCGAAGCCGGACTTCCTCGCCTACGACATCCGCGATCTGCCCAGCCGGTTTGCTGCCGGGCAGCGGCGGCGCGGGTTGCCGGTGCTGACCTGGACTGTCCGTTCGCCCGAGCACCTCGAACGCGCGGCCAGCCATGCTGACGCGCCGATTGCGGAGGGTGCGGGCGTCGCGTGATAGATGCGCGGATCGCCCCCTCGGTTGGATCGCTGCCTGCGGACCAGTGGGATGCTCTGACCGCTGGCAATCCTTTCATGAGTCATGCCTTCCTGACTGCGCTGGAGGATTCCGGATCGGTCGGCCCCGGTACCGGCTGGTCACCCGCGCCGATCGTGATCGAAGATGCCGCCGGGCGGATCGCGGCGGCGCTCCCGGCCTGGCTGAAGGGCCATAGCCAGGGTGAATACGTGTTCGACCACGCCTGGGCCGATGCCTGGCACCGGGCAGGGGGGAGCTACTACCCCAAGCTCCAGATCGCCGCGCCGTTCACCCCGGCGACGGGGCCGCGCCTGCTTCTGGCGGATCCAGTCTTGGCCGGGCCGTTGCTGCGCGCGGCGGAGCAGCTCTGTGCCGACAACGGCCTGTCATCGGCCCACGCCACCTTCATCGCGCCGGAACAGGCTGCGCTGTTCGAACAGGCCGGGTGGTTGATGCGCAACGACATCCAGTTTCACTGGGAAAATCGCGGCTATGGCTGTTTTGACGATTTCCTGGCCGCGCTGTCATCCCGCAAACGCAAGGACCTGCGCAAGGAGCGCGCTGCCGCCCAGGGCGGGGTCGATATCAGGGTGCTGCGTGGCGAAGAGATCGGTGCGGCGGAATGGGACGCCTTCTGGATCTTCTATCAGGATACGGGCGCGCGCAAATGGGGCAGCCCCTATCTGATGCGCGAGGCGTTTACCCTGTTTGGCGAGCGTATGGGCGATCAGCTGCTGCTGATCCTGGCCTACCAGGACGGTCGGCCGGTGGCGGGTGCGCTCAACTTCATCGGACCGGATGCGCTCTATGGTCGCTATTGGGGCGCGACCATTGACAAGCCGTTCCTGCATTTTGAGCTGTGCTATTACCAGGCAATCGACGCCGCGATCCGACTGGGCCTGCCCCGGGTCGAGGCCGGGGCGCAAGGCGGACACAAACTCGCTCGGGGCTATGAACCGGTCCAGACCTGGTCGGCCCACTGGATCGCCCATCCCGGTTTCCGCAGCGCGGTCGAGGATTTCCTCGAGCGGGAGAGGGCTGGGGTGGCGATGGACCAGAACTATCTGGCAGAGCGCACCCCGTTCAAGAGGGGGTGATCAGGCAGCCCGGCGGCTGGAGGCGCTGAGCCATTCGCGCGCGCGGCGCTGGGCTTCGGCGATTTCGCGGGCGGTCATTTCATCAGAGATGTCGGCGCGGCACAGCGCGGCCTCACCGTGGCCGGACACTGCCGCCAGGTTAAACCACTTGTGGGCTTCGATAAGATCGCAATCAACTCCGTGGCTGCCGGTCGAATAGGCAACGCCAAGATCGTAGTAGGCGCTGGTATCACCGTTTGCGGCGGCGGCCAGGCAGCTGGCGACCAGAAGGTCCTCTCGGCTTTCATCGGCAGGCATGGCGACACCGGCGAAAGTGCCGGAGAGGTTCGTGGTATTGATCCAGGCAGTGCTCATCTTGGCTAACCCCCTTTGAGCGGTGTCCCTTTCCGCTCTTGCCAGCCCAAGGTTACCTATCGTGGTCAACAAAAGGTTAACGCCAATGAAGATTTGTCCTGACGCCGTTCAGCGCGCTCTCATGTGGATCAATCTAGGGCGGTTCGGGTTTGCCGCTTGTGCGGGAATCTGCGGAGGCCTATAGGCGCGGTCGAACCGGCGCGGGTGGCCAACGGGAGTACCCGGAGCCGCAGGACCCCGTCAGCCCGGGCTGGTTTGAATTGGAGAATTTATGGCGACGGTTCTCGGCGACGAAATTGACGTTCTTGCCAAGGCGAAAAAAGCGATTGCGGGCGATTACGCCCCCAGTGACAGCGAAGCCTATATGAGCGAACCGCAGCTGGACTATTACCGGCGGCTGCTCCAGGAATGGAAGAAGCTGATCCTCTCCGCTGCAAAGGATACTCTGCAATCCTTGCAGGATGGGCCGATCCGCGAACCCGATCTGAATGACCGGGCTTCCAGCGAAACCGATTGGGGCATCGAACTGCGCACCCGCGATCGTCAGCGCAAGCTGATCGCCAAGATCGATTCGGCGCTGCGCCGGATAGAGGAAGGCGAGTACGGCTATTGCGAGGTAACCGGTGAGCCGATCGGGCTTGGCCGCCTTTCAGCCCGTCCGATTGCAACGATGACGGTTGAGGCCCAGGAAGCGCACGAGCGCCGCGAAAAGATTTCCCGCGACGATTGAGGGACTTGGCCGGTTCTGTAAATCCTGCCCGTGCGTTAACCGCTTTTTTGCTCTTTCGGTTGTAGGTTTCACCATCTTGCGCTCGGATAAGTGCGCAGGTGACGGTCGCACGTTGACGGGATTCTTGGAGCGCTGGGCAAGCAATGAGCGATAGCGAACATCGGCAACTGGGACGCGACAGCCTGTTCGTGCTCGCCGATCTTCGGATCGACGGGATGATGGGTGAGCAGCGGATTCGCGTGCGCAATCTTTCCGCCGGCGGGCTTATGGGAGAAGCTGATTTCCGGGTCCAGCGCGGCCAGATGGTATGGGTCAACCTGCGCCATCTCGGCTGGACCGAAGGCTCGGTCGCCTGGGTGCAGGACAACCGTTTCGGCATTGCCTTCCGCGAAGAGATCGACCCGCGCCTGGTACGCGCACCGATCACCCAGGGTGTGGGCACCCCGCGCTTTGTCAAGCCGCCACTTGGCCAGCACGAAACGGGTGAGCTGCGCAAGATCTGATTCGGCCGGGTGCAAGGCACCTGTGCGGACCCCGAAAAATCCGTTAGAGCCGGTCCGCAATGCTGCGTACCGCCTCTCGACCCTGGATTCTGCTATCCGCCCTGCTGCTTGCGGGATGTCTGGGAGAGGACGATCGGCCGCTGCAGGTCGTAGCGATCGGCGTTCCCGCTTCGCCGTTTGTCAAAGGCCCGAGCCTGCCAGGCCCGGCGCAGTTGCTGCGCGCTGCAACCTTCGAAGGGCTGGTCGGTTTTGATGCCCAAGGGCGCGTCGCCCCGGCCATTGCAGATCGCTGGATTGTCACCGATGATGGGCAGAGCTTCATCTTCCGTCTGCGTGACGGAAAATGGGGCGATGGCACGCCGATAACCGCCGATGGGGCCCGGATTGCCTTGATGCAGGCGATTGCCGCCCAGCGCGGCACTCCGCTTGGGCAAGAGCTGGCGGTAATCGCGGAAGTGAAGACCATGGCGGGGCGGGTTATCGAACTGCGCCTGTCACGACCGCAGCCCGATCTGCTGCAATTGCTGGCCATGCCGGAACTTGGACTGGTCCACGGCGGTCGCGGATCGGGCCCGATGAAGCTGCGGCGCGAGAAGGACAGCGCGCTGCTCAGCCTGATCCAGCCCGAAGACCGGGGCCTGCCGCCGATCGAAAACTGGGAAGAGCGGGCCCGGCGGCTGGAGCTTTCGGCTCTTCCGGCCAAGACCGCGATCGAGCGCTACCGGGCCGGAAAGGCCGATGTGGTGCTGGGCGGAACGCTGGCCGATTTCCCGCTGCTCGATACGCTTGGGGTGCCGCGCCGCGCGGTCGTTGCCGATCCGGTGGCTGGTCTGTTTGGCCTTGTTGCAGCCCATGGCGATGGCTTTCTCGCAAAGGCTGAGAACCGTGAGGCCATTTCGATGGCGATTGATCGCGAGGCATTGGCTGCTTCGTTCAGTTTGGCCGGCTGGGTCGTGACGACCCGGATTATCAATACCGGGCTGAGTGAAGACAACGGCACTGTCGGTGAACGCTGGGCCGGACGATCGGTTGAAGAGCGCCGGGGCCTGGCTGCGGCAAGGGTCACCCAGTGGGTCAGAGCGGGGCGGACCCCGACCTTACGGATCGCCTTGCCCGCTGGCCCGGGGAGCGATCTGATCTTTGCCAGGCTCTCTTCCGATCTGAAGGCGATCGGTCTGATCGCTCGGCGGGTCGGGGCGAACGACGATACCGACCTGCGCCTGATCGACGATGTGGCCATCTATCCCGGTGCGGCCTGGTTCCTGACCCGGCTCAATTGCAGCAATGAACCTGCCGCTTGCAGCCCGGCCGCGGACAAATTCGTCGAGCAGGCCCTGACTGAAGCAAATCCGGTGCGCCGCGCGGAACTGTTTTCCGAGGCCGAGGCGCAATTGACCGTCGGCAACGGCTATATTCCGCTGGGCCTGCCGGTGCGCTGGTCTCTGGCCGGAGGTTCGATCACAGGCTTTGCCGCAAACCGGCTGGCGGTTCATCCCTTGATGTCACTGGCAATGCTTCCCAAATAATCCTGGCCGGCATCTGGTCCGGCCCATGACCGATGGAATTTTCGTGAAGGGTCGCTGGAATGGTCGATACGGGTAAGCTGCGCCGGATGGGTGCCGAACTGCCGCTTGGCAACGATCCGCTTTCGGTCCGCCGACGGATCGAGGGGCTTGAGCGAATGCTGGAAGGCATGATCGAAGTTCCCGGGCTGGGCCGCAAGGTCGGGCTGGACGCCATGCTTGGCCTGATCCCGGTAGCGGGCGATCTGATCGCTGCGGCTATGGGACTTTACCTGGTTTGGGAAGCACGCAACCTGGGTATGTCGAAATGGCAGCTCGCACGGATGGCGGGTAATGTTGGTTTCGATACACTGGTTGGCGCGGTCCCGGTCGCAGGGGACCTGTTCGATTTCCTCTATCGTTCGAACACCCGCAACCTGAAAATCGTGCGCAAGCACCTTGATAAGCACCATCCCCATACCCGGGTGCTTGAAGGGTAGGGGTGGGGCGCCGCCCGGCACCGCAAGGCCGGGCACATCGGAGATCGCCGCACAGATCAAAACGACTCGCGCATTTCCGCCGTTTACGAGAAATTAACCTTTCTCTTTCATTGGTCCTATGGTTAATGGCGCTCAACACCCCTTACCGAAGGGTTGTTGGACGCGAAAACGGGGCGAAAAGGGGACCTACCCATGCGCGTACTGCTGATCGAGGACGAGCCGACCACGGCGCGAGCCATCGAATTGATGCTGACTACCGAAGGCTTCAACGTCTATTCGACCGATCTGGGCGAAGAGGGTTTGGACCTCGGCAAGCTCTATGATTACGATATCATCCTGCTCGACCTGAACCTGCCGGATATGCACGGCTACGATGTGCTCAAGAAGCTGCGCGTCGCCAAGGTGCAGACCCCGGTTCTGATCCTTTCAGGCATCTCGGAAATGGATTCGAAGGTGCGCTCGTTCGGGTTCGGTGCCGACGATTACGTTACCAAGCCGTTCCACCGCGAAGAGCTGGTTGCCCGCATTCACGCTGTGGTGCGCCGCTCCAAGGGTCATTCGCAATCGGTCATCCGCACCGGCAAGCTGGCGGTCAACCTTGATGCCAAGACCGTTGAGGTCGATGGTGCCCGTGTTCACCTGACCGGCAAGGAATATGCGATGCTTGAACTGCTATCGCTGCGCAAGGGCACCACGCTGACCAAGGAAATGTTCCTGAACCACCTTTACGGCGGGATGGACGAACCTGAACTCAAGATCATCGACGTGTTTATCTGCAAGCTGCGCAAGAAGCTGGCGCATGCCTGCGGCGGTGAAAACTACATCGAAACCGTCTGGGGCCGCGGCTATGTGCTGCGCGATCCGGGCGAAGAGGCCGAAGCCGCCTGAACTTTCCTGCCCGCGATTTTCGTCACCGAAACGGCCTGCCCCAGAAAGGCGGGTCGTTTTGTATAGAGCATTCACGATTGCGTTCGGCGCAAAGGCCCGGGCGCAAAAGTCATCGCAACCATCCGTGGCACCGTGTTATGATGCGGCAGCACTCGGGAGAGGCCCTTCTTGTCGGAGGACCCCGCAATGCAGAGCTTTCTGGAAATTCCCGAAGCCTTGGATCACCTCGCTGGACAGGGCTGGCTTTCGCCGGACGAGCCGGTACGAATCGCGCCCGGTTGCAGGCCCGGCCCCGTCAGGCTGGGCTGGCGCGAAGCGGCGATAGAGATCGCTTCCATTTTGCGGCAGGTGTTCGCGCCTGGCCGGAGCAATTGACTGCGGCCGATTGCTTGGCGCGGCGCCGACGCTTCCCGCACCTGTCGGTGATCTTGTGGTCCATTCGAAAACCGCACCAGACTAGGCAGCGTGGACAAATTCCGCGTGGATCACGGTTAGGCTGTCAGCGGCCCCGGCGAGGCGCGAGGACGCAGGGAAAGTGGGCCTTTCTCAAGGCCGAGCAACGCTGCCGCGGCCGCTGACAGCCTAACCCCTGCGGGGCTGGAAGCAAAAATCGCCATTTCGGCGTCGGCTCGGCTCGAGCCGAAGACGACCGAAGGTCAAATATCGACATATTCCTTCACCTCGCCTTCTTGAACTGGCGATTTTTGCTTCCAGCCGTGACCGCGCGGAATTTGTCCACGCTGCCTAGGGCTTCCGACCTCAATCGATCCGGTTGAATGTGGTGGTCTCAAGGCCGGGTAGCCCCTCACTTGCCCAGATGATCGTTTCGGTCATCGTCTTGCGGTCCTTCGATACAGTATAGACCCTGGTGGAAACCGGCGCGCCATTTTTGCCAAGGGTCATTACCAGCGTGTTCGGCCCGGGCTGACGCAGCGCGGTGCTGTCGATGAAATTCATCGTTCCCGAAACCGGCACTGCAACACCGTCGGCCGCACCCGTGCTGTCAGCGTGGCGGCTGATTCCGTCCGGCCCCACCATTTCGATATGGATCGCCCATTTCCGATCGGGTGTAGAGCGAAACGCGATTGTCACGCGCTGCGGACGCTCGTTGACCGGGATCCGCGCAACGTCCAGCGACCATTCCCCGATCAGAGGAGACTGGGCCTGCGGCGCGATATCGGCGGCGGACTGCGCTTCGGTGGACTGGGTCGGACTATCGGACATGGTGATCAGGGCGGCGGCGAAGAGCGGCATTGCAACAAGCATCATGATGATTCCTTTCGGCAATTTGCGGCCCCCTGGACGGGGCTGGTGCAAATCGTCGTTCCTGGAATCGTCCCCGGCGAGATCGATATTCTTGTCCCAGATTTTCTGGGTGTCGAGCAGCCGGGCCAGTTCGCGACTGCTACCCACACTGGTCTTGCGCCGCGCATCGCGCAGGCGTTCGTTGATCGAAGCCTCTGATCGATCGAGCTGCACAGCGATCGATTTGACCGTGTGTCCGGCCGCCAGCATCCGCAGCACCTCCAGCTCCTTCGCGGTAAGGGCAGCAAATCCGTCAGGTGCAGGGGGCGTGGCGGTCATGTTCGGTGCTCACCATAAGCAGCCTTTAGGCGTCTATCACAATTTTCTTGTCTGGCGAGCGCCCTGCCCAAACCCTTGTGTTCCGCGCATCAGCTTGACCCTTGCGGGGACGACTGCCAAACGCCCGGCCATGAGTGCCAATAAACCCGGTGACCCGACCACGATCAACCGCCTGTACGGCCGCGCAAAGGGCAAGCCGCTGCGCATCGGCCAGCAGGCTCTGGTCGATCAGTTGCTGCCACAGATTGCGGTTCCGGCTGAGGGCCCGGTCACTGCCGAAGGGCTGTTTGGCCAACCTTGCCCGCTCCATTTCGAGATCGGCTTTGGCGGCGGCGAACATATGGCTGCGCGGGCCGATATGCTGCCCGACCACGGCTTCATCGGCGCCGAACCGTTCCTCAACGGTGTGGCCCAGGCGCTGACGCATGTTGCCGGAGACAACGGTGCGCACCCACCGCTGGGCAACGTGCGGATCTTCCACGGCGATGCGCTGGACGTGCTGCGCCGGGTTCCAGACGGGTCGCTCTCGTTTCTCTATCTGCTTCACCCCGATCCCTGGCCCAAGGCGCGCCATGCCAAACGCCGGATGATGAACGATGGCCCGGTCGATCTCTTCGCGGCCAAGCTGCGCCCCGGCGGCGAATTCCGCTTCGGCACCGATCACGACGTCTACCTCCGCCATGCCTTGATGGTCATGCGCCGCCATACCGATCAGTTTGAGTGGCTGATCGAGGGCCCGGGGGACTTCCAGAAGCGCCCCGGTGGCTGGCCGGAAACCCGCTATGAACACAAGGCCCGCACGGTCTATGGGCACGAAGTCTGGTACTTCCGCTATCGGCGAAGGTAGGGCGCAGCCGCATTGCGGCGCCGCGTCGCGATCCGCACGGCGATGGCGGCCAGGATCAGCACCATGTAGGGCCAATACATCCCTGGCATCGGCACGGCCCGCCGGGCGAAGTTGATCACGAACATGATCGCCAGAAACCATGCCCCGCCAGTGTGGATCCATCGCCAGGCTTTCGGGCCGATCAGTGCGGCGGTGCGATCAAAGGACGTGGCGAACATGGCCAGGATCACGGCATAGCCAGCACCGCCAAAAATGAAGGATGCAGGTGTGGTAAGGGCCGCGAACAGCACGGGGTCGATCCGGGCCAGGGCGATGATGGCCGCCGCATGGGTGAAGTGGGATAAGGCAAATGCCACGCCGACTTGGCGGCGATTTGCGCGCAGCCAGAGCGTTGCCGGACTGCGGTGAAACACGATCAGGCTGGAGGCGGTAAAGGCCAACACAAACAGCAGCAGCGAAGTGCGCGCGGTTATTCGGATCACTATCCGAATGCCGGCTACGAGATCCGCAGAAAGCGCGAAGGCGGCAAGACTGATCGCAAGCACGCCCAGCCACAAAACGATCGTCAGCGACCACCCCTGAAAAGGACCTATCGCCACATCTTGTTCTTTCGCCATCAAGCCTCCTATGTATGCAGTGATTACATAGGATGTCTCACGTGCTGTCAAGGGATGTTTTCGGTGATTACATATCACTGGTGGGCAGCTATGGTTGGGTGATGATGGATACCGCTGAACCTCGCAAAACCTACCATCACGGCAATCTGGTGGAGGAGCTGATCTCCGCGACGATCACCCTGATCGAGGAAAAGGGTTTTGACGCGGTTTCAGTGCGCGAGGTGGCGAAACGAGCTGGCGTTTCGCCGGGCGCCCCGTTTCGTCACTTTGCAAACAAGGCGGCACTGATGACCGCAGTCGCTGAGCAGGCGATGGCGCGGCTGACCGCATCGGTGCTGCATGAGCGCGCCGTGTGCGGATCCGATGATCCGGTGGAGGAATTGCGGGCGGTGGCGCGCGGTTACTTGCTTTGGGCCTTGGCCAACCCGACGCATTTCGATGTTATCGCATCGCGTACGCTGATCGATTTCCATGGGTCGGAACGGCTGACGACCGAGAATGAGGCAATCCGCCTCGCCATGGTTGACATGATTGCGCGCGCGCAGGCCAGCGGACGAATTTCCGCCGCGATGCCGCCCGATGCTCTGATGCTGATGGCGCGGGCCTTCATCTATGGTTTGTGCAGGATGTGGATCGACGGCCACTTCCGCGAATGGCGCGTGGCCAAGCCGGCCGAACAGGCTATGTCCGAAGCCGTTGAACTGTTTATTGATATGATCGGCGGTCGCTATTCAGCGCTGCCGCCGCGCTGAACGGGCAGAACGCCATCGCGGTGAATACGAATGCCGGTCAGTAGGCTTTCGGCGATAACATGGGCTTGCCGACTGGTTAGCGCAGTGGCGCCGGGGTCTTGCTCGATGTCGCGCAGGGTTTGGTCGAACAGGGCGAGCCAGCGTGAAAATTCGGCGTCACCGATGTTCGGGATGGCGATGTGCTTTGGCATCGGGGTGCCGGTATAGCCGCCGCCGCCCCGCAGTACCGCGCTCCAGAAAGCCTTCATCCTTGCGAGATGAGAAGGCCAGTCGGTGATCCGCTCGGCAAAGATCGGCCCCAGCATCGCGTCGTCGCGGATTCGGGCATAAAAGGTTTCGACCAGCGTGCTGATGAACTGCTTGTCGATGCCCAGCGCATCGGCGCGGTCCAGCTTGGCCTGACGGGCAGCATTGGTGTGCGGATGCATTGGTCAGCCTACTGAGATCGCACGGACCATAGCCAGCACCTGCCGTGCTTGCTCCAGGTGTAGCAGCTCCACCATCCGGCCTTCGACCCTGATCGCGCCCTTGCCACCGTTTTCAGGTGCGGCAAAGGCGGTAACGACCGCTTCGGCCCAGGCTTGCTCTTCCGCGCTGGGTGAGAATACCGCGTTGCAAGGTTCGATCTGGTCGGGGTGGATCAGGCTCTTGCCGTCAAAACCGAATTCAAGGCCCTGTTCGGCCTCTGCACGGAACCGTTCAAGGTCGCGGAAATCGTTGCAGACCCCGTCCAGCACGATCAGACCATGGGCGCGGGCGGCGGACACGGCCATTGTCATTACCGGCAGGAACGGCGTGCGTGCAGGTGTAAGTCTGGCACGCATTTCCTTGGCCAGATCGTTGGTGCCCAGAACGAAGCCCGCCAGCCTGCTATCGGCGCCGCAGGCTGCAATCTGATGGAGCAGCGGGAGGCAGGCGCAGGTTTCGATCATGATCCACAGTCGGGTATGGGCCGGAGCCTGAGCCAGAGCGGCATCATAGGCGCGCACTTCTTCTGGCGTGTTGACCTTCGGTACCAGCACCGCATCTGGTCCGGCCGCCGTCATGGCTGACAGGTCGTCAGCGCCCCACGGCGTGTCCAGGCCGTTGGTCCGCACCACCAGTTCGCGGCGCCCGAACCCGCCTTCTGCAACGGCGGCAATAGCGGCCTGGCGAGCTTCGGCCTTCGCTTCCGGGGCAACGGCATCCTCCAAGTCAAGGATTACCACATCGGCTGGCAAGCTGCGTGCCTTGGCCAGCGCCTTAGGGTTGGAGGCCGGCAGGAACAGTGCGGAGCGGCGCGGACGAAATGAAATGGTCATACCCTCTACATTGTCGCCGATCATGCGCTGTGCAAGCAACAATGCCCGGCGCGCGCTTCGCCTCAGGATAATTTCGCTTCGGCGCTGGCGCGAAAAACTATCTCGTAAAGGCGGAGGCTTTTTGTCTATTCATTTCCTCGACAATAAGGGGCGTCAGCCATCATGGAATTCGATCTTGCAGCCTTGCTCCCCTTCATTGCCGTCGGCTTTGCCGCACAGGCTGTCGATGGCGCTGTGGGAATGGCCTTCGGGGTGATTTCCAATACGCTGCTGGTGGGCGTTTTGGGCGTCCCACCGGCTCAGGCCTCTCAGCGGGTCCACATTGTCGAATGTTTCACGACCGCCACGTCCGGGGTCAGCCATCTGCTCCACGGGAACATCGACAAGAAGCTGTTTTTCAAACTCCTGTTGCCCGGCATGGTGGGCGGCGTCGTTGGTGCGTACCTGCTGAGTTCGCTCAATGCGGCTGCGGTAAAGCCCTATGTGCTTGGCTACCTTGCCGCAATCGGGCTGATGCTTTTGTGGCGCGGCATTAAATACCCTCCGCAAGGGAAGCCGGCCAAAGTCGTCGCGCCGCTCGGTCTCATCGGTGGCTTTCTCGATGCTGCCGGTGGAGGTGGCTGGGGCCCTGTCGTAACATCTAATCTGCTGATCCAGGGCGCAGATCCGCGCAAGGTGGTGGGCACTGTCAACGCTGTTGAATTCTTTCTGACACTGACGATCAGCGCAACCTTCATCTATCATCTGGGATTTGCCGATCTGGCCGGGGCGACACTGGGCCTGCTGATCGGCGGTGTGGCTGCGGCGCCATTGGGGGCCTGGGCGGCAAAGCATATACCGGCCAAGCTGATGTTGATCATGGTCGGCGTGGTTCTGACCCTGACCAGCGGTTTCGGAATGTGGAAGGCTTGAGGCTAGCCCTGTCCCGCGCCAGCCAGCACGGCTAGATGGGTCCAATCATGGATAGCCAACTGCTGCTGATCTGCCTGCTGACGGCGCTTATCAACCTGATCGGGGCGCTGGCCTATGCGGCGCGGATCGCCGGGATTCGAACTGGCCGGATTGCGCTCAGTTTCGCGCTTTTCAACCTGCTGGTTCTGGTCAGCCGCCTGTCCAACAGTTTCCTTGGGCCGTTTCTGGCAAAGCGCATCGAAGTGCGGCTTGATACCGGCGGCGGAGCGGCGCTGGCCGATGATTTCCGCATCGTGCTTGCCAGTGCAAGTCTGGCGGTACTGGCAGGAATTTTGCTGGTGCCGACCGCGCAGCGCCTGTTCGGCATCGCGATCAACTGGTTCCAGGCCAACCGCTCCACCGCCCGGCTGGTGCTGCGCAGTGCTTCGCCCGCCGGACTCTCGGCGGTGCGCAATTCACTGACTTTGCCGTCGATGAACAACGTTCGCGATCTGACCCGTACCCGCGGGATTTCGTGGGGGGTGCTGATTGCAAACGCATTGGCGCAGGCATTGCTGACCGTGGGGGTTCTTGGTTCGCTTTATGCCGGCTATCTCAATCCCGAATTCCGGGTTACCGCCTCGCAGCTTTCTTCGGTGGTCAATGGCTTCGCCACCATCCTGCTGTTCGCCGTGATCGACCCGCAGCTGTCCGTGATGACTGACGATGTCGTCGAAGGCCGGATGGACGCAGCGCTTTTCCGCCGGGCGATCGTGTGGGTATCGCTCAGCCGCCTCGCGGGGACTGTCCTGGCCCAGGCGATCTTCATTCCCGCGGCAATGGCGATCGCCTGGGTCGCAAACCTGGTTTAACCCGCAACCCCCGCCGCGGCCAGCACGGCCAGCGTCAGCACGTCCGGGGCGATCGCCGTCATCGGGACGATCTGGACCGGCTTTTCCATCCCGATCAGCATCGGTCCGATCGTGGCATTGCCGGCCAGTTCGCGCAGCAGCTTGGCCGAGATATTGGCCGATTGCAGGCCCGGCATGATCAGCACATTGGCCGGACCCGACAGGCGCGAGAACGGATAATTTGCCATGACCGTGGGGTTGAGTGCCGCATCAGGGGCCAGTTCACCTTCGTATTCGAAGCCGGGGTTCTGTGCATCGAGGATCGCCACCGCATCGCGCAGCGGTTCCAGCCAGCGTCCGGCTGGGTTGCCGAAGGTGGAATAGGACAGGAAGGCGACGCGCGGTTCGTGGCCCAGACGGCGGGCCACGGCGGCCGTTTCGGTCGCGATCCGGGCCAGGTCCTCGGCGCTGGGGCGTTCGTTGACGGTGGTATCGGCCAGGAACACGGTATAGTTCTTGCCGATCATCAGGTGGATGCCGAAGGGCAGTTGGCCTTCTTTCGGATCGAGCACGTGGCGCACTTCGCGGATGGTCTGCGCGAACGTGCGGGTCATCCCGGTCACCATCGCATCGCCGACGCCCAGCTTGAGCAGCATCGAGGCGAAGATGTTGCGGTCCTGATTGACCATCCGGCGCACATCGCGCTCCATGAAGCCGCGGCGATGAAGACGTTCATACAGCGCCTCGACCATGGCCGGCACGTATTCGCTGAGCGCCGAATTTTCGATCTGGAAATCGTCGGGATTGTCGATCCCCAGTTCGGCGAGCTTGGCCTTGACCTGTTCGGTCCGGCCGACCAGCACCGGCTCACCATAACCATAATCGCGATACTGGATCGCCGCACGCAGGACGATCTCGTTCTCCGCTTCGGCAAAGATCACCCGCTTGGGGTTGGCCTTGACCGTTTCATAAACCTCGGTGAGGACCGAGGTGGTCGGATTGAGCCGTGCCTTGAGGCTGGTCCGGTAGGCATCGAAATCCGTAATCGGTTTCTGCGCAACGCCGGTATCCATCGCCGCCTTGGCGACGGCCGAGGAGACGACTTCCATCAGCCGCGGATCGAACGGCGCCGGGATGATATATTCCGGGCCGAACTGATGCTTCTTGCCATAGGCGGCCGCGACTTCCTCCGGCACCGTTTCGCGCGCCAGTTCGGCAATGGCATTGGCTGCGGCGATCTTCATTTCCTCGTTGATCGAGGTGGCATGGACATCCAGCGCGCCCCGGAAAATGAACGGGAAGCCCAGCACGTTGTTGACCTGGTTAGGGTAGTCGCTGCGCCCGGTGGCAACGATCGCATCAGGCCGCACAGCCTTGGCGTCGGGCGGGGTTATCTCCGGATCGGGGTTCGCCATGGCAAAGATGATCGGCTTTGGCGCCATGTTCATGACCCACTCGGGCTTCAGCGCACCTGCCGCTGAAAGGCCAAGGAAAATATCGGCGCCTTCCAGCGCTTCTTCCAGGGTGCGGCGGGTGGTGTCGATCGCATGGGCGCTCTTCCACTGGTCCATCCCGGTTTCCCGCCCGCGATAGATCACCCCCGACCGATCGCAGACGGTGACGTTTTCATGCCGCACGCCCATCGATTTGATCAGCGCGGTGCAGGCCAGAGCCGAAGCCCCGGCGCCATTGACCACCACTTTCACGTCCTTGAACTGGCGCCCGGTCAGAAAGCAGGCGTTGACCAGCCCGGCGGCGGCGATGATCGCGGTGCCGTGTTGATCATCGTGCATCACCGGAATCTTCATCCGCTCGCGCAGCGCCTGCTCGATCACGAAGCATTCGGGCGCCTTGATGTCTTCCAGGTTGATCCCGCCAAAGCTGGGTTCCAGCAGGGCAACCGCCTCGATGAACTTGTCCGGATCTTCGGTCGCCACTTCGATGTCGATCGAATCGACGTCGGCAAAGCGCTTGAACAGAACCGCCTTGCCTTCCATCACCGGCTTTGATGCCAGCGCGCCAAGGTTGCCCATACCCAGGATCGCGGTGCCGTTGGAAATCACCGCAACCAGGTTGCCCTTGGCGGTGTATTCATAGGCATCTGCCGGATTGTCGGCGATGGCCTGGACCGGCACGGCCACCCCCGGCGAATAGGCCAGGCTCAGGTCGCGCTGAGTTGCCATCGGCTTTGAAGCGATGATCTCGATCTTACCGGGGCGGATGGTTTTATGATAGAACAGCGCCTCACGTTCGGTGAAACGGACATTGCTTTCGTTGGTCTGGGTCAGGTCTTCGGCCACGGGTTCCTCCGGAATCGTTTTCGCCCTAACGCAGCCGCGCGCGACGCGATAGGGGAAAGCGCAGCCGCGGCGCTTTGCGAATCGAATGCGCGACCCTAACCCCGGGCAAATGTCCGGCGCAGCCACTCCGATGATGGTCCAATACCTGGCGCTCAAGGCCGAGGCCGGCGATTGCCTGCTGTTCTACCGGATGGGCGATTTCTTTGAGCTGTTCTTCGACGATGCACGCCACGCCGCGCAGATCCTCGATATTGCTCTGACCAGCAGGGGGGAGCACCATGGCGTCCCGATCCCGATGTGCGGAGTGCCGGTCCATTCGGCTGAGGGATACCTGGCACGGCTGATCAAGGCCGGTTGCCGGGTGGCGATCGCAGAGCAGGTCGAAACGCCGGAGGAAGCGAAGAAGCGTGGCGGATCGAAGGCGCTTGTCGCGCGCGACATCGTTCGCTTTGTTACGGCCGGGACGCTGACCGAAGAGGCCTTGCTTGAACCGCGCCGAGCCAATGTGCTGGCCGCAGTGTGCGAGGTGCGCGGCCTGTGCGGGATTGCCGCCTGCGACATTTCGACCGGGCGGATGGAGCTGGAGGAATGCGGCGCTGACCGGCTGAGCGCCGCGCTTGCGCGGCTGGGCGCGAGCGAAGTGGTTGCGCCTGACGGCTGGGAGGGGGCGCCCGATCAGGCCATTGCCCGCCCAGCCAACAGCTTTTCCAGCGACGGCGGCGAAGCGCGGCTGAAGGCGCTCCACGGGGTTGCCACGCTCGACGGTTTCGGGCGGTTCGGCCGGGCGATGCTGGCGGCGGCGGGCGGGTTGATCGCCTATCTTGATCACGTTGGTCGGGGCCGCTTGCCTTTGCTGCTGCCACCCGTGGCGCGCGAAGGTGATGCGCATCTGGCGATGGACGAGGCGACCCGCGCCAGCCTTGAGGTGCTTAGCTCCAGCCAGGGTGGGCGTCGCGGCAGCCTGATCGAAGCGGTCGATCGCTGCGTGACCGGGGCCGGGGCGCGATTGCTGGCAGAGGATCTCTCTGCACCGCTGACCGATCGGGCGTCGATCGAGGCGCGGCTGGCGCTGGTTCAGTGGCTGCACGAAGACGCCCTGTTGCGCGGCGATCTACGCGCGGTGCTCCGCGCGTTGCCCGATCTGGGCCGAGCGCTGGGGCGGATCGTTGCCGGGCGCGGCAGCCCGCGCGACCTTGGCCAACTGCGCGACGGACTGGGCGAAGCGCGGCGGATCCACGATTACTTGCAGGGCCGGGCTGAGCGGCCCGTGTTGTTGAACGCGCTTTTGCCGTGCCTGACCGGCCACGGGGCGCTGACCGACCTCTATTCGCGGGCACTGGTGCCAAGCCCGCCGACCGAGCGCGGCCAGGGCGGCTTCATCGCTGAGGGATACGACCATGCCCTTGATGAACTGCGGCGCATATCGGGCGATGCGCGCCGCGCAATCGCTGCGCTGGAGGCAAAATATCGCGATCAGACCGGGATCGCCGCGCTGAAAATTCGCCACAACGGTGTACTGGGCTATTTCATCGAGGTGCCCGCCGCGCGCGCCGATGCATTGATGGCGCCTGACAGCGGCTTTACCCACCGCCAGACCATGGCCGGGGCAGTGCGGTTCAATGCGCTCGCCCTGCATGAGGAAGCGAGCCGGATCGCCGAAGCAGGCGGTCACGCCCTCGCGGCGGAAGACGCCCATTTCGAAGAGCTGATTGGTGAAGCGGTCAAGGCCGCCCACACCATTGCCGCTACCGCCGACGCGCTGGCCCGGACCGACGTTGCCTGCAGCCAGGCCGAGCGCGCGGTTGAAGGCGGTTGGTGCCGCCCGGAGCTGGACGATGGCCCGGTTCTGGCGGTTGAAGGCGGGCGTCATCCGGTGGTCGAGGCGGCGCTGGCGGCCAAGGGTGAACGCTTTGTCGCCAACGACTGCCGCCTGGCTGAGCAGGACCGGCTGTGGCTGGTCGGCGGCCCGAACATGGGCGGCAAAAGCACCTTCCTGCGCCAGAACGCGCTGATCGTGCTGCTGGCCCAGGCCGGCGGGTTCGTTCCGGCGGTGCGGGCGACGGTCGGGTTGACCGACCGGCTGTTCAGCCGGGTCGGAGCATCAGACAATCTCGCGCGCGGCCGTTCGACCTTCATGGTTGAAATGGTCGAAACCGCCGCGATCCTTGCTCAGGCGACCCCGCGCAGCTTCGTGATCCTGGATGAGGTCGGGCGCGGCACATCAACCTATGACGGGCTGGCGCTGGCCTGGGCCGTGGCCGAGGCGGTCCATTCCGCAAACCGCAGCCGCTGCCTGTTCGCGACCCATTATCATGAACTGTCGCGCCTCGCGGGAAGCTGCGAGGCGCTCTCGCTTCACCACGTCCGCGCCCGTGAATGGCAGGGCGATCTGGTGCTGCTGCACGAACTGGCCGAAGGCCCGGCGGATCGCTCCTATGGTCTCGCCGTGGCCAAGCTGGCCGGCGTACCTGCGCCGGTCGTGGCGCGGGCCAAGGCAGTGCTCGAGCGACTGGAAAAAGGCCGCGCAGAAACTGGCGGTCTTGCCGCAGGGCTTGGCGATCTGCCGCTGTTTGCCGCGACCGCGGCAGCGGAGCCTGAGCCGGTTGATGAACTGCGCGAATGTCTGGCTGAACTAGACGTCGATGCCCTGTCCCCGCGTGAGGCGCTCGATCTGCTCTATCAGCTCAAGCGAACGGCTGGCATGGTTCCTTAACCTCGCCGCGTTAGGCCTGCACCATGTTCGGTTTCGGCCCCAGGATGAATCAGGTCTTCGCCAACCGCTGGAAGGCGGTGATATGGTCGATGGGCGTGCTGCTGACGGCCTATTGCACGGTACCGGCCGCGGATGATGCCCGTCTGCATGAACAGGCCAAGGTGCAGCACGTTCCTGCCAAGCACAAATCGCCCTGGGCCAAGGACTGATTCTGCCGGTTCAGGGCAGACGGCCTTGTTCAAATGTTGCCAATGCGCGGTCTATTATCGCGTCCTTTTGCCAGCGCTCCGACGCGCGCCGCTGCGCCGCGTTGCCCAGAACTTCACGCCGGGCCGGATCACTGGCCAGGGATGCGATTGCGGCCGCTAGCGCCTCGGCGTCGCCCGGCGGGGTAATGACCCCGCAGCCATCGACTTCGGCATAGAGCCCGGTTTCGGGTTCGGTGGTGGCAACCACCGGGCGGGCGGAGGCCAGCATATTGGTCAGTTTGCTGGGGAGGACCAGATCGGCCGCGCCGGCGATCTGCGGCAGCAGGTGCAGATCGGCCATGGTCAGCATCGCCCCCATCTGCTCGGCCGGTTGCAGATCGTGAAGCTGGATGTTGGGCAGGCCGGTGGCAAGCGCCTCCAGATTGGCGCGGTTGGGCCCCTCACCACAGATCACGAAGGCCAGATCGGTCCGGTCCTTCAAGAGCCGCGCCGCCTCGACCAGGATCTCGATTCCCTGCTTGCGGGCGATGTTGCCGGAATAGAGCGCCACGACCTTGCCGGTCAGACCCCAGTCCACGCGGATCGCCTCCGCCCCGGCGGGATCGGGGGCGAAGCGGGCGTCGGACCAGTTGCGCATTTCGAACACGCGATCGGGCGACACACCCTTGGCCACCAGTTTGGCGCACATCTGCGGGCTGATCGTCGAAACCAGGTCGCCCAGTCCCAGGAATCGCGCCTCGATCCAGCGGGCCAGCCGCGCGGCCGGGCGATTCTGATCCATCAACCCGGTCGCAAGCGCTGCCTCAACCTCGAAATCCTGGACATGGATCCACAGCCTGGCTCCGGCGATTCGTGCCGCCAGCCAGGCGGTGAAAACGCTGAGCAGAGCCGGGGCAATCGCAATCACCAGGTTTGGGCGATCGGCTTTGGGCCGTAATGCGGCGCGCAGGGCGTGGGGCAGGGTGGACAGGGCAAAGCTGGCGAGATGGACGATCCGTTTCAGCCCGCTCGGCTGGGCGGGGACGTAGTGCGGGCACCGGGTGATTTCCACCCCGGCTTCGCTTGCGTTTTGCCAGTTCAGCCCGGCATAAGCCGGATAGGTTCGCCATTGCGGGTAATAGGGCTTGCCCGTGATCACCCGAACCCGCGCCCCGCGCGCGGTCAGCGCTTCGGCTAGGCCCTGGGTATAGGGGCCGATGCCGACGGGTTCGGGCGCGTAGTTCAGCCCGACGATCAGGATGTTCGCGTCTTTCACCGGTCGAGCCATTTGCTGAGCGCGGCGAGCTGGCGCGATTGGCGGCGCACATCGGCCTGGGACAGATCCCGCAAGGACCGTACGGCACGCGATCCGGCCCAGCCGAGGAATCCGCCCTCATGCTCCATGTTGCGGGCCACCGGCTGCTCACCCGCGGCTGAGCGGAGCCCGGTGAGCCGCTGCTTGAGCTTGCGCGGCCCGTCCTTGATCGCCGCTGCGGCAAGCCCCGCACTGGCGCGGGTGCCGAGTTCCTGCAGGAGCAGGTCCGGTGCGGCCTCAAGCAAGGCTGCGGGGGTCGGAACGCCCGGATCGTCGGCCAGCTCGATCGCTGTGCTGGGATAGTATTGCCTGACAAGCTCCAGCAGCAGCCTGGCCCCGTCGCGCCAGCCCTGCCTTGTCGCATCGCCCCAGAACCGTGCCCAATCGATCGGCGTGGCGTGCAGCAGCATGGCGATGTCGGTCAGCACCAGCGGCCCGCAATCGAGCCGGTGGCTGTAGATCGCGTGGACGATCAAGTGCCCCAGCAGGTCTTGCGGGGCGAGATAGCGGATTGCCTCCGGGCCGGGCACGGCACGCGCGACCATCGCCGCTTCGTCAGCTTGCGGGCTGGCATGATCCAGCCGTCCGTCACGCTCCCACAAACGGTGGTGCAGTTCCACCCAGGTCCCGCGCGGTGCGCGGAGCGGGGGCATATGCTTGTCGAGCCGGACCACGTCTTCCAGCGGCATTTCCACCTTGTCGCCCGCTTCGTATCCCGCCGCGATCAGCATTCGGTAGGCTGGAATCACTGCATCCGCCGGGACCAGCAGATCGATATCGCGCATCGGCCGCTGCGCGGCTTCGGGGTAAGCGTGGACCGATAGCCAGGCGCCTTTCAGCGCAATCGGGGCAAAACTGGCCTGTTCGAGCAAAGCGCTGGTTTCAGCCAGATCCGCCTGCTGGACCAATGCCACCATTGCCGCATGGCGGTGGGCCGTCTGCCAGCGCGCCAGAACCGCAGAAGGGATGTTCAGGCTGCCGCGATGGCGCGCGTGCAGTAAGGGTTGAAGCCGGTGATCCTGGGCTATCCGATCCAGCTCGATCCAGTCGGCTTCGTTCAGTGCCGACAGATCGGGAAGCGGGCCGGTTCCGAAAAGGGTCAGCAGGACGCGCCTCAGCGCGGGCCGGTCCATCAACCCGGCCGGGCTCAGTTGGACTTCTTCGGAACCGTGAAGGTTCCGGTGATCCGGCCACCACGCGGCGTCGATGCGGTTCCGTCACCGCCAAGCGCGGGCGATCCGCCGCCGACGCGGCCGTCCAGCGTGGAAAGCCCGGAATCCAGGTCGATCGTCAGCCGTCCACCGGAAAGCCGATCCGAACCGCGCTGCAGCACGACACTCCCGGCCAAGGTGATGATCCGCTTGTCGAAATCATAGATCGCCACATCACCGGTGGCGGCCTGGTTGCCCTTGGTGATCCGCACCCCGCCGACGGCATCGACGCGGTGGATCTTGAAACCGCCACCCTCGGTGGTGAAGGCCATGGTGGTGCGCCCAGCGTGTAGTGTCATATCGCCCTGGGTGATGACCACGTTCCCGGCCAGAACGGCGCGGTTGGCCTTGCCCTGCAGCTCGCCATGATCGGCCGCGAAGTTGACGGGGGCATCGCTGTTGTGCCCGGCAAAGACCTGCGCGCTGGACGGCGCGAGCGCCAGCAAGGCCGCGCTGCCGAGCGCGAACCCGCCCACCAGCGAGCGCAGGGCCGTGGCCTTGAGGCTTGTCGTGGTGTTTGGCTGGGTCATCGCGGAATCCTGAACTTGGTCTGTTCGAACCGCATCCTGACATTGCCGTCAAGCGTCAGCACCCGGTCATCAAGATCGGCACTTATCCGCTCGGCGCTGAAAGTGCCAGACGGAATGGCCCCCTGCACCCCGCCCGTACCGGTAACCCGCCGATTTTTCAGGTCGATCAGCACGTTCTGCGTACTCATCCGGTAACCGTCGGCAGCGGTGAACTGAACCGGCCCTTCGACATTCACGGTTTCTGCGGCATAGTCATACTGGCCGCGCACCGCGGTCAATTCCGCCGGGCCATCGCTCAGCCTGATCCGTGCGGCCAGGTTTTCCATCCGCACCAGCGGGTCCTGCGCCGAAACCTGCACCGCACTGCCAGCGGTGATCGTGAAGGGGCGGCCGTCCTTGTCCTCGCCGCGGTACATCGCATCGGCCACCCGCAGCCGCTCCTGCGTGACCGCAACCTTGTTGCGATCGAGCAGGAACGAGAGTTCGCCCTGGCTGAACAGTGGGCCGACGATCATTGCCGCCGCGACCACGCCGACCAGCCCTGGAAGCCACACCGCCAGAATCCGCACCTTTCGGTCATGCGAACCGCCCGGCGCGGCCCAGTGGCGGCGCTTGTCGCGAATGATGTCGGCAGCCTGGGTCACGTCATCTATGCTTCGTGGCTGAAGATGTCCTTGTCCGGCCAGCCCATCAGGTCAAGCCGGGCACGGTAGGGCAGAAAATCAAAGGCGGCCTGGGCAATCGCGCTGCGGCCTTCGCGCTCAAGCCGCTCCGCCAGGATCACCTGCATTGCGTGCAGATAACGCACGTCGCTGGCGGCATATTCGCGCTGCGCCTCGCTGAGCTCGGGGCCGCCCCAGTCGCTCGATTGCTGCTGCTTTGACAGTTCCTTGCCCAGCAGTTCGCGGACCAGGTCCTTCAGCCCGTGCCGGTCGGTGTAGGTGCGCACCAGCTTGCTGGCGATCTTGGTGCAGAACACCGGCGCGGCGACCACGCCCATATAGTGCTCGATCGCGGCAAGATCGAACCGCGCGAAGTGGTACAGCTTGACCCGTGCCGGATCGGCCAGCACCGCCTTGAGGTTTGGTGCGTCAAAGCGTGAGCCCGGGCCGAACCGGACCAGATGCTCATCACCCCGACCGTCCGAAATCTGGACCAGGCACAGCCGGTCGCGCGGGGTAATCAGCCCCATCGTTTCGGTATCAACGGCCACCGGACCCGGTGCGAGGACGCCTTCGGGGAGATCTTCTTCGTGGAGATAGACTGCCATAGGCCAAGGTGCTTAGGCTTATCCGTGCGGGGTGAAAAGCCCGCTTTTACGGAGCAGACGAAGTGGCCGGATCAGATGCGGTTCCCCTGTCCTGGCGCGCGGCGCTGGACCCGGTGTTGCAGACGCCGAAATCGCTCGCGCTGGGCGGGTTTCTTCAGGGTGAAGAGGCGGCCGGAAAGGCAATCTATCCGCCGCGCGGGGTTCGGCTGGCTGCGTTGGAGCTGTGCCCGCTGGATGCGGTCAAGGTGGTGATCCTCGGGCAGGACCCCTACCACGGCCCGGGTCAGGCCCATGGCCTCAGCTTTTCGGTGCCGGAAGGGGTGCGCGTCCCGCCGAGTTTGGTCAATATTTACAAGGAGCTGGAAAGCGATCTCGGCCTGGCGCGGGCAAGCTCGGGCAATCTTTCAGCCTGGGCGCGGCAGGGCGTTCTGCTGCTCAATGCCGCGCTGACGGTTGAGGATGGCAAGCCCGCCTCGCACCAGGGCAAGGGCTGGGAAGAGATCACCGATGCTGTGGTTGCAGCCGTTGCCGCCAAGGCCGAACCCTGCGTGTTTCTGCTATGGGGCAACCATGCCCGCAAGAAGGCGATGAAGGTCACACAACTGGCACACAACCATCACCTCGTGCTCACTGCACCGCACCCAAGCCCGCTTTCGGCCCACTCGGGCTTTCTCGGCTGCCGTCATTTCAGCCAGGCCAATGCCTTTCTTGAGGCCAAGGGGCGCGGTGGAGTGGACTGGCGGGTCTAGCCCAGCCTGGCCAGCATTGCCTCCGCCATGCGGACTCCGAAACCGGGGCCCTGCTGCGGATAGAGATAGGGCTCGATCAGTTCCGCCTCGATCACCGCGAGTTGACCGCTGTCGAGCCGGACCATGTCGATCCGGGCGTAGAGCGGCGGCGCTTCGAACGGCAGCATGGCCATGACCGCTTCGGCGGCGGCACGGTCTGCCGGGGCTGGGTCGAGCGCAACCTCGATGCCGCCGTAGAGCGACTGGATCCGGTAGTCGCCCGCGGCGGCCTGCTTGATCAGGCCGTGGCTGAAGCGCCCGCCCACGAAGATGAAACTGTGTTCGCCCTCGCTCTGGATCGCGGGCAGGAACGGCTGGATCATCGCTGCCTGATCGATCCGCCAGTCGGCCGACGGCGGGGCATCGCGGGTGAAGCTGTCCTGCCCGATCGCCCCGGCACCGACGCGGCGCTTCACCACCACGCGGTCGCAGCCGAAATGATCGAAGGCCGCCAGCACCTCCGCGCGCCCGGCGCTTTCGGGCCACAGGGTCGGGATCGAGGGGGCACCGCGCTGCTCCAGCTCTTGCAGATAGAGCTTGTCCGCATTCCAGCGGATCACCTCCACCGGATTGCAGACCACCACGCCGGCGGCCTCCAGCGCGGTCAGCCGTTCAAGGAATTCGTCCTTCGCCTCGGTATAGTCCCAGGGCGTGCCAAGATAGGCGAGGCCAAACCGGGTCAATTCGTCCAGCGGCGCGCGCCAGTCCAGCGCGACCAGCTCTGCCCGGCCCGCCAGACCGGCATTCAGGGCATCGAACAGCAGGTCATGCTCAAAGGCATCGGGGCGGCGGGTGGGGGAGCCGGGCAGGGTATCGGGGCAGGCGAGGAAGGCGATCTTGGGCACGGAATATCTTTCGTTGCGGACCATCCGCCCTGTTCCATCTGGCGAACAGCGCGGCAATACCTATCTTGCCGGCACACGTCTGCCGCAGTGCGGCACGACCGGAGACTGTTCATGATCGAATTGAGGCCTTTTTCTGCGATCGGCGCGGCCAACCATGGCTGGCTTGATGCCCATCACCACTTCTCGTTCGCGTCCTACCATGATCCTGCAAGGGTGCAGTGGGGCGCGCTGCGGGTGTGGAACGACGATACGATCGCCGCGAAGAGCGGCTTTCCGCCGCATCCCCACGCCGACATGGAAATCATCACCTATGTCCGTCAGGGCGCGATCAGCCACCGCGACAGCCTGGGTAACGAAGGCCGGACTGCGGCCGGCGACGTTCAGGTGATGAGCGCCGGAACCGGCAT
>JAKPHK010000075.1 GCA_029550345.1 Pseudomonadota bacterium
AAAGCTGGCGGCTAATTCCTTGGCCACCAGATAGCTGCGCGGCGAACTGCCATCCCGCAGCAAAACGTACTCTACCTCCGGCCCATAAGCCAAAGCCTGGTTCGCCGGGATCGTCCACGGCGTGGTCGTCCAGATCACCGCATGGGCGCCAACCAGTTCGGTGATCGGGCTTTCGGCGATCTCGAACGCCACGTCGATCTGGGTCGAGGTGATGTCCTCATACTCGACTTCGGCTTCGGCCAGCGCGGTCTTTTCGACCGGGGACCACATTACCGGCTTGGCCCCGCGATAGAGCATTCCGGTCTCGGCGAACTTCAGCAGTTCGGCAACGATCGTGCCCTCGGCCTCCGGGTCCATGGTCAGGTAGGGGTTGTCCCAATCGCCCAGAATGCCCAGTCGCTTGACCTGTTCGCGCTGCACGTTGACCCAGTTCTGGGCATAGGCGCGGCATTCGGCGCGGAACTCGACCGGATCGACCTGATCCTTGTCGAGCTTTTTCTTGCGGTACTGCTCCTCGATCTTCCATTCGATCGGCAGGCCGTGGCAATCCCAGCCGGGCACATAGGGCGCGTCCTTGCCCAGCAGGTTCTGGGTGCGGCAGACCATGTCCTTCAGGATATGGTTCAGCGCGTGGCCGATGTGCATATCGCCGTTGGCATAGGGCGGGCCATCGTGAAGGATGAACTTGTCGCGGCCCGCGCGGGCATCGCGCAGCTGACGGTAGAGGCCAAATTCGTTCCAGCGCGCCAGAATGCCAGGCTCCTTCTGGGGGAGGCCCGCTTTCATGGGGAAGTCGGTCTTCGGCAGGAAGACGGTGTCTTTAAGATCGCGCTTTTCGGTCATGGCGACGCGGGCCTTAGCCTTGGCCGGGATGTTTCGCAATTTTTTGGTTCACGCAGAGGCGCAGAGAAGAAAAGGGAGGCGCAGAGAGGTTGCCTTATCCGCCGTAGGCGGCCTTCGATCCGTTCTGCTGCGTTTGCCGCGCCGTTGGAATTGAAGGCGGCTTCGCCGCAGGCGCGACACCTCTGCGCCTCCCTTTTCTTCTCTGCGTGCTCTGCGCGAACCCGATCTAGCGTGAGGCCAGCAGCCCGCGCGCCGCCGCGCAGTCCTGCTCCATCTGTGCAGTCAGTGCCTCGAGCGTATCGAACTTCGCCTCAGGCCGCAGATAGTGGTGAAACGCCACCTCGATCTCCTGCCCATAGAGGTCGCCGGAAAAATCAAAGAAATGCGGCTCCAGAAGCTCGATCGGCGGATCAAAGCTGGGGCGGATGCCGAGGTTGGCCGCGCCGTGCAGCACCTGGCCGCCGGGCAGGGTGCCGGTCACGGCATAGATCCCATAGGCCGGGCGCAGGTATGAACCGAGCGTCAGGTTGGCAGTGGGAAAGCCGATGGTCCGGCCCAGTTTTGCCCCGTGTTTCACTACACCGCGAATGGCAAAGGGCCGAGTCAGTAGATGGGTCGCGGCGGCGCAGTCCCCAGCTTTGAGCGCATCGCGGATCCGGCTGGAGGAAACCACCGCGCCATCCTCGCTGACCGCACCCACGGCCCGCGCGCCCATGCCGACCTCGGCGCCAAGTTCGGCCAGCACCGTGACGTTGCCGCCGCGCCCTTTGCCGAAGGTGAAATCTTCGCCCGTCACCACCCCGCCTGCGCCCAGCCGTCCGGCCAGCAGCCCGGTCACGAAGTCCTGCGCTGTGGTTCCGGCCAGTTCGGCGCCGAACTGGAACACCAGCATCGCATCGGCTCCGGCCGCCTCGAACAATTCCTGGCGCTGGTCGAGCGTGGTCAGGCGGAACGGCGGGGCATCGGGAGCGAAGTGGCGCACCGGGTGCGGATCGAACGTGGCGATGATCGCCGGGCGACCTTCGGAACGGGCCCAGGCGATTGCCTCTCCCGCAACGATCTGGTGGCCGCGGTGAAACCCGTCGAAATTGCCCAGCGCAATCACCGCGCCGCGCAGGCTTTCGGGCATCGGATTGCCTGCATCAAGCCTGGGAATGGTCATGATGCCTGCTGCGGCCCTGCCTGGGGAAACTGCATCGGCACGATCCCGGCGCGGATCAGGCGCAGGGCATTGCCGCCCATCACCGCGCGGATTTCCTCCGCCGAAAAGCCCTCATCGATCAGCGCCTGGGTGATCTGGGCAAGGTGCGAGGTATCGAAGCGAACCGTGGTCGCCCCATCATAGTCGCTGCCAAGGCCGACATATTGCACCCCGACCAGATCGCGGACGTGGCGGATCGCCCTGGCGATGGCGCGCGGCGAGGTATCGCAGATCGCCGCGTCCCAGTAGCCGACCCCGACCACCCCACCGGTGCGGGCGACGCCGCGGATCTCATCGTCGGTCAGGTTGCGGTTGACCTTGCAGGTCGCCTGGACCCCACCATGGCTGAAGACGACCGGACGGCGCGCGGCGGCAAGCACATCGGCAACGCACTGGTGGCTGCAATGGGCGATGTCGACGATCATCCCGATCTCCTCCATCCGGCCCATCACCTGACGTCCTAGCGGGGTCAGTCCACCCTTGCCAACTCCGTGCAGCGATCCGGCCAGCTCGTTATCAAAGAAGTGGGTGAACCCGGCCATCCGGAACCCTGCGGCATAAAGCCTGTCGAGGTTTTCGATCTTGCCTTCCAGGTTGTGCAGCCCTTCGATCGAAAGCAGCGCGCCGACCGGGCCGTGGGCCTTGCCATGGGCGGTCAGCAGCCGATCGAAGGCAAGTTCGTCGGTTACCTTGAGCAGTTGCCCGTCCGACGCAGCGGCTGCGCGATCGAGCTTTTCGGCGTGGAACAACGACCTTTCAAGCAGCGATGTCCAGGTCCGACGCGGCTGGAGCTGGGCAATCGCCAGCGCGGTGATATTGTCGGTTTCGCCGGTGTTGGCATCGTAATTCTGGCCGCGCGGGGTCTTGGTCACGCTGGAAAAGACCTGCAAGGCCACGTTTCCGGCTTGCAGCCGCGGCAGATCCTCATGCCCGCGGTTGGCGGGCCGGGTCAGATCGCGTTTCCACATCAGCGTGTCGGAATGGAGATCGACCACTAGCAGACTGTCATGCAGCGCCTGGGCTTCGGGGCTGACCGCGATCAGCCCCTTGCCGTCGATCCGGTTCATGCTGTTTTCAAGATAGCCCGGAGCGATTCCGAAAAAGCCCAGCGCGGCCAGGCCAACCGTGACCAACGGTATCCAGTATCGCTTGCGCATCAGGCCCCTCCCTGTTCCGGACCCGGTTTACGCACCAGCGTGACGAAATCAAACCCTGGTGTTGCGCCTTCGGCCGGATGGGGTTCGCGGAACGTTTCTGTCCATTCGCTGCGATCAAAGGCGGGAAAGCGGGCGTCGCCATCGGGATCGGCATGAACCTCGGTCAACTCGATCCGCTGGGCCTGCGGCAGCGCTTCAGCATAGATCTGAGCGCCGCCGAAAATGATGATCTGCGGGGCATTGGCGAGGGCCAGCGCCGCAGCCAGTGATCCCGCCCGCTCGGCCCCATCGGCGTGCCAGACTGGGTCACGGGTGATCACGATATGGCGGCGGCCGGGCAGGATTCCGGGCAGCGAATCAAAGGTCTTGCGGCCCATCACCAGCGGCTTGCCCATGGTCAGCGCCTTGAGCCGGCGAAAGTCGGCCGAAATGCGCCAGGGCATTCCACCTTCGCGCCCGATCACGCCGTTATCGGCCACGGCCACGATCAGGACGATTTCCGGCCGGTCCATGGCCGTCAGAAGGTCAGCCGGGTGACGTGGCCCATCTTGCGCCCGGGGCGGGCGGCGGCCTTGCCATAAAGGTGCAGATGGTTGGCCGGGTCGGACAGGATCGCCGCCCAGTCCTCCGCTGCATCGCCGATCACGTTGCGCATCTCGACCCGGGTGGCGGCCAGTCGGGTATCGCCCAGCGGCAGGCCGCAGATCGCGCGGATGTGGTTTTCGAACTGGCTGGTAACGGCGCCCTCGATCGTCCAGTGCCCGGAATTGTGCACCCGGGGCGCCATCTCGTTGAAGATCGGGCCGTCTTCGCCGGCAAAGAATTCGAACGCAGCCACCCCGACATAGTCGAGTGCGTCCGCTATCTGCCGGGCCAGATCGCGGGCCTGATCGACCTGCGCCGACACCAGCGGACCGGCGGGGACGGTGGAACGGGCCAGGATCCCGCCTTCGTGGACGTTTTCGGCGCTATCCCAGAACACTATGGTTCCATCCTGGCCGCGCGCCAGAATGACACTGAATTCAGCCGCAAAGCTGACCAGCCCTTCATAGACCATCGCCTGACCGCCCAGCGCGATCCCTTCCGCCTCGTGGTCATAGGCGATCCGCCACTGGCCCTTGCCGTCATAACCCTCCCGCCGGGTCTTGAGGATCCCCGGGGAGCCGATCCTGATCAGGGCGTCGTTCAGGTCCTCGGCAGTATCAACCGCCATCCACGGGGCGCAGTGCCCGCCAAATTGTTCGACGAATTCCTTTTCATTCACCCGGTCCTGCGCCACTTCCAGCGCCCGGGCATTGGGGTAGAGCGGCACCTGGCCCAAGGCCCGCAGCGGCGGCACCGGCACATTCTCGAACTCATAGGTCACCACCGCACAATCGGCGGCGAAGTCGGCCATGGCTGCGGTATCGTCCCAGTGGGCGCAAGTGAACTGGGCGCAAACCTCTGCCGCGACCGAATCGGGTTCCGGGGCATAGACGTGAACCCGGTAACCCAGCTGCGCGGCGGCCTTGGCCAGCATCCGCCCAAGCTGTCCGCCGCCCAGAATGCCGATGGTTTCGCCCGGTGTGATCATGCCTGTGTGACCGTTGCCGTCAGCTTGGCCGCTGCGCCACGCTGTCGCTCTGCGCGGCGCGGAACTGCTTGATCCGCTCGGTCAAAGCGGGATCGTTGGTGGCCAGGATCGCTGCGGCCAGCAGCCCGGCATTGGTCGCCCCGGCCTCGCCAATTGCCAGAGTGCCGACCGGGATTCCGGCGGGCATCTGGACGATCGACAGCAGGCTGTCTTGCCCGGACAGCGCCCGGGACTGGACCGGCACCCCCAGCACCGGCAGGTGGGTCATGCTCGCCACCATGCCCGGCAGGTGGGCCGCGCCGCCAGCCCCGGCGATGATCACCTTGAAACCTTCACCCGCTGCGCCCTGCGCAAAGTCGACCAGCCGCTGCGGGGTGCGGTGCGCCGAGACGATCCGCGCATCGTACGCCACCCCTAGCTTGTCGAGCGCATCGGCGGCGCATTTCATGGTCGGCCAGTCCGACTGGCTGCCCATGACGATGGCAACGGGTGCGCTCATGCTCTTACCGCTCCGACAGGTAATAACGCTCGATCGCGTTCAGATCCTCGTCCAGCTCATAGACGATCGGCTGGCCGGTGGGAATCTCCAGCCCGGTGATTTCGGCATCGGAAATGCCCGAAAGATGCTTGACCAGCGCGCGCAGTGAATTGCCGTGGGCTGCGATCAGCACCACTTCACCCGCCTTCAATGCCGGGGCGATGTGGGCTTCGTAATAGGGCAGCACGCGGGCGATCGTGTCCTTCAGGCTCTCGGTCGAAGGAACCGCGATCCCGGCATAGCGCGGATCGGCCTTGAGATCGAAGGCGCAGCCATCTTCCAGCACAGGCGGCGGGATATCGAAGCTGCGCCGCCAGATCTTGACCTGCTCGTCGCCGTGTTTGGCTGCTGTCTCGGCCTTGTCGAGCCCGGTCAGCCCGCCATAATGCCGCTCGTTCAGGCGCCAGTCCTTGATTTCCGGGATCCACAGCCGCCCGGCGGTTTCCAGGGCATAGTGCAGGGTCTTGATCGCGCGGGTCTGGAACGAGGTGAAGGCAAGCGTCGGAGCAATCCCCTTGGCCTTAAGCAGTTCGCCGGCGGCGCGCGCTTCAGCCACGCCCTTTTCGGTCAGGTCCACATCCCACCAGCCGGTGAAGCGGTTTTCAAGGTTCCACTGGCTCTGGCCATGGCGGACGAGAATCAGGCGCGGCACGGAAAAGCTCCTTCAGATGGCGGGTGGCAGGCCCCTAGCTGCTCGGGTCCGCTTTGGGAAGGTCCTGCGCAGCCTGGGCGCGCGCCTGATCCTTGCGGCGGCGCAGGTTCTCGCGCAGCTTGGCGGCAAGCTTTTCCTCGCGGGTCAGGGGCGGACGGTCTTCACGCATTGGCAATAGTGCCGCGCTATCAGGGATCGGCTTGACAAAGCAAGGGCGCACCGCCAATAGCGCGCCCCTGTCCGCGGGGCTTTGCCCAGGCGGACCATCCGGAATGGTGTGCTGCTGTAGCTCAGTGGTAGAGCGCATCCTTGGTAAGGCTGAGGTCGGGAGTTCAATCCTCCCCAGCAGCACCATTCCCTTTCCCGTCAATCTCAGACCTGCCGAATCACCACTTGTGAGCAGTGATTGCGGTTGCCCAAAGCCGGCTGAGCAGGCTTAATGTCATCCGACCGAGGGAGAACAAGGCGTGGCACCATTGATCGGCGCAATCGAGGCGGGAGGGACTAAATTCGTTCTGGCTCTGGCGCGCAGCGACGGAACGGTGCTGGCTGAAACCCGGATTGCCACCCGCACCCCGGCGGAGTGCTTTCCCGATATCGCCGCCTTCTTCGAACAGGCCGGGGCTGCCCACGGGCCGATTGCCGCCTTCGGGATCGGCAGTTTCGGCCCGATCGACATCGATCCTGCCTCGCCTGGCTACGGAACCTTCACCACCACGCCCAAGCCGGGCTGGTCGGGTGCTCGCTATCACGATGTGCTGGGGCGATTCGGGGTGCCGATTGCGGTTGATACCGATGTAAACGGCGCAGTGCTGGGCGAATGGGAAAGCGGTGCCGGACAAGGTTGCCGGACCCTGGCCTATACCACGGTCGGCACCGGGATCGGCACCGGCGTGCTGCGTGATGGCGTTTCGCTGATGGGCTTTTCCCACTTCGAAAGCGGCCACATCCCGGTGCCGCATGACCGCGCAGTCGATCCCTATGCGGGCTTTTGCCCCTATCACGGCGACTGCCTGGAAGGCCTGGCGGCTGGCCCTGCGATCGAACGGCGCTGGGGACAGAGCCTTTCAAAACTGGCCAGCCCAGCGGACAAGGTCGATCTGATCGCCGGGTATGTTGCCCAGCTGGCAGTCAGCCTGATCCTGCTGCATATGCCCGACAGACTGATTTTCGGCGGCGGAGTGATGAAGACCCCGGGCCTGATCCCGGCACTGCGCAAGGCGACAGAGGCCCGGCTGGCGGGCTATATCAAGGCGCCGCAGCTCGATCCGGGTCTGGAACGCTACATCGTTGGCCCGGGTCTGGGTGACGAAGCCGGAATCACCGGCGCCGTCGCCCTCGGGCGCCGGGCACTGACTCAGCCAATCAGAGCGGATTATCCAGCTTGATCACCTTCTCGGTTGATTTGCGCTTGCCGTCCCAGGCCTTGCGCGGAGCGGCGAAAGAAGCAAGCACCGGGGCGTCGCGCTGATAGAGATCGGTGAAGGTCCCCATTTTGCCGTCGATGTCGGTCGCCATGGTGAAATAGGTGATGTAGATCGGGAAGGTCTTGGTCATCGGCACGCGAGTGTACTGGCCTGACTTGACGATTTCGACCAGTTCATCGGCCGACTTGTCCGATCCCAGCAGCGCCATGGTCATGCCCAGCTGGATTGCCTTGTCGGTCCGCACGCAGCCGTGGCTGAGCGCGCGATAGGTGTTGCCGAACAGCCCACGTGACGGCGTATCGTGCACGAAGATCGCGTGTTCGTTAGGCATATCAAGCTTCATGAAGCCCAGCGCGTTCTTGGACCCGGGCTGCTGGACCACAGTGAAAGTGCCGTTCTTCGACTTGGTCACCTTATAGCCTTCGCGCGCAGCCTGCGCAGGGTTGCCGTAAAGCCGGGCACCAAGCCCTTCACCCTTTACGATCGATTGCGGCACGGTCCAGGTCGGGTTGAAGATCACTCCTTCGACCACTTCCGCCAACGAAGGCGTCGCAGTCTTGCCCGGCTTGCCCACGATCGTGCGGTAGGATTTGATGATCTTGTTATCAACCGTCAGCCGCAGGTGGAATTCCGGCACGTTGGTCAGCAGATAGAACTTCCCGAGGTCACGCGGCAACCAGCGCCAGCGATCCATGTTGATGCGGATCAGGTTGCGTTTGGTCTTTTCGGCCTTGGGGGTCACCGCCAGCTGCCCCTTGAGCGCCGCATAGTCCGGCGCAGAGGGCGCCAGCGCCTCGATCGCACCGCCGATGTCGTGGCTGGCCAGCGCACGCTGCATCACCGCCGCGCTGGGGTCGCGATCAATGTCGGTATCGACGACGAACCACTGGACCCGCGAATCCATCCGGGTGCGGCCATCGCGCATATCCTCGATCAGCCAGGTGAAGGACTTGCCGGCCTGGGCATCTAGTGCCGCACCGGGGCCGCCGGCAATCGCCTTGCGCAACAGATCGGGCTGATAATCGGCCGGGATCAGGCCCTCCGCCTCGATCCCTTCGATCACCCCGAGCAGCGAGCGAGCATCGGCGACCGACCAGACGATCGCCGGCTCTTCAAGCGGAACCTGCGGGGTGATCGTCGGCGCCGCCGGAACCGGCGTTGCGGTGGGCGAAGGTGCTGAACTGGGCAGGATGTTTTCGGGCTGGCCGGCGGCCAGAGCCACCGCCGATGTCAGGCCCAGGCCCAGTCCGATGCCAATGCCCACCCGGTTTTTGCCCCGCAAAATCATCTCAAACTCCAACTCTGCCAGTTCATAATAAGTGCAAACGGACCATGCCGTCGTTGCAACAATGCCCGGATCACACTCGGCCTTCAAGCATTGCCCCGTGCTGAATACCCGGCAAATCCAGCTTGGTATTGCAAAAAATCGCCGGATTGGCGCCTCTGCCCCTTACGAAGCGCCCCAAGCTGACTGGACAAGAGCCGGTCCCCTCGTCATCGTGCGGTCAAACACAACTTCCCGGGGAGAGCCACGAGCTCTGGAGGATAAGGATGACCGTACCGTTTGACCCGACCGCCTGGACAGCGATGCTGCTGGGCCTGACCGCACTGTTTGCCGGGATCGGCGCGCTGCGCAAACCCGGCGCCTGGCGCACCATGCTTGAAGAGGTGGAGAACAGCCCGGCGTTACAATTCCTGTGCGGCCTGATGGAACTGGTGATCGGCGCGGTAGTTTATCTCGCCAACCCCTGGGTGCCCAGCGATCTGATCAGCTGTGTGATGAAGGCGATGGGCGGGCTGATGATGGTCGAGGCGCTGGCGATCCTTGGCTTCGTCGATATCTACAGCCAGTTCTGGCTGCGTAGCCTGACCCATATGCACCGCGGCTGGGCGATGAGCACCGTCGTGCTGGGTCTGGTCCTGACCGTGCTGGGCGCGCTCCGGCTGGCCTAGACGGACGCCATCATTCCAGACGGATAGGGCTGAAGCAGTGCTTCGGCGCGGCTCCATTCGCCCGCCAGCCATGCCTGCCAGGCGCGCGGGTCGGGAGGCAGCAGTACCGGCATCCGGGCAATCCCGGCCTCGCGCAGCAGGGCGTTGGCTTCGCAGGTGAGCAGAGCGAAGCTCGGCACCTCGCTGTCTTTCCAGACCCCGGCAAAGGCAAACAGCGGCTGGTCGGCGCAGGAAAACCAGTGCTGGCGGCGCCGGCCGGTGGCGGGGTCTGCCCGGCCCCATTCCATGAAGGCGCTGGCCGGGACCAGACAGCGGAACTCGCTGTTGCGAAGGTTGCCGATCCAGAACGGGCTTTCCACATTGCGCACCGACAGGACCGGGCGGCCATCCAAGACCGAAGGTGGCGGCGGGACGCCCCACAGCCGGGGCACCATCCGCAGCGGTTGCCCCTGGCCGCGCGGCCCAGCCACGAATTCGCGCCCCATGGTCAGTACTGGGGCGAAGCTCCCGGGCGAGAGTGTGCCCCCGGGCCAGGGATCGTCCCCCGCCCGCGCGCCGAAATGCGCGGCGATTGCGGCGGCATCGGCGGCAAGGCGGTACAGGACGGTCATGGGCGCTGGACTGTGCTGAGGCTCTGCCCTAAAGTCCAGCCATCCCCGGGGAGCCGCGTGGCTGAGAGGTGAGCGTCGCAACTCACGACCCGTTGAACCTGAACCCGTTAGCACGGGCGGAGGGAGGGTTTGCGGTTTGCGCCCCCGCTCCGTCCATTGAAGGACTTTGCGCATATGGCCGACATTCCCAGCAAACTTGAAATCGGCGTTACCACCGGGCCGATCCGGGGCAGCCGGAAAGTTCACGTCGGCCCGCTGAACGTCGCCATGCGCGAGATCCAGCTGGAACCGTCAAGCGGCGAGCCGCCGGTCCGCGTCTATGATACGTCCGGCCCTTATACCGACCCGAATGCTGCGATCGACATTGCCCAGGGCCTGCCCGAACTGCGGCGCGATTGGATTCGCGGGCGCGGTGACGTGGAAGAAGTGACCCAGCGCGAAGTGCGCCCCGAAGACAACGGCCAGCTCGGCCCGGATCGCTCCGGCGGTGTGCCCGCTTTCCCCAACGTCCGCCGCACCGTGCTGCGCGCCAAGGCCGGGGTCAACGTCAGCCAGATGCATTACGCCCGCCGCGGGATCGTGACGCCCGAGATGGAATATGTCGCCACCCGCGAAAACCTCGGCCGCGAAATGCTCAAGGACCATGCGCGCGACGGTCAGGACTGGGGCGCCAGCATCCCCGATTACGTCACCGGCGAATGGGTGCGCGAGGAAGTCGCCCGCGGCCGCGCGATCATCCCCAGCAACATCAACCACCCGGAAAGCGAGCCGATGGCGATCGGCCGCAACTTCCTGGTCAAGATCAACGCCAACATCGGCAATTCCGCCGTCGCCAGCGATGTCGCCAGCGAAGTGGACAAGATGGTCTGGTCGATCCGCTGGGGCGCGGACACGGTGATGGACCTTTCGACCGGCCGCAACATTCATGACACCCGCGAATGGATCTTGCGCAACAGCCCCGTGCCGATCGGCACCGTGCCGATCTATCAGGCGCTCGAAAAGGTCGGCGGCATTGCCGAGGATCTGACCTGGGAAGTGTTCCGCGATACCCTGATCGAACAGGCCGAGCAGGGGGTGGACTATTTCACGATCCACGCCGGGGTGCGGCTGCCCTACATTCCGCTCACCGCCAAGCGCGTGACCGGCATCGTCAGCCGCGGCGGCAGCATCATGGCCAAATGGTGCCTGGCGCATCACAAGGAATCGTTCCTGTACGAACGCTTCGACGAGATTACCGAGATCATGAAGGCCTATGACATCGCCTATTCGCTGGGCGATGGTCTGCGCCCCGGATCGATCGCCGACGCCAATGACGAGGCCCAGTTTGCCGAGCTCTACACCCTTGGCGAACTGACCAAGCGCGCCTGGGAACAGGACGTGCAGGTGATGATCGAAGGCCCCGGCCACGTGCCGATGCACAAGATCAAGGAGAACATGGACAAGCAGCTCGCCGCCTGCGGCGAAGCGCCATTCTACACCCTCGGGCCCTTGGTGACCGATATCGCCCCCGGCTACGATCACATCACCAGCGGCATCGGCGCGGCGATGATCGGCTGGTACGGCACGGCGATGCTCTGCTACGTCACGCCGAAGGAACACCTTGGCCTGCCCGACCGGGACGACGTGAAAGTCGGCGTCGTCACCTACAAACTCGCCGCCCACGCGGCAGACCTTGCCAAGGGCCACCCGGCGGCCAAGGTCCGCGACGATGCGCTCAGCCGCGCCCGCTTCGAATTCCGCTGGCGCGACCAGTTCAACCTCAGCCTCGATCCCGACACGGCCGAGCAGTACCATGACCAGACCCTCCCGGCCGAAGG
>JAKPHK010000081.1 GCA_029550345.1 Pseudomonadota bacterium
GCCGGTCTTGATGTCGAAGATCATCGCCGAATAGGTTTCGACCGAGCCGATGCCATAAAGGCATGAGACCGAGGCGACGATGATCACGTCGTCGCGTTCCAGCAGCGCCCGGGTGGCCGAATGGCGCATCCGGTCGATCGCCTCGTTCACCGAGCTTTCCTTCTCGATGTAGGTATCGCTGCGCGGCACATAGGCTTCGGGCTGGTAGTAGTCGTAATAGGATACGAAATATTCGACCGCGTTGTCCGGGAAAAAGCTCTTGAACTCGCCATAAAGCTGCGCGGCGAGGATCTTGTTGGGCGCCAGGATCAGCGCGGGGCGCTGCGTCGCCTCGATCACCTTGGCCATGGTGAAGGTCTTGCCGCTGCCCGTCACCCCCAGCAGCACCTGCGTGCGTTCATCGGCGGCGATCCCGGAAACCAGCTCGGCAATCGCCCGCGGCTGGTCGCCGGATGGCTCGTACTCGGACACGATCCGGAACGGCCGCCCCCCGTCAGTCTTCTCGGGCCGCGCCGGCTTGTGCGGCACGAAGTGGCCGGACGTATCGGGCTCGGCCAGGCCCCGGCGGATGATGAGTTCGCTCATGCCGGGGTTATGGGGACGCTGGGGGATGGGTGCAATGGGGTTAGGTTCCTCGGATTAGATCCCCGATTCCCAGCCGATCCAAACGGTCCATCGCAGAGTCATCTAGCTGTTCATCGGATTGCATCCTGCGCTCGATTTCTAATATTCGAGTACCGATGAAGCGGGCGATTGGCGGCGCTACGGCGTTGCCAATGAATCGCCCTCTGCGACCGTCCAGCCCTCTGGGAATCCCATTAGTTTCTCGCACTCGTTCCACGTCAAATTTCTGGCCACAAACGATTGGCCGGTCGGTATGGCCGCCTTGATGGCGTCCAGTTTGGGCACGTAGCGTGGGGCTAAAGCCTGTTGCCTTGGTATACCCGAAGCCTCCGCGACGTTGAACCAAAAGCGGATTGTCTGAAACAATGCCCTCCGGAAGTTCGGATCGAGCTTCCCCCCACGGCCCGCTCGCCTTTCTCGCCTTATGATCCCCAAGCAGTTTGCTGCTGTCAGTATAGAACTTATAGGAAAGTTCTGATCTATAACTTGCGATAAGGAATACCCGCTCTCGATTTTGGGGGATGCCGAAGCTGAGAAGGTTGCACGAGAACCATATCCCCAAATACCCGATCTCTTCGAGCTCGTTGATAACTCGCTCAAAGTCGCGGCCTTTGTCGGCGCTGAGGAGGCCGGACACATTTTCAAGGACAAGCCAGCGAGGTTTTCTGATTGAAGCAAGTTGCGTAAGTGCAAAGAAAAGTCCGCTTCGTCTTCCATCAAGGCCTTCTCGTTGAGCGTTCGCGTGACTGAGGTCTTGGCAAGGCCAGCCCGCGCACCAGAGTTCGGCATTTGGTACTCCTTTTGGGTCGAGAGTATTGATGTCTCCGTGCAGCGGAACGTCAGGCCAGTGTCGTTTGAGTACGCGCTGGCAATATGGATCAATCTCGCAATGGAACACAGGCGTTAGGCCAGCCTGTTGAAATCCAAGATCGAAACCGCCTACACCGGCAAAAAAGGACGCGAACCGCATGAAACCTCCGAGCAACGGTGAAAACATAATGAGAACGAGCTATCGGTCAACGGTTTGGCTCCGAAATGGAGGGGAAAACTGATGGTTCGCAATCGCAGTGCTAAAGGTACGCTATTTAATCCTGCAAAAGCAGCAACTTACACTGCAGAGGGACGGCAAGCGTGGCTTGAGTCTGCTAGTGCGGGCTTCGTGAATCCGAGCAAGGCAAACCATCGGTACTACCGGCTGATTCTCGAACTTTTGTGGCCTGTGGGTCACGGTCTCCCGGGGCCGATTGTTAGCGAGAGTGCAATTCGTCAGCACCTTGCGCCATATCGTGACCCCTTCCGGCGGATGCGTGAATTGCAAGGTGACGAAGGATTCAAATCAATCGTGAAATCCGGAGTGTCATATCAGCTTCAGTCACCTGAAGTCTCGGCAAAGCGGGAGCCAAGGACAAAGCCAAAGGCGGCGCTTTGGAGGCATATTAAGAGTCAATCTGATGGAGCATGTGCTAAATGTGGTCATAAAGAGCCTGAAATTAAGCTTTCTCCCGACCATCGTCGACCGCGAAGTCGGGGTGGAACGGGAGATGATCTCAATTGGCAGCCACTTTGTCATCAATGCAATATCCTGAAAAGCGCAGCTTGTCAGAATTGCGAGAGAGAGTGTGGGGTGTGTTATTGGGCGTACCCCGAAGAATACTCCCAACTTGAAATTGATGATCATCACAGGCAGCAGATAAAAAATGAAGCTGCAAAACGAAAGATTTCTCAAGAGCAAGTGCTTATCGAGATATTGAGAAAACATTTTCTAAATTATTAGATGATTTTTTGTAACGAGTGTGGGGGAGGCGTTGATCATGGCATTCAAGACCTTGAAGACCAGTCGGGCGCCGATAACGCTGGACGAACTTGGCCAGCGCCTTGCGCGCCGCAAGGCCGAGTTGGGTCTGCCCGCGCTTCCCCGCAATTCCGGCAATCGCCGCACGCCCTCCAAGCGCGCGTTGCTGAAAGCGATCGAGGACGCTGGCGGCCAGTGGTGATCCGCTCGGCCTCCTGATTTTCCTACTTCCCCAAAATCTGCAACGTGGTCCGTTTGCCTCTGAACAAGGAGACGGATCATGGAGAATGTACCAGGCGGAACCTTCGGGCGCGGGTGGGTGCCGGTTTCGCGGGATATCGGGCTGCCGGGGGAGAACTGCTGCCTGCCCCCTCCCCTTGAGGGGAGGGCTGGGGAGGGGTGGTTGGACGTTGGCGATGTCGGGGTAGACGCTGGCGCCGTACCCCCACCCCAACCCCTCCCCGCCGGGGAGGGGCTTTCTTCCGGGGAGGAATTTGTGTTCACCCCGGCCTGCAAGGCGCGGTTTCTGGATGAACTGGCGCGGCATGGGAACGTGCGGGTGGCGGCGGCGCGGGTGGGGGTCTCGCGTTCGGGGCTGTATCTTGCGCGGCGGCGCGATGGCTTGTTTGCGCGGGGGTGGCGCGCGGCGCTGGTGCTGGCGCGGGGCCATGCCGAGGCGGTGCTGGCCGAGCGGGCGCTGGAAGGGGTGGAAGAGCCGGTGTTCTTTCGCGGCGAGCTGATCGCGGTGCGGCGGCGCTATGATGCGCGGCTGCTGCTGGCGCACCTCGCGCGGCTCGATGCCGCCTGCGCGGACGAGCGCGCGGAGGAGAGCGCGGCGGGGGACTTCGATGCCTTGCTGGCCGCGGTGGCCGACCTGCCCGAGGCGGCGGCGCGGCCCGATTGCCCGAGCCGCGAGGCGGCGGTGGAGCGCGCCGCCTTTCGCGCCGGGGCGCGCGGGCTGGGGGACAAGCGCACGGCGGCCATGCTTGCTGCTGCGGCGGCGGAGTGGGACGCGGCAGAGGCGCGCTTGCGCGGCGCGCTCGATGCGGCGCTGGCGGGGGGCGGGGCGGCTCCGTTCGAAGTGAAGGCGCTGGGGGGCAGTGTCCGGGCTTCGCCTGGCACGAACGGCGGCGGAGACGGTGGCGCGACGGGATCGGCGGGGGTGGGGCCTTTGCCTCTGGACAGTGTCCACAGTGTCCAGCGGGGCTGGGCGCGGGGGTGGATTGACCTTGCCGGGGAACCCTCCATGATCGGGCCAAACACAACCGGAGAGGACCCTGCCTATGCTCGATACCCTGGCGCCGTTCATCGGCCTGATCGGCCTGATCGGCCTTGCCGGCCTGGCCGGAATCCGCAACCCGGTCGAAAAGACCCGCCCCGGGGCGGGCATCCGCCTGCTGGGCCTGCTGGGACTGGCGGGGCTGGCCGGGATCTGGGTGCCGGGGGCGGGGGCCATGGGCGCATCGGGCGCGCTGGGGCTGTGGAACCACCAGAATCCCAAGCTGGCGCGGTGGGGCACGATGGGGTGGAGCTTTGTGCTGGGGCTGCCCTATCTGGGGCTGTGGCTGATG
>JAKPHK010000086.1 GCA_029550345.1 Pseudomonadota bacterium
CCGGGTCAGGCGGGAAAGGTTTCCGATTGCAGCCCCACTTCCTTGCGCCGGTCCAGTGTCACTGTACGGCCGTTGCTGCGCTGTTGCAGTTCGGCGGCTTTGGGGCGCGGATTGTAGAACTGGCGATACCAGGTGCGTAGCCGGCCGTATGGGCCGTCCGCCGGGAGCGCCATCGGATTGATGCATTCCCGCTTGTTCATCCAGATCTCGACATCCTGCCCCAGCCCGTGGATGCCGTTCTGGGCGAAGGCACGGGCGGCGGCGACGTCTTCCTCGCTGGCGGGAACGGCGCCGTCGTTCACTTTGACCATCATTCCGCTCCAAATGCGCTCCAGCCCGTCATCGATGGGCGTGCTGGCGATCAGCCAGAACCCGTTGAACACGCCGAGCATGTCGGATTCGAGAATGCCGGGGCCGGTCCGCCAGGTGTCGAGCACCAGCATGTCGATCCCCGGATTGGCCGTCGCGCTGCGATGGCGCGTGCCGAAATACTGGTGGACGACATGGCCGATGAACTCGTTGGCGAAATAGATGCACTCGGTCGATCCATGGACCGGCGCCATGTGGCCGTAATCGGCCATGTTGTCGACGATCTCGCAGCCGTGGATGTCCAGATCGCCGAGGTGGATCATGTCCCATTTCAGCCAGCCCGGCTGGCCGTAGTGACCGCCGAAATCGGGCAGGGGATAGTCTGGCTTCAGCCCTTCGGGATCATGCCAGGTCCAGATGATCCCGGCGAATTCCTTGACCGGATAGGTCTTCAGGCAGGCGGCCTTGGGCACGAAGTCGGAATAGGGAATATGGTCGCACTGGCCGTGTTCGTCGAAGCGCCAGCCGTGGAACGGGCAACGGATGGAATCGCCCTGCACATGCTCGCCGTCGAGCACGATGTAGGACGTGGTGTTCCTGGCGAGGTGCGCCCCCATGTGCGGGCAGTAGGCTTCCACCAGGTGAGCCTTCCCGCTCTTGCCGCGATAGAGCACCATGTCCGTGCCGAAGAAGCGGACCGGCGCGGGCGTTTCCGTCGCCTCCGCCGCATTGGCGATCATGAACCAGCCGCGCGGAAATTCGAATGCGCCAAAACCGTAATCCGCCGCTTTCGACATGCCGGGTCTCTCCATCCGTTTTCGTTGTCTTCGATGCAGGTTAGTGCAAGCTTACCAAAAGTCGATGGCTTTCATGCACGATCGCCGCGCCATGCGGTGGGCCGGGCATCCGGCGGGTTGCGGCGGATGCGGGGTGGGATGCGCCGCTCGCCGCGGATTGGCACCCGTTGGCCTCTCGCCCCCGGAAGGAGTACCCGGAGTTTCTTCAAGGTCGCTTGCCAAAGGCCTGTCGGCGTGTAGCTTCGCGTTCGATAGATAAGGGAGAGACGGGTCGATGTATTACGGTTGGCGCCTCGTCGTCATTGCGGCCATCGCATACATGCTGACCATGGGGACGACGTACAGCGCCCTGGGCCTGTTCATCATCCCGGTCGCGAAGGAATTCGATCTTTCCCGGGCCGACATGAACAGCGCGCTGATCCTGCTCAATCTCGGCACGGCCGCGCTCAGCCCGTTCATCGGCCGCTCGCTGGACCGGTATTCGCCGCGCGCGATCATGACCGGATCGGCTGTGCTGTTCGGTGTCAGCTTCACGGTTCTGGGCCTGTCGCATTCTATTCCGCTCAACGCGGTGATCCTGGCCCTGCCGCTGGCGGTGGCGGTGCCCGGGGCGGGCACGCTGACGATGTCGGTGCTGCTGGCGCGGTGGTTCACCGTGCAGCGCGGGCGGGCGATGGTGCTGGCCTCGATGGGGATTTCGGTGGGCAGCATCGTGGTGACGCCGGTGGTCGGCTGGCTGCTGGCGGAGGAAGGCTGGCGCACGGCCTTGCTGATCGTCGGCGGGGCGAGCACGGCGATCCTGCTGCTGCTGTCCGCCTTCGTGCGCGAACGTCCCGGCCCGGACGATGTGGAGCCCGGCGCCGCGCCGGTTTCCGCCGCAGTGGCGCAAGCATCGGGCGCGGGGGCCAGCAAGCCGCTGCCTATCGGCACGATCCTGCGCATGCCGCGCTTCTGGACGATCTGCCTCAGTTCCTCGCTCGCAATGGGCATTTCGCAGGCGCTGTCGATCACGTTCGTGCCGCTGGCGATGGACAACGGGCTGTCGATCATGGAGGCGACCAGCCTGATGTCGATCACCGGGGCCTCCTCCATCGCGGGCATGCTGCTGTTGTCGACTTTCGCGGACCGGATCGAAAGAACGGTGCTTCTCACCGCCTTCTACGTCATGGGCGCGGGCCTCAGCGCGGTGCTGATCGTCAGCCATGGCTATGTCATGCTGGCGGGTTGCGCGGTGATCCTGGGCGTGGCGGCCGGGGCCCTGGCGCCAATGTTTTTCGCGCTGGTGGCCGATCAGTTCGGCCCGGCCTCATTCGGAACGGTGCGCGGGCTGATAGCGCCTTTTCTGGCCTTGATCGGCGCCTTCATGGTCCGTTTCTCCGGGGAAATCTACGATCGCACCGGCCACTACGATCTGCTGTTCACGATCTTCATCTTCGGTCAGCTTGGCGCGGCGGCGCTGATGTTCGGGACCCGCTATTTCCGCCCGCGGCCGCTGGTCGCCGCGCCGGCCTGATCATGCCTCAAGCGCTGCTTGCCGATGACCTTTTGCGATCCAGCGACAGGCTGTTAAAGCCTCACCCAGCAACTGGGAACCACTACCACATGACCAAGACCGCCGCCCTTCCACGCCGCGAAGCCAATAAGGCCAAGATCCGGAGCGCCATTCTGGACGCTGCGGTGACCAAGTTCGGTGAGAAGACGATCAATTCGGCCACGATGGACGAAATCGCCGAGGAAGCGAAAGTCAGCCGGGCGACTCTGTTTAACTACTTCCCCGGCAAGGCCGAGATCGTGGCCGGTGTCGTGCAGCAGATGGACGCATTCTTCGTCGCGCAGATGGATCGCTTCGCGCAGTACGACGTCCCGCTCGCCCAGCGCGTGGAGGATTTCTTCCGGGCGCACGCACGCGACCTGGAAACGCGCTGGCTGCGGTATCGCTCGCTGGTCGGCATTTCCGAGCAGGGATGGGGGGTGGATGTCGGCGCGCCCCGCTTCACGCGTTTGAACCAGGCGTTCCTGCGCCTGGTCCACGATGCGCCCGAAAGCGACCGGCTGACGCTCGCCGAGGTGCTCAACGGCACGTACATCGGCATCGTGCATTCTTGGCATTTCGAGTCGGACTATCCGTTGGAGGATCGCCTCGTGGCCGCAGCCCGCCTGGTGATGCGATCGTTCCAATAGGTTGATTTATCTCATGATTTGATATCTTGCATTTCCAAAAAAAAAATATAGACTTCAGTCTAAGTTTTGAAAAGGGGAGATAAGAGCCATGGGCTTGCCGAAAGACGTTGGTGTTATCGATACGATGCTGGGCATTCCGACGCGAGAGGATCGCTCGGATTGGTACGGCTTTTTCCGCCCGCTGCTGCGCGACAAGGAAAGCCTGCAAGCTTTCGAGATGCCGGCGCAGTACATGTTCAAGGGCGTGCCCGACATCGGGGAGCACGAGGATTACATCGCCTGGACGGTCGAGCAGATGGACCGTTTCAACATCAAGCAGGCGATGATCGGGCTCGACGACCGCTGGTCCGAATCCGCGCTGGAAGCGAAGCAGCGTTTCCCGGAGCGGTTCTTCTTCGATGCCCCGATCGATCCCAACGGCGGGATGGAAGAAGTGCGCCGGATCAAGCGGCTGCATAAGGAACACGACATCAAGGCGGTCAGCGTCTTCCCCTCGGGAACCTATCCGCAGGTGCCGATCGATCACAAGTACATGTTCCCGATCTACGCCGCTTGCGTGGAACTGGATATTCCGATCCTGATGAACGTCGGCGTTCCGGGGCCGCGTATCCCGATGGCTCCGCAGCGGGTCGAACTGCTGGACGAGGTCTGCTGGTTCTTCCCCGAACTGAAGATCGTGATGCGCCACGGCGCCGAGCCGTGGGACAATCTGGCCGTCAAGCTGATGCTGAAGTGGCCGAACCTCTATTATTCGACCAGTGCGTTCGCGCCGCGGCACCTGCCGAAGTCGATCATCAATTTCGCAAACACGCGTGGAGCTGATAAGATCATCTACGCGGGTTATTTCCCGATGGGGCTCAGCCTCGACCGTATTTTCAGCGAGCTTGAACAACTGCCGCTGAAGGACGAGGTGTGGCCCAAGTTCCTGCGCGACAATGCACGCCGCGTATTCAAGCTGGATTGAGGAGAGTAGCGGCAATGAGCAATCAAACTATGACGGACGCTCGCACGGCGCCTGTCGCCACCTGGCAGATCGTGGGCGCGATGGGCCCCGAGGAACGCGCCGCATGGCGCATGGCCGATATCCCGAACAACGTCGATGCGCATGAGCGCGGGGCCGACCGCATTCCGTTCGCCGTGGGCTGGTACGCAGCCTGCTATTCGGACGAGATCGGGGTGGGCGAAGTCAAGCCGCTGCGCGCGTTCGGCAAGGAACTCGCCATGTGGCGCGGTGAAGACGGCCAGGTCCGTATCATCGATGCCTACTGCAAGCACCTCGGTGCGCACATGGCCTATGGCGGCAAGGTGCATGGCAACATGCTGGAATGCCCGTTTCACGCCTGGCGCTATGACGAGGAAGGTTCGGTCAAGGAAATCCCCTATGCCCGCGTCATTCCGCCACAGGCGAAGCGCCCGTGCGGCGGCTGGCCGACCGAGGAAGGCAGCGGCTTCGTGTGGTTCTGGTATCATCCCGATGGTGAGGCGCCGCAGTGGGAGCGTATCGATTTCCCCGAAGTCGGCCGCGACGACTACACGGACTTCGACCGTTACGACTGGGTCGTGCATGCGCCGCTTCAGTTCCTGGCCGAAAACGCGGCGGATACGGCCCACTTCAAGTACATTCACGGGACCGCGACCTTCCCGGACGCGGACATCAAGTTCGACGGCATTCGCCGCACCGGCTTGGTCAAGGCCAAGATGGGCACGCCCAAGGGCGAAGTCGATGGCGAGATCCTGAACATGAATGTCGGCCCGGGTCAGGCCGCCACGCGGTTCAGCGGCATTTCGGAAACCTTGCTGATCGCAGGCATGACCCCGGTCGATCACGACAAGGTGCGGGTGCGGTTCGCCTTCATCCAGCCCAAGGCGGAAGCCGAAGGCCCGATGGGCGGTCTCGCCCGGGCGCTGATCCGCGACATCATCAAGCAGTTCGATCAGGACAAGGTGGTGTGGGATCGCCAGCGCTTCGTCGAGCGCGCGCTGATCTGCGACGGTGACGGGCCGATCGGCGATTTCCGTCGCTGGTACTATCAGTTCTATGCCGAATGGGCCGGTCACAACGGCCCGCCGCAGGCCATGGCTGCGGAGTAAGACCGGACCATGCAATTTACATTCAGCGAAGAGGAGACGCTCCTTCAGGAAAGCGTCTCCGGCTTCCTCGCAACGCACGGCAGTTCCGCTGCCGTGCGTAAAGCGATGGAAAGCGACCTCGGCTACGATCCGGCGCTCTGGCAGTCGATCGTGGGGGAAATGGGCATGGGCGGCATCGCCTTTCCGGCCCGCCTCGGCGGTGCGGAAATGGGGCATGTCGGCTTTGCCATCGCGATGATGGAAATGGGACGGGTGCTGCTGCCGTCGCCCTATTTCTCCAGCATCGGTCTGGCCGCGCAGGCCATTCTCAACGCCGGCACCGAAGCGCAGCAAGATACGCTCCTGCCCGCGATCGTTACCGGCGAAACGATTGCCGCGCTCGCCTGGCGCGGCTTGGAACGGACACCGGCCATTGCCGTGCGGATCGATCAGAACGGACAGCTCAATGGGGAAGCGGGTTTCGTCCCCTATGCCCATGCCGCTGGCCTGCTGGTGGTCGCGGCGCTGGATGCCGCCGGGAAGACCGTTCTGGCCGCCATTCCGGCCGATGCCCCCGGTGTCACAATCGAACGCCATGTCTCGATGGACCTGACCCGGCCGCTTGCCACCGTGCGTTTTGCCGGTGTGGCGGTCGCGCAGGATCGCATTCTGGGCAACGGCACCGACGCTTCGGCGGCGCTGGCGCGGTCGCTCGATCTTGGGCGGATCGCTCTGGCTGCTGAAAATGCGGGCGGGGCGGAAGGCGTGCTCGATCTGACCGTCGCCTACACCAAGGATCGCGTCCAGTTCGGCCGGCCAATCGGCAGCTTCCAGGCTTTGAAGCACCGTATGGCGGACATGATGGTCGAAGTGGAAACGGCGAAGACCGGGGCCTACTATGCCGCGTGTGTCGTCGATGAAGAGTCCGATGAACTGGCGGAAGCGGCGGCGATTGCTGCGTCCTACAGCGCCGATGCGTTCATGGGTTGCGCGGGCAATGCGATCCAGTTGCATGGCGGGATCGGCTTCACCTGGGAACACGATGCGCACCTCTTCTTCAAGCGTGCCCGGGCAAATGCCGTTCTGCTGGGTGATCCCACCTCGCAGCGCGTGCGGATCGCCGATATGATCGGCCTGGAAAAGGTGGCGTAAGATGCGGACAGAATTCACTCCCGAACAGGAAGCGTTCCGCCGCGAAGTCGCCGAATGGCTGGAAGAGCAGCTTTCCGGGCCGTTCGCGTCCATCCGCAATCTCAACAGCATGAGCGACAAGATTCCCGAGCGTCTCGCCTGGGAAAAGGCGCTCGGCAAAGCGGGTTACAGCGCTATCGCCTGGCCGAAGGAATATGGCGGGCGTGGGGCAAGCATTGCTGAGCAGGTGATCTTTGCCGAAGAATATGCGCGTGCTGGCGCCCCTGGCCGGATCGGCCACCTGGGCGTCACCATGGCCGGGCCGACCTTCATCCACTTCGGTACGGAAGAACAGAAGAAGGAATTCCTGCCTCCGATCCTGAGCGGCGATGTGCTGTGGGCGCAGGGCTTTTCGGAACCCAATGCCGGGTCCGATCTGTCCAATATCCGCACCAAGGCGCGGCTCGAAGATGGCCCCAACGGCCCCGAATGGGTGATCGAAGGGCAGAAGATCTGGACCAGCCTTGCCCAGCATGCGCAGTGGATCTTCGTGCTGGCCCGGACGGAAGAAGGCAGCCAGGGATCGAAAGGCATTTCGTTCCTGCTGGTGCCGATCGACCAGCCCGGGGTCGAACTGCGCCCGATCAAGCAGATGACCGGTGGGGCGGAATTCAACGAGACGTTCTTCGATGGCGCCCGCACCGCTGCCGCCAATATCGTCGGCAAGCCGGGCGAAGGTTGGAAAGTGGCGATGGGCCTGCTGTCGCACGAGCGGGGGGCATCCTCGCTTGGCATCCAGATGAGCTTCCAGGTCGAACTGCAGAAAGTCATCGATGCGGCCAACGCCAACGGCGCGGCGCAGGACCCGCTGATCCGCGACCGGATCGCGCGAGCGCACACCGGCCTCAAGCTGATGCGCTATAACGCGTTGCGCACGCTGTCGAAGGGTGACAACGAAATGCTCTCGCGCGAGGCGTTCATCCACAAGATCTACTGGGGCACCTGGCACAAGAAGCTGGGCGAACTGGCGATGGATGTGGCGGGCGCGCCGGGGCTGGTGGCGCCGGCCGACGATTACGCGTTCGACGATCTGCCCAACATCTACCTCTACACGCGGTCGGAAACGATCCACGGGGGGACGAACCAGATCCAGCGCAATATCATTGCCGAACGCGGGCTGGGTCTGCCGCGCGAGCCGCGCGGTTGAACCTGAGACAGGGCGCTCCGGTTATCCGGTGCGCCCTGTCTGCCCACCCCGCCGACAACACTTGCTCCGTTCCTCCCGCTGTCCCGCTTTCTTTGCCGAGCATGGCGATCTTGCGCGTGCATTGTTAGGCATTATTGTTGGGTTTTAGCGGGTTTGGGCTGTTCGGTATGCGGGCTGTCTGGCTGTCTGATGAAGAAGCCGAATGCGGCGAAGGAATGGGAGTATGGAGAGCGTGCCAATCGATCCGCGCAGCCCTGGTCTTTGTGGGCCTGGCGAACCCTTTGAAATTTGCGAGCAGGTTGTCGGCGGTCGGCCGATGCGTGTTTTTGCGCGGGCGGTGGGCAACCTCTCGGCGCTCTATGCGGCGATGCCGGCCCATGGCGATCTCGATTTCCTGGTCGATGGGGACCGCCGGCTGTCCTATGCCCGGTTCCATGCCCTGGCGGGGGCG
>JAKPHK010000097.1 GCA_029550345.1 Pseudomonadota bacterium
TCACTCAGGATGCAATCGCGGCGGCGACGCAGCGGATCCTTACTGTCGTCGCCTCGGGCCACATGATCGGCCGCGAGAAGCTGGCCATCAACCTCCTGGGCAGCCCTGAAATCAGCGCGGCGGAGATCATCAAGGCCCTGAAGACCGTCCAGCCCGACCGCAAACCGAGTGCGGAGGACCTGGAGCGCTCCCGTATGCTCGGCGCCCTTGTCAGCATGGCCGCAGCGCCCGCGAGCAATGCGGCAAGCGGCTGGGACAAGGCAGTGGCGGCGGCCAATGCCCTGAATGGATTCGAGCAGTGAGCGGGCTCGCAGCGATGATCGACCGGGCCGTTTCATCTATCGATCGCGACGGCCTGAGCGCCCGGAAGAGCGCACTGGACGCTGAGCGCCTCCAGATCGACCAGGCCATTGCACAGGCGGAAGCGCGCATTGCCAGCTTGGCAGGCGAGCTTGCGGCAGAGGCCCCAGCCTCCAGCGTGGCTCAGGCCCTCCTGGCTGGCGACTCCGCAGGCGAGGCCGTGGCACTGGCCCCGAACCGCGCGCGGCTGGTGGAAGAGCGCGAGGTGCTTATCGAGGCACTGCGCGAGCTGCGCGCCAGGGCGGAGGCCAACCGCTACGCTATCGGCGAACTGGCTAACGAGGCGCGCGGCGCGATCGGCGAGGCCACCAAGCCCGCGCTTGCTGAATTGCTCGCACTGGCCAAGGCAGAGGCCGCCGCGCTGGTTGGCACCCTCGGCGCGATCCACGCCCTGTCATGGGCCACGGGATGCCACGTGACGGAGCGCAGCGGCGTTGCGCGGATTGCTGCCGGTTTGATGGCAGGCGGCTTGGTGACGGTCGACGGGTTGGCAATTGCGCCGGACGCGCGGGCCGCGGTCCAGCCGCTCGCCGCATTGCCCTGCATTGGCGCGGCAATCCCCGACCGGATCGAGCCGGCAAGCGGGCCGAACATTGGCCTTATCGCCGGGCTGGTCGCTTCGCAGAGGTAGCAGTTTCAGGGGGCCGCGCTGTTTTGGTCATATCTCGGCGCGGCAACTGGGCGGTCAGGGCAATGCTCTGGCCGCCCCTTTTTCATCTGGCAGACTGGTAGTTCAGACTGCACGTATCCCCGAGAGACGGGAGCCGCTTCAATTTTGCGGTTTTCCAGCGCTTAGGGGGCCAAACCGGCATAGGTAGGACCCGCGATTTTCATTCGAAGCGCTGCGTTGACTCTTCCTGTGACCGGCATAGCTTGGCCGACGATCAACGGGGGCGGCGATATGAGACGGGCGATTCTGGCCATCCTGCCATTGCTATGCGCTTGTGAGGGCGAGGCGGAGAAGGCCGTTCGCAGCAAGATGCTTGATCCCGACGCGGCGCAGTTCCGCGGTGTCGAGCGCTGCAACGGAGACCGGGAGGTTTGGCGTGGCGAGGTTAATGGCAAGAACCGGCTGGGCGCCTTCGTGGGCTTCAAGCCCTTCTTCTACTCAAACTATGGCGTCGCCTTTGTCGAGGACTACGACTTCAGCAGCCTGATGGATCGATGCTACAGCAACTTGAAAGGGGCGAAGAGCGATCCGACCGCTTCGGCTGAACCTGTCGCCACCAAGGCGGATGATCAACCACCAGCCCCAGTTGCCAGCAGACAAGCGAAAGTGGGTGGCCTCACGCAGAACTCGGACATCGATTATCTGGGCGAAGGCGAAGAGCGCCCCGGCCACCCGAACCTTGCAGAACCCGATCGCTGTTGGATGGACTACTGCCCGTGCGACACTTCAGATCCGGACTACGGATATGCAGACATACCCTTGT
>JAKPHK010000098.1 GCA_029550345.1 Pseudomonadota bacterium
TTTCGGTGTGGTTTCGCAGCCCGCCAGAACCAGGGCTACAGCCGCAAGCGGCACTAAACGCGCGGGTTTAACCATATGATGCCTTGCTTTAGTTCGCATAGTTGAAGCTCTAATGGTGCCTGCGCGCATACCGGTCAATCCTGAACGACCGGGATCGGGCGTCTGGAAACGGGTCCGAGAACCCAGACAAGCGCGAGCGCGAACACGCACTGGATTATCGGCACCCTGAGCGGGTAATCGCCCAGCGAGCCGAGGGCGACGTAGGCGAGGATAACGCAGCCGAGGATCGCCAGCCCGCCGCCGGCACTATCCGAATCCCTGCCTCGCGCAACCCGGGTCACCTGAATGGCAACCGCGGCTCCCATCCATGCAATCAGCACGGCGCCGGGGAGGCCTCCGGTTATCAGAAGTTCAATCCAGTCGTTGTGCGCATGATTGACATAGGCCGGGCCAAGCAGGGCATCGGGTTCGTGGATCAGGTAAACTGCCTCGAATGTCCCGAAACCAGTACCCCAGGGGAAATACCTCTCAACCATCACCTCGAGAACCGGGAGGATCGCGACTCGAAGCTCGGCAGCAGGATCGGTTCTGTACAGAAGCCTGTTCAATGCCTCGTCCCGATCAAGCAGCACCGCAATGGCGAGTATGCACCCCACGAGAAGGACCGCTCCCCAGCTCAGGACGCGCCCCAACTTGAGCTCTTTGGAGACCTTCGCACCCTCTGCCCGGTGTGGTCTCAATACGAGCGGTACGCTGATGATACTCATGAGGCCCAGCAGCAATCCCGCGCGCGATCCCGTAACCAGCAGGAGCGGGGCGAGGAACATCGCGGCCCCGATCGCAATCCATCGCCTCGCATGCTGGCGCCGGGCCGCGTTCTCCGTTTCACCGTTACCGGGTCTTGTATCCTCATTGCGGTCGCTGGCCGATGCCCAGAAGGCAAGCATCGGCAAAGCCGCGGCCAGCAGCAGGGCCTGATGGTTACGGTTGGCAAAAAGACCAACCGCGGACCCATTATTCGTCATTGCGTAGAAGTAGAGCGGGCCTTCGGGGTCGCCGAGGATCTGCAGCAAGCCGAGCAAGGCGCTGGCCAGGGTGCCGACGAGGACCAGATCGACCGTTTTCATGAGGTCCACAGCCCTGAGCTGAATCGCGAACAGCAGAGCCGCGGCAGGCAACAGGAGCGAAAACAAGGCGTTCCAAGTGGCAGGAGGATCGAGACTGAGCGGCCGCCATTGTCCGGCGAGCCCGACGAGGCGGTCATTCGCCACGATGAGTTCTCTGCCCGGCAGGCCGTGCCAGATGGCCGGGGGGAGCGGCACCAATTGCGCAGCGACAAGGCCTAATGTCGCGGCCACAAGTGCCAGCAAGTTCGCCGATGCCTTGATCTGCTCGCCGGTCAGGCTGACCAGCGCAATCGCAAAGAGCAACGCCGATAGCGGGCGCAGGACGAGCAGCGAAGTGATTGCCGGATTGGATCCACCGCCTCCAGCGAATGCGGCGGCAAGAGTGACCAGCACCCCGATCCATGCAAGGCGCCGCCGGAGCCGCGGCACCGTCCCGCGTTCCAAACTGGAGCGAAGGACCTTTCTGGAAAAGG
>JAKPHK010000099.1 GCA_029550345.1 Pseudomonadota bacterium
GGTCAGCCCCTTCGGATCGACAGTCATTGACCGGATCACGAATGCCTGGGTGACGTCCGAGCCCCGCTGCTCCTCGACAATCCGCACGAGCTCAGCTTTGAGCCGCCCATAGCTTGCGGGATCCGCCAGCTTCAGGATCTCGTTCATCCAGTAATCGAGGCCCTCGGGGCTGCGATTGAGGAGCACAAGGGCGGCATCGCGGGTGACGAGCTCGAGATATTCGGCCTCGATCCCGGCGCTGCTAACCGTGAGTTGCTTGGGAACGGTCGGCACCAGCACAACCTCGCGGTCGCGGGTGGCGGCAAGGCTCCCTGCGATGACCAGTGCGAGGCCGAGACCGGCACTGGTGAGTGCGAACAGGTTCCGCTGGCGCAGCAGCGATTGCTGACGTTCGTGTGATATGTCGGAAAACATCGGTGTGCCCCTCAACCGGCAAGCAGTCGGCAGTGAGAAGGCGGCGTTGCCTTGAGGCCCAGAAATCCTGCAGGCAGATACCAATATGCGGCATGGGCTACCCAGGAGCTGGCGCGTCCTGCTTTTGCCTTTCGCAATGCGAACCAGGCGCCGAAGGCGACTATGATACCGATAAAGATATGCTGGGTGAGGATCCCCCAGGTGAAGGGGGCCAGCATTCCCGCGAACTCGTCGATGGTCCAGAAGCCGATCAGCTCCGGGTCATCGAGGCGCCGGGGAATGATGTAAGGGTCTGCCATGGCGACGCCGCCTTCTCGTGCCGCGCTCAGATAACCGCGGTCACGACCGAGGTGACGATCGGAACACCGGTGCCGACACCGATGCCGACGCCCACCGGAACGGCGACTTGGCCGAGCGAAAACCGCCCGGACGCCAGACCGATCAGGCCACCGGCGAGGCTGAGGACCGTGATGATCTTGCCGCCCGAACCTTCCAGGAAATCCGTGAATTTGGTGAGGGCAGGGGTGAAGGTCGTATCCGCGCCAGCGTAGGCGGCGCTCGCCGCAAGCGCCGCGACTGCGACCGGGATGGCAATGTTGAGGGTCTTGCCGAGACCCTTGACGCTGGCGCGCCG
>JAKPHK010000121.1 GCA_029550345.1 Pseudomonadota bacterium
AAGACGAGATCGCCGCGATCTGCTCGGCCATCGGCGCAAGCTATGCCGGCCAGCTCGGCGTGACCTCGTCCTCCGGTCCGGGCATCGCGCTGAAGGGTGAGGCGATGGGTCTTGCCATCATGACCGAGCTGCCGCTGGTCATCGTCAACTCGCAGCGTGGCGGGCCGTCGACCGGCCTGCCCACCAAGACCGAGCAGTCGGACCTTTACCAGGCGGTCTATGGCCGCAACGGCGATGCGCCGCTGCCGGTGATCGCCGCGCGTTCGCCCGCCGATGCCTTCGACTGCGCGATCGAGGCCTGCCGCCTCGCGGTCGAGTTCATGACCCCGGTTATCTTGCTGACCGACGGCTATATCGGCAATGCCGCCGAGCCTTGGGCCGTGCCGGACCCGGCCAGCTATGCGCCGTTCCCGGTCAAGTTCCTGGAAGAGAACAACAATCCCGATGGGGGCAAGGTGCTGCCCTACAAGCGCGACGAGCGCGGGGTGCGGCCGTGGATCAAGCCGGGCACGCCGGGGTTGATGCATCGGATCGGCGGGATCGAGAAGAACCCCGGCACCGGCAATCTCGATTACAGCCCGGCGGCGCACCAGGCGATGACCGACGCACGCAAGGCCAAGGTCGATGGCGTAGCCAAGAGTATTCCGGCGCAAGACGTGACTCTGGGCAATAGCAGCGGCAAGCTGGCGGTGGTCGGCTGGGGCAGCACCTATGGCCCGATCCATCAGGCCGTACGCCGGGCGCGGGCGAAGGGATTGGACGTGAGCCACATCCACGTTCGCCACATCTGGCCGCTGCCGGAAAATCTGGGTGATCTTTTGAGGAGTTACGAGCGTATCCTCGTGCCTGAAATGAACACTGGCCAGTTCAAGACCGTGCTGCGCGACCAGTTCCTGGTCGATGCCAAGCCCTACAACAAGGTGAGCGGCCAGCCGTTCACGATTGCCGAAATTGAGGCGGCAATTGAAGAGAGTATCCGTTAGCCGCCATGGCTAAGGGTTGTCTTGCCATGCTTGCGTCCATGACATTTCTTGGAGTCTTCATCTGCTCCATTGTTATGTTCGTCATGTTTGGACCAAAGAACCCATTCCTCGGCTTCGCTTTCGGCGCTGGTGTTGTCGCGTTAGCGGCTGCCGCTGGATTCCGCTTCCCGGTTCTCCTGAGCTTCACCAGTGTTCGAGAGCGGACTGAAGAGCGTGCGTTCGCCCGGTTCGCGTCCACGCTTACTAAAGTCGCGATTGAAAACTCTGATGATCCCCGCGGCAATGGGCTAAAGTTGGCACGACTCATGGGCTGGATTTGGACAATCTTCGTTGGCGGCGGTGCGCTTTTGATGGCGGTCATGATCGTGGGCATGCTGTTACAGGGTAAGGCACTCGCCGAGACCACGGGCGCGGCAGTTTTCTGCGGCTTTCTGACGGCAACGGCAGCCATCACATGGAAATTTTTAGCGAGAATCAAACCGATATGAACGACATGACCCCCATCACCACCACCCTCAAGGATTGGGAATCGGATCAGGAAGTCCGCTGGTGCCCGGGCTGCGGGGACTATGCGATCCTGAAGGCGGTGCAGCGCACCCTGCCGGAAATCGGCGCGGACCCGGCCAATACCGTGTTCGTTTCTGGCATCGGTTGCTCCAGCCGCTTTCCTTATTACGTCGAAAGCTATGGCTTCCACACCATCCACGGCCGTGCGCCGGCGGTGGCGACGGGGATCAAGCTGGCCAACCCACAGCTCGATATCTGGCTGGTAACCGGCGACGGTGACGGGATGAGCATCGGCGGCAATCACACGATGCACCTGCTGCGCCGCAACCTCAATTGCCAGGTGCTGCTGTTCAATAACGAGATCTACGGCCTCACCAAGGGCCAGTATTCGCCGACCAGCCGCGAGGGCACGCATAGCCCGACCACGCCGCTGGGTTCGGTCGATCACCCGGCGCTGCCTTGCGCCTTTGCGCTGGGGGCCGGGGCGCGGTTCGTGGCGCGCGGGTTTGACGTATCGAAGCATCTGCCCGAAGTGCTCAAGGCTGCTTACGCCCACAAGGGCGCGGCTTTCGTGGAAATCTTCCAGAACTGCATCGTTTATAACAAGGACCGGTTTGACGATTTCGCTGCCCCCAAGGGCGCCGAGGACCGCCAACTGTGGCTCAAGAATGGTGAGCCGATGCTGTTCGGCAGCGAAAAGACCGGCGGGATCAAGGGGATCACGCTTGATCGCGAGACGCTGACGCTGAAAGTGGTCGATGTCGCAGATGGTGATTGGCAGGCGGCGGGGGTGATCGTTCACGATGTCACCAACCGTTCAATCGCGCATATGCTGGTCGAAATGCCGTTCGGCCCGTTCCCGATGGCGCTGGGCGTGATCTATGACGATCCCCGCCCGACCTATGAAGACGGCGTGCTGGGTCAGGATGCCAAGGCCCGCGAAGGCAAGAGCACCGACCTCGCCAAGCTGCTGGCCAAAGGCCAGACCTGGACGGTGAGCGAGGACGGGCCGGAGCTTTAGGTTCGGAATTTGGCTCGCACAAAGACACAAAGAGCACAAAGATGAAACCGTCCGCTGCCTTGGAAAGTCACGCCAAGGTGGCGGTGGATTGCGGTTTTCATGTGCATCGGGAGCTTGGACCTGGCTTGCTTGAATCGATCTATGAGATCGTTCTTTTTGAAAGCCTACGACAGCCCGGTCTCAAGGTGCGGCGGCAGGTGCCGATCTCGATCCAGTATAGTGGTCAGTGCTTCGACAATGGCTACTTCCTGCCCAAGCCTGGCTAGGACCTTTGTGTTCCTTGTGTCTTTGTGCGGAAAATTTCAGACGCGGCGCTAGGATGAGGCTTTGGACAATATCACCCACTCCCTGATCGGTGCCGCGCTGGGGCAGGCGGGGCTGAAGCGCAAGACCGGGCTGGCCATGCCCGCGCTGATCCTGGCTGCTAACCTGCCCGATGTGGATGCACCCTGCGCGGTGTACGGCGTGGAAAGCCTGACCATGCGGCGCGGGTTGAGCCACGGGCCGATCGCGCTTGCGTTGCTGCCGCTGCTGCTGGCCGGGCTGCTCTGGGCCTTCGATCGCTGG
>JAKPHK010000126.1 GCA_029550345.1 Pseudomonadota bacterium
GTAATCGTGACCGAAGGCCTGGTAGGCGAACGCTTCAATCTCACCGCAACTCGCAGTGCCTGCGGCAATCTTGCGAATCAATAGCAACACCAGGGCAAGGTCCGGGTCTTGCGGAACCGCGAAAGGCAAGGATTCCTGCCGCGCTCTGATCTCTTCCATGACCTGCCCTCATGCCTTTCGGCGCCGTTATTGAGAAGCATTAGCAATAGTGTCAAGGGAAAAGGTTGTCCCGGTGCAGGACGGTCACGGCAGGGGTGGTGAGCGCGGGGCGCGGTGGTGAGCCTGAAAATCGGGCGCTGACTATCGCTCAGACAGCTTGCGCAGCGCTGGGGTGACCATCGGGATCGTCAACATGGTGCTGCCCACGGCCGCCAACAGCAGGGCGGTGAAAGCGGCGCTGGTGATGATCTGCTTGTCGAACAGGACGTTGACGAAGATGATCATGATCAGCGCCTTGGTTTGCAGCAGCCAGCCGATCACCCAGGCCTCGCCCTTTTTCCAGTTGAGCAGTTTGCCGGCCAGCCCAACCCCTGCCAGCTTGCCCACAACCATTGCCGCCAGCAGCAGCGCTGCCGCGGCAAAGGCGGCAAGCCCGCCGATGTCCCAACTGGTGCGCAATCCGGTTGACAGGAAGAACACCGGCATGAAGGCCAGCAGCACCGTGTCGCGAAACCGGTCAATGGCTTCGATACCGAACCACTTCGCGTCGAGCGCGGCCCCGGCAAGGAATGCGCCGACCATGTAGTGCAGACCAGACCAATCGGCCAAATAGCCGTTGGCCGCCAGCCATACCAGGGCGATGTACCAGCGGTCGCGCGGCGGGATCGCCGCGAACAGCCGGCGCAGCAACCAGACCGCGGCCGCGAAGGCCACAAGGTAGCCCGCCTGACGGCCGACTCGCTCCCAATCGAGCAGGATCAGCGCCAGCACCGCCCAAATCAACACGTCGTCGAGGCTGGCATAGCGCAGTATTCGCTGGCCGAACCCGGTCCGCAGGATTTCCAGCTTTTGCATGAACAGGATCAGGATCGGCAGCGCGGTAACGGCGCAGGCCATTCCCACCCCGGCAATGAATTGCCAGTCCCGCCCCTTGGCGCCGATCCAGCTGGCGGGATCGCCCAGTTCCAGCAGCAGCCAGCCGGCCCCGGCGCCCAGCAGCAGCGGAACGCCCAGGGCCAGCCCGGCGGTAAGCCCCGTCTCCTCACGCCATTCCCAGGCCTCCTCAAGATCAAGCTCAAGCCCGGCGACGAAGACGAACAGCATCACCGCCCACCACGCGATCCCGTTCAGGGCGCCGATGACCTGGGGGGTGAACAGCGCAGCGTAATAGGATGGCCAGGCTGCCCCCAGCACCCCGGGGCCGAGAACGATTCCAGTCAGGATCTGCACTACCACCAGCGGCGCCCAATAATCCGTCCTCCCCAGCCGCCAGATGCCATAGGGCAGGGCAAAGATCAGGATCAGGGCGAGCAGGAACAGCTCGGTGACGGGAAGCGCGGTCATGACCGCAGGGTATAGCAAGGTAGCGCTTCCACGCAATCCGCTCCGACGAACCGTCCACCGCGCGCGTCCGGCCATTGCGGCTGGGCCTGGCAGTCGCTACCTAAGGGGCATGAAGGAACTGTTCCAGCACGCCGCGATCACCGAAGGCATCACCGTGCGCGTCGCGGCGAACTATCTGCCCGAACAGTCGTGCCCCGGCCCGCGGGGGGGTGAGGGCAAGTGGTTCTGGGTCTATCATATCCGGATTGAGAATGGGTCGGATGAAACTGTGCAGTTGCTGACCCGCCATTGGCGGATCACAGACGGGCGCGGCATGGTCAACCTGGTTGAAGGTGACGGCGTGGTTGGCGAACAGCCGGTGCTGCGCCCGGGGCAGAGCCACGATTACGTCTCTGGCTGTCCGCTGACCACGCCGATGGGCAGCATGGAAGGCCACTATGGCTTCGTCCGCGAAACCGGAGAGATGTTTGACGTGGCGATCCCGTTTTTCCCGCTCGCTGCCCCGGCGACCGCAGGTTAGGCGCATCGCCGCGTGAAGCGCACCCATCTTCCCCTCAACGCACTGCGCGTGTTCGATGCCGCCGCCCGGCACCTTTCGTTCACGCGCGCGGCGGATGAACTGGCGGTAACCCCGGCGGCGGTCGGCCAGCAGATCCGCGCGCTTGAGGATGTGCTGGGCGTGGTGCTGTTCCGCCGCACCCCCAAGGGGCTGGAGTTGACCGACGAGGCCAGCGCCGGGCTTGAGGCGCTGCGCAGCGGGTTCCTGCATTTTGAGGATTCGGTTCGGGCGATGCAGGCCGGACAATCCAGCCACGTCTATACCATTGCCGCCCCGCGAGAGTTCTTTGCTGCCTGGCTGGCCCCCCGGCTGGCGCAATTCCGCAAGGCCAATCCCGAAGTGCGCTTTGCGCTGGTTTCGGATGAGGATGCCGACTTTACCGAGGCCAACCTCGACCTTGCGGTGCGCTGGGCCGAAGGGCCGGGCGATCTGGAAGGGGTCGCGCTGGGCGAACCGGGCCGGATTGCGGTGGGCGAGGGCTGCTGGATCGCCTGGCCGGGCGATCCCGCCCCGCAGGATGAAGGGTGTGAAGCCCCCCCACTCACTGTTGGTGATGCCGGACAGGCACTGGCTGCGGCCGCTTCGGGCATGGGCAAGGCCCGCATTCCGGTGCTGTTGGCGCAAAGCTGGCTTGAAAGCGGCCGGATCGCA
>JAKPHK010000007.1 GCA_029550345.1 Pseudomonadota bacterium
ACCTGACAGCGCAGCATCAGATCGCGATACCGCACGGCCGCCGAGACCAGAGGCGCGGTTTCCGTGAAGGTGTTCGATGTCGAGTTGGCAATCTGGGAAGCCAAATCACGCACAGACCGCGCGGGCAGGGCGGCAAGACCGCTTGGGGTCATGTGGATTTGCCCTGCACGTTCCAGCCAGATCGATCCATCGGCATTGATTGCCAGTTCCATGACGGCCGGGTCCGACAGGGCGGCATCGAGCTGCCCGAGATAGGTGTCGAGATAGCTCATCAGTAAAACGCCAGATCGGCATCGACCCGGATCATCACGACTGCGCCTTGGTTGACGCTGATCGTCGGAGGGATGCTGAGATAGTCGGCCATCACCGTATTGACCGCCTCGCCAAGATCGGTACCGACGTTTTCGGCGGTGTCGGAGGCCACTTCATCGGCCGCGTATTTGTCGGCTGCCAGTGTTGGCACTGCACCGATCAGGGATATCAGAGCGGCGGTGCCAAACCGCTGGAGGAAGTGGTTTCGGACCGTGCCCGGAAGACCGGAGCGCCCGATGCGGTCGGTGCCATAGGCGGCAAGGGTGACGGATTGACCATCGGTGGTGACCAGCCGATCCCAGGCGATCAGCACACGCCGCTGACTGGCATCGACCTCGGAATCGTATCGCCCGAACAGCCGCGAGCCACGCGGGATCAGCACGCGGGACATATCAAACGACCACACGTCATGGCTGACGATGGCTGAGACATTTCCTGCCAGATCCGTGCTGATCGCGGTCTCAAGGGCTGCTTCAATCAGCGTGCCTTGCATCACGGTATGGGCAGGATCAGCAATGACCTCGGCTTGCCGGACTTCGGACGCCTTGGCCCCGGCCCTGCGAAAAGCATCATCTCCCGTGGCCGCCTGTCCCGGCGCAGCCGGGGCAGGGGCAGCTGCGCCACCCTCTCCGCCCATGTCCATGCTGGAGCGCAAGGCCACCATGTCGGAATGGATCTGCGCCTCGTTCAGCATCTCGGCCTCTTGCCTGCGCCGAGCCAGTTCTTCTTCTCGGGCACGAGCGGCCTCAGCCTCAGAATCGCCATCGATCAGCGCCTTGGTCTCAAGTTCGGTCTGCAGCCGGATGTTTTCGCGCTCAAGATCGGAGAGGGCGGCCGCGCGGGCCTTTGCATCGGCATCAAGGGCAGCAACCTGCGCTTTGAGGTCAGCGAGTGCCGCCTCGTCGGTGACAGTCACCGGATTGGCCTTCAGATCGGCGATCTGGGAGTTCAGCGCCTCGATCTCGGCCTGTAGCCGTTCCGCCTCCGAGGTGTCCGGCGCAGCCGGGACGATCTGCGGCTTTGGCCGCGAGACGCTGAAACCGTCGGTGCCCGTTCCATCGCCCTGAAAATCGCTGACCGAAGCGGTCTCGATCGCGGGTGCCGGGGCAGGGGCATCAGGTGCGGCCAGCACCAGCCAGGCCCCGACGCCGACACCGGCGACGGCCGTCACGGCGGAAAGCGCATAGGGATTGATA
>JAKPHK010000037.1 GCA_029550345.1 Pseudomonadota bacterium
GGGCGCGCCAAGAAGCTTCTCGACCGGGTCGGCTGAGGCCGCGCGTCATCCGCTTGACCGCCCAAGCCCGTTGGGCGGTCAGCTTTTCATAATTGCGCCGACGGCCCGCCCTTCGACAGGGCAGGGGCGTCGGTGTTTTCATTTTCCGGAGACCCCCCGTGACCCCGCATGAAGAAACCGTCATCCTCGAGGCCCGCGAAATCCTCGGGCGCTATCTGAACCAGAACCCAGTCCTCGGCAATTGGCAGGCTGTTCGCGATTACTGTGCGGTGGCCGTACGCGGCGAGGTGGAGCGTTTCCACGTCCTCTACCTCGACCGGCGCAATCGCGTGATCTCGGACGAGCAGCTTTCGATCGGAACCGTGGACCATGTTCCAGTCTATCCGCGCGAAATCATCAAGCGGGCGCTGATGCTGAACGCAAGCGCCCTCATCGTGGTGCATAACCACCCCTCGGGTGATCCAACGCCATCGGAGGCGGATATCACCATGACGAAGGAAATCCAAAAGGGCTGCAAGTATCTCGGCCTGACCTTGCATGACCACATCATCGTGGGTGGGTGCCAAGAACTTTCGCTGCGGGGCTCGGGCAAGATGTGACCCGACCTTCGGATCAACGCGTTCCGCCGCCCCTTCGAGGAAGAGGGCGGCGGTTTGGTCTTTGGCGCTTGAGGCGGGGAGAGAGGCTTCCCGCGCCGTTGGAGATATTTCCCATGTTCGACCTTCCCTTTCCGGCCTTGTCTTCGCCGTTTCCGGCCGGCTTCGTGCCAGACATCGCGCACAGCACTTCTGACCCCTCGCTGCCCTTTTCCCTGACGCTGCCTGATCGCTACCCTGCGGCTGCGATGTCGGGAGAGGCGCGTCCTCGGATCATCGGCCATTTTTCGACGCTGGCCGAAGCCATGCGGGGCGCGATCAAAATGGCGGACGAAATGGAGCCTGATGCTGCACCGCGCATGCTGGCGATCCTTGACCGCGATGAGCGTCTTGTCCTTGCCGGTGCCGCAGCGAATGGCGCCGTCGCGTGGTGCGCCCCTGTCATGACCGCCGCCGAGGCCCGGGTCGTGGTTATGGAAGCAAGCCAGCTTCGGGCGCAGGCAAGCCGTGCGGCGGACTGGCTGGAGAGCGATCTCGTAACCCGCCTGCGGCAGCGTGCCGATCTCTTGGAGGCTCGCCTCGTGGATCCACTCTGGCGCGCCTTTGCCACGCGCGCCCTGCAGATCGCGGCATGACCCCAGAGAGGCAGAGGAGGGCAGGGGGCTTTTGTGAGCTTCGC
>JAKPHK010000047.1 GCA_029550345.1 Pseudomonadota bacterium
CCCTCCAGAGCGCCAAGCCCAACGAATTGAAATTTTTCAACATGTGAGCTGCCGCGCGCATATCGTTAAATCGTATTCTACCTTCGATTTTTAGAAACGGGCGCGTTGGCTTTGTCTCGCCATTGCCGGTCACGACATCTATGCGCTCATCCGACACCAAACGTTCTTCGAATAGAGTATATGCGTGATCATCCAAAAAACTTGTCTCGGCGGACGCCGCTTGTCGTGAGAAGATGTCTGCCAAGATTTGACCGCTGTTGTAGGGTCCTTTCTGTTGCGTCTCCTCTCGCATCTCCTCTGATGAAGTACGCACGACGCGTTCTGTCAGTCCTTCAAAAAGCTGTGAGGACAATGATCTGAGTTTTTCACTATCTAGGTATATGAAATTTCTAATCGCCAATTTTTTTATCTTTCTCAGATCTGTTTGTCATGAATTTATCGTAGTATCTTTGCCGAGTTCGTCGAGCGGACCATATTGAAACAGCTACACCCAGAACGGACGCAACAACCCCAAGCGCCACGCCAATGGCCTCCAAGGTGCCGAGGGTACTCATGCAGCCTCGCCCTCGAGAGAATCAGCTCGCCTGATCACGGCCCATGATAGCAATACGGAAACCACACCCATTATTGCGCTTATCACAAGAATATAATATGAATTGACTTCTCGCCCTTCAGATATCAATCCAAACAGGAATAAAGAATATATCATTAGAAAAAAAGTCGACGTGCCATTGTGAAGAGTTTTCCAAGCTCTGTCAGCACCATAAATACGATTTACCTCGTTGATGTTCGCACTGTGAATTACGAGTCCAAACACAACTAGGTCCACCGCTTCAATAGGTTCGATTTGATTATTTACCACTACCCATACGACAGCACGACAAATCACCGGGACCAATCCCAGTAGGCATGTATAGAAGAGCCAAGTCATGGCACGGTCCGACATACCAACCATATAGGCGCTTGTTTGCGGACCCGTCTACTCCACAGTGTCCCACGCATGTTTCAGCGTCGGACGCGGCTTGCGCCCCGCAGATATATTAGTGGGGTTACGGTGACACTTGGGGTTACGGTGACACTTTACTTAACCCCCAAAACTCCAGCTCTGGCACCACCCTCGGACGGGGACACGCAATAGCGTGTCCCCGGATTAGCGCTCGAGCAGCGGCTTGAGATAGTGGCCGGTATAGCTGGCTTTGATCTTGACCACCGCCTCCGGCGTCCCCTCCGCGACAATCTCCCCACCCCTCACCCCGCCTTCTGGCCCAAGGTCCACGATCCAGTCCGCCACCTTGATCACATCGAGGTTATGCTCGATCACCACCACCGAATTGCCCTGATCGACCAGCCGTTGCAGCACCTCCAGCAGTTTGCGCACGTCTTCGAAGTGCAGGCCGGTGGTCGGCTCGTCGAGGATGTAGAGCGTCTGCCCGGTTGAACGGCGGCTGAGTTCCTTGGCCAGCTTCACCCGCTGCGCCTCACCGCCCGACAGCGTGGTCGCCTGCTGGCCGACCTTGACATAGCCGAGGCCGACCTCGTTCAGCATCGCCATCTTGTCGCGGATCGGGGGGACGGCCTTGAAGAACTCTTCCGCGTCCTCGATCGTCATGTCGAGCACGTCGGCGATCGAGTGGCCCTTGAACTTTACCTCCAGCGTTTCGCGGTTGTAGCGTTTGCCGCCGCATTCCTCACACGTCACGTAAACGTCGGGCAGGAAGTGCATCTCGATCTTGATCAGGCCGTCGCCCTGGCACGCCTCACACCGGCCGCCTTTGACGTTGAAGCTGAACCGCCCGGCCTTGTAGCCGCGCGCCTCGCTTTCGGGCAGGCCGGCAAACCAGTCGCGAATCTGGGTGAAGGCGCCGGTGTAGGTCGCGGGGTTGCTGCGCGGGGTGCGACCGATCGGCGACTGGTCGATCTCGATCACCTTGTCGCAGTTTTCCAGGCCGGTGATCCTGTCATGCGCCCCCGCGACCACCCGAGCGCCGTTGAGCACCCGCGCCGCCCCGGCATAGAGCGTGTCGAGCGTGAGGCTGCTCTTGCCGCTGCCCGACAGGCCGGTGATGCAGGTGAAAGTGCCGAGCGGGATCGAGACGGTTACGTCCTTGAGGTTGTTGGCCCGCGCGCCGTGGACGGTGATCTGCTGGCCGTTGCCCTTGCGGCGCCTGGCCGGAACCTCGATCGCGCGCTTGCCGGACAGGTACTGGCCGGTCAGGCTGTCCTTGCTCTTGAGGATGTCCTTTAGCGTCCCCTGGGCGACAATCTCCCCCCCGTGGACGCCCGCCCCGGGGCCGAGATCGACGATGTGATCGGCGTGGCGGATCGCGTCCTCGTCATGCTCCACGACAATGACGGTGTTGCCCAGATCGCGCAGCCGCTTCAGCGTTTCGAGCAGCCGGTCATTATCGCGCTGGTGCAGGCCGATGCTCGGCTCGTCGAGCACATAGAGCACGCCCGAAAGGCCCGATCCGATCTGGCTGGCAAGCCGGATGCGCTGCGATTCCCCGCCGGACAGCGTACCTGAAGTGCGGTTGAGGTTTAGGTAATCGAGCCCGACATTGTTAAGGAAACCAAGGCGTTCGTTGATTTCCTTCAGAATTGCCTTGGCAATCTGGCTCTGCTGCGGTGTGAGTTTTGCGTCGAGCTCCTCAAACCAGCCAACCGCCGCCGCGACGCTGAGCATGGTGATGGTGGAGATGTCCTCACCCGCCACTTTCACCGCCAGCGCCTCTGGCTTGAGGCGTTTGCCGTGGCACACCTCGCAGGGCTGCGCGGTCTGGAACTTGCCCAGCTCCTCACGCATCCAGGCGCTTTCGGTTTGCAGCATCCGGCGGTTGAGATTGCCGATCACCCCTTCGAAAGCCTTGTTGACGGTGTAGCTCTTCTTGCCATCGGTGAAGGTCAGGCTAACCGGCTTGCCAGCGGTGCCGTGGAGGATCACGATCCGCACCTCGACCGGCAGGTCTTGCCACGGGGTTTCAAGGCTGAAACCGAACTCGCCCGCCAGGCTGGAAAGCACCTGCATGTAATAGGGCGAAGGCGGGTTGCTCTTGGCCCAGGGCACCACCGCCCCCTGCTTGAGGCTGAGCGCCTCGTTCGGGACCACCAGCTGCGGATCGAACAGCAGCTTTTCGCCCAGCCCGTCGCAGGCCGGGCAGGCCCCCTGCGGCGCGTTGAAACTGAACAGCCGCGGCTCCACGCTCTCGATCGTGAAGCCGGAGACCGGGCAGGCGAACTTTTCGGAAAAGACGATGCGGTTGTCGGGCAGGCCGGCGCCTTTCATTGCGCCGCCCTTGCCCCCTTCGCGTCCGGGCACCGCGCCATCCGCGAGATCGACATAGGCCAGCCCTTCGGCCAGCTTCAGGGCCTGCTCGAAACTGTCGGCCAGCCGCGTCTCGATCCCTTCACGCACCGCGATCCGGTCAACCACCACCTCGATGTCGTGCTTGTACTTCTTGTCGAGCGCGGGGGCTTCCTCGATCGGATAGAACTCTCCGTCGATCCGCACGCGGGTGAAGCCGGCCTTCTGCCATTCGGCCAGCTCCTTGCGGTATTCGCCCTTGCGGCCGCGCACGACAGGCGCGAGCAGAAAGGCCCGCGTGCCCTCTGGCAAGGCCATCACCCGATCAACCATCTGGCTGACGGTCTGCGCAGAAATCGGCTCGCCGGTCGCCGGGCTATAGGGCACGCCGACGCGGGCCCACAGCAGGCGCATATAGTCATAGATCTCGGTCACCGTGGCGACGGTGGAGCGGGGATTGCGGCTGGTAGTCTTCTGCTCGATGCTGATCGCGGGCGACAACCCGTCGATATGCTCGACATCGGGCTTCTGCATCATCTCAAGGAACTGGCGGGCATAGGCCGAAAGGCTCTCGACATAGCGGCGCTGCCCTTCGGCATAGATCGTGTCGAAGGCCAGGCTGCTTTTGCCGCTGCCTGACAGCCCGGTGATGACGATCAGCTTGTCCCGCGGCAGCGTGACGTCAAAGCCTTTGAGGTTATGCTCGCGCGCGCCGCGCACGACGATGTGGGTAAGCGACATGGCGCCGTCTGTTCCACATCTGTTCGGCGCACGCAAGAGGATCGGCAAAGTCGCGCTTGATAAGATCGCCCCTCCCGGTCTAGGCCACGCTCAGGTCTGCGCGCGCTACCAAACGGGATTTTCGATGCGACGCTTTTTCGCAGTCCTTTCGCTGTGCCTTTCATTGATCCTGCCTACCGCTCCGGCCTCTGCGCAGGTGGTCGATCAGACCTTTGACAATGCCATCGCCTGTGCGCTGGTCTATCGCTATCTTGGCGATCGCGGCCCGGCCTATGAGCAGCTGGTGGCGAAGACCGCGCAGATCGGCGGGCGCAGCGTTGCCGCGATCAGGGCCGAACTTGACGAGCGCGAGCCGCGCCTGGCCCAGGGCATTGCCGACGGAAAACTGGATGCGGATACCCTGTCCGGACTGGCAGCAAAGGCCTGTCCGAACTCGTTCGGCGTGGCCCCGGCCGCCCCCGCCGCCCGAATTGCCACAACTGGCGGTTCGTCCGGCCGCCCCGATCCCTATCAGTGCGCCGGGCTGTTCCGCTGGCTCGATGCAAAGTTCCCGAGCAATACCTGGGGCACCACCTGGGCCGGCGACCAGATGGTTGAACGCGCCGCCGCCGCGCTGGGGCTTTCCACCGCTGCGCTGGACGGGCGGCTGGGCAGCTTCACCCCCAGCACCGGGGTCGTCGCGACGCTGCTGGATAAGGCCGTGCAATGCCAGAATGCCTATGACACTCCGGTTCCTCCAGGCGCGGTGATTGCGGCCGCGAAATACGGTGATCGGCCAGGCGTGGATCGCGGCCGCAACCAGTATTGCCAGGCCCTGGCCAACGATTTCGACCGCAACTTTCCCGATATTGGCAGTGTCGAACGCGCCATCGCCTTCAATCCCCCATCGGGGATGGACCAGTCGAGCAAGACGCTGGAAAATCTGCAATATTACTTCAAGCGGATGGACGAGGCGCAATGTCCCGTCGGTTTTACGCAGTCACGGGTGGATGCATTCAACGAACTGGCCGATCGCGCCACTGCGGCGATCAAGCAGGCGCAGACCCGGCTCGAGCGTGAAGGCAAGTGGTGGTAGGTTTGCCCCAGCTTGACGGGCAACGGTTGACAATGCGGTCGGCAATCCGGATTCAGGCGCAAAAGGTCGCTGAACGCCAATCGAGGAGAAGTGCCATGAAGATCGTTAGCTTCGCGCTGGCCGCAATCGGCGCAATCGGCGCAATCGGCAGCCTGACCGTTGCGGCAGCCGCCCAGGCCCAAAGTGCGGCTCCGGCCGCGGCGACCACGCTTTCGCCGGAAGAACAGCGCGCGCAGGCCAATGCCGAACAGGCCAAGGCGGCCCAGGCCCAAAATGCCCAGAACGCCGCCAACCAGCAGGCCTATCAGGCAGCGGTCCAGGCCCGTGAGGCGGAGATTGCCCGCCAGAAGGCCGAATACGATGCGGCGATGAAAAAGTGGGAAGCCGATGTCGCCGCCTGCAAGGCTGGCGACACCACAAAGTGCGCCGCACCGAACTAACCCCCCTTCCACCAACGCCCGATCACCCTCGGCGAACGACATTGACTCCCCTGCCCCCCCGCGCGAGGCAGGGGCAGTCTTTTTGCGCAGGTCCGCCGGGGGCGTGGGCCTGCACCCTTGCAACGGGAGTTTGCCCAGATGAAATCGCGTTTTCTTATCGCCAGTGCGGCCCTGGCCGTTCTAGCCGTGCCGCTGGCCGCGACCGGCCTTTCCGCCCAGGCAGTCGCCGCCGGCAAGGCCGCAATCGGCGCCTGGGGGGTTGATCTTTCGGGCGGCGACGCCTCGGCCAAGCCCGGTGATGATTTCTTCGCCTATGCCTCGGGCAAGTGGGAAGAGCGGACCCAGATCCCGGCCGATCGCCCCTCTACCGGGACATTCTATGATCTGCGCGAAACCACCCAGGAACAGGTCAAGACGCTGATTACCGCCGCGCCGAAGAACAGCCAGGTCGGTGGGTTCTATGCCAGCTTCATGAACGAAGCGGCGCTGGAAAAGATCGGCATTGCCCCGCTCAAGCGCGATGTCGCTGCGGTCAATGCGATCAAGACCAAGGCCGAATTCTCGCGCTTCATGGGCGCAACCAATGGCCGCTTCGGCATTTCGGTGGTCGATTTTGGGGTCGGTTCGGATACCGCCAATCCTGAACTCAACGTGCTCTATGTCGGCCAGAGCGGGCTGGGCCTGCCCGAACGCGAATACTACTTCGCCGACCAGTTCAAGAAGCAGCGCGAAGCCTACAAGGCCTATATCGTGCGGACCATGACGGCGCTGGGCAATCCCGATCCCGCCAAGGCCGCCGACACCATCATCGGCTTTGAGACCGAGATCGCCTACAAGAGCTGGAAGATCGCCGAACGGCGCCAGATCGAAAAGCTCAACAACCCGATGAGCACCGCCGAACTGGCCGCCTATGCTCCGGGGATTGACTGGAACGCCTATTTCGCCGGAGCCAAGATTCCCGCGCAAAAGCGGCTGATCGTGGGCGAAAACACCGCGGTCAAGGCAATTGCCAAGCTCTATGGCGAAACGCCGCTTTCCACGCTCAAGCTGTGGCAGAGCTTCCACATCGCCAGCCAGGCGTCGCCCTACCTCAACAAGGCGATGGTCGATAGCCGCTTTGAATTCACCAAGAGCCTGTCGGGCGTGTCGGAAAACCGCCCGCGCTGGAAGCGCGGCGTCGATCTGGTCGGCGGTTCGCTGGGTGAACTGGTCGGCCAGGAATATGTCGCCAAGTATTTCCCGCCTTCGTCCAAGGCCAAGATGGAAACGCTGGTCGCCAACCTGAAGGTGGCGATGGCCGGGCGGATCAAGGGCAATGACTGGATGAGCCCCGAAACCAAGGCCGCCGCGCTCGAAAAGCTTGAAAAGATGGACGTGATGGTCGGCTATCCCGACACCTGGCGGTCCTACAAGGGGCTGACGATCGTGCCGGGCGACCTTTACGGCAACGTCCAGCGCGCCGGGGCGTTCAACGCCGCCTATCAGATGGCCGATCTGGGCAAGCCGGTCGATCGCAAGAAGTGGGGCATGAACCCGCAGACGGTGAATGCCTATAACGGCGGGCTGGAAAACAAGATCGTCTTCCCGGCCGGGATCCTGCAGGCACCATTCTTTGATCCCAATGCCGACGATGCCGTCAACTATGGCGCGATCGGCGCGGTCATCGGGCACGAGATCAGCCACGGCTTTGACGATCAGGGCCGCAAGATCGACGCCAAGGGCGCGGTGCGCGACTGGTGGACGCCCGAAGACGCCAAGCGGTTTGAGGAACAGGCCAAGATCTTTGGCGCGCAATATGCCGCCTATGAAGTGGTGCCGGGCGCCTTCATCAATCCCGACCTGACCATGGGCGAAAACATCGCCGACCTGGCCGGGGTTTCGGTTGCGCTTGATGCCTATCACGCTTCGCTGGGCGGAAAGACCGCAGCGACGGTTGACGGGCTGACCGGCGATCAGCGCTTCTTCATGGCCTGGGCGCAGGTCTGGCGGGCCAAGGCGCGCGAAGATGCGCTGCGCAACCAGGTCGCCACCGATCCGCACAGCCCGGCCAAGTACCGCTCGTTCGTGCCGCTGCGCAACGTCCAGGGCTGGTACAATGCGTTCAACGTCCAGCCAGGCGACAAATTGTACATCGCGCCTGAAAAGCGCGCGAAGCTCTGGTAAGACCAGTTCAGCCGATACTCAGGGGGCAGCGGCAACGCTGCCCCCGATGCCTTTGAAGGGACGCCCCATGCGCAAGATTGCACTCGTTTCTCTCCCCGCCCTGGCCCTGGCCGGGTGCGCCGCCTATTCCGCCGAAACCCCGGCCACGCCCGTCGCCACGGCCGAACCGGTCGCCGTACCCTATGCCCCGGTAATCCCGAAGGGCACAGGGATCTTCGCCGAAGCATCCAGCCTGCCGTTCCAGGCGCCCGACTTCTCGAAGATCAAGGAAAGCGATTACGAACCCGCGATCGAGCAGGGGATTGCGATCCAGCTCGCCGAAATGGACGCGATCGCCAACAACCCCGAAGCGCCGACTTTTGAAAACACCTTCCTGGCGATGGAAAAGTCGGGCGCGATGCTGACCCGCGTCTATTACGTGTTTGGCGCGCTGACTTCGGCCAACACCAATGACAATCTGGATGCGATCGACACCCGCACCGCCCCCAAGCTGGCGGCGATGCGCGATGCGATCGTGCTCAACCCCAAGCTGTTTGCGCGGGTCAAGACGATCTATGACGCCCGCCACAGCCTGGGCCTGGCACCCGATCAGATCCAGGTGGTTGAGCTGACCTATGACAACATGGCCCGCAACGGCGCACTGCTGTCTGATGGGCAGAAGGCGCAGCTTAAGGACATCAACGGCCAGCTCTCCTCGCTCCAGACCGAATTCGGCCAGAAGCTGACCAAGGGCACCAAGGACGGCGCGCTGGTTGTGAACGGCAAGGCCGGTGTGGCCGGACTGGGCGCGGGTGAGCTTGCCGCGACCGAAAAGGGCGCTGCGGACCGCGGACTGGCCAAGGGCAACTTCGTCATTTCGCTGCAGAACACCACCCAGCAGCCGCTGCTGGCATCGCTGAGCAATCGCACCACCCGCCAGGCCCTGTTCGAGCACAGCTGGAACCGCAGCGAACGCGGCGATGACAATGACACCCGCGGCCTGATCCTCAAGATCGCGGCCCTGCGCGCGCAGAAGGCCAAGCTGCTCGGGTTTGAAAGCTATGCCGCCTATTCGCTGTCCGACCAGATGGCGAAGACCCCGGAAAAGGCGATTTCGTTCCTTGAAAGCTTTGCCCCGGCGCTGGGCGCGGCCCAGGCCCGCGATGCCAAGGACCTGAACGCGCTGATCAAGAAGGAAGGCGGCAAGTTCACCGTCACCCCGGCCGATTGGGATCACTATGCCGAAAAGCTGCGCAAGCAGCGCTATGCACTCGACCAGAATGAGGTGAAGCCCTATCTTGAGATCACCAATGTGCTGGAAAACGGCGTGTTCTATGCCGCAAACCAGCTTTACGGGCTGACCTTCAAGAAGCGCACCGACATTCCGGTCTATCACCCGGACGTGACGGTCTATACCGTCTATGACCAGGACGGCAGCGAACTGGCGCTGTTCTATTTCGACCCCTGGAAGCGCGACAACAAGTCGGGCGGGGCATGGATGTCGAACTTCGTCGATCAGAATGCACTGGCTGGAACCAAGCCAGTGGTGTTCAACGTCGAAAACTTCACCAAGCCCGCCCCCGGCCAGCCCGCACTGATCACCTGGGACGATGCCAACACCATGTTCCATGAATTTGGCCATGCGCTGCACGGGATGCTGTCCAACCAGCGCTACCCCTCGATCTCGGGCACTAACACCGCGCGCGATTTCGTGGAGTTCCCCAGCCAGTTCATGGAAAACTTCATGACCGAGCCCAAGGTGCTGGCGAACTTCGCCAAGCACTACAAGACCGGCGCCCCGATGCCGGCCGCGCTGGTCGCCAAGATCGAGAAGGCCAGCACCTTCAACCAGGGCTATGCCCTGGGCGAGGTGATCACCGCCGCGCTGCTCGACATGAAGTGGCACAGCCTGGGCGTTGACGGCGTGCCGGGTGACGTCAACAGCTTCGAAAATTCCGCGATGGCCTCGCTCGACGGCAAGGGGCTGCACACCGATCTGGTGCCGAGCCGTTATCGGACCAGCTATTTCCGCCACATCTGGGGCGGCGGCTATGCCGCGGGCTATTACGCCTACAGCTGGACCGAAATGCTCGATCACGATGCCTATGCCTGGTTCAAGGAAAACGGCGGGATGACGCGCCAGAACGGCCAGCATTTCCGCGATACCGTGCTCTCAAAGGGCCACAGTCAGGACTATTCGGTGATGTACCGCAACTTCGCCGGACGTGATCCGCAGGTTGAACCGATGCTGAAGGCCCGCGGCCTGAAGTAGGCTCAGACCAACAGCGCGCGCTGGCCAGCATCGCCCAGCCAGCGCGCGCTGACCTTCCAGACCCGTTCGATCACCGCTTCGGACAGGGCTGTTTCGGGCGGGCCATCAGCGGCCACGCGCCCACGATCCAGCACCACCACGCGGTCAGCATGGTTCATCACCTGGGCCAGATCGTGCATCACCAGCACCACCCCCGCGCCCTGCCCCGCCAGCGCGCGAAGCCGGGCGAGCAGCGCCAGCTGATGCGCAAGGTCCAGATTGGCCAGCGGCTCATCGGCCAGCAGCCAGCGTGGCTCTCCCGCCAGAACCCGGGCCAGCAGCGCGCGCGCCCGTTCCCCGCCGGATAGCGCAGACGCCCTCCGCAGCCGCAGCGCGTCCAATTCCAGCGCCGCCAACGCCGCTTCCACCGCCGCGCGGTCAGCCTCGATGCCCGCATCCCACGGCAAGCGGCCCAGCCCTGCCAATGACTCAACCGAAAGGTCCCAGGCCACTTCGCCTTGCTGCGGCAGATAACCGATCGCCCGCGCCCGATCGCGCGGCGGCAGATCGGCGAGGGGCCGGTCATCCAGCACGGCCTTGCCACTCTGCGGCGCGAGAATGCCTGCCAGGCACGACAGCAGGCTGGACTTGCCAGCGCCGTTCGGCCCGCAGATCGCGGTGACTTCACCAGCACACAGGCTCAATGAGACGTCAGACAGCCGCCCTGCCAGCGTCAGATCGTGCGCCCCCAGTGTCATGCCAGCCCCCTGCGCATCCGCAGCAGCAGTGCCAGAAAGAACGGCGCGCCGAGCAGCGACAGCGCAATGCCGAGCCGCAGTTCGCTGGCCAGCGGCAGCACCCGGCACAGGCAATCGGCCAGCAGCAACAGCAGCCCGCCCGCCAGCGCGCTCGGCAGGATCAGGCTGCTTGGTCGCCGGTCAGTATAACGGCGCAGCAGGTGCGGCACGATCAGCCCGACGAAACCGATGATCCCCGCCGCCGCCACGCCTGCGCCAACGGTCAGCCCTACCCCGCCGATCATCAGCCATTGCAGCCGCGCCGGATCGACCCCCAGTGAGCGCGCCGCCGCTTCGCCCAAGGTCAGCGCGTCAAGCGCGCGCCCGGCCAGCATCAACAGCGCGATCCCCGCACAGGTCAGCGGCACGGCAAAGACAACCTCGTGCCAGGAACGGTCGGTCAGCGCGCCCATCAGCCAGGTGACGATCTCGCTCATCGCGAACGGCGTGGGGGACAGGCTGATCGCCAGGCTCATCAAGGCTCCGGCCAGACTGGCGATCATCATTCCCGCCAGCGTGAACAGCATCACCGATCCGGTCCGCCCGGCGATCAGGCCCAGCAGCGCCATGGCGCCCGCGGCCCCGACCAAGGCAAACAGCGGCAGCGCCCAGCCGCTGGCGGCCCAGCCGGTCCAGAAGCTCAGCACCGCGCCCAGCGCCGCGCCGGGGGCAATGCCAAACAGCCCCGGATCGGCCAGCGGGTTGCGCAGATAGCCCTGCATCGCTGCCCCCGCCGCGCCCAGTCCGGCTCCAAGAACGACCGCCAGAATGGCGCGCGGAAGGCGCAGTTCAGTAAGTATTATCAAGGCATTGTATGAAAGACCGGAGAACGGATCGAGCCACACGCGCCCCGCCAGCAATGACAGCGGAACGGCCAGCAGCAGCGCGGCCAGCAGCAGCGTGACCGGGCGGGTCACAGGCCCCTCCGCACGGTGCCCAGCCGGTCCGCGGCGCGGATTATCGTCGGCCCGCCGCACCATAGCAGCGCGGAATCGAACGGTTCGCGCCGGGTTTCCTTGAGCGCGGCCAGCGCCGGATGGCGCAGCGCCCGGTCTTCGTTGCCCAGCCCTGTCCCGGCAGCGAAGATCAGCACGGGCGGGTCGGCCAGAACCTGTTCCAGCGGCAGCAGATCGGCCTGGCCAAGCCCGCGCGCGGCAGCGGCATTGGCAAAGCCGGTACGGCCAAGCAGATCGGCGATCAGGGTGCCCTGCCCCGGCACCGTGCCGCCGGCCTGCCAGATCAGCGCCGGGATCGGCAGTCCGGGCGGCGGAGCATTGGCGGCCAGCGCGGCCTCGATCCGTCCGACCAGTGCCTCGCCCCGCTCAGGGTGTCCGGCCAGCGCGGCGAGGCGCCGCACTTGCGCCTCGCTTTCGGTGACTGTCGGCGCAATCCCGAATTGCTCAAGCCGCAGCCCCAGCCGCTCCATCGCGTGGACCGTAGTCGGGGCCATGAAGGTGCCACCCAGCACCAGATCGGGCTTCAGCGCCAACACTTCCTCAACCGAGCCCGAGACGGCGGGGAAACGCCGGGCCGTGGCGAGGTCCATCGATGAGGCTGCCGGATCGTGGCTGTAGCTCGAAAGCGCCAGAATCTGCCCCGGATCGGCCACTTCGGCCAGGATCGCATCGGTACAGGGGTTAAGGCTGACGATCGTCGGGGGGGCGGCCAGGCCGCGGTCACGCACCGAAGCAGGCGAGCAGGCCGCCAGCCCCAGCGCGATCACTGCGGCCAGGCCGCGCTTCACCACTTCACGCGGACCCCGGCATAGGCCGAACGGCCATAGGTGCCGTATCCGGCAACGGTCTGGTACTGCTCGTCCGTGACATTTTCGACCCGGCCGTAAAGCTCGATGTGCTGGCCGACAGGCACAGATGCCCGGAGCGTCACCAGTGCATAACCATCAAGCGCGGTGAAATTCCCGGCATCGTCGAAACTGTCACCCACCATCCGCAGGTCCGCACCCAGCGTCAGCCCCGCAAGGGGCGAGGTCCAGTCCGCCGAAGCGGACAGCGCGTGGCGCGGTCGGCGGGCGAGCTGGCTGCCGGTGTCACGATTGGTGGCATCAAGGTAGGTGTAGGCTGCGCGGACCGCAAAACGATCGCTGACCTGCGCCGAGCCTTCCAGTTCGAACCCCTGCGCACGGGTTTGTCCGATATTCTCATAACCCGCGGGCCAGACGTAATCGATCAGATCGGTGTTATCGCGCCGGAACAGGGTGGCCGAAAAGCGTAGGCCGCGGATGCGATCGCGAAATTCCAGCCCAGTTTCGAACGCCCGGCTGGTTTCGGGCATCAGGAATGGATTCCCGCCGTAACCATAGAGCTGATAGAGCGTCGGCGCCTTGAAACCTTCGCCGTAACTTGCCCGCAGCCGCCAGCCGCCGCCCAGATCAACGCTGCCATTGGCGCCGAAGGTCCAGTGGCTGCCAAAGCGGTCATGATCGGTCAGCCGGACGCTGCCAGACAGGCTGACCCGCCCGGTATACCAGCCGAGCAAAGCATAGCCGCTGCTGAGCCGGGCCGACTGGCGCGGATCATAGCTGGTCGAAAACCGGGTCCATTCGCTGTCCGCTCCGAAATCGAGCACGAATGCGCCGCCCAGATCGGTGCGGCCTGCAAGATCGGCCCGCAGGCTGCGGCCGCTGGTTTCAAAGTTCGGGGCCGTGCCGTACAGCGGATCGTAATAGGCCCGCTCCGTACCGGACAGGGCAAAACCGCCGCGCAGGTCCAGACTATCGCCGTCCAGCTCAAAGCCCACCCGGCCCGAAGTCTGCCGGGTGATCTGGTATTCGTCGGTATCGGCGAATTCATACAGCGGCGCCGGATAGCCATCGAAGGCAATCCGGCTATCGGCATGGCGGGCGGTGGCGATCAGTTTGAACCGTTCGCCCAGATTGGCCCGCGCACGCGCACTGACATTCCATTGCCGGAAAGGATCGGCTTCTCGCCCCAGCGCGAAGGCCGAAATCCCGTCACTTTCGGAATAGCCGCCGCTCAGGCTGACGGCATAGTTGGCCCGCTCGATCCCGGCCCGCAGATCGCCTGAAACGGTGTTGTTCGCACCGAATTCCAGCGAACCGGCGGCCCCGTCAACCTCGGCGCTGGTCAGGGCCAGCACCCCGCCGATCGCATCCGAACCCCAGATCGCGCTGTTCGACCCGCGCAGCAGTTCGATCCGCCCGAACCCGCCGGTCAACAGCGTGCCCAGATCGGTCCCGCCAGACGGCGCGGCGACATCGGCCATCCGCACCCCATCGACCGTGACCACCACCTGCTGCGATCCGGCACCGCGCACGAACAGACTGGTCTGGCTGCCAAGTCCGCCGCTGCGCGCCAGGGTGACACCCGGCAGCCGCTCCAGCACGCGGGTCAGATCCTGGCCCTGAACCGCCTCAAGCTGGCTTGCGGTGATGACCGAGATCGATTGGCCAGCCTCATCGATCAGGCTCCAGCGCCCGGTTGCGGTAACCGTGATGGTATCGTCAGGCGCAACTTTCTTGACCGCCGCAAGGATGCAGTCCGTTCCATCGTCAGGGCATGGATAGGCCGGTGCCGCTTCATAGGGCTTTTCCCCCTGCGCCCAGGCAGGGGCAGCAAAGACCAGTGATGCACCGATAAAATAAGCATATTTCACGCACAATACTCCCGTCATGAACTGCCGTTCATGGCGTGAGCATCCGCGCGAATTCGCGGAGCCTCGCTGCATTCCGGTACACCCCGCCCGGCTGCGGAACGACCGTCAAAGGCAGGTCTCCTGGCTCCCGGATCAGCGCCTTGCCCCGCCTTCCCATCCCGCGGCACGCCCAGGACAGTGGCAAATGGAGTTCGGCTCCCCGGTCACAGTTGCGGGGGCAGCGGGGGAATTCAGCCCCCTTCCCTCTTAGGTTCCCGAAGGAACAACCCATGACGTGACCGCGCCCATAGGCCGGGCAACGCCGGGAGGCAACAGGGCCATTTCTTAACCGCTTAACGCTATCGCCGGGCATCGTCCCGGTTCGGCACGGCGCGAATTGCGTGGTGGCGCGGGGCGCCTGTCCAGGACTACGCGCCAAGGCGCGTAACCACCAAGAGAGCGAATGAACCAGGCCCACCCCCTTTTCTTCGAGCCAAAGCCGCGCGATTTCGCCGCGCGCTTCCGGCGTCGGGGTGTGCCCACGCTGGGGCTGCGCGGGCGGCGCAAGCATTGGGGCCGCCGCGCATTGGTTTTGCTGGCGGCAGTGGCGGTGCCCGCCCTTGCCGCGCCGACCGACTGGCACCCGTTCGATATCGGCAATGCCGGATCGCGCGATTTCGCGATGGAGCCGATGCCGTTCGAGCGCAGCGGGGACAGTTTCCCGGGCTCGGCGTTTTACTATATCGCCACGGCCAAGGATCTGGCCGCATCGCCCGATGTTGCCGCCAGCGAGGGGCTTGATGGCGCGCTGGCCGATTTCCGCGGCGGGCCGATCGCGCGGGCGATCCGCTTTGACCTGTCCGGGGTCGATCGCAGCCGCGCGCTCGATTGCCTGACCGCCGCGGTTTACTATGAAGCCGCCAGCGAACCCGATCAGGGTCAGCGCGCGGTGGCGCAGGTGGTGCTCAACCGGGTGGCCCATCCGGCCTATCCGAACACCGTTTGCGGGGTGGTCTATCAGGGCAGCGAACGCAGCACCGCGTGCCAGTTCAGCTTTACCTGCGATGGCGCGCTGGGCCGCCGCCCCAACCCGTTCTTCTGGGAGCGCGCACGGCGGGTCGCCGCTGGGGCGCTGGCCGGTTTTGTTGAACCCAGCGTCGGTCTGGCTACGCATTACCACACGATCCAGATCCATCCCTATTGGGCGCCCAGCCTGAACTTCATCACCACCATCGGCGCGCACCGGTTCTACAGCTTCCGCGGTAAGGGCGGCCAGGCGGCAACCTTCCGCTTCGCCTATGCCGGGGGTGAGCCGATGGCTGCGCCCCACGCCCGTAACCCGGCGGCGGACAAGACTACCGACCCGGTGCTTGATCCGCTGGCGCTGCAAAAGTCCTATGACGCAGGCTTTCAGTCCGCGGCGCAGGGAGCGGGCGCCGCTCAGGCCGCGCCTTTGGCCCAGCCCGGCGATGTCGGCAAGGCGCCAGCCCGGCAGGCCCCGGCCCCGCGCTACGCCCCCGAGATCGAGCAGCGCGGCGGCGACCGGCAATATAGCGGCGATAAGCTGCCCGGTTCGCAGGGGGTGAAGCCCGAGTTCGAAAACTCCGGCAAGTGGATCGGTCGGCCCGGTGGCTAGAGCGTAAAGATTCCGGCAACCAAAGCTCCACACCAAGGCTTAGCGCGGGATAGCTAGAGCGGCTGTCCGTGTCGCCAAACAGAGAACGCACCAGATGAGCCTTCGTTTTGCCGCCGCCCGTCCGGCGGTGCTGACTTCCTATCTCCCCCGTGCCGAGGTGACCCGGATGGCGGCCCGTGCCGCCAATGACAACGGCGATGACCAAAAGCACCAGGCGGCGATGCGCGCGGCCCTGAAGCACTTCGCCAGCCACGGCATGGCTGCCGCCGGGGATGCCCGCGACCGCGCCCGCAAGGCGCATTTCTCGGGCGACCGGCAAGGCTATCTGCACTGGCTGGCGATCTGCCGGATGCTCGACCGGCGGATGGCCGTGGCGCTGGCCAGCAATCTCGCCAAACGTCGGCCCTGAGCCGCCCCCAGCCGAATCGATTCCCGCTCCCTGAACCCGATTCAGGGTGATGGCCACCGCGCAAGCCGGTGCACCGTGACGCTACGGATGGCGCTGCGGCGTAACCTGCCTGGTAGGCAAAACGCTGTGCGTCGATCAATTGATGATATGCTTATTGCAATTGCGAACTATTATCACAAAATATCTGGTTCTACGACCTTTTACTACCTTGCAATCGCGAAATCGCAGGCCTAGGGCACTCGCGTCAGTCGGATACCTGCGCCCAGCGGGATGGGCTTGGTCGTCCGTATGCAGCCGCGATCCCGCAATCAGGGAAGGACGAATTCGTACCATGGCTCGCAAGAAGATTGCCCTTATCGGCGCCGGCATGATCGGCGGCACGCTCGCGCACCTCGCCGCCAAGAAGGAACTGGGCGATATCGTCCTGTTCGACATTGCCGAAGGCATTCCCCAGGGCAAGGCGCTCGACCTTTCGCAGTGCGGCCCGGTTGAAGGGTTTGACGCAAAGATCACCGGCACCAATGACTATGCCGACATCGCCGGGGCCGACGTGATCATCGTCACCGCCGGTGTCCCGCGCAAGCCGGGGATGAGCCGCGATGACCTGCTGGGCATCAACCTGGGCGTGATGAAGGCCGTGGGTGAAGGCATCAAGGCCCACGCCCCCGACGCTTTCGTGATCTGCATCACCAACCCGCTCGACGCGATGGTCTGGGCGCTGCGCGAATTTTCGGGCCTGCCCGCCAACAAGGTGGTCGGCATGGCCGGTGTGCTGGACAGCGCCCGCTTCGCGACCTTCCTCGCCTGGGAATTCGGCGTCTCGGTCAAGGACGTCAACGCCTTCGTGCTGGGCGGCCACGGCGATACCATGGTCCCGGTGCTCGAATATTCGACCGTCAGCGGCATTCCCGTCACCGACCTGGTCAAGATGGGCAAGAGCACCAAGGAGCGGCTGGACGAGATCGTCGCCCGCACCCGCAGCGGCGGCGGCGAAATCGTCGGCCTGCTCAAGACCGGCTCGGCCTATTACGCCCCCGCCACCAGCGCGATCGCCATGGCCGAAGCCTATCTGGGCGACCAGAAGCGCATCCTGCCCTGCGCGGTCTATGTTGACGGCAAGTACGGCCTCGACGGGCTGTACGTTGGCGTGCCGGTGGTGATCGGCGCGGGCGGTGCTGAGGAAGTGATCGAGATCGCCCTCGACGATGAAGCCAAGAAGAACCTTCAGGTTTCGGTCGATGCGGTCAAGGAACTGCTGGTCGCCTGCAAGGGCATCGAGCCGAGCCTCGCCTGATGAAGCTGGCGCGCGCCATTTCCGGTGCGGCGCTGATTGCGACGCTGGCGGTCCCGCTGTGGGCCTCCAGCGCCGCCGCGCAGGCCCCGCAGACTTCGGAAAACGACGGCGTCGGTTCGCAACCGGCCAGTGTTGCCGAACTGGCCGATGCCGTGGGGGACTGCGTGAAATACGTCCGCCATCATGGTCAGGTTGATGCTGCTGGGCTCAAGGCGGCAGGCTGGGGCTTTGCCGGAAAACAGGAAAGCAAGGCTGCGGCGGGTATGCCCGCCAACACCGCGTTCTATTTTGGCAAGGGCAATGTCGTGATGCTGGTGCGCCACACCGGCATTGCTGCAACCTGCCAGACGCTGGGCAAGGTCGATGATCCGGCCCGCCTCGAGGAAGTCCGCCGCACCATCGTCAGCACCACCGGGGCCAAGCCCGCCAAGGAATACAGCGGCGATGATCAGTTCAAGGCCATGCTGGTCAGCCGGACCGGGCCCGCAGCGCTCGATTCACTGCTGATCAGCGACGTGGCGCGCATTTCGGTGATGAGTTCCAGCAAGGACGGCACCGCAATCGTCACGGCGATCGTGGTTCCCCGGATTCTCGACTAGATTTTGAACAACAGCTCAATGCCCGCGCGGCAACGGTAGAAAGCGAACGAAGATGTCCATCCTGATCAACAAGAACACCAAGGTCATCACCCAGGGGATGACCGGCGCGACCGGCACCTTCCACACCCAGCAGGCGCTGGCCTATGGCACGCAGATGGTGGGCGGCGTCACCCCCGGCAAGGGTGGGCAGACCCACGACGAAACAGGCCTGCCGATCTGGGATACCGTGGCTGAAGCCAAGGCCGTGACCGGCGCAACCGCCAGCTGCATCTATGTGCCGCCGCCGTTCGCCGCGGATTCGATCCTTGAAGCGATCGACGCCGAAATCGAGCTGATCGTTGCGATCACCGAGGGCATTCCGGTGCTCGACATGGTTCGCGTCAAGCGCGCGCTGCAGGGCTCGAAGAGCCGCCTGATCGGCCCGAACTGCCCCGGCGTGCTGACCCCGAACGAATGCAAGATCGGGATCATGCCGGGTTCGATCTTCAAGAAGGGCTCGGTCGGCGTCGTCAGCCGTTCGGGCACGCTGACCTATGAAGCCGTGTTCCAGACCAGCCAGATTGGCCTGGGCCAGACCACTGCGGTCGGCATCGGCGGCGATCCGGTCAACGGCACCAACTTCATCGACGTGCTGGAGCTGTTCCTGGCCGACGACGAAACCAAGTCGATCATCATGATCGGCGAAATCGGTGGCGACGCTGAAGAGCAAGCCGCGCAGTTCCTGATCGACGAGGCCAAGCGCGGCCGCAAGAAGCCGATGGCCGGCTTCATCGCCGGTCGTACCGCGCCTCCGGGCCGCCGCATGGGCCATGCCGGTGCGATCGTTTCGGGCGGCAAGGGCGATGCCGAAAGCAAGATCGCGGCGATGGAAGAAGCCGGGATCAAGGTCTCGGCCTCCCCCAGCCTGCTGGGCGAAACGCTGGCCGAAGTCCTCAAGGAACGCGCCTGATCCCTTAAGGGGTTGCGCGCAGGTCCAGCCGGACCCGGGCGCAACCCTTCCTCCCCCAGGATAGAAGCCATGGGCAACGAAGCACACGATTTCCTCCCTGAGTCGCTCGACTCTGGCCATCAACCCGGCCCAAGCTGGGGCCGACCGGACTGGCGCAGCGTCGCCGACGATCTGACCGCCGCGCTTGATCCCACCCAGATGCAGGTTGCGGTCAAAGCCGCTGCGGCCAAGGCCGGTGCCGCACTGGACCCGCGCGCGATCGAGGAAGCCGCCGGGGATTCGATCCGGGCGATGATGCTGGTGCGGACCTATCGCGTGCGCGGCCATCTGGGCGCCAATCTCGATCCGCTGGGCCTTTCGCACCAGAACCTGCCGGCCGATCTTGATCCGGCCTACCATGGCTTCACCGGTGCTGCGCTGGATCGCAAGGTTTACCTTGGCGGAACGCTGGGCCTTGAATGGGCCACGGTGCGCGAGCTGGTCGATGTGCTGAAGCGCAACTACTGCGGCAAGGTCGGCTATGAATACATGCACATCGCCGATGTGGAGGAACGCCGCTTCATTCAGGACCGGATCGAGGGCGGCGACAAGTCGATCGACTTCACGCCCGAGGGCAAGAAGGCGATCCTGCAAGCCGTGATCCGCGGCGAGCAGTATGAGAAGTTCCTCGGCAAGAAGTACGTCGGGACCAAGCGTTTCGGGCTTGATGGCGGGGAATCGATGATCCCGGCGCTTGAGGCCGTGATCAAGTATGGCGGCCAGCGCGGTGTGCGCGAAATCGTTTACGGCATGGCCCACCGCGGCCGCCTCAACGTCCTCGCCAACGTGCTTGCCAAGCCTTACCGCGTGATCTTTCACGAATTTTCCGGCGGCACCGCCAATCCGGAGGATGTCGGCGGGTCGGGTGACGTCAAATATCACCTCGGCACCAGCGCCGACCGTGAATTTGACGGGATCAAGGTCCACATGAGCCTGGTCCCCAACCCCAGCCACCTCGAAACGGTCGATCCGATCGTGCTGGGCAAGACCCGCGCCAACCAGGCCGTCCGTGACGACATCGGCCCCGGCAAGCACAAGCAGGTCCTGCCGGTGCTGATCCACGGCGACGCCGCCTTTGCCGGTCAGGGCATCGTCTGGGAATGCTTCGGCTTTTCCGGGGTGCGCGGCTACAACACCGGCGGCTGCATCCACTTCGTGATCAACAACCAGATCGGCTTTACCACCAGCCCGCAGTTCAGCCGTGGTTCGCCCTACCCGTCAGACGTGGCCAAGGGCGTCCAGGCTCCGATCCTGCACGTCAACGGCGATGATCCCGAAGCGGTGACTTTCGCCTGCAAGCTGGCGATCGACTATCGCCAGACCTTCGGGCGCGACATCGTGGTCGATATGTGGTGCTATCGCCGCTTCGGCCACAACGAAGGCGATGAGCCGGGCTTTACCCAGCCGCTGATGTACCAGAAGATCCGCCAGCACCCCGGCGTTTCGCGGCTTTATGCCGACCGGCTGGTGCAGGACGGTGTGATCGACAAGGACTGGGCCGGCGAAGCGGAAATGCGCTTCGTCCAGGTGCTTGAGCAGGAATTCGACGCCGCCAAGAGCTACAAGTCCAACCATGCCGACTGGTTCGCCGGGCGCTGGACCGGGCTGCACGCCCCCGCCGATCCCGAAACCGCCCGCCGCAACATCCCGACCGGGATCGAACAGAAGCTGTTCGATAGTCTGGGCCGGACGCTGACCACGGTTCCGGATTCGATCCAGATCCACAAGACCCTGACCCGCGTGCTTGATGCCAAGCGTGAGATGTTCGCCACCGGCACCGGGTTCGATTGGGCCACGGGTGAGGCGCTGGCCTATGGCAGCCTGGTTTCCGAAGGATACAACGTGCGCCTGTCCGGCCAGGATTCGGGGCGCGGCACCTTCAGCCAGCGTCACTCGGTCTGGGTCGATCAGACCGACGAACACAAATATATCCCGCTCACCACCGTGCCCCACGGCAAGTTCGAGGTGCATGACAGCCCGCTGAGCGAATACGGCGTGCTGGGCTTCGAATACGGCTATGCCAGCGCTGATCCCAAGACCCTTGTGCTGTGGGAAGCGCAGTTCGGCGATTTCGCCAATGGCGCGCAGATCGTGATCGACCAGTATATTGCCGCATCCGAAGCCAAGTGGCTGCGCGCCAACGGCCTGGTGCTGCTGCTGCCGCATGGCTACGAAGGCCAGGGGCCGGAACACTCCTCGGCCCGGATGGAGCGCTACCTCCAGCTCTGCGCGCAGGACAATATGCAGGTCTGCAACATCACCACGCCGGCCAACTATTTTCACGTGCTGCGCCGCCAGATGCACCGGCCGTTCCGCAAACCGCTGATCATCATGACCCCCAAATCGCTGCTGCGCCATCCGCTGGCCAAGAGCGAGGCGAGTGACTTCATTGGTGAAGGCCACTTCATGCGGATCCTGTCCGACCGCACCCCTGCGGCCGACAAGGACACCCGCCGGGTCGTGCTGTGTTCGGGCAAGGTCGCCTATGACCTGATGGAAGCCCGCGACGCCGCCGGGCTGACCGATACCCAGATCATCCGGCTTGAGCAGCTCTACCCCTTCCCGGGTGAGCCGCTGGCGTTGCGATTCTCGCGGATGCCGAACCTGGAAGATGTGGTGTGGTGCCAGGAAGAACCGCGCAACAACGGTTCGTGGTTCTTCGTCGAAAGCCTGATCGAAGAGGCGCTGATCGCAGCGAAGCGCAAGGTCACCCGTCCGCGCTATGCTGGCCGCGTCGCCAGTGCATCGCCCGCCACGGGCCTCGCCAGCCGTCACGTCAGCGAACAGGGCGCCCTGATCAGCCACGCGCTCGGCACCTCCGTCCGCACCGAAATCCGTCGCCGCAAGAAGGCTTGAGGAAACACGCAGATGTCCACCGAAGTCAAAGTGCCCACTCTGGGCGAATCCGTTGCCGAAGCCACCATCGGCGAATGGCTCAAGAAGCCGGGCGAAGCCGTTGCACTGGACGAACCGATCGCCAGCCTTGAAACCGACAAGGTTGCGGTCGAGGTTCCCAGCCCGGTTGCCGGCGTGATGGGGCAGTATCAGGCGCAGGTCGGCGATAACGTTGCCGTCGGCGCGGTAATCGCCACGATCGAAGCCGGTTCGGGTGCCGCCGCGCCTGCGCCTGCCGCAGCCGCTCCGGCCCCGGCCCCGGCTCCGGCTCCGGCCGCCGCTGCCGCTGCTCCGGCCGGCGATGATGCCGCCGCGCTCTCGCCCGCCGTGCGCCGCGCGGTGCTGGAACACGGGATCGACCCGGCCAGCGTCAAGGGCACCGGCAAGGACGGGCGGATTACCAAGGAAGACGTGCTGGCCGCCGCCGCCGCCAAGAGCGCGGCTCCGGCCCCGGCTGCTGCCGCTGCCGCGCCTGCCGCCGCTCCGGCCACCGCGGGTGATCGCGGCGAGGAACGGGTCAAGATGACCCGCCTGCGCCAGACCGTCGCCAAGCGGCTGAAGAGCGCGCAGGAAACCGCCGCCCTCCTCACCACCTTCAACGATTGCGACATGAGCGCGGTTATGGACGCCCGCAATCGCTACAAGGACGTGTTCGAAAAGAAGCACGGCGTGAAGCTCGGCTTCATGTCGTTCTTCGCCAAGGCCGCCTGCCTGGCGCTGAAGGACATTCCCGGCGTCAACGCCCAGATCCAGGGCGATGAAATCGTCTATTTCCCCTACGTCGATCTGTCGGTCGCGGTTTCGGCCCCCAACGGGCTGGTCGTGCCGGTGGTTCGCAATGTCGATCAGATGGGCTTTGCCGACATCGAAAAGGCGATCGGCGATCTGGGCAAGCGGGCCAAGGACGGCACCCTGACCATGGCCGATATGCAGGGCGGCACTTTCACCATTTCCAACGGCGGGATCTTCGGCGGGCTGATGTCCACCCCGATCATCAATCCGCCGCAGTCGGCCGTGCTCGGCCTGCACAGGATCGAGGACCGCCCGGTCGTGCGCGACGGGCAGATCGTGATCCGCCCGATGATGTACCTGGCGCTGTCCTATGACCACCGCCTGATCGACGGACGCGAGGCGGTGACCGCGCTGAAGACGATCAAGGAAGCGATCGAAGATCCGACCCGGCTGCTGATCGATCTGTAAGGCAATGGTGGGCGCGGCGGACCAGGCGCTGTTTTCCTATGGGACCTTGCAGGACCCGGCGGTGCAGCGCGAACAGTTCGGGCGGACCCTGGCCGGCGAAGCAGACCGGCTTGAGGGCTGGCGGGTTGGTCTGGTCCGGATCAGCGACCCCGAAGTGGTCCGGCAAAGCAGCCTGACCCACCACAAGGCAATCGTCGCCGATCCGCAGGCACCGGATCTGGATGGAATGGTATTGATGATAACCGCAGCAGAACTGGCCGCAGCGGACGAATATGAGGCGGGCGAATACGAACGCCGGATGGTGACCCTGCAATCGGGCCGCGATGCCTGGGTCTATGTTGCAGCGCCCGGACTGGCGATGGAGTGAGAGCAATGGCTGAATACGACTATGATGTGATCTTCATCGGTGCCGGTCCCGGCGGCTATGTCGGCGCGATCCGCGCGGCGCAGCTGGGGCTGAAGACGGCCTGTGTGGAAAGCCGCGAGACGCTGGGCGGGACTTGCCTCAACGTCGGCTGCATCCCTTCGAAGGCGCTGCTGCACGGCTCGGAGAAGTATGAGGAAGCCGCCAACGGCACCCTCGCCCGCTATGGCGTAAAGCTGGGCAAGGTCGATCTCGACCTGTCCGCGTTGCAGGCTGACAAGGCCGATGCGGTCAAGGGCCTGACCGGCGGGATCGAATACCTGTTCAAGAAGAACAAGGTCGATTGGCTGAAAGGCACCGGCAGCTTCAAGGATGCCCATACCGTCACCGTCGCAGGCAAGGATTACACCGCGAAGGAAGTGGTGATTGCCACCGGATCGAGTGTGACACCGCTGCCGGGGGTGGATGTCGATAACGACAAGGGCGTGATCGTCGATTCCACCGGCGCGCTGGCGCTGGCCAAGGTTCCTGCGCATCTGGTGGTGATCGGCGGCGGGGTGATCGGGCTGGAGCTTGGCTCGGTCTGGAGGCGGCTTGGCGCCAAGGTCACCGTGGTTGAATTCCTCGATCAATTGCTGCCGGGAATGGACGGCGACATCCGCAAGGAAGCCGCCAAGATCTTCAAGAAGCAGGGCATGGAGCTGAAGCTGGGCACCAAGGTGACCGGCGCCAGCGTCAAGGGCAAGAAGGCCACCCTCACCCTTGAACCCGCCGCAGGCGGCGCCAGCGAAACGCTGGAGGCGGACTGCGTGCTGGTCGCGATCGGTCGGCGCCCGAACGTGGCGGGGCTCAACATCGAAGGCATCGGGCTGGCGCTCAACGCCCGCGGCCAGATCGATACCGGCCACGATTTCAAGACCGCAATCGACGGTGTGCGGGCAATCGGCGACGTAATCCCCGGTCCGATGCTGGCCCACAAGGCCGAAGACGAAGGCATCGCCGTGGCCGAATACATCGCCACCGGAATCGGCATCGTCAATCACGCGGTGATCCCGGGCGTGGTCTATACCATGCCCGAATTCGCCGGGGTCGGCCTGACCGAGGAAGCCGCCAAGGAACAGGGCGAGATCAAGGTCGGCAAGTTCCCGATGATGGCCAACAGCCGCGCCAAGACCAACCACGAACCCGATGGCTTTGTGAAGGTGATCGCCGATGCCAAGACCGACAAGGTGCTGGGCGTGTGGTGCATCGCCTCGGTCGCCGGCACGATGATCGCCCAAGCTGCCCAGGCAATGGAATTCGGCGCAACCAGCGAAGACATCGCCTACACCTGCCACGCCCACCCGACCCATTCGGAAGCGGTGAAGGAAGCGGCGATGGCGGTGACCGGCAAGCCGATCCATATCTGAGCCTGTGCAACTGTCCGTCCTGACCCTGAGAGAGCTGCTGCAGCTTCACTCGGGCGTCAGTGCGCAGCTGCGCGATCGGGGATACTGCCGGACCGGTAACAACCCCGGCGGCGACATCGCCGAGCACCTCTTCAGCCAGACCTTTAACTGGCAACTGGCGGCGAATTCGAACGCCGGGTTCGATGCCGCCTGCCCGGATCGCGGGCGGGTGCAGATCAAGAGCCGCCGCCTCAACCGACCCAATGCCTCGCGCCAGGCAGGCGATATCCGCGATCTGGCGCTGCACAAGTTTGATTGGCTGGCCGGGGTGGTGTTCGACAGCGATTGGGAAATTGTGTTGGGTGTGCTCGTGCCGTTCGAGCTTGTTGCGGCCAATTCGACCTATATCAAGCACACCAACAGCAGCAGATTCTACTTGCGCGACAGCCTGATCGGGATGGAGGGTGTCGAAGACGTAACCGGCAAGCTGAAGGCGTCGTGGAACACGATGGGAGCGATTTGAAGCCATGGCCCGCCGTACCCTCATGCAGCGCTTCGTCCGCTGGCACATCTGGCTTGGCTGGTTGGTGGCACTGCCGCTGATCCTGTGGACCGCCAGCGGGCTGTTCATGACCCTGCGGCCGATCGATGAAGTGCGCGGCGCACATCTGCGGGCGGAAGGCCAGCCGATCGACGCATCGCGCGCAGTGCTGCCCGCCCTGCCGCTGCCGGTTGAGCGGCTGGAGCTGATCGACAGCGGCGGACGGTCGGTCTGGGTCGCAGCGCTGCCCGGCGGGCAGGTGCAGCGCTATCTTGCTGAAAGCGGACAACCGCTCGGTCCGGTCGGGATCGACGAGGCGCGGATCCTGGCCGAACGGGCCTTTGCCGGAGACGCGCATCTCAAGGCAATCCGCCGTTTCGCAGCAGACCGCGCGCCGCTCGATCTGCGCAAGGCGCGGCCATCGTGGCAGGGCGAATTCGATGACGGGACGCACCTTTATATCGATGCCGAAAGCGGAGAGGTGCTGGCGCTGCGCACCAGGTTCTGGCGGACCTTTGATTTCATGTGGGGGCTGCACATCATGGACCCCGTCGGGCGTGAAAATTCCAGCCATGTCCTGCTCTGGCTGTTTTCCGCCGGGGCGCTGGTAACCAGCCTGTTCGGCACGGTGCTGTTGTTTAGGCGGCGAAAGGCGGCGCGATGAACCCGGCAGACATTCCGCAAATCCCCGCCGCGCTGGACCTGGCGGGCATCGCCGTTTTCGCGCTGACCGGCGCGCTGCTTGCCGCGCAGCTGCGGCAGACGTTCGTGACCATGGCCTTCTTCGCGTTGGTCACCGGGGTCGGCGGCGGCACAGTGCGCGATCTGCTGATCGGCGCGCCGGTGTTCTGGGTGCGCGATCCCTTGGTTGCCCCGGTCTGCCTGGGGGTGGCGCTGATCGCGTGGTTCACCCCGCACCGCTGGTGGGAAGGCAAATTGCTCGACTATGCCGATGCTCTGGGCCTTGCCGCCTATGCCGTGCTGGGTACCGCCAAGGCTCTGGCCTGGGGGGTCGCGCCGGTCCCGGCGATGGTCATGGGCGTGATCACCGGCTGTGTCGGCGGGATCATCCGTGATGTCCTGGCCGGGCGCCCCTCGATCCTGATGCGGCCCGAACTCTACGTTACCGCCGCAGCCCTCACCGCCGCGCTCTGCGCGGTCGGCTCGGCGCTGGGCTTCGCGCGTGAACTGGTCTGGCCGCTGGCGGCGCTGGCCGGCTTTGCCCTGCGCGCCTCGGCGATCGCCTGGGGTCTGGCTCTGCCCGCCTATCGCAGCAAGGATGGCTAAATCCTGTTGCGCGGCTGCCCGGCTTCGCTAGGCTCGGTTGCAAGGGAGGACTGATTGCCATGAACGGTGCCGAAGCATTCATCGAAACGCTCTATGCCTGCGGGGTCGAAGTCTGCTTCGCCAATCCCGGCACGTCTGAGATGCAGCTGGTTGCGGCGGTCGATCGCCAGCACGGGATGCGCGCGATCCTGGGCCTGTTCGAAGGCGTGGTGACCGGGGCGGCCGATGGCTATGGCCGCATGGCGGAAAAACCCGCGGTGACCCTGCTCCACCTGGGGCCGGGTCTGGGCAATGGCCTGGCCAACCTCCACAACGCCAGGAAGGCCGCAACGCCGATCATCAACATGGTCGGCGATCACGCGACCTATCACCTGCACTACGACGCCCCGCTCACCTCCGATGCGGTAGGGGTCGCCCGGCCAATGTCGGACTGGGTGCGGGTATCGAAATCGAACCGCGATCTGGCCCAGACCGGGGCTGAGGCCTTTGGCGTGGCAATGGGCGGTTATCCCGGCAGGATCGCCACGGTGATCGTTCCCGCCGATCATGCCTGGAGCGAAGGATCGGCATCGGTCGCCCCGCCGGTAATTGCCCCCGCTCCGCAAAGCCCCGCTGCCGCGATCGCCGCCGCGGCTGAGGCGCTGAAATCCGCTGAAGGCCCCAAATGCCTGTTCCTGGGCGGACGCGCGCTGCGCGAGGATGCGCTGGTTCAGGCCGGTCGGATCGCCTCCGCCACCGGCTGCCGCCTGATCGCCGAAACATTTGCCGCCCGCCATCAGCGAGGCGCGGGCCGGGTGGCGGTGGAAAAGCTGCCCTATTTCGGCGAGCAGGCAGAGGCGTTTCTGGCCGAGTTCAAGACCCTGGTTTTCTGCGGCGCCGAACCGCCGGTTTCGTTCTTCGCCTATCCCGGCAAACCCAGCTGGCTTTCCCCCGAAGGCGCCGAACTGGTCCGGCTTGCTTCGCTGCGCGAAGATGCACTGGCGGCGCTGACCGCGCTGGCCGATGCGCTCGACGCACCTGCCGAACCCGCGCTGATCCAGGCGCCGACCACCTTTCCGGCCGAACCGGGCAAACTCAACAGCGCCAACCTTGGCGCGATCCTGGCAGAGCTGCTGCCCGAAGACGCGATCGTATCCGATGAAGGCGCAACCCAGGGCGGCGCATCGATGCTGATGTGCGCGGGGGCCAAAAGGCATGACTGGCTGCAACTGACCGGCGGATCGATCGGCCAGGGCCTGCCGCTGGCGGTGGGCGCGGCGGTCGCCTGTCCGGACCGCAAGGTGATCGCGTTGCACGGCGATGGCGGGGCAATGTACACCAACCAGGCCCTGTGGACGATGGCGCGCGAGAATCTCGATGTCACCACGATCATCCTCAACAACGGGTCTTACGCGATCCTCAACATCGAACTGATGCGGGTGGGGGTGCAGAACCCCGGCCCCAAGGCGCTGTCGATGCTCGACCTCAAGAACCCGGCGATCAACTGGTCGCAGCTTTCCGAGGGCATGGGCGTGCCCGCAGTCCGCGTCGATACGGCTGAGGGTTTCCGTGATGCGCTGACCGATGCGCTGGCGCACAAGGGGCCGCGCCTGATCGAAGCGCTGCTGTGATCGCTGGCTCGCTCGACCTGCTGCCCGCCTCTTATGGCGATTTCCGGCGCAAGGCCGAGCGGCGCCTGCCGCGCTTCCTGTTCGACTATATCGACGGCGGCGCCGGGGCGGAGGTAACGCTGCGCCGGAACACCGCCGATTGGGAAGCGATCCAGCTGACCCAGAAGGTTCTGCGCGATGCTTCGACGATGGATTGCTCGGTCGATCTGTTCGGCGAGCGGCTGGCCATGCCTTTGGTGCTCGCCCCGGTGGGCATGGGCGGAATGACGGCGCGGCGCGGCGAGGTGCAGGCCAAGCGCGCCGCAGATGCAGCTGGAATTCCGTTCTGTCTCTCCACCGTCGGGGTCTGCCCGATGGAAGAGGTGAGTGCGGTTTCGGAAAAACCGTTCTGGTTCCAGCTCTATATGCTGAAGGATCGCGGCGTGGTGGCCGATATCCTTGCCCGCGCCTGGGATCACGGGGTGCGGACCCTGGCCTTCACCATCGATCTGGCCGTGCTGGGAACCAGATACCGCGATATCCGCAACGGGATGACCGGCGGGCTTGGCCCCTGGGGCAAGTTGCGGGCCGGGCCGATCGACTATGCCCTGCACCCCGGTTGGCTGCTCGACGTCGGCCTGCGCGGGCGTCCGCACGGGCTCGGCAATGTCGCCAAATATGTCGCCGGGGCGGGATCGGGCAATATCGCCAACTTCATGCAGTGGATGGCCGGACAGTTTGATCCTTCGGTGACCTGGAAAGACATCGAATGGCTACGTTCGATCTGGAAGGGCAACCTGGTGCTGAAAGGCGTGCTCGATGTCGAGGACGCCCGGCAGGCGGTGGCGATCGGCGCGGACGGGATGATCGTGAGCAACCACGGTGGCCGCCAGCTTGATGGTGTCGCCTCGGGCGCGGCAATGCTGCCGCCGATTGCCGATGCGGTGGGCGGCGAAACCACCCTGCTGGTCGATGGCGGCATCCGCACCGGGCAGGATCTGGTCCGCGCCCTTGCCCTGGGCGCAAAGGCCGCACTGATCGGCCGCCCGTGGGTGATGGCGCTGGGCGCGGGCGGAGAGGCGGCACTGACCCGCTACCTCGGCCTGATGAAGCAGGATATGCGCACCGCACTGGGCCTTTCCGGTGCAATCAACGCGCGCGATGTGACCGGCGCAGTGCTGCTCTGATCAGGGCAGGACTTTGCCCGGATTGAGGATACCCTTGGGGTCCATCGCCGATTTCAGCAGCCGCATCAGCGCCAGTTCCTCTGCCGTCCGGCTAAGGTGAAGCCAACCACGCTTTTCAAGGCCGATCCCGTGTTCGGCGCTGATCGAACCACCAATCGCCTGAAGCGGGGTGAAGACCAGTTCCTCGATCCGGTGCTTCAGTTCGGGGGTAAAGGGCTGCGCGCCCAGCAGGATGTGCAGATTGCCATCACCCATGTGGCCGAACACCACCAGCTTCATCGTCTCGCCCAGCTCAGCCCGGGCCGTTTCCTCCAGCGCGGAGACATAGCCGTCCATCTCACGGATCGGCAGGCTGACATCAAAGGTTACGCTGGGCGTGGCGTAGTGGAACACCGCCTCGATATCATCGCGGATCGCCCAGATCTGCCCTGCCTGCGTCTGGCTGCTGGCCAGAACCGCATCGGCCACCACGCCGCGCTCGATCAAATCACCCAGCAGCGACTCAAAACGCAGCGGATCGCCTTCGGGATCGGTCCCGCTCAGCTCGATCAGAACATAGAACCCATGCCCGCCCGGCAGCGGCGGATTGTGCCGCCCGGTGCCAATCGCGATCGGTTCATAGAAGTTGGCCCACATCACCTCGAACGCGGTAAGCCCCGGCCCCAGCCGTTTGCCCGCTTCGACAAACAGCGCCTGCACCGCATCGAAGCTATCGAGCGCAAGCAGCGCGGTGCTGGTCGAAAGCGGCGCGGGCTGGAGTTTCAGGACCGCGCGGGTGACGATCCCCAGCGTGCCCTCGCTGCCGATGAACAAATGCTTCAGATCATAAGCGGCGTTGTTCTTGATCAGGTGGTTCATCGCGCTGATCACGGTGCCGTCGGCCAGCACCGCCTCAAGCCCCAGCACGTTGTCGCGCATCATGCCGTACCGGACCACCGAATTGCCGCCGGCATTGCTGGAAATCCCGCCGCCGATCGTGGCGCTGCCGCGCGCGCCCCAATCGACCGGAAAGATCAGCCCATGCTCCGCCGCCGCATCCTGCGCAGCCTGGACCGGGCACCCCGCCCCGACCGTCAGGGTCCGCCCGACCGGATCGAGATCCTCGATCCCGCGCATCCGCTCAAGCGAGATCTGAATATCATCAGGCTGGCAGACCGCGCCATGGACCAGCCCGGTATAGCCGCCTGCCGGGACCACCACCTGTCCGGCTGCATGGCACAGCTTCATCACCTCGGACAGTTCAGCAGTGCTGGCCGGGCGGACAATCGCCTTTGCCTGAACCCGGGTCAGCCCCATGAAGTCGGCGGCACGCCCGGAAACATCCTCTCCGGTCAGCAGCCCCTGCGGGCCAACGATCCGCGCGATCGCGTCGAGCAATTGGCTCATGGTGATCCTCTCCAAAGCAATCGCCCCGACCGTATCAGCTACGGCCGGGGCGAAAAGCGCAAAATCGGCGGACGTGTTGCAGAATCAGCCGTCAATGCGCTCGATAATGATCGCCGGGGCCATGCCGCCGGCGGCACACATCGTCACCAGGCCATAGCGCCCGCCCGAACGTTCCAGCTCGTCCAGAGCAGTGCCGATCAGGATCGAACCGGTCGCCCCGATCGGATGGCCCAGCGCCATCGCGCCGCCGTTGATGTTGACCTTTTCCCGGTCGAGCTCAAGATCGCGGATGAACTTTTCCGCGACCACGGCGAAGGCTTCGTTGATTTCCCAGACGTCGATATCTTCCTTGGTGAGACCGGCCTTGGCCAGCACCTTCTTCGCCGCCGGAACCGGGGCATTGAGCATCAGGGTCGGGTCATCGCCCTGGTTGGCATAGGCGACGATCCGCGCCCTCGGCTTGAGACCGTGCGCCTTGGCATAGTCCGGCGAAGTGATCAGCAGCGCCGCAGCGCCATCAACCACGCCCGACGAGTTACCGGCATGGTGGACCGGCTGAATCTCGACATCGGGATAGCGGCGGTTGATCTGCTTGCGGAAACTGGTGCCGCCCAGATCGAAATCCATCAGCTGGGCAAAGGCGGGTTTGAGTGAAGCCAGTCCCTCCGCAGTGGTTTCGGGGCGCGGGAACTCCTCACGGTCCAGCGCGACGCTACCGTCTTCATTGAGCACCGGGACCACGGACTTGGCGAAACGGCCTTCCTTGATCGCCACATCGGCGCGCTGCTGGCTGACCAGCGCCAGGGCATCCAGCGCCGCCCGGTCGATCCCTTCGATCGAGGCGATCGCATCACCGCAGACGCCCTGATGGCTTTGCGGATGGATCGCATCGAGCGCACGGTTGCCCGAACCCATGCCCATCGGCTTGATCCCGGCATTCGCCTCTTCCGCGCCCAGCGCGGCGGTGTAGCTCATCATTTCGGTGCCGCCAGCGATCACGCAATCTTCCATGCCCGACATGACCGAGGCCGCCGCGAAGTTGACCGAGCTGATCCCGCCGCCACAGAACCGATCCAGCGTGGTGCCGCTGGCCTTGATGTCATAACCCGCCGCCAGCGCTGCCATCCGGCCCAGATCGCCGCCCTGCTTGCCCTTCTGGGTGCTGGTTGACCAGACGATGTCATCGACCGTCGCGGTATCGAGGTGGTTGCGTTCCTTGAGCGCCTTGAGAACGGTTGCGGCGAGATGCTGGGGGTGGAGGTGCGAAAGCGCGCCCTTGCCCGGTTTGCCAACCCCGCGCGGGGTACGGACGGCATCGATGATATAGGCTTCGGCCATTGGTTCTCTCCAGTTAGGCCAGCATACCGGTCAGGCGCTGGCGAATGATGGTTTCGGTATCGGCGACGATCCGGCTGAGCAGTTCGCGGCAGGTCGGAATGTCGTGGATCAGGCCCTGGATCATCCCGGCCGACCAGATACCATGGTTGGTGTCGCCGCTTTGCAGCCCCTCTCGGCCGCGCACGCCCTTGACCAGATCGGCGACCGCGCTGAAATCCTTGCCCTCGCGTTCGGCGGCGACGACCTGCTGACTGATCTCGTTCTTCGCGACCCGGGCGGTGTTGCGATAGGATCGGAAAATCAGATCGGTCGAGCGTTCATCGCCCGCCACCATCGCGTCCTTGAAGGCCTGGTGAATCGGCGCCTCGACCGTGGCGGTAAAGCGGGTGCCCATGTTGATCCCGTCGGCGCCCAGCGCCAGCGCGGCAGCCAGGCCCCGACCATCGCCAAAGCCACCGCTGGCCAGCAGCGGGATCTTCACCTTGTCTGCCGCAGCGGGGATCAGGATCAGCCCCGGAATATCATCCTCGCCCGGATGGCCGGCGCATTCGAACCCATCGATGCTGATCACGTCCACCCCGGCACGTTCGGCCGACAAGGCGTGGCGAACCGCGGTGCATTTGTGGAGGATGGTGATGCCGTGGGGTTTCATCATTTCCCACAGTTCCCGCACCGCCGGGGTGCCTGCGGTTTCCACCACTTTCACCCCGCTATCGATGATCGCCTGGGTATAGGCCTTGTAATCGGGCGGGTTGATCGTGGGAAACACGGTCATGTTCACGCCGAACGGCTTGTCGGTCATCCCCCGGCAGCGCTCGATTTCAGCCGAAAGCGCCGCCGCATTCGGTTGCGTCAGCCCGGTCAGAATGCCCAGCCCTCCGGCGTTGGAAACCGCGCTGGCCATTTCGGCCACACCAACCCATTGCATCCCGCCCTGAACGATCGGATGCTCGATCCCGAGCAATTCGGTGATCCGGGTTCTGATCGCCATCGCACAATCCTCTCTCATTTGCGTTTTCGCGACTCGGTTTAACCGATCGCTTAAAAAGCGCAATCGCCTTGAGCAGCTTTGTGAAGCGCTGACAAGACTTGCTTAATGTAAGCACGTCTATTATATGCAGGGCATGGAGCCCAGTCTCGCCTATCTCCTTGCCGATAGTGCCCGCCTTTTGCGCCGTGCCTTCGATGCGCGCGTGCGCGAGCTGGGCCTGACCAGCCCGCAGGCGCGCCTGCTGCTGCTGCTCCACGTGACTGAGGGTGAGAATCAGGGATTCTATGCCGAACGCCTTGAAGTGGAACCGATTTCGCTGACCCGGATGATCGACCGGATGGAAGAATCCGGCATGATCGAGCGCCGCCGCGATCCTGCCGATCGCCGCGCCTGGCGTCTGCACCTGACCGACAAGAGCCATCAGGTGATCGATCAGGCCCGTACCGAATTGCAGGGGCTCGAAGCGGAAATGCTTCAGGGCTTCGATCCCGATCAGTGTGAAACCCTGCGCGTCCTGCTGGAAACCATTCGCGCAAACTTTTCGACCGCCCGTGCCGGGCTGGAGGACATCAATGGCTGAAGCCGATCCCAATCTGACCATCGAAACGGAAGAAGCGGCACTCACCCCGCCGCCGCCCCGCCCTCAACGCAACTGGGGGCGGTTGCTGCTGATGCTATCGCTTCCGCTGGCGCTGCTGATCGGCGGCGGCCTCTATTGGCGTAGTCTGCAAGGGCAGGTCAGCACCGACAATGCCTATGTCCACATGGACAAGGTTTCGGTCAGCGCCCTGGTCGGCGGTGAGATTGCCGAGGTTTTCGTCAAGGAAAACCAGCACGTGAAGGCTGGCGATCTGTTGTTCCGGATCGATCCCGAACCCTATCAGCTGCAAGTCGCCCAGGCCGATGCCGCAATCGCCAACGCGCAGGCCAGCCAGATCGCCGCGGCCAATTCAAGCGCACTGTCCGGCGCGGACATTTCCGCCGCCGATCAGAACATCGCCTTCGCCCGTTCAACCCTGGCCCGGCAGGAAGCGCTGTGGAAGAAGGGCTTCACCACCAAGGCCGATTACGAAGCCGCTCAACATCAGGTGACCGTTGCCGAGGAACAGCGCCGTCTGGCCATTGCCAAGCGCGATGAAGCCGCGGCCAAGCTCGCTTCGGGCAATCAGATGCCCGGCGTTTACCCGCAGGTTGCCACCGCGGTGGCCCAGCGCCGGGTCGCTCAGCTCAGCCTGCGCCGGACCGAGGTACGGGCCCCCGCATCAGGCCAGGTCAGTCAGGCAACCCGTCTCCAGACCGGGCAGCAGGTCGTTTCCGGGGTTCCGGTCCTGACGCTGGTGTCCGATGGAACCGCCTATATCGAGGCCAATTTCAAGGAAACCGACCTTGCCGATATGCGGGTAGGCCAGCCGGCGGAGATCCGCTTTGACGCCTATCCCGGGCTGGTCCTGAAAGGGCACGTCGCCTCGATCGGGGCGGGCACCGGCAGCGAGTTTTCGGTGCTTCCGGCGCAAAATGCCACCGGCAACTGGGTGAAAGTGACTCAGCGGGTGCCGGTGCGGATCCTGTTTGACGAAGCCAGCTCACGGCCCTTGATTTCCGGCCTTTCGACCAAGGTCACGGTCTTTACCGACGGCCGGAAACGCTAGGACAGCCGCTGTGGCCAGCGCCGCCGCCCGCAGCCCTGCCCGTGGAGCGCCGCCGCCGCGAATGGTGGGCGCAGAGCAGGACATACCCTTACTGCCCGTTCCAAACCCGATGCTGCTGACTGTCGGGATCATGACCGCATCGTTGATCCAGGTGCTGGATACGACGATCGCCAACGTCGCGATCCCGCATATGCAATCGACCCTGGGGGCGACCAGCGATGAGGTCAGCTGGGTGCTCACCAGCTATATCGTCGCCATGGCGGTGGCGATGCCGATCACCGGCTGGCTGGCCGACCGGATCGGATCGCGCCGCCTGTTCGTCAGTTCGGTGATCGGCTTCGTCATCTCCTCGATGCTGTGCGGGATGGCCCAGAACGTGACCGAAATGGTCCTGTTCCGCGCCTTGCAGGGCGCGACGGGGGCCTTCATCTCACCGCTGGCGCAGGCGGCGATGATCGATACCAACAAGCCTTCACGCCAGGCCCAGATGATGGCGATCTGGGGCATGGGGATCATGATCGGGCCGATCATGGGGCCGATCCTGGGCGGGTGGCTGACCGAAAACTGGAACTGGCGCTGGGTCTTCTATGTCAACGTCCCGCTTGGTGCGGTTTCGCTGGCGATCCTGCTGGCAGAGCTGCCCTCGCGCCCGATCGTGAAGCGGCGGTTCGACGTTGCCGGGTTTGCGATGGTCGGCATCCTGCTCACCTCGCTCCAACTGTTGCTTGACCGGGGCAACCATATCGACTGGTTTGAATCGATCGAAGCGTGGATCTATCTGTTCCTGCTGCTGTCTTCGGCCTGGATGGCGGTGATCCACTTTTCGACCGCATCCAACACGCTGTTCGACCGGGCATTGTTCGCCGATCCCAACTTCATCTTCGCCGGCTTTTTCAGCGTGGCGATCGGGGTGGTTATGTTTGCGGTGATGGCCCTGCTCCCGCCGATGTTGCAGCGCCTGTTCGGCTATGGCGTGATCGATACCGGCATGGCACTGATGCCGCGCGGGGTCGGCACGCTGCTGTCGATGCAGACCGCCGGGCTGCTGGTGCGGCGCGGGGTCGATCCGCGCAAGCTGATCGCCGCCGGGTTCACCATCGCCGGCATATCGCTGTGGGAAATGTCGGGCTGGACGCTCCAGACCGATTACCAGCACATCGCCATGTCGGGCTTCGTTCAGGGCCTGGGCATGGGGCTGGTGTTCATCCCGATGAATGCTAGTGCCTTTGCCACCCTGCCCGCGCTGCTGCGCACCGATGGTTCCAGCTTGCTGAACCTGTCACGCTCGATCGGCTCTTCGGTCGGGATTTCGATCGTCACATCGCTGCTGGCGCGCAATCTGCAAACCTCGCATTCCGATCTGGCCGGAAAGATCACCGCGTCCTTCACCCAGGTGATCGACTTCTCCACGCTCGACCGGTTTCAGGACTATGGCGAGGCAGTGCTTAGGCTGGTCGATGCAGAGGTCAACCGTCAGGCCGCGATGATCGCCTATGTTGACGATTTCTACCTGATGATGTGGATGACCTTTGCGATGGTCCCCTTCACCTTGCTGATGACCCGCGCAAACCTTGCCACCCCGACCGTCCCCGAAGGCGAACGCCTCGGCGCGCAGCAGGCCGCCGATCTGCCACATTAAGACCGGATCAGCGCCCGACCGCCGCCGCCAGCATATCGGGCACCGCGGGGTCCTCGATCGTGGGGGGGATGCCATATTCCTCACCGTTGACGATCTTGCGCAGCAGGTTGCGCAGGATCTTGCCGGAACGGGTCTTGGGCAGCGCGGGGACCACATAGGCGGTCTTGAGCGCGGCGACCGCGCCCAATTCGGCCCGAACCGCGGCGATTACCCGGCCGTGCAGTGTTTCATCCGCTTCGGCCCCGGCCCGCGGGATCACGAAGGCGACCGGGATCATCCCCTTGATCGCATCGTCCGCGCCGATCACCGCACATTCGGCAACGCCATCCTGCTGGGCGACGATCTGTTCCATCTGCCCGGTCGAAAGGCGGTGCCCGGCGACGTTGATGATATCGTCGGTGCGGCCCATGATGTGCAGGAACCCGTCGGCATCGAAATGCCCGGCATCGCCGGTTTCGTACCAGCCGGGAAACGCCGCAAAGTTCTTCGCAAAGCCGGCCGGGTTGTTCCACAGCGCGCGGAAAGCCCCAGGCGCCAGCGGCTCGCGGATCGCAACCGCACCGCTTTCGCCGTTCGAAACCGGCTGGCCATCTTCACCCAGGATCGCGAATTCATAGCCCGGCACCGGAAAACCCGCGCTGCCGCGTTTGCGCCGAAGATCGCCCAGCGCAAAGCAGCTTGCGACGCCCGGCCAGCCCAGCTCGGTCTGCCACCAGTGGTCGATCACCGGCAGGCCGCTCTGCTCTTCCAGCCAGGCGATCGTGTCGGGATCGGCGCGTTCGCCTGCCAGGAAGATCACGCGGCAATCCCCGGTGCCGATTTCCTTGAGGAACTTTGCTTCCGGGTCCTCCTTGCGCACCGCGCGGATCGCGGTGGGCGCGGTGAAAAAGCTCTTCACGCCGTGGCGGCTCATCACCCGCCAGAAGGTGCCCGGATCGGGGGTGCCAACCGGCTTGCCCTCGAACAGCACTGTGGTCGCGCCGACCAGCAGCGGGGCATAGACGATATAGCTGTGCCCCACGACCCACCCCACGTCGCTCGCCGCCCAGAACGGATCACCCGCGCCGATCCCATAGATGTTGGCCATCGACCAGGCCAGCGCCACCGCGTGCCCGCCGTTTTCGCGGACCACACCCTTGGGCGTGCCGGTCGTGCCCGAGGTGTAGAGGATATAGAGTGGATCGTCGGCGGCCAGCGCTGCGCAAGGCGGCACCTGATCGGCCGCGGTTTCAGCACGCAGGGCGGCCCAATCAAGATCGCGCGGGGCGGAAAGATCGGCCGTCACCTGTTCGCGCTGGAACAGCAGCACGTTATCGACCTGATGGCTTGCCAGGGCCAGGGCTTCATCGACCATCGGCTTGTAGGAAATGATCCGGCTGCCCTCAATCCCGCAGCTGGCGGCCAGCAGCACCTTGGGCGCGGCATCGTCGATCCGCTTGGCCAGTTCAAGCGGGGCGAAGCCGCCGAACACCACCGAATGGATTGCCCCCAGCCGGGCGCAGGCGAGCATGGCAAAGACCGTGGGCGGGATCATCGGCATATAGATGATCACCCGGTCGCCCCGGCCGACGCCCAGCCGGGCCAGCATTGCGGCGACCCGGCCAACCTCTTCCTGAAGATCGGCGTAAGAGTAACGCTGGACCGTACCCGTTACCGGGCTGTCATAAATCAGCGCCAGGGCATCGCCGCGCCCGGCGGCAACGTGGCGATCGATGCAATTGTATGCGGTGTTGAGTGTGCCGCCCGAAAACCAGCCGCGCTGATCGTCATAGGCCGCAGCGGGCGGCGTGAACCAGTCGATCGCAGCGGCCGCGCCGGTCCAGAACGATTCGCGGTCGGCAATGCTGGACCGGAAGGCTTCGTCGTAGGCTTTACTCATCACCACTCCCTTTCGCGGGGGTATCTTGTTCCTCTGTTGCCCGATGGGCAAGTGCCGCGCCCTGACCTAGGTCAAGACGCGGCACCCTCCTGAGAGACCTTATGAAGATCAGTCGTCAATGTTCCGCTTGAAGGTTTCAGGCAAGAACAGCAGGCCGATCACCACCGTGGCCGCGGCGATCACCACCGGGTACCACAGGCCGTAGTAGATATCGCCCTTGGCCGCGACCATCGCGAAGGCAGTCGTGGGCAGGAACCCGCCGAACCAGCCGTTGGCGATATGGTAGGGCAGCGACATCGAGGTGTAGCGGATCCGGCTCGGGAACAGTTCCACCAGCATGGCGGCAATCGGACCGTAAACCATGGTCACCAGCAGCACGAGGTAGAACAGGATCGCGATTGCCTTGGGCTTGTTGATCTGCGCCTTGTCGGCGAAGAACACCAGCTTTGCAGCCTTGGGATCCTTGGCAGCGGCGGGGTTTTCCTTGATCGGATAGCCCGCATCCTTGAGCGCGGTGGTAACCGCACCGCCAAAGGCCTTGATCGCATCGGCGCGTTCGGCACCGCTGACGGCGGCCGGATTCGGCGCCTCGATCACCTTGTCGCCGATCGTGACCGACGCCACCGTCCCGGCCGGAGCCTCGACGTTGACATAGTTGAGACCGTTCTTGGCGAAGTAAGCCTTGGCGATATCGCAGCTTGAGCTGTCGAACTTGTTCTTGCCGACCGGATCGAACTGGAACGAGCACTCACCCGGAGCTGCCGAAACCGAGACCGGGCTGCTCAGCGTTGCTGCGTTGAGCGCCGGATTGGTCGCTTCGGACAGGGCGTGGAAGGCCGGGAAGTAGGTCAGTGCCGCCAGCGCGCAGCCACCCAGGATGATGAACTTGCGCCCGATTTTGTCCGAGAGCCAGCCCCAGAACACGAAGAACGGAGTGCCCATCAGCAGCGCGGTGGCGATCAGGATGTTGGTGGTGGCCCCATCGACCTTCATGGTCTTTTCAAGGAAGAACTGAGCATAGAACTGCCCGCCGTACCAGACCACAGCCTGACCCATGCCGGCGCCGAACAGGCAGATCAGCACGTATTTCAGGTTGGCCCAGTTGCCGAAGGCTTCCGAAAGCGGCGCCTTCGACGTGGTGCCTTCGTCCTTCATCTTCTGATAGACCGGGCTTTCGTTCAGCTGCAGACGGATCCACATCGAAACGGCAAGCAGCACGATCGAAATCAGGAACGGCAGACGCCAGCCCCAGGCGGCGAACTGTTCCTCACCCATCCAGGTGCGGAAGCCCAGCACCACCAGCAGCGCCGCGAACAGGCCGAAGGTGGCCGTGATCTGGATGAAGCTGGTGAAAAGGCCGCGCTTGTTGTTGGGGGCGTGTTCGGCGACGTAGGTCGCGGCGCCGCCATACTCACCGCCCAATGCCAGGCCCTGGATGACGCGCAGCAGCACCAGGATGATCGGCGAGGCAACGCCCAGGGTTTCATAGCCGGGCAACAGACCGACAACGAAGGTCGAAAGGCCCATCAGGCCCATGGTGACCAGGAAGGTATTCTTGCGGCCGACCATGTCGCCGATCCGCCCGAAAACGATCGCCCCGAACGGGCGCACCGCGAAACCGGCGGCGAAGGCCCCCAGCGCCAGGATGAACCCGGTGGTTTCGTTGACACCTGCGAAGAACACCTTCGAAATGAAGGTGGCGAGCAGGCCATAGAGATAAAAATCGTACCATTCGAACACCGTGCCGAGCGAGCTGGCGGTGATCACCAGCTTCTCGTCATGGGTTGGTTTGTGGTGCTTGGGCAAGGCAGCTACGTCGGCTGCCGATTCATGGAAATCCATCGTCCCTCTCCCGTTGTGAATGCTTAGAAGCTGTACTTGGCGGCGACTTCGATCCGGTCGGTCGTACCATCGGCGCCATTGACCAGCTCACGCTCACCGTGGCGGTATTCGATGCCCAGATCGACGTTCTTGATCGGTGAGTAGAACAGGTTTGCGGCAACACTCCAGGCCTTCTTGTTGAAGGTCGAGATGTTAGCCAGCGTCAGATTGTCGGAATAATCGACATTCTGATAACTGCCCATCAGGTTGGCACGCACGCCCGGCGCCAGTGGCATCCGAACTGCCCCGATCACCGCCATGACGTTGACCGATTCCAGACTGTTGGTGGCCGGAACGTAAACCGCGTCGGGCGCGAAATTGAGGCCGATATAGCGGCTGGCATTGTGCCCATAGGTGACCATGAACCGCGCATCGCCAGTCTTGGCGTCGTTGAAGAACACCTTGCCGCCCAGGCTGACGCCGAACCCGCCGGTCGTGGCGGCGATACCCGAGTTTTCCACCCGGACCTGGCGCACCAGCCCGCTGAGCGACAGTTCGTGCCGCTTGCCCGTCAGGGCCAGACGTGCGGTGAAATCGGGCATCCGATCGTCGCCGTTTTCGTTCAGCGTCGGAGAACCGATGTTGGCCGTACCCGATTCAGGATTTTCCACCCCGACATGCAGTGCCGCGCCTTTGCCAAGCGGAGCGCTGTAACGGATCAGCGGCTGACGGACGAAGGTGGTCCCTTCCGCGCCGCCGACATAGTCGGTGCTTTCCGGCAAGGCGCCGGTGTACTGGAAGGTTGACCAGTCCTGACCGAAGGTCCAGCGATCGACCTGCATAAAGGCCCGCCGCAGCGCCGGGTTATAGCCATTGGTGGTACGCTGCGATCCCTGGGTTCCGGGCGAGGTCTGGAAATCGAATTCGAGATAGCCCTTCACCGCATGGCCCGAAACGGTGGTATCCATGTTGAGCCAGAAGCGCGATTGCTTGGCGGTGAAATCGGTCACCCGGCTGGCCGGCGCGCCGCCGGTGGGAATCGTCTGCGGCAGATAGAAATCGCGGCCCAGCGAATTGGTCGCCACTTCACCGTCGCTGTAGCGGGTGCTGGCAACCAGCAGCTTGACGTAACCGCCAAGCTTGATCGTGGTCGTGCCCGATTTGAAGCCATCGGCCGGAGCCGCCGGAGCGGGCGCCGCGGCAGGCTTGGCTTCCAGTGCGGCAAGGCGCTTGTTGGCATCGGCGGCCTGGGCTTCGGCGGCCTGGGCGCGGGCTTCGGCCTGCTGGGCCTGAGCCTTGAGCTGCTCATTCTCGGCCTTGGCGGCGCTGACTTCGCCGCGCAGGCTGCCGACTTCCGCCTCAAGCCGGTCCAGCCGCGCCTCTACTGAAGTGGACGGCCCGGCCAGAGCGGCCTGCGGCGCGACCAGTGCCGAAGCGGCGAGCAGGCCGGCGACCAGAACCTTTCGTCCCTTGTTCATATCCCCTCTCCTTGGATTCCCGATGTCGATTCTCGGGGTCGGGGCACGATGCAGGGTGTCTCACTTGCGGGGCAGAGCGATCTAGGTCTTAGGCCTACGACCATTGTCTAAACTGGCGGTGCTTGTCTGCATCTGCAAAATGGGTGCAAATGGCTGCAACAGCCGGGAATCGATTTGGAAGAGGAGTCAGCCGAAATGGGCGATGCGATCTATCCCGTGCCCAGCGATTGGGCCGCCAACGCCTTGGTCAATGATGCGCGCTATCAGGAAATGTACCGGGCTTCGGTAGAGAACCCGGAAGCGTTCTGGCTCGCTGAAGGCCAGCGGCTTGACTGGATCAAGCCCTACACCACGGCCAAGCAGACCAGTTTTGAGGAAGCCGACTTCGGGATCAAGTGGTTCGCCGATGGCACGCTCAATCTCTCCGCCAATGCGCTTGACCGGCACCTGGCCGAAAACGCCGATACCGTGGCGATCATCTGGGAGCCGGACAGCCCGGACGAGCCGGCCCGCCACATCACCTATCGGGAGCTTCACGCCGAAACATGCCGTTTCGCCAACCTGCTGAAATCGCGCGGTGTGCAGAAGGGCGATCGGGTGACGATCTATCTGCCGATGGTACCCGAAGCGGCGGTGGCGATGCTGGCCTGCGCCCGGATCGGCGCGATCCATTCAATCGTGTTCGGCGGGTTCAGCCCGGATTCGCTGGCCAGCCGGATCGAGGATTGCGACAGCTCCGTGATCCTGACCGCCGACGAAGGCCTGCGCGGCGGCAAGGCCGTTCCGCTCAAGGCCAACGTCGATGAGGCGCTGGTCAACCTGCCCAGTGTTGAAACCGTGATCGTGCTGCGCCGCACCGGCGGAAACATCACGATGGTTCCGGGCCGCGATGTCGATTGGCACGAAGGCGTGGCGGCCCAGTCCGCCGATTGCCCGCCCGAGGAAATGAACGCGGAAGACCCGCTGTTCATCCTCTATACCTCGGGCTCAACCGGCAAGCCCAAGGGCGTGCTCCACACCACCGGCGGCTATGGCGTATGGGCGTCGATGACGCATCAGTACGTGTTCGATTACCGTCCGGGGAAGATCTACTGGTGCACTGCCGACGTGGGCTGGGTGACGGGGCACAGCTACATCGTCTATGGCCCGCTGATCAACGGCGCGACCACGCTGATGTTTGAAGGGGTGCCCAGCTATCCCGATGCCAGCCGGTTCTGGCAGGTGATCGACAAGCACAAGGTTGAAATCTTCTACACCGCCCCCACCGCCATCCGCTCCCTGATGCGCTTCGGCGACGCCTGGCCCAAACGCCACGACCTGTCCTCGCTGCGCCTCCTCGGCTCCGTCGGCGAACCGATCAACCCCGAAGCCTGGGAATGGTTCCACCGCGTCATCGGCGACAGCCGCTGCCCGATCATCGACACCTGGTGGCAGACCGAGACGGGCATGTTCCAGATCTGCCCGGTGCCGGCGCTGGCGCTGAAGCCGGGGTCGGCGGGGCGTCCCTTCTTCGGCCAGGACGCCGAGATCGTCGACGAGTCGGGCAACCCGGTTCCCGATGGCGAGCAGGGCTTCCTAG
>JAKPHK010000064.1 GCA_029550345.1 Pseudomonadota bacterium
TGATCCACTGGCCGTCTAAAAGTGATCCACTCGCGCTTGCGTAAGAGTGATCCACTTGGCCATCTAAGACTGATCCACCTTGCCATGTTTTGCTCTGCTTTCCTTGAGGCGGTACGATTCGCCGTTCATACCGCCGGATAAAGTGAAGCACAGTCAATGGCGTGAACCCGCCAAAAGAGGTCCCCTGCCACGGAATGCCCCACTTCGTGAGAGGATGTCCCGCTTCATCCGAACGAAACGGGGCAAGGCCATCTACAAGCTTCGCCAACAGTCAGTGGAACCTGTATTCGGTCAGATCAAAGCGGTGCGCGGCTTTCGATCCTTCTCCCTGCGAGGCCTTGCCAATGTGAGCGGCGAGTGGAATCTCGCCGCCCTGGTTCACAACCTGCTCAAGGTATTCAGGCATAAGTGCGCCTTCGGCGGCAGTATTCCACGCGCTGTACCGACAATGGGTTAGGAAGCAGCCGCCATAGGCTGCCGGTATCGCCTTTCCGGACAGCCTTTCTTCTATACGTAACTCTCAACTGCCGGATTCCGAAAAACCGTAGCTCTGTCTGGCCCAATTACTTAGACAGGCTCCTAGGGTTATTCCCTTCCCGGCCTCTTTGCGGCCGTTGTAGGCCGTCTTTTTGCCTTGTAGGCGCTCCGCCCGCCGGCGCTCCCGGGCCTCGGCCATGTATCCCCACGCCCCGCAGGCGAAACATTGGAAACGGCCGCTCTCCACGTCCACGCGCAAGCTGCGCTGCCGGTCGCTGCCGTGGAACGGGCAGAAGGCGCGTATCGCCCGGCCGCCTTCGCCCCGCACCGGCCTGCAGGCGTTCAGCTCGGCCTCGGTCAGCGTCAGGTTTTCGTTCGGCCCCCACGTCGGCGCCTTCATGCGGCCGCTTCCTCCGCCATGCGGCCGCGGTCGGGGCGGAAGATAAGGTTCACGCTCCCCGTGTCGCCGTGCCGGTTTTTCGCCACCGTCAGCGTCAACGCCCGGGCCGGGGGCGTTGCATGGCGCTTGTCGTCCCGGGTCAGGAATAGGGCCACGTCGGCCATATATTCCAGGTCGCCGCTCTCCTTCAAGGAGTCCAGCGCCGCCGCTCCGCCCTTGCCGTAGTCTCCGACGGCGCGGTTTTGGTTTGCGATAGCCAAGACGGGCGAATTAAGCCGCACCGCCAGCTCCCGCAAAGCGTTGCCCATCACTTCGACGCGCTCCCGCACCGTCGCCATGCCTCGCAAGCTCTCGGCTGCCTTCGCCCAAAGCTGCAAGTAGTCGACGATGATCAGCACCCGCTCGGCCTTGTGCTTGTTCATCGCTCGCAGCGCCAGCGCCCGCACCTGCTCTACGGTCAAGCGGCCGGTTCCCTCGATCATCGCCAAGCGTTCGCCTATGGGGCGCCATTCCTCGGCGGCTTTCCGCAGGGCGTTCAGGTCCGCAAAGCCGCGGGCCACGTCCTGCGTATTCACGCCCGCCCGGGCCGCCAGCGCCTTCAGGGTCATGTTCGCGGGCGAATTCTCGAAGGTCACGTAGATGACGGGCACTTCCCGGGTCGCCGTCGCCGCCAGCTGCAGCGCAAACGTCGTCTTCCCCACGCCTGGGCCGCCGGCCATGATGTAAAGGCCGGTCTCAAAGCCGCCAAGCAGGGCGTCAAGGCGGGTCAGTCCCGTCGATATGCCAATGGTCGGCTTGCCGGTTTGCTCTCGTTGCCGGCGCCGCTGCTCGGCGTCGGCCAGCACTTCGCCCAACAGGTCCGCTGCCCACGTCAAGGCGCCGGCCTGCGTTTCCCGTATCGCGGCCTGCGCCCGGGCGGCCTCTTCCTCCAGCACCGCCGCCAGCTCCGCCGCGGGGGTTTCGGAATAAAGGCCGGCGGCCAGCCGTTCCAAGGCCTCGGCCAGAATGCGCCGCTGCAGCTTGTCGGCCACCGCTCGGGCGGTCGCCCGCGGGTCCGCAGCTGGGGCCCACGGGGGCGCCTCGGGCGTTTTCTCGGCCTCTACAGCCGCCGCCAGCTGCTCCCACGCCTCGGCCGCCTCGGCATCCGCAAAGGCGCCGGCGGGCAACAAGTCCAGCAGCTCCCAATAAAGCGCCGGGTTCTTAGCCACGGCCGCCACAAGTGAGCGCTCGGCTTCAACGTCTACCCATTCGTCGGGCAGGTGGTACGCTTGTACTGCCAAGGGAATCCCTCCCACGTCACCGCTTGCCTTTCGTGTTGGGCAGCGGTTCCTGTGTTGGGTTTATTTTCCCATGAGCCCCGGCCGCCGTTGGGCGTGCCGTGGGCGGTTAATATAGTTAATATAGTTAGGGGGTTATAATGCTTTTTGGAAAGCGCCTTAAAGCCTTGCAGGGCAAGGGTTACAGCGATTCCGCAAAAAAAGTTTCGGGCAACGATAGTCACGGTTTCGGGCAACGATAGTCACGGTTTCGGGCAACGATAGTCACGGTTTTTATAACCAACGCGCCAAGATAAA
>JAKPHK010000065.1 GCA_029550345.1 Pseudomonadota bacterium
GGATCCGGTTTCCCCACGATGCACTTGAAAAGACTTGCCCTTGTTCTTGCCGCCTGGCCCGCTCTGGCGCTGGCCGATGCGCCGCCTGCGGCCCCGGTGCTGGGGCCATCGACGGCCGCGTCAAGCCTGCCCAGGCCGGTCCTCGCACCCGTGCCGGCCTGGGTTGATATTGCCCCGCTGCCCAAGCCGCCGAAGGGCTCCGATGGCGCGGCCACGATCGACCTGTTGGGCGATGTCCAGGTCCGCTTCACCAACAAGGGGGAGACCAGCTATTACGGCCTCGCCTGGATCATCGGCACGGCCCACGGGCTCGATTCAGGGTCGCTCAAGCTCGATTGGGACCCCAGCCTCGAAACCCTGACGATCCACAAGTACCGGGTGCTGCGCGACGGCAAGCCGATTGACCTGCTGGGCGATGGCTCGCACCTCAAGGTGATTCAGCGCGAAACCCGGATGGAAAGCGCAATGCTCGACGGGCGGTTGACCGCGACCTTGCAGCCAGAGGATCTGCGGGTCGGCGATACGGTGGAGCTGTCCTATTCGATCGATCGCCATGATCCGGTGATGCAGGGGATGAGCGAATATGTTGTCGGCCCGGCCGATGGCGCCACTTTTGGCCGGTTCCGGGTGCGGATGCTGTGGGACAAGGACAAGGCGATGCAATGGCGCGCCTTTCCCGGCATCCTCCAGCCCAGGCTGAAGAAGACCGCGACCGGGACCGAACTGGTCGCCGAACTGCTCGATACCACCGCGCCCTCCGCACCGGAGGGGGCACCCAGGCGCTATTCGCTGGTCAACGCGGTTGAAGTGACGCAGTTCAAGGACTGGCAAAGCGTTTCGCGCCTGTTCGCGCCGATCTATGCCCAGGCCGCACACCTTGCCCCGGACAGCCCGCTGAAGGCAGAAGCGGCGCGGATTGCGGCGGCCAGCCCCGATCCTCGGCGCCGGGCCGAACTGGCGCTCAAGCTGGTGCAGGATCAGGTCCGCTATCTGTTCCTGGGCATGAACGATGGCGGCTTTGTCCCCGCCAGTGCGGATCAGACCTGGGCCCGCCGGTTCGGCGATTGCAAGGCCAAGACGGTGCTGCTGGTCGCGCTTCTGAATGAACTGGGGATCGAGGCACGCCCCGTGCTGGTCCATACCGAGGATGGCGATCTGGTTGGCCAGCGGCTGCCGACGATGGAAGCCTTCGACCACGTCATCGTCGAGGCGAAGATCGACGGGAAGAGCTATTGGCTCGATGGCACCCGGCTGGGGGATGATAATCTCGACCGGATTGTGGCCCCCAACTATCGCCACGGCCTGCCGGTCAGTGCCGAAGGGGCGGGGCTGGTGGCGATCCAGCCGCCGGCGCTGGCTCGCCCAGTCAGCACCGTGACCCTGGCGATCGACGCCACCAAGGGCCTTGACGTGCCCGCCCCGGTGACCGGGGAAATGCGCTTTTCCGGGGCCTTTGCCTCAGATGCGCGGGTTCGCTTCGCGTCCTATTCGGTGGCCGATCGCAACCGTGAACTGCGCAAGCTGTGGCGCGACAGTTTCAGCGCGATTTCTCCCGGCAAGGTTTCGACCCACACCGATCCCGCAACCGGCGATTTCATCCTGAGCATGACCGGCACCGCGCAGATGGAGTGGCTGACCGATCTTGGCACCCGCTGGTACGAGGTTGATCGCTCGCGGCTGGGCTGGCGGATTGACATCGCGCGCGAAGGGGAGGTCAGCCCCGAGGCACCCTATGCTTTTGCCTATCCCGATTGGTGGGCCAGCAAGGTGACCATCACCTTGCCCTATGGTGGCAAGGGTTTCCGGATGCAGGGCGGCGAGCCGGTGGAGAAGACCATTGGCGATCTTTACCGCTTCCGCCGCACGGTGAAGCTGGACGGCGGGGTGATGACGATGGAGGCGGAGACCCAGGCGCTCAGTCCCGAACTGCCCGCCGCCCGCGCTCCGCGGACCCGGGCCGAGCTGCTCGATCTGGCCAACGGCGGCGTCTATATCCGCGCGCCGAGCGACTATCAGCAGACCGAAGCCGAACGCGAACAATCCCGCCGCGCCGACGCCGCCGAAGGTAAAAGCAAGGCCCGCGATCCGGCGAAATCGATCAAGGGGACGGAGTAGATCGGTAAGGTTCTAATGGCGCGGCGACGTGCCGGGCGAAGTGAGGGGGCTTATCCGCACAGGGAACCGGCCATGCGCTCCCCAGCAAAGCGACCGCCTGTGCTCAGCCCCGGATCCTGACAGGGTCACGCAGGGGCCGCAGAGAAGAAACAGAGACGCAGAGATGCTGCTTTGCGCCGCAGGCTCTTGCATCCCCGCAGCGGTGCGACCTGCCGCAACGATGGTACGGAAGCGCGGCTTCGCCGTCAGCGCGACATCTCTGCGCCTCTGTTTCTTCTCTGCGCTCTCTGCGTGAACCTTATGGCGCACCGCTGACGGCGGGAGCAGGGTCAGGGTGGTCCAGAATGGGCGGAAACCGCTCTAAGCCGCGCCCTTCAGTTTGCGCATGGCCCGCCAGGCGAGGGCCTTGCCGCGGTTCTGGGCGGGGAAGGCGCCCGGGCTGGCGGGGCTCAGGCCGAACTTGCGCAGCACGTGGTTAAAGGCGCGGGCGTCGGCTTCGGCATAGGACCAGTCCGAACGCCAGGTGATCGACAGCGACACCGAGGGTTCGTCCCCGTTCTTGACCCAGTGCGGCGCCTTGACCGGAACGTGGATCGCCTCGCCCGGGCGGATCGTGATCGAGCGGCCCTTTTGTGCGAAATCGTCCTGCCACGGCAGGTTCCGGTGGTGCAGGCCAAGGTGGAATTCCTCGTGCACCGGGGCGGAAAACATCACTTCATCCTCAACCGGGAATAGCGTCATGGTCTTGGCGCCCATGATCTGCAGCAGGATGTTGTGTTCGGGATCGAAGTGGAACGGAGTGACCGATCCCGGCGAGGTGACGAAGATGAAGCCCTCCAGCTGCATCATAGCCCCGGTCCGCGGCTCGACCACGCCGCGCAGTTCGGCCAGGATCGCGTGCAGCAGTTCGCGGTAGGCCGGAACCTGCTCGATCCGCTTCAGCGCGACCCACGATCCGGCCTTGGCGATGTTGCGGATCGTCTCGACCGCGGTGAGCTCGCTGGCAGGCACGTCTTCAGGCGCGATCCCGATCGGTAGTTTACCGGGGTTATACTCGATCTCATCCGCAGGCAGCGCGGCGGCCAGATCGGCCAGGGCATCAAGCGTAAGCAGCGGATGGCCCAGCAGCCCGTGGTTCAGCTTGGCCGGTTCAGCCGGATAGACCTTTGCCATGGCGGCAAGCGTTTCAGGCGGAAAAACAGAACTTTGCATTACGGGACCCCAAGAACACCGGTTTGCCGTAGCCCTAAAGTCCGCGGGTTAAGATCGCGTTTTCGGGGGGAGGGGTAGCCCCGCCCGGTCGGGCCAGGCGGGGCTCTGACGGATCCCCTGCGTCCCTCAGTCCTCGGGAATCCGCCAGGTGACAGACCCGCTATAGCTGCCGGCTGTGCGGGCGCCGGTTTCATCGCTGGCCGGTTCGAAGCGGGCGCGGCGCTTGACCTTTTCGCAGGTGGCCTTGTCCAGCCCCGGCCAGCCGCTGCTGCTGGTGACGGCGCAATCGCTGACCGCGCCGCTGGCATCGATCAGCAGGCGATAGCCGGTCGTGCCCTGATGCTCGCCGCGCAGGTCCGATGTCGGGTAATCATTGGTGGTGACCCACTGCGCGGTGCTGTTTTTCGGCGCGGCGCGGCGCGGTTTGAAGCGCGGCGGCTCGGGCGGGGTGAGGGTTGGGGTCGGTTCCGGCAGCACGGTCGAGCCGACTTCGGCCTTTCCTTCGCCGCCGCTGGTCAGCTCCTTGGGGGGCAGGGTGGGGCCGGTCTCGCTCGGCAGCTCGAACGGCGTTTCGACCCGGGTGATCTCGCTCGGGTTCTTCTGGCGCGGCGCCGTATCGGGCGGCGGCGGCAGCGGATCGGCCGGTTTGGTCGGGATGTTGCGGGCGTAAAAGCGTTCTTCCGGCTTGGTGCTGAAGGTTCCGCTGAGGCCGGCGATCAGCGCCAGTCCCAGCGCCCCTTCGATCGCCAGGACGGCAGCTCCGGCACCCAGGTTCCGGCCGGTTGACCGGGCATCGACAAAGGCCATGGCATCCTCTCCTTGTTGTGGATCGCCCCTCCGCTCGGCCAGCCCGAGTCGCAGCAACGCGACCGCTTGATTGATGTGATGGTATATCATAGCGTAAATGAGTCAACTGCATTCCGTAACGTCACCCTGGCAAGGGTCGCCATCGGGTCTGGACCTGCTAGGCTGAGTGCAAAGCAGGAGAGGACCAGCCGATGCCGACATTCTATGATTGCACTCCCGCGCCCAGCCCCCGCCGCGCGCGGATCGTGCTGGCGGAAAAGGGGATCGCCCACGACGTGCGGATCGTTGACCTGTCAAAAGGCGAACAGCTGAGCGCAGAGTTCCGCGCGATCAACCCGGCCTGCACGGTCCCGGCGCTGGTGCTGGACGATGGCGCGGTGCTGACCGACAATGCCGGGATCGCCGCCTGGGCAGAGGCCGCCTATCCCGATCCCCCGCTGCTTGGCATTACGCCGCTGGAAAAGGCCGCGGTGGCCAGCTGGAATTCCCGGCTTGAGGGCGAATGCTTCATGGCGATCGCCGAAGTGCTGCGCAACACCGCGCGCGGGATGAAGGACCGCGCCCTGCCGGGGCCGGAAAACTACGCCCAGATCCCCGAACTGGCCGAACGCGGCCGGGCCCGCCTGATCCACTTCCTTGACCGGTTCGAGGCGCACATGACCGGGCGTGACTGGGTGGCGACCGACAGCTTCAGCCTGGCCGACATCACCGCCGGCGTCGCGCTTGATTTTGCCGGCTGGGTCAAGGTCGATGCCAACGAAGCCCGCCCCGCGATCGCCGCCTGGCGCGCCCGGCTGGCCGGGCGGCCGAGTTTCGGGCTCTAGAGCGGTTTCCACCCATTCTGATCCACCCTGACGGAGCCAAATTGGGCCTGTCACAAGGAGCGAGGAGGGAGCCATGCCATTGCATAGTGACCGACGAGCGACGCTGTGATGGGCCCAATTCGGCCCGCCCGCCGGGTTGCGCCAGGAAATCCGCTGGGCAGCGTTGCATCGCTTGCAGGGGCAACCAGCCCCTGCTGCACGCTGCGCCTTGCCAGCGGATTTCCTGGCGCAATCAGGGTGGATCAGAATGGGTGGAAACCGCTCTAACCCGGCGCGCCGTCCTCATCCCCCTGCGCGGCCAGCAGCGCCGCGTTGGCCAGTTCGCGTTCGCGCATCTGGTCGATCATCGCATCGATCGAATCGAGCACTTCCTGCTCGCTGCGCTGATCATCGCCCCACGGTGACAGACGACGAAAAGCTCGACTGGTTTCGGGTCATCAACATCGCGGGCGAAAAGCTCTACGATCAGGAACTGCGCAACGCGATCTATACCGGCCCGTGGCTAGCCGCTGCCAAGACCTGGTTCTCCAAGACGGGCGCTCCAGCGGCTGCGATTGGCAACAAGCTTCTGAACGGCTCTCCCATCCGGCAAGACTATCTTGAAACCGCACTCGATTGGATCAGCGGGGGCAAGATCGAAGAATATATGCGGGCGCATCAGCATGATCAGAACGCCAACGAACTGTGGAGCTATTTTCAGGCGGTCATCAATTGGGTCACCCTGACCTTTCCCAATTATCGCAAGGAAATGAAAGGCGTGGCGTGGGGGGCGCTCTACAATCGCTTCAAGGATGTGCCGCAGGACACAGCGAAGCTGGAAGCCGAAGTCTCGCGGCTCATGCAGGATGAGGATGTCACCAAGAAATCGGGAATCTTCGACTATGTGCTAAGCGGCAACGAGCGCGCCCTGTCGATCCGTGCCTTTACCGACAACATGAAGCGGGAAGCATGGGAGCGGCAGAGTGGCATTTGTCCCGTCTGCATCAAGAAATTTGCAATCGAGGATATGGAGGCCGACCATATCGACCCATGGCACGCAGGCGGCAGAACAATTGCCGCAAACTGCCAATTGCTCTGCAAGCCGGACAATCGACGCAAGAGCGGAAAGTAAGTCCCGGCTCCTGATTACGGCCAGCAGGAGCGGGGCGAGTCTACAGACGGCGCCCCGCATTGCTGGCGTGGCCTCTCCGCGCCGCCCGTGCCGAAACTGGCATGGGGAAGGGGGAGCGGGCAAGATGCTTGACCAAATCCAACATTCCCCCTAAGGGCGCGCACTTCCGGGGGTAACTCCCGGTTGAGCTGAACATTGCCGGGGCGTCCTTTTCGCAAGGATAAACCGTCAAAGTAACCCGGTCTTTTCAGGCGGGTGGAGCGTTTCAGTCTCGTTCTGGCGATTGGCTGGGGTTGCGGCTCCGTTGCCTTCGTGCGGTGCGATTCGGCTTCTCTTCATCCTTTGCATGGACCACCGTGACCACGCTCTGTTGGCGGCCCCCGCGCTCCCTTCAGAAAAAGTGGGAACCGGTTTTTCGCCCGGAAGGGGCGCGCCGGGCCGGCAATTCCGCCGGACCGGAAAAGAAGGTGAAGAGTACTTCATGCCCACTATCAATCAGCTGATCCGCAAGGGTCGCGAGCCGCAGAAGGCCAAGAGCAAGGTCCCTGCGATGGAGCAGAACCCGCAGAAGCGCGGCGTTTGCACCCGCGTTTACACCACGACCCCGAAGAAGCCGAACTCGGCGCTGCGCAAGGTCGCCAAGATCCGCCTTACCAACAGCCGCGAAGTCATTTCGTACATTCCGGGTGAAGGCCACAACCTGCAGGAACACAGCGTCGTGCTGATCCGCGGCGGCCGTGTGCGCGACCTTCCCGGCGTGCGCTATCACGTGCTGCGCGGCGTGCTGGATACCCAGGGCGTCAAGGACCGCAAGCAGAGCCGCTCGAAGTACGGCGCCAAGCGTCCGAAGTAAGTTTCACGCGGTTGCGGTTCTGGTCCGCTCCCCCTCCCGGCCGCCCTTCCGAAGGGCAGCCTCTGGGTGGCCGGGAGGGGAAGCGGGCCGGAGCCGCAAGGAAAGCCCGGATGGGCTTTCCGCACTCCGAAGGAGTTCGAAAACATGTCACGTCGTCGTCGTCCCGAAAAGCGGGAAATCCTGCCGGATCCGAAGTTCAACGATCAGATCCTCTCGAAGTTCATGAACAACCTCATGCTCGATGGTAAGAAGTCGGTTGCCGAAAGCATCGTTTACGGTGCGCTCGAAACCATGGAAACCCGCGCCAAGGCCGATCCGGTCCAGCTGTTCCACGATGCGCTGAACAACGTGAAGCCGCAGATCGAGGTCCGCAGCCGCCGCGTTGGTGGTGCGACCTATCAGGTTCCGGTCGAGGTTCGCCCCGAGCGCGCCCAGGCCCTCGCGATCCGCTGGCTGATCACCGCCGCGCGCAACCGCAGCGAAACCACGATGAGCGCGCGCCTCTCGGCCGAGCTGCTCGACGCTGCCAACAACCGCGGCAACGCGGTCAAGAAGCGCGAAGACACCCACCGCATGGCCGACGCCAACCGCGCGTTCAGCCACTACCGCTGGTAAGAAGGACTTATCCCCATGGCACGCAGCCATCAGCTTAGCATGTACCGTAACATCGGTATTATGGCGCACATCGATGCTGGCAAGACCACCACGACCGAGCGCATTCTCTATTACACCGGCAAGTCCTACAAGATCGGCGAAGTCCACGACGGCGCCGCCACCATGGACTGGATGGAACAGGAACAGGAACGCGGCATCACCATCACCTCGGCTGCCACCACCTGCTTCTGGAACGATCACCGGATCAACATCATCGACACCCCCGGCCACGTTGACTTCACCATCGAAGTCGAACGTTCGCTGCGCGTGCTCGACGGTGCGGTCGCCTGCTTCGACGGCGTGGCCGGGGTTGAGCCCCAGTCCGAAACCGTCTGGCGCCAGGCCGACAAGTACGGCGTTCCGCGGATGTGCTTCATCAACAAGCTCGACCGCACCGGCGCCAGCTTCAAATACTGCGTCCAGTCGATCATCGATCGCCTGGGTGCGACCCCGGCGGTGCTCTACCTGCCGATCGGTCTCGAAGCTGACCTCAAGGGTCTGGTCGATCTCGTTCACAACCGCGCGATCATCTGGAAGGATGAATCGCTCGGCGCCGAATTCTTCTACGAAGAAATCCCCGCCGACATGGCCGACGAGGCTGCTGAATACCGCGAAAAGCTGATCGAACTTGCCGTTGAGCAGGACGACGACGCGATGGAAGCCTACCTTGAAGGCAACGAACCCGACGTGGCGACGCTGAAGAAGCTGATCCGCAAGGGCACGCTGGCTCAGGCTTTCGTCCCGGTTTGCTGCGGTTCGGCGTTTAAGAACAAGGGCGTTCAGCCGCTGCTCGACGCAGTGGTCGATTACCTGCCTTCGCCGCTCGACATTCCTGACGTCCAGGGCGTCAAGGTTGACAGCGACGAGAAGGACAGCCGTCCGCCGACGGACGATGCGCCGTTCAGCGCGTTGGCCTTCAAGGTTATGAACGACCCGTTCGTGGGCAGCCTCACCTTCATCCGGATCTATTCGGGTACGCTCACCAAGGGCACGTACCTGAACTCGGTCAAGGACAAGAAGGAAAAGGTCGGCCGTATGCTGGAAATGCACGCCAATGACCGCAAGGACATTGACGAGGCATTCGCCGGTGACATCATCGCTCTCGCAGGCATGAAGGAAACCACCACCGGGGATACGCTCTGCGCCGAACGCGCGCCGATCGTCCTCGAACGGATGGAATTCCCCGAGCCGGTGATCGAACTGTCGGTTGAGCCCAAGACCAAGGCGGACCAGGAAAAGATGGGCGTTGCGCTCAATCGCCTGTCGGCCGAAGATCCCTCGTTCCGCGTCTCGACCGATCACGAATCGGGACAGACGATCATCAAGGGCATGGGCGAACTGCACCTCGACATCATCGTCGATCGTATGCGCCGTGAATTCAAGGTCGAAGCCAACGTTGGCGCGCCGCAGGTGGCCTATCGCGAATACCTCGCGAAGGAAGTCGATATCGACTACACCCACAAGAAGCAGTCGGGCGGTACCGGCCAGTTCGGCCGCGTGAAGGTCAAGGTCACGCCGGGTGAGCGCGGCAGCGGCTTCGTCTTCAAGGACGAAATCAAGGGCGGTAACATTCCCAAGGAATATATCCCCGCGATCGAAAAGGGTTTCCGCGAAACCGCCGAAACCGGCAGCCTCATCGGCTTCCCGATCATCGATTTCGAAGTGCTGCTCTATGACGGTGCCTACCACGACGTCGACTCGTCCGCCCTGGCGTTCGAAATCGCCGGTCGCGGTGCGATGCGCGAAGTGGCGCAGAAGGCCGGGATCAAGCTGCTTGAGCCGATCATGAAGGTCGAAGTCGTCACCCCCGAGGAATATCTCGGCGACGTCATCGGCGATATGAACAGCCGTCGCGGCCAGATCCAGGGCACCGACACCCGCGGTAATGCCCAGGCGGTTGAGGCAATGGTTCCGCTGGCCAATATGTTTGGCTACGTCAACCAGCTGCGCTCGTTCACCCAGGGACGCGCGAACTACTCGATGTTCTTCTCCCACTATGACGAGGTTCCGGCAAACGTCGCGACCGAGATCAAGGAGAAGCTTGCCTAAGCGGCAAGATGATATTAGGGGCGGCGCCTGATTCAGCGGGCGCCGTCCAAACCCCGCAGATTCTTATTCAAGCGAAAGAAGGTTTGAGACAATGGCAAAGGCAAAATTCGAGCGGAACAAGCCGCACTGCAACATCGGCACCATCGGTCACGTTGACCATGGCAAGACCACGCTGACCGCCGCGATCACCAAGGTGATGGCCGAAGTGAACGGTGGTGAAGCCGTTGACTTCGCGAACATCGACAAGGCTCCTGAAGAGCGCGAGCGCGGCATCACCATTTCGACCGCCCACGTCGAATACGAAACCGCTGCCCGTCACTACGCTCACGTCGACTGCCCGGGCCACGCCGACTATGTGAAGAACATGATCACCGGCGCGGCGCAGATGGACGGCGCCATCCTCGTGGTGAACGCTGCTGACGGCCCGATGCCGCAGACCCGCGAACACATCCTGCTCGCCCGCCAGGTCGGCGTGCCGGCCCTGGTCGTTTACATGAACAAGGTTGACCAGGTCGACGACGCCGAAATCCTCGAGCTCGTCGAACTGGAAATTCGCGAACTGCTGTCGAGCTATGGCTTCGACGGTGACAGCATCCCCGTGATCCCGGGTTCGGCTCTGGCCGCGCTGGAAGGCCGCGACGACAACATCGGCAAGGAATCGATCATTGCCCTGATGAACGCCGTTGACACCGCCATCCCGCAGCCGCCGCGTCCGACCGACAAGCCTTTCCTGATGCCGGTCGAAGACGTGTTCTCGATCTCGGGTCGTGGTACGGTTGTGACCGGCCGCGTCGAAACCGGTATCGTCAAGGTTGGCGACGAAGTCGAAGTGATCGGCCTCAAGGACACCCAGAAGACCGTCGTCACCGGCGTCGAAATGTTCCGCAAGCTGCTCGATCAGGGTGAAGCTGGCGACAACATCGGTGCGCTGGTCCGCGGCCTGAAGCGTGAAGACGTTGAGCGTGGTCAGGTTCTGGCCAAGCCCGGCTCGGTTACCCCGCACACCGAATTCAGCGCCGAAGTTTACGTGCTGTCGAAGGACGAAGGTGGCCGTCACACGCCGTTCTTCGCCAACTACCGCCCGCAGTTCTACTTCCGCACCACCGACGTGACCGGCGAAGTGATCCTTCCCGAAGGCACCGAAATGGTGATGCCGGGCGACAACGTCGGCCTCTCGGTCAAGCTGATCGCCCCGATCGCGATGGACGAAGGCCTGCGCTTCGCCATCCGCGAAGGCGGCCGCACCGTTGGTTCGGGCGTGGTTGCCAAGATCACGAAGTAAGCTTCGGCTGATCTGCCAAACGAATTGGCCCGGTCTTCCGTAAGGAAGGCCGGGCTTTTTCGTGCCCGGCGTTCCTGTCCCTTTGGCGAGTTAGTTGATAAAACACATCCGCGGCGCAATTTACATTTTTCCATAGCGCGAGGCCCAGATGCGACAAAGCCGCGCTGGGGGGCGCGGCTGGGCAAGGTGGTCTGGACAATGGCAAAGAGCGAACGGGCAGGTTACACGCTCGGTCCGGTGTAGGAAAACGGTAATGGCGCGCAAATATTCAAAACATGGGGTCAGGGAGAGCTACGCCAGCGACGAGGGTGACGCGGCTGAAGAGGCCGCGCCGCCGCCCGACTGCTGGCTGTGCCAGCGGCCCTGCGGCGAAACAGTGATCTGGCACCATCCGATCCCCAAAAGCCGCGGCGGGCGCGACACGGTGCCGATGCACCCGATCTGCCAGAACATGCTGATCACGACTTTCAGCAATTCCGAACTGCAACGTTATGGCCTGGATGCCGGCCTGTTGCGGATCGATCCGCGGGTGGAGAAGTTCATCGGCTGGGTCGCGAACAAGGACCCGGACTTCAATGCGCCGCTGGGGAAGAAGAAGGGGCGGTAGGAGCAGAAATGGAGAGGAATAGACCTGTCATCGGAATTTTGGCTTGTGTTCAGCCGAGCTTGAATACCCTGCGCGCATTGCCTGACAGGAATCCCGCGGCGCCAGCCTGATCAAGGCCAAGCAGGTCCAACCCTTCCAGGCATTGTGCAGGGTTCAGCATTGGCCAATTGGTGCCGAACATCACCCGATTCTTGCCCACTGTCCGCATATACTCGACGAAGCCCTGAGGCAGCCGGTGAAGCGCATAGGCGGATGTATCAACGTGGAAATTGGGGAATTTGATCGTCATCGTCACCAGCTCGTCGAGCCAGGGGAACCCCAAATGGCCGCCAACGACGACCAGTTCGGGGAAATCGAGCATAACGTCCTCGAGATAGGGAAGCATTCGCCCGTTTTCTGATCGGCGCAGCGGGCCGGTATGGCCAATCTGCGTACAGAAGGGCACGCCCAGTTCGACGCACGCAGCGTAAATCGGATAGTATCGGCGGTCGTTGGGCGGCAGATCCCACAACCACGGCACCATGCGAACGCCGACAAAGCGCTTGCCATCGACCCAGCGGCGCAACTCCCGAACGGCCTCCATCGGCTGAGTAAGATCGGCACTGGCCAGCCCGCGCAACCGCTGCGGCGCCTGATCAATCTGTGCGGCAACCTCTTCATTGGTGATGAGTGATCCTTCGGGCCCGTACCATGCCGAAAGCAATGTCGTTGACACACCTGCCTTGTCCATGGCGCCGATCGTCGATGCCACGTCCGGGACGCTATCGGCGGAAGATCCGGTCCAGCGGTGCAGGGTGGCCAGCCAGGGCCGGGCCTGCATACGCGGTGTGGTGATCTGAGCCCAAACGTCGATGATATCCATATGCGCCTCCATATACTTCACTTGTGAAGTATAATTCGTCATGTCAAGAGGCCCCGATGGACGCACTTTCCCCCGCGCAGCGCGATCGGCTGTTTTTTCGCCTGCAGCGCGTTGCGCACCGCCTGCGCAAACGCGCGGACCAGGCGATGTTTGAGGGCGGCGGCATCACCGTTGCCCAGGCTGCCGCACTTGGAATCATCGCGCGGTCGGACGGCGCAACACAGCGCCATGTCGCCCGCGCACTCGACATCAACGAATCCGCGGTAACGACGATGGTGTTGCGGCTGGAGGCGCTTGGTCTTGTTACCCGGCAGCGATCGACTGCGGACAGCCGCGCGATGGTGCTTCGGCTAACTCCGGACGGCACAATCGCGCTGGACAAGGCGCGAAACGCGTTCGACGCGATCAACGCGGCGATCGACGCGCAATTCAACGATCGCACAAGTGCCGCACTTGCCGCGCGGCTCGACCGGTTGTGGGATGCGCTTTAGCCGCCGGGTTGCCCGACCCTCAAATCGCGGAATGGCTTGCGTCACCGCAGCGTGAAGCCCTGCTACTATGCGTTTTCGCCCACGAACCGGACGATTTCCCCATGGATCAGCGTGACGTTTTCCAACTCGGGGAAGTGCCCCAGATCATCGTGTTGCACAATGCGGCTGGCTGGGTGATCGCATAGCCAAAGGCTTGATTGCCGGTCGGTACTGCGATGCGAGCCGTCGTTATTACCCCAAATGGCCAAGGCGGGTTGAACCACCCGTGCCAGCGGTGGTTCCTTTTCAGGCAGATAGCTCTGAAAGGCCGTCGCCATTGCCCAAGATGCGCCGTGATCCAGCGCTTCGGTTGCGCAAGCACAAAAACCTGGCAGGCACTCCTTATTGCCAACGGCGAGATCCAGCCAAAGCGGCGCTCTTGAGCGCGCCAGCTTTCTCATCGCGATTTGTCCGAGGAATGGTTTTGCCAACACATTTTTCGGATCGCGCATCTTTTTCCAGCGTATTGCCTCGTTCCAGTTTGGCGTCTGGATCTGGATCAGGTGCGATACCCGCGCGGGATGACGGCCGGCGATGTCAAGCGCCCCCAGGCCGGACACGCACGAGAAGGCGAGTATGGCCGGCTCACTTGTCAGTGAGGCTATGAGCGCGGCAATCGAATCATTCGCCTGAAAGAAACGAAAGTCCTGCCAGAAGCCGGGAACGGAAAAACCCATGCCCGGAAGTTCGAACACGAAGACCTGAAAGTCCCGGCTGTAAACCTCTAGCAGCCGATCATAGCCTTCAAGCGTCATCGGGGGATCGGCAGCGAAGAAGATTGGTTGTCCCTTTCCTGCCTGACGATACCGAAAGGTCACGCCGTCCGCGTCTGCGAAACGGATGTCGCTCCGCGATCGTGCGGGCCAGGTGGTGCGGGCATTGGCCGCCTTCTTGCGGGCTCCGATGGTATCAAGCCGGGCCGCCATCCACTTCAGCATCCTGGGCCTGTCACGTTTGTCATGGGCATCCTTCCGGTATCCGCTTGCGATTTGAACCAGCCTGATCGTGGCTCATCATGAACCGTGCGCTCCCGATCTTAGCGACTAGCGGGCTGCGAGCGCGTAAATTGCGCATCCGCCCCGCCTTGTCTTTAGGCGTCGCCGCACTAGTGCATCGATGGATGCAATCTCTGTAGTGCGGGCGAACGGTGTTTCAGCTAATTGTCCCCTGACGCAATTCGGGCCTCGCGAGGCAGCCATGTCCGCACAGGCATAAACGCCCTGCAGCAGTTGGATGTGAGACGCATTGATCGGGCGCGCCAAAAAACCCGCAAATCTCCCCTTGCGCGAATCCAACATGGTGTGTAGGGGCGCGGCTTCGAATTTGGTCGGGGTTCAAACCCCGTGGCTCTTTCTCATCGGTAGGACACAATGGAAGCTCAGAATATTCGCATTCGTCTGAAGGCATTCGATCACCGCGTGCTTGACCAGGCGACCGGCGAAATCGCGGAAACCGCGCGCCGCACCGGCGCTCTTATTCGGGGCCCCATTCCTCTGCCGACGAGAATCGAAAAGTTCTGCGTCAACCGCGGACCGCACATCGACAAGAAGTCGCGTGAGCAGTTCGAAGTGCGCACCTACAAGCGGCTGCTCGATATCGTGCAGCCCAACGCCACCACCGTGGACGCGCTGATGAAGCTCGACCTGGCTGCCGGCGTGAACGTCGAAATTAAGCTGGCTTAATCGTCGGCGCGGGCCTATGGCCCCAAACCTTAGCGGGCTTCGGCCCGGCTCAAAGCGGATTTGATCCGCGACGAGACAGAGCCCCGGCACAGGCTGGGGACACAAGGGATACCTCCGGAGCTTGCCCAAAGCGGGTAAGAAACGGGCAGCGTCCCCCGTCTCGCTCCTTGCTTGCAAGGGGCACTCAGCCCGGACGGGGCTCGCTTCACACAATTGGGCTGAACACGCCTCTCGGGGATGGTCCTCGTTAGGCCTCTGTAGGAGACTTGATCATGCGCACTGGCGTGATCGCCAAGAAGGTGGGGATGACCCGCCTTTTCCAGGAGGACGGTCGGCACGTGCCGGTTACCGTTCTGGCGCTGGAAAATTGCCAGGTGGTCTCGGTCCGCACTGCTGAACGCGACGGTTACGTCGCGGTGCAGCTGGGCGCCGGGGAAGCCAAGCAGAAGAACGTTGCCAAGCCGCAGCGTGAACATTTCGCCAAGGCTGAAGTTTCGCTGAAGCAGCAGGTCGTCGAATTCCGCGTGGCAGATGATGCCGTGCTGGAAGTTGGTTCGACCATCGCCGCTTCGCACTTCGTCCCGGGTCAGCTGGTCGATATTTCGGGCACCACGCAGGGCAAGGGCTTTGCCGGTGCCATGAAGCGTTGGGGCTTCGGCGGTATGCGCGCCACCCACGGCGTGTCGATCAGCCACCGTGCCCACGGTTCGACCGGTAACCGCCAGGATCCGGGCAAGGTCTTCAAGAACAAGAAGATGGCCGGCCACATGGGCGATCGCAACCGCACCCAGCAGAACCTCGAAGTGGTTCGCGTCGATGACGAACGCGGCCTGATCTTCGTCAAGGGTTCGGTCCCGGGCGCCAAGAACAGCTGGCTGACGGTCAAGGATTCGGTGAAGGTCTCGCGCCACGCCGAAGCGCCGTACCCGGCCGGTATCAAGAGCGCTGCCAACAGCAACGAAACTCCGGCTGCTGCCGACACCCCCGCGGAAGACACCGCGGCCGTCGAGGCAACCGAAGGTCAGGAGGGCTAAGTCGTGAAGGTCAAGCTTTCCACTCTCGATGGTAGCGCCGGCAAGGGCGACATCGAACTCAACGATGCGGTGTTCGGCCTTGAGCCGCGCGCCGACATCCTCCACCGCGTTGTCACCTGGCAGCTCGAAAACCGTCGCGGCATCGCCCGCGCCACCCGTGAACGTTCGGACGTTGCCCGCACCGGCAAGAAGTTCGGTCGTCAGAAGGGCGGCGGCACGGCCCGTCACGGCGATCGTGCGGCTCCGGTGTTCATCGGCGGCGGTAAGGCTCACGGTGCCCGTCGCCGCGAGTTCGACGTTTCGCTGAACAAGAAGGTCCGCGCGCTGGGTCTCAAGATGGCGCTGTCCGCCAAGGCCAAGGACGGCCTGGTGGTGGTTGACAGCCTTGAGCTGGGCGATGCCAAGACCAAGGCACTGGCCGCCAACATCGCCAAGGCGAAGTGGGGCAAGAAGGTGCTGGTGATCGACGGTGAAGCCGTGGACGCCGGTTTCGCCCGCGCTGCCGGTAACCTGGTCGGGATCAACGTGCTCCCGGCGATCGGCGCCAACGTCTATGACATCCTGAAGCATGATACGCTGGTGCTGACGCGCGCCGCGGTCGAAAAGCTGGAGGCGCGTTTCAATGGCTAAGGACGCAATCGACACGCGGCACTATGACGTGATCGTGGCTCCCCACATCACTGAAAAGGCGACGCTGGCCAGCGAGTTCAACGCAGTCGTCTTCAAGGTGGCGGACAGCGCGACCAAGCCGCAGATCAAGGCGGCGGTCGAGGCTCTGTTCGACGTGAAGGTGGTGAGCGTCAACACGCTGACCCAGAAGGGCAAGACGAAGCGGTGGAAGGGCAAGCCCTATCGCCGCAGCGACGTGAAGAAGGCGGTGGTCCGTCTGGCTGAAGGCCAGTCGATCGACGTCACCAGCGGGATCTGAGGCGCACCATGGCACTCAAGAACTTCAATCCGACCAGCCCGGGCCGCCGCGCCCTGATCCTGGTTGACAAGTCGTCCCTGTGGAAGGGCAAGCCGGTCAAGGCGCTTACCGAAGGCAAGCGCAAGACTGGCGGGCGTAACAACAAGGGTCATGTCACTTCGCGCGGGATCGCTGGCGGTCACAAGCAGAAGTATCGCTATATCGATTTCAAGCGCCGCAAGTGGGATGCCCCCGCGACCGTCGAGCGCCTGGAATACGATCCCAACCGGACCGCGTTCATCGCCCTCATCAAGTATGAAGACGGCGAACTGGCCTACATCATCGCGCCGCAGCGTCTCGCCGTTGGCGACACTGTGGTTGCCGGTGAAAAGACCGACGTGAAGCCGGGCAACGCCATGCTGCTCAGCCAGATGCCGGTCGGCACCATCTGCCACAACGTGGAGATGAAGCCGGGCAAGGGCGGCCAGATCGCCCGTTCGGCCGGGACCTACGTCCAGGTCGTCGGCCGTGACCGCGGGATGGTGATCGTTCGCCTCAACTCGGGCGAGCAGCGCTACCTGCGCGGCGATTGCATGGGTACGGTTGGCGCGGTTTCGAACCCCGACAACCAGAACCAGAACTTCGGCAAGGCCGGGCGCACGCGCTGGCAGGGCCGTCGCCCGCTGACCCGCGGTGTCGCCAAGAACCCGGTCGATCACCCGCACGGTGGTGGTGAAGGCCGCACTTCGGGCGGTCGTCATCCGGTCACTCCGTGGGGCAAGCCGACCAAGGGCGCCCGCACCCGCAACAACAAGCAGACGGACAAGATGATTATCCGTTCGCGTCACGCGAAGAAGAAGAGGTAAGCGATAATGGCTCGTTCCGTCTGGAAAGGTCCGTTTGTCGACCTGCACCTGCTGAAAAAAGCAGAAGACGCCCAGGAATCGGGTGCCCGTGCGCCGATCAAGACTTGGTCGCGTCGTTCCACCATCCTGCCGCAGTTCGTCGGCCTGACGTTCAACGTCTACAATGGCCAGAAGTTCGTTCCCGTTTCGGTGAACGAGGAGATGGTCGGTCACAAGCTTGGTGAATTCGCGCCGACGCGCAATTTCCCCGGCCACGCCGCCGACAAGAAGGGTAAGCGCTGATGAGCAAGCAGAAAGCTCCCCGCCGCGTCGCCGATAACGAGGCGCTGGCTGTCGGCACGACCATCCGTGGTTCGGCGCAGAAGCTGAACCTGGTTGCCGGCCTGATCCGTGGCAAGAAGGCTGAGGATGCGTTGAACATCCTCACCTTCTCGAAGCGGGCGATGGCACAGGATGCCAAGAAGGTTCTCGCTTCGGATCGCCAACGCGGAAAACAACCACAACCTGGATGCCGACTCGCTGGT
>JAKPHK010000067.1 GCA_029550345.1 Pseudomonadota bacterium
TGATCCGGCTTGAAAGCGTGCAGAACGCCAACGATCAGGCTGGCTGCGCGGCCAGGGCGATCGTCGGCCAGCCCCAGCCCTATGTTGCAACGCCGTGGTTCTGGTCGAACCAGTATGATCTCAAGCTGCAGACCGTCGGCCTTTCGACCGGACATGACGCGACCGTGCTGCGCGGCGATCAGGCCACCCGCAGCTTCTCGGTGATCTATCTCAAGCAGGGGCGGATGATCGCGATCGACGCGGTCAATGCGATCAAGGACTATGTCCAGGCCCGCAAGCTGGTCGAAGAGGGCGCGGTGATCGCGCCTGAGGACCTGGCCGACACGTCCCGTCCGCTCAAGGAATTACCGAAGGGCTAGGCCGCAGCGTGACTGTGAAGGCGGAACTGGCCGGAGACTGATCGAAGCGCTGATCGGTTAGGACGATGGCATTCGGCCCAATCCGGGCGATCGGCATCCGGGTCCAGAACAGGAAGGCCTGTGCCTTGGGATCGCCCTTGGCCCAGGCCGCGACACGCGGGTCGGCCATGTTGTGCGGCTGCCCTGTCCCGACCGGACCGCGCCCGCTGAACAGCGACCAATGGACCGAGCCGTAACGCTCCCCATCACGCCACAGCAGGTCGCGCCGCCAAAACGCCACGGGCACTTCATTCGCCACCACAACCGGCGGATAGGGGGCTTCCATCCTGAGCGAGTCCGCCGCGATCCGGCTGATCGCCAGGTTCATCCCGACATAGCCGATCAGTCCGATAAGCGCGATCCGCGCCGGGCGCGTCCACTTCGCCGCCCCCACCCGTTCGCGCCGCAACGATAGCCAGATCCCGCTGCCCAGCCCGATCAGAATCCACAGATCGATAATGAACAGCACATCGCCATAGAACCAGCGCGACGAAAACGGTTCGAGTAGGCGGATGCCGTAGTTGTTAAACCAGTCGAACAGCGGATGGCTGAGCGTGCCGATATAACACAGCGCCAACAGCCAGCCGAAACGCACCGGCAGCCGCCCTTCCGGCCGTTTTCCCCTTCCCGCCTGCCAGCGATCGAAGGCCCAGAGCAGCCCGGCCAGCAGCAGCGGCAGCAACGCAAGCGCGATCGGCCCGTGGCTCAACCCGCGCCGCATGGTCAGGCTTTCCACGCCGTACACCGCGCAGGGTGCATCCACATCGGGCAGGTT
>JAKPHK010000085.1 GCA_029550345.1 Pseudomonadota bacterium
CCCATCGCCCGGATCAGCCGCGACAGGGGCCAGACCCGCGCCCATTCGCCCACCGCATAGGAAATCGCGGAACGATTGGCCACCAGCCAAGTGATCAGCACATAATCCATGTTGGACCGATGGTTCATCACAAAAACCACCGTCGCCTTGGGGTCAATCTGCTCAAGCGCCTTGTCCACCTTGCCGATCCGCACTCGGTAAAGCCCGCGCGATAGCCAGCGCGCCAGCCGGATCGCCACCCCGAAATACAGCGTGGCGGAAAAGCCGGGCACGATCTCGCGCGCATAGCGGCGGGCCTCTTCAAAGGCGACGGCGCCCGGAATGCCCTGCTCGGCGGCATGGTCGGTCACCGCCTCAAGCACCCTGGGATCATAGGTCAGCCGCACGATCATGTCCTGACGGCGGGCCAGCTTGAACAGCTCGATCGGGCGGTCCAGCCGGGCGTTCAGCCGCGCCAGCGCCCGCTCCGCCCGCATCCGAAAGAACCAGCGCACCGAGGGGAACAGGAAATGCGAGGCAAAGGTCACCCCGGCAAAGCCAAGGATCAGCACAAGCAGCCAGAGAGGAACCTCGACGGCACGGAACATGAGGCAAGCTTGCCGAAAACCGTCACCGCGTCAAACGTCCCGTAGGATGGGCAATCTGCCCATCCCCCGCCAACGCCGCAGCGCAGCGATTGACAGGCGCGGAAAATGTCGTCTATCTGGCATCCGGCGAAATAATATTGCCGACGCGATTCAGGAGTGCCGACGATGCAGACGCAGAAGGAAACCCCGTGGCTGTTCCGCACCTATGCGGGCCATTCCACCGCTGCCGCCTCGAACGCGCTTTATCGCAACAACCTGTCGCGCGGCCAGACCGGGCTTTCGGTGGCCTTCGACCTGCCGACCCAGACCGGCTATGACAGCGACCACGAACTGGCGCGGGGTGAGGTGGGCAAGGTCGGCGTGCCGGTGGCGCATCTGGGCGACATGCGGGCCCTGTTCAAGGATATCCCGCTGGAACAGATGAACACCTCGATGACGATCAACGCCACGGCACCCTGGCTGTTGGCGCTCTATATCGCGGTGGCCGAGGAACAGGGTGCCGATGCGACGAAACTGCAAGGCACCGTGCAGAACGACATCATCAAGGAATA
>JAKPHK010000111.1 GCA_029550345.1 Pseudomonadota bacterium
CCGGGGCGATTGCCCCCCGTTATAGCGCCGCCATTGCCGCTGCGATCCGGAGACGTGGGTGAGTGGCTGAAACCAACGGTTTGCTAAACCGTCGTACTGGTAAATCCGGTACCGAGGGTTCGAATCCCTCCGTCTCCGCCAGATTCTCGAGCCCTGGCGATCCCTTCCCGAACCATACATGGAAATGGCCGATCTCAGGCATTTTTGCGTGCACAGCTCATGAGAGATCGCCGCAAATCGCCGCGCCACCACCCCCTTCGCTGCTGGCCCAGCCGCCGTTTTTACAGCGAACCGCGTATCTATGGCATCGAGCTGTGCTACCACTTCGGATGATGGAGAAAGGCGCAAAAAAGGCGCAAGAACGGGAGATATCAGATGACACAGGCGATCTTGTCGCGTTGCGCGGGACTTGCGTTGGCGATCTCGGCGCTCGGCAGTGCGCCCGCAGCTTACGCGCAAAGCGGCGTATCCACTCCCGCCACCACGCCGGGATGGGGGGAATTCGTCGATCAGTTGCGCGATCTGCCTGCGCGCATTCTGGCGAAACTGCCGGAAGACCGGCGGAACGATCCCCAGATACAGCAGGAAGTCGGCCGTCTCGCGCTGGAGGCATTGGCGGCCCGTTCACTCGAGGCGATCAGTGCCGATGTGGAAAACCCGGTCTTCCTGCCTAGCCTCAACCAGACACTCAACGTCTATCAGCCCAATTCGGATACGATCTACAAGCAGACCCCGATCGATCCGGCGGGTAGCTATCGCCTGCGCGGCACGCGTGGCTCGCTGCGGATTTTCAAGCTGGGGCAATTGTCGGCGTCCGGTTCGGCGGGCGCCGGGGCGGTCGTTCCACTGGCCTACAATGACTTCAACGCGGTGCCGGTGGATGCCGATGGCAAATACGATGTCCTGCTCAGCCCGGAACGTCCGGCTGGCTATACCGGGACATGGTGGAAACTCGAACCGAAAGCGCAGGCATTGGTGATCCGCCAGGTTGCGGCGGATTGGACCGGGGAACGCGATCCGACGATTGCCATCGAACGGCTCGACAAGTCCACTCTCCGCCCGCGCGAAGGCACGACATCGCTGCGCCGGCGGCTGGACGCGCTGGCAGAGCGGACGGCGAACACCGCGCTGTTCCTCGTCGCGATCCCGGGCGAGCTGCGCAAGGAAGGTTTCGTCAACAAGCTCAAGGTGTTCGACGTGATCAGTGGAATGGGCGGAGTGTTCGGCCAGTTCTACTATCACGGCGCCTATGACCTGAAGGAGGATGAAGCGCTGATCCTCGAGGCGAAAGTCCCGTCCATGTGCGAATACTATTCGATGATCCTGACCAACGACCTGTTCGAAACCACCGACTGGGTGAACAACCAGAGCAGCCTCAACGACACCCAATCGCGCATCGACAAGGATGGCATGCTGCGCATCGTCATCTCGGCCAAGGATCCGGGAGTGCCCAACTGGCTCGATACCGCGGGCCATGCCACCGGGGTGGTCCAGGGCCGCTGGACCGATTGCAACGCCCAGCCCATGCCAACGATGACCAAGGTCAAGCTGGCCGATGTGCGGACGCATTTGCCCAAGGATACGCCCAGTGTGAGCACGGAGGACCGTGACCGCCAGTTGCGCGATCGCCGGGCCGCCTTCCTGCAGCGGATTCTCTGGTAAGCGTGATCGACCGGCCGGCGGTACAAGGCCAGAACCACGTCCGGCGGGGCATCTGCGGCGGAAAATGGCGCTTGCGGCAAAAAATCAGGCCGGGCCCCCTCCCCTTCGCGCGCGGTAAGGGCTAGAGAAATCGAGTTAAGGTGGGGCGCCAGCCCCGCGATGCCAGTCAAACGCGGGCTTTCGCAGCCCGCAGCCGGCGCCGCGATACCGGCGCATCGAGAGGAATGGGAGAGACCATGCAGGATACGATCGAGCACCCGGCCGAAATCGTGCCGGTTCCCGCAACGGCCCGCGAAGGCACGAACTGCACGCTCGAACAGTACACGGCGATGTACCGCCGCAGTCTGGAAGACGCAGACGCCTTCTGGGCCGAACAGGCGGAGCGGCTGGACTGGGTTCGCACGCCGACGCGGATCGGCGAGTGGAGCTACGATCCGGTCGATATCAAGTGGTACGCCGACGGGCAGCTCAACATCTGCCACAACGCGCTCGATCGCCATGTCGCCGCGGGCAAGGGCGACGTCACCGCTCTGATCTTCGAACCCGATTCCCCCGATGGCGAAGTCCGCAAGCTGACCTATGCCGAGCTGCTGACCGAAACCATCCGCATGGCCAACACGCTGAAAGCCATGGGCGTGCGGAAGGGCGACCGGGTAACCATCTACATGCCCATGATCCCCGAAGGCGCTATCGCCATGCTGGCCTGCGCCCGGATCGGCGCGATCCATTCGGTGGTGTTCGGCGGCTTCTCCCCCGATGCCATCGCCGGCCGGATCGAGGATTGCCGGAGCGACTGGGTGATCTGCGCCGACGAAGGCTTGCGCGGTTCCAAGAAGGTCCCGCTCAAGGCCAATGTCGACGCCGCGCTGGAAAAGGTGGCGGCCAAGGCGGTGCTGGTGATCCGCCACACAGGCGCGGACATCCTCATGACCGAGGGCCGCGACCACTGGTATCACGAACTGAGCGCGGACGTTGCCGAGACTTGCCCGTGCGAGCCGATGAATGCGGAAGATCCGCTGTTCATCCTCTACACCTCCGGTTCGACCGGCAAACCCAAGGGCGTGCTGCACACCGTCGGCGGCTATGCGGTGTGGACGGAAACCACTTTCCGCTACACCTTCGATTACCGCCCTGGCGAAATCTACTGGTGCACCGCCGATATCGGCTGGGTCACAGGACACAGCTACATCGTCTACGGCCCGCTGCAGAACGGCGCCACCGCACTGATGTTCGAAGGCGTGCCCAACTACCCCGATCATGACCGGTTCTGGCAGGTGGTTGAAAAGCACAAGGTCAACATCTTCTACACCGCGCCGACCGCGATCCGCGCGCTGATGCGCGAAGGCCCCGGCCACGTGGCGAAGCACGACCTATCCTCCCTGCGCCTGCTCGGTTCGGTCGGCGAGCCGATCAATCCCGAAGCATGGCGCTGGTATCAGGAGAATGTCGGCCATGGGGAACTCCCGGTGGTCGACACCTGGTGGCAGACCGAGACCGGGGGGATCATGATCACCACCCTGCCCGGCGCGCACGACATGAAGCCCGGCAGCGCGGGCCGGCCGTTCTTCGGCGTCTGCCCGCAACTGGTCGACAACGAAGGCCAGGTGCTGGCCGACGAGACGACCGGGGGCGCGGCGGAAGGCAACCTGTGTCTCACCCGGAGCTGGCCCGGCCAGGCGCGCAGCCTCTATGGCGACCATGAGCGTTTCGTGCAGACCTATTTCGCGACTTACAAGGGCAAGTATTTCACCGGCGACGGCTGTCGGCGCGATGCGGACGGCTATTACTGGATCACCGGCCGCGTGGACGACGTGATCAACGTCTCGGGCCACCGCATGGGCACGGCTGAAGTGGAAAGCGCGCTGGTGCTGCACGATCTCGTCGCCGAGGCGGCGGTGGTCGGCTATCCGCACGACATCAAGGGGCAGGGAATCTACTGCTATGTCACGCTGAACGCCGAGATCGAGCCGAGCGACGCGCTGGCGGCGGAACTGCGCAAGCATGTCCGCACCGAGATCGGGCCGATCGCCACACCGGATCACATCCAATTCACCCCGGCCCTGCCCAAGACGCGGTCGGGCAAGATCATGCGCCGCATCCTGCGCAAGATCGCGGAGAACGAATTCGGATCGCTGGGCGACACCTCGACGCTGGCCGATCCCACGCTGGTCGAAGGGCTGATCGAGGGACGGCTCAACCGCTGACGCATTCGGCGGGGGCTGCCGATGCGCGGCCCCCGCCACACCCCACCGAACGGAGGAGAGGTGCCACGATGAGCGAAGCCGTGATGCGATCGTACTACGCGGCTTATAACGCGCTCGACGAGGCGAGGCTGGCCAGCCTGCTGGCACCCGATGTCGAACTCGTTTCCGTCATGGGTACGCAGCGCGGGCGGGATGCCTATCTCGCAACCTACCGCATGATGATCGGGCTATTCACCGACACGATGATTCCCGAGGCGATCACGGTC
>JAKPHK010000118.1 GCA_029550345.1 Pseudomonadota bacterium
CGCTTCGAGGGCTTGGCATCGCCTTGAGCACCGGGCTTGGCAGCAGCTTTCGCCTTGGGCGCAGCTTCCGCTTTGGCCGGGGCGGCCTTGCGCCCACCGCGTCCGCCACGACCAAGGCCGATCTTCTTGGCCAGGTCTGCATGTAGACCGGCGTGCAAAAGGGACCCCGTTAGCGGGGTGATCGGCGTCTAAAAGGGACCCCTCATTCTGATGGTGTAGCGAGCTGTCTGGTTTTCCAGGTGGCGAGATCGGGATGTTGGTGGTGGAGACAGTTTGCCGGATTCGGCGTGAACACGCGGATGGGAAGCCGATCAAGGCGATTGCGCGGGATCTGCGGCTGTCGCGCAAGGTGGTGCGCAAGGCGATCCGGGCGCCGGAAGGCGCGTTCGATTATCGGCGCAAGGTTCAACCGCTGCCCAGGCTTGGGCCGTTTCAGGAGCGGCTCGATGTGCTGCTGACGGAGAACGAGGCCCGGCCCCGGCGCGATCGGCTGCGGATGACGCGCATCCATGACCTGCTGTGCCGTGAGGGGTTCGATGGTTCCTACGATGCGGTCCGGCGCTACGCCCGGCGCTGGGCGGAAGCACGGCGCAAGGATCCTGGCGATGGGGCGCCGGCCTTTATCCCGCTGCTATTCCAGCCCGGCGAGGCCTACCAGTTCGACTGGAGCCATGAGGACGTAGAGATCGCCGGCAAGCCGATGCGGGTGAAGGTGGCGCATATGCGGCTATGCGCGTCGCGGGCAGTCTATGTCCGAGCCTATCCACGCGAGACACAGGAGATGGTGTTTGACGCCCATGCCCGCGGCTTCGCCTTCTTTGGTGGCGTTCCGCTGCGCGGGATCTACGATAACATGAAGACCGCGGTCACCACCGTGTTCGTCGGCAAGGAGCGGGTGTTCAACCGCCGCTTTCTGGTCATGGCTGATCATTACATGGTCGAGCCCACGGCCTGCTCGCCAGCGGCGGGGTGGGAGAAGGGGCAGGTTGAACACCAGGTGCAGACCATCCGAGGCCGCTTCTTCCAACCCCGCCTGCGCTTTGCCAGCATCGAGGAGCTCAACGGGTGGCTGGAAGCTGAGTGCCTGCGCTGGGCCGTAAGGCACGCCCATCCCGAGCAAAAGGAGCTGACCGTTGCCGAAGCGCTGGAGCTCGAACGACCAGCCCTGCAGCCGATGCTGGCACCGTTTGACGGCTTCCACGAGACCGCGCATGCCGTGACGGGCACCTGCTTGATCAGCTTCGACCGCAACCGCTACTCGGTCATGGCTAAGGCTGCACGGCGGTCCGTTCAGGTCCGCGCCTATGCCGACCGCATCGTCGTGCGCCTCGGCGACGAGGTCATCGCCGAACATGCCCGGCACTTCGGCCGCGACCGAACGATCTATGATCCCTGGCATTACCTGCCCGTTCTGGCCAACAAGCCTGGGGCCTTGCGGAACGGCGCACCCTTCCAGGGGTGGGACCTACCAGCGGCACTGACGCGGCTGCGGCGCAAGCTGGGCAGCGGTGATGAAGCCGACCGCCGCTTCGTGCGCGTGCTGGCAGCTGTAATGACCGATGGCCTGGAAGCGGTCGAGGCCGCGATCCGGGAGGCGCTTGATAGCGGTGCCGTCAGCGACGAGGTCATCCTCAACATTCTGGCCCGATACCGGGACCCGCCATCCGAGCGCCCCCTGGACGTGATCGTCGACCTCAAGCTCAACCACCCGCCGATCGCGGACTGCGCGCGCTACGATACGGTGCGAGGCTTCGATGCAGCGGCATGAGATGATCGAGGCGATGCGCTCGCTCGGCCTCAAGGGCATGGCAGGGGCCTTCGACGAGGCGGTCACCACCGGGCTGCAGCGCAAGCGCACGACCCATGAGATCCTGGCCGACCTGCTGCGCGCCGAAGCCGCGCATCGTCATGCCGCCTCGATCCGCTATCGCATGACCGCGGCCAAGCTGCCGGTAATCAAGGACATCGACGCCTTCGTGTTCGAGGGGACCCCGATCAACGAAGGGCTAGTGCGCTCCCTTCACGCAGGTTCGTTCGTACCTGGTCGCCGGAACATCGTGCTCATCGGCGGGACCGGGACGGGCAAGACCCATCTGGCCACCGCGATCACCGCCGGCGTCGTGCGTGCTGGCGCTCGCGGACGCTACTTCAACACGGTCGATCTCGTCACTCGGCTCGAAGAAGAAGCTCGCATCGGCAAGGCTGGCGCCATCGCAGCCCAGCTCGGCAGGCTCGATCTCGTGGTGCTCGATGAACTGGGCTATCTACCGTTCGCCCGCTCAGGCGGCCAGCTGCTGTTCCATCTGATCAGCAAGCTCTACGAGCAGACCTCGGTCATCATCACCACCAACCTGGCCTTCGGCGAATGGCCCACCGTGTTCGGCGACCCCAAAATGACCACTGCGCTGCTCGACCGCATCACCCACCATTGCGATATCGTCGAGACAGGCAACGACAGCTGGCGCTTCAAAAACCGCAGCTGACCCAATCAGAAAAACGGCCCTCGCGCTGCTGCCGCCTCCGGTCGGGCTACGCCCTCCCTACGCCGCCAGCAGCGCGAAACACGCGCCCAGCATCAACCAATCCCCGCAACTGCAAGGGGGTCCCTTTTGCACGCCGATAGGGGGTCCCGATTGAACGCCGATTGACAGCGAGGAACGCGAACAAGCGCTGGTACAGTGGAAACGGAAAGGCAAGCGGGCGTTTGAAGCGGAAAAA
>JAKPHK010000131.1 GCA_029550345.1 Pseudomonadota bacterium
CGATCACCAAGACGCTGATGACCTTCACCGCCCCCCTGCCCGAGCATATGGCCCGCACATGGAAGGCGCTGGACTGGAAGGAAGATGACGTGCCCGCCGACCCGTTCGAGGTTTTCAAGTGAGCGCGTGGAAGGCCAAACGCTTCTGGAAAACCGCCACAGCCGAGGCTTGTGAGGGCGGATTCACCGTTCGCCTCGATGGCCGGGCGGTGAAAACTCCGGCCAAATCGGCCTTTGTGCTGCCGACGCTGGCCATGGCGCAGGCTGCCGCCGCCGAATGGGACTCGCAGGTCAAAGAGGTGCGCCCCGAAACCATGCCGGTCACCCGCATGGCAAATTCCGCCATCGACAAGGTGGCGGTGCAGTTCGACGAGGTGGCGGGCCTTTTGGCCGCCTATGGCGAAAGCGACCTGCTGTGCTATCGCGCCACCGGCCCGGCCGAGCTGATTGCCCGGCAGGAAGCCGTCTGGAATCCGCTTCTGGACTGGGCCGCGGCGGTGCTGGGTGCGCCGCTGGTGGCGACGGCGGGGGTGGTGCATGTGGCGCAACCGCCGGGCAGCATTGCCGCCCTGCGCGCCCGCCTTTTCGCGCTGACACCGTTCCGGCTTGCCGCGATGCACGACCTGATCGCGATCTCCGGCTCGCTGATTCTCGGCTTTGCGGTGGCCGAACATCATCTGACGGCTGCCGAAGCTTTCAGCATCAGCCGAATCGATGAGCAGTGGCAGGCTGAAAAATGGGGCGAAGACGAAGAAGCTGCGGCGCTTGAGGCGCTCAAACGGGCCGCGTTGATCGAGGCCGCCCGCTTTTGGAACTTGTGCGGGTAACAATCTTTCCCAAGGGTATGTCGTTCTGTGGCAATCTGTCCTCCCTTTCCGGCCTTTGGCAGCGAAAATTGTTCCGGAGACAATCCGAAGCGGTTTTGCTTGACCTTGGCGAACCCTCTGTCCGAAGATGGCCGACACTGGCGACCCGGGTGCTGACCCGGGCCGACCATCGGTATCGCACCTGCGACCCACGCAGGGCATCACCTCCGCCCCCGACAGAAGGGGCGGATCACAGGAAGAGGTAAGTATGAACAAATCTGTTCTTCTCGGCACCGTCGCAGCTGCCACGATCGTCGCGGGTTCGGCTTTTGCCGGCACGCTGGATGACGTGAAGGCGCGTGGCGAGCTGATCTGCGGCTCGAACACCGGCCTGACCGGCTTCGGCGCCCCGGATGCCAGCGGCAACTGGGCCGGCTTTGACGTTGATCTGTGCCGCGCCATCGCCGCCGCCGTTCTCGGCGACCCGACGAAGGTGAAGTTCGTCCCCACCACCGGCGAGACCCGCTTTACCGCGCTGGCCTCGGGCGAAGTGGACGTTCTGGTCCGCAACTCGACCTGGACCTTCTCGCGCGACAATGACCTGAAGCTCGATTTCGTGGCCGTGAACTATTACGATGGTCAGGGCTTCATGGTGAAGAAAGACCTCGGCGTTTCGTCCGCCAAGGAACTCGACGGCGCGACGGTCTGCATCCAGACCGGCACCACGACCGAGCTGAATCTGGCCGACTTCTTCAAGTCGAACAATATCAGCTACACCCCGGTCACCGTGGCCGACGACAGCGAAGCCCAGCGTCAGTATGAAGCCGGCGCCTGCGACGCCTTCACCACCGACGCTTCGGGTCTCGCCTCGACCCGCGCTGCGATGGCTGATCCGGCCAACCACATCATCCTGCCGGAAATCATCTCGAAAGAGCCGCTCGGCCCGGTCGTTCGCCATGGCGATAACAACTGGGGCGACATCGTGCGCTGGTCCTACTTCGCGCTGCTGATCGCCGAAGAGAAGGGCATCACCAAGGCCAATATCGACGACATCGTCAAGGCTGCGACCGACGATGCCAGCTATGACCCGGAAGTGAAGCGTCTCCTTGGCGTTGGTGACAACGACACCGGCAAGCTGATGGGCGTGGATGCCAAGTGGGCCTACAACGCCATCAAGGCGGGCGGCAACTATGGCGAAATCTTCGAAGCCAACATCGGCTCGGCCACCCCGATCGGTCTGGCGCGCGGTCTGAACGCGCTGTGGACCGAAGGCGGCCTGCAATACGCACCGCCGCTGCGCTGATCCGCAACGGCCAACGGGCGCAGCGCAAGCTGCGCCCGTCTTGCTAACATGAAAGCCTGACCCGGGGATCCCCCGCCTATAAGCCGCACAAGACGGCACAGCGGTCAGCACAGGGGAAAATCGCATGACGCTCGCCATCGAAGCGCCGAAAGATCACTTTCGGCTGAGTATGCTCGTATACGACACGCGCTATCGCAGCTACACGATCCAGTTCATCGTGCTGCTGTTGTTCTTCGCCTTTCTGGTCTGGCTGACGAACAACACGATCGCCAATCTGGCGATGCGCGACAAGGATATCAACTTTGACTTCCTGTTCAATCGTGCCGGTTACGATATCGACCAGCAACTGATCCCCTATACCAACGACAGCACCCATGGCCGGGCTCTGTTCGTGGGTCTGCTGAACACGCTGGTCGTGGCCTTCTTCGGCTGCCTTTTTGCCACCATCCTCGGGGTGTTTGTCGGCATTCTGCGGCTGTCGAAGAACTGGCTCGTGGCGCGTCTGATGACGGTCTACATCGAAGTCTTCCGCAATGTGCCGCTGCTCCTCTGGATCATCCTGACCTTTGTGGTCTTTTCCGAGACCCGGCCGCAGCCCAAGGATTTCCGCGTCACCGACGAGATGATCGCCGCCGGGCAAGAGCCCGCCGCGAACATGCTGTTCGGGGTGATCGCCGTCACCAACCGCGGGTCGAGCTTCCCCGCACCGCTGGTGGACCGGCCGCTGGGCACGGTGACCATTGCCACCGTTCCGGTGAACCTGACCGTGGTGGCGACGCTGGCGATCCTGCTGGCCTCGATCTGGGGCAATATCGTGCTGCGCCGCCGCGCCAAGGCCGTGCAAGAGGCGACGGGCGACCGCCCCGTGACGTGGTGGAAATCGCTGCTGATCCTGTTCGCGCCGGTCATCCTGTTTCTGGCCGCCTTGGGCTTTCACTGGGATTATCCGGCGCTGAAAGGCTTCAACTTTCAGGGCGGTATCACGGTGGCGCACAGCTTTACCGCGCTGGTCGTGGCGCTGACGCTGTATTCGGCGACCTATATCGCCGAAGCGGTGCGCGCCGGGATCATGGCCATCTCGCGCGGGCAGTCCGAGGCGTCTTTCGCCCTTGGCCTGCGCCCGGGCCGCACGATGAGCCTGATCGTCCTGCCGCAGGCGCTGCGGGTGATCATCCCGCCCCTGATCAGCCAGTATCTCAACATCACCAAGAACACGACGCTGGGCATGGCGATCAGCTATCTTGACCTCAAGGGCACGCTGGGCGGGATCACCCTGAACCAGACCGGGCGCGAGCTTGAGTGTATGCTCTTGATGATGCTGATCTATCTGTGTCTCAGCCTGATGATTTCTGCCGCGATGAACGTCTTCAACGCCGCCGTCAAACTGAAGGAGCGCTGAGATGGCCGATATTTCCTTTGTCCGCCACCAGATGCTGGACCCGCAGGCCCCCCCCGCTTCGCAGAGCGGGGTGGTGAAGTGGCTGCGTGAGAACCTGTTCTCGGGGCCGCTGAATTCGGTGCTGACGATCCTTGCGCTGATCTCGGTGTATTACCTGATCAAGGGCGCGATGCCCTGGCTGCTGAACGGCGTCTGGAACGCCAATTCGCTGACCGAATGCCGGCAAATCATCGCCGACAGCGGTGCCGCCGAGGTGGGCGGCGCCTGCTGGGCCATGGTGCGGGTGCGCTGGAACCAGTTCATCTATGGTCTTTACCCGGTTGCCGAATACTGGCGCCCGACCACCGCCTTTGCCCTGATGTTCGTGGCGCTGGCGCCGGTGCTTTATTATGGGCTGAACCGTGCCAACACCCTGATGGCGGGGATCGTGGGCCTGCTTCTGGTTCTGGCGCTCTGGGGCCTTGGCACCGACGGCTATCACATTGCCCTGTCGGCGGCTGTGATGGCGGGGCTGACGGCGCTGGCCTGGGTCGCACCGAAAAAGCTGGTCTGGGTGACGCTGGCCTTTCCGGCAGTGGCCTATTGGCTGCTCTGGGGCGGCTCGGTCTGGGGCACGATGGGCGCTGTGGCAGGTTTTGGCCTGTTCGCGCTCGTCTGGAGCCTGACGCAGCGCCATGTCGGCGTTGTGGTGGCTGCTGCCATCGGCCTGATCGCGGCGGTGCTGTGGTGGTCGCTGGTGCAAAACCACATCACCGGCGTTCTGGCCGGGTGGTTCCCGATCGAATTGCGCTATGTCCGCTCGGACGATTTCGGCGGCTTCCTTCTGGCCTTCGTGATCGGCATTACGGCGATTTCGGCCTCGCTTCCCATCGGTATCCTGCTGGCGCTGGGGCGGCAGTCGAACATGCTGCTGGTCAAGACGCTTTCGGTCAGCTTCATCGAGTTCTTCCGGGGCGTGCCTCTGATCACGGTGCTGTTCAGCGCCAACTTCATGCTGCTGTATTTCCTGCCGCCGCGCACCAACTTCGACCTGATCCTGCGGGTGATCATTGTGGTGATCATCTTCGCCTCGGCCTATATCGCCGAGGTGGTGCGGGGCGGTCTCGCGGCCTTGCCGCGCGGCCAGTATGAGGCGGCGGATGCGCTGGGGCTGGACTATTGGCAGGCGCAGCGGCTGATCATCATGCCGCAGGCGCTGAAAATCTCGATCCCGGGCATCGTTTCGTCCTTCATCGGGCTGTTCAAGGATACCACGCTTGTGGCCCTTGTCGGCCTGATGGATCCGCTGCAAGGTGTGCGCAAGATCGTCCTGTCGGATACCGCATGGCGCGGTATCTACTGGGAACCGTTCATTTTTGTCGGCGTCATCTTCTTTGTCGTCTGCTTCAGCATGTCGCGCTACTCGATGTATCTCGAGCGCAAGCTGAAGACCGATCACCGTTAAGGAGCCCAAAATGGCTGAAGCCTCTCTCAAGATGGCGGTCTCGGACGAGGTCGCAATCCAGATCACCGGCATGAACAAGTGGTATGGTCAGTTCCACGTTCTGCGCGACATCAACATGACCGTACAGCGCGGTGAGCGGATCGTGATCTGCGGCCCCTCGGGGTCGGGCAAATCCACGCTGATCCGCTGCATCAACCGGCTTGAGGAACATCAATCCGGCCAGATCATCGTGGACGGCACCGAACTGACCAGCGACCTCAAGAACATCGACAAGGTGCGCTCCGAGGTCGGCATGGTGTTCCAGCACTTCAACCTGTTCCCGCATCTGACCATTCTGGAAAACTGCACGCTGGCGCCGATCTGGGTCCGCAAGATCCCGAAGAAAGAGGCGGAAGAGACGGCGATGCACTTCCTGACCAAGGTCAAGATCCCCGAGCAGGCGCATAAATACCCCGGCCAGCTTTCGGGCGGTCAGCAGCAGCGGGTCGCCATCGCGCGCAGCCTTTGCATGAAGCCGCGGATCATGCTGTTTGACGAGCCGACTTCGGCCCTTGACCCCGAGATGATCAAGGAAGTTCTCGATACCATGATCGAACTGGCGCAAGAGGGCATGACCATGATCTGCGTCACCCACGAAATGGGCTTTGCCCAAGCGGTGGCGAACCGGGTGATCTTCATGGACAAGGGCCAGATCGTCGAGCAGAACGAACCGAAAGAGTTCTTCAACAATCCGCAGAGCGAGCGGACCAAACTGTTCCTCAGCCAGATTCTGGGGCACTGAGGCACCGATCATCGGCAAAGGCGCCCCGAAAGGGGCGCCTTTGCCATTTTCGCCGCCCCGGCGTCGCCCGGGGGCAAGACCTGTCTGCCCGTCGCGGCAAGGCTGACCGCGCAGCAACAGGGGTATGCGATGTCTTGGGAAGCCTATCTGGACCGGAACCAGCCGCGGTTCGTCGAGGAATTGCTTGATTTCGTGCGTATCCCCTCGGTTTCGGCCAAGCCCGAGAACATCCCCGACGTGCAGCGCGCCGGGGAATGGGTGGCGGCCCGCCTGACCGCCGCCGGCGCCGAGCGGGCCGAGGTGCTGCCGACCGCCGGGCATCCCGTGGTCTGCGCCGAATGGCTGCACGCCGGGCCCGACAAGCCGACGCTGCTGATCTATGGCCATTTCGACGTGCAGCCGGCCGAACCCTTTGACCTCTGGACCACCCCGCCGTTTCAGCCGGAAATCCGCGAGGGCCGGGTCTGGGGCCGGGGCGCTTCGGATGACAAGGGGGGAATGCTGATCCCGATTCTGGCGTTTGAGGCGATGTTGCGCACGACGGGCCGCCTGCCCGTGAACGTGAAATTCTTCTTCGAGGGGCAAGAGGAAATCGGCTCCCCCGACCTGCCGCCCTTTGTCGCCACAAATGCCGATCGGTTGCAGGCCGACATGATCTTTTCCGCCGACGGGCTGCAATGGGCGCCCGGCCAACCGCAGATCGTCGAGGCGCTCAAGGGTCTGGTTTCGCTGGAAATCGTCGTCAAAGGCCCGCGCTCGGACCAGCATTCGGGCATGGTGGGCGGCGGTATCGCCAATCCGGCGCTGGCCTTGGCGCAGATCCTTGCCGGGCTGCGCAATGCCGATGGGCTGATCACCGTCGAAGGCTTCTATGACGACGTGATCCCGCTGTCGGACGAGGTGCGCGCCGCCATCGACCGCGTGCCCTTCCCCGATGCCGAGCTTCTGGCCGAAACCGGCGCCACCGCCACCTGGGGGGAGCCGGGCTATACCACCAAGGAGCGGATTTTCGCGCGCCCCACGCTTGATATCAACGGCCTGACCTCGGGCTGGCAGGGGGCGGGCACCAAGACGGTTCTGCCCGCCACGGCCAGCGCCAAGATCACTTGCCGTCTTGTGGCGGCGCAATCGCCCGAGGCGATCTTTGAGGCGATCCGCGCCCATGTGGAAAAGCATTGCCCGCCCGGCGTGACCGCAGAAGTGCTGCGCAACCCCGGCCGCGCCGACCCGTTCCTTGTGCCCTCGGGCCATAATGCCACCGCCGTCGCCAGCCAGATTCTGCAAGAGGTCTATGGCCGCGCGCCCTATCGCACGCGGGTCGGCGGTTCGATTCCGGTGATGACGACGCTTCTGGAAACGCTGGGCGTTCATGCCGTGATGTTCGGCTTCAGCCACGGCGACGAAAACCTGCACGCCCCGAACGAGTTCTTCCGGCTGGATGCCTTCCGGCTGGGACAGACGGCCTATGGCCGCCTGTTTGAGCGTCTGGGAGCCGACTGATCAGGCGGCGATTTCCTTGGGCACGATGAAATCGTCCACCACGCCCTGACCCCAGCCCAGATCGGCCCAGCTTTCCACGGCGAAATCGGCAACCAGCGTGGCGCCTGTGGGATAGCGGGCAAACTCGGCGCTGCGCGGCGCCTGCGCCACCAGTTTGGCCGCGAATTCGGCAATGCCCGGGTTGTAGCCGATGATCATCACCGTGTCGGCCATGGCATGGCGCAGCACGGCCAGCATCACGTCTGGCCCGGCATGGTAAAGCGCCGGTTTCAGCTCCAGCACGGGTGAGCCGGGCAGGGCGGGGGCAATCCCGCTCCAGGTCTTGCGGGTGCGCAGCGCGTCCGAGCAATAGACCTCATCGGGAACATAGCCGCGCGAGGCCAGCCATTGGCCCAGATCGGCCGCCGCCGCCTTGCCGCGTTCGTTCAGCGGCCGGTCATGGTCGGGCGTCAGCGGATCGTCCCAGCTTGACTTGGCATGGCGCGTCAGGATCAGCCGCTTCATTCGTTCTGCCCTCCCCAGGGATCAGGCGGTTCCTCCCGCCCGGTGGAATCGGCTCATGTGATAGGCCGACTGTTCTTCAAGTCTTGCATAGCCTTGCGAGACCGGGCAAGCGCGGCGCACAAGGCAGCCTCC
>JAKPHK010000022.1 GCA_029550345.1 Pseudomonadota bacterium
CCGGGACATAACCTCATAATATATCCTGGTTGGCGGGCGGGCTACGCAGGCGTCTGGCTGCCACCGCCGCGCAAGCGCCCCAGTACCCGCGCCGCCGCATTGTTGCCCACGGCCAGTTCGCGCGCATAGCGTAAAGCTGTCGTCGGCGACGACCACCGCAGCGCAAGCGCAATTCCCGCGCCGTCCTCACCGGCCGCGAACAGATCCTGCGTGAGCCCGACCCTGAACGAGTGCGCGCTCAGGCCGCGAACGGTGTCGCCCTCCATCCCGGGCTCAAGCTCGACCAGGCCCAGATCGACCGCCTCCAGCACCCGGCGGCGCAGGATCGCGACCACACCCTGCCTGGTGAGCGGTTTTGAACCGATGTAGTGCCGCACAAGTCGCTGCCCGGCAGCGTCTGGCGGACTGGTCAGCACATTGATGCGCCGGAACACAGGGCCATGCGCAATCCCGCTCGCGAGCAACCAGGCCGACAGACGCACCATGGTATCGGCCGACAGCCAGGCCAGAGCCCCCTCCCCCAACTGGTCAGTCTTGGAATGCGTGATTTCGAGCCGCCCGCTGCCATCGCCAAACTGGGAAAGATCGACCACCGTCGCCCCAACCAGTTCGGACACGCGCAAACCCGCATCATAGGCGAGACTGATCAGCGCCGCGTCACGCAGACCGATGATATCGCTGCCGCACGAAGCCAACAGCGCGTTGACCGTTACCCCCTCGGGCGGCGCCTGACCCTCCTGCATCGCCTCGCCCAACCGGAGCGGCGCGGCCTGCCTTTGCCGTTCGCGCTTCTTGCGCCGGATACCTTTCAGCGTGTCGCGAACCATCCCGGCCTGGGTCGGCAACGGTTCACGTCCGCCAAAACCGAGGATGCGGTGGATCCGCGCGATTGAGGCGATCCGGCGTGCGAGGGTGGCAGGCTTTGCACCGGCACGGATGTCTGATCCCTTGGCCAGCCAATGCAGATAGTGGACCAGGGTTTCGGGCTCGGCGGGGACGGCGGTCGCGACCGGTCGCCGCGCCTTGCACCAGGCGAGGAAGCATTTGAGGTCGGCGGTGATCGCGGCCTTGGTCGCGGGTGCCATCGCCGCGACCGCAGCCTCGAGCGCCAGTGGGCTGGCGGCGCGGGTATCGACCAGCATAGCGTGGCCACCCAGCACCAGTTCCACCGAGGACGGGAACGGGCGATCGGTAGTCATGCGGGGCGATCGTTTCGTGCGCGTTTCACGGGGGCTTCTTGGGCCAAATCCGGCCACTTCGGCAAGTTCGAATTTACCATAACATCCGATTATGGAAATACCGGGTATGGAAGGGCCTCCGCTACACGCACTTTAACTACGTATTAAATTGACAATTGAGGTTCAATGCGCTGTTATCCCGCGCATGTCCGGGCATTTTTCGACTGTCATCTTGAACGCCTACGGGGCCGCCCGCGGAGGGCTGGCCCGGGCCGAGGAAAGGCTCGCCCTGTTCCCCGAACCGGCGATCCTGATCGCCCATATTCGCAGCGCCGAGCAGGAGGCGCTGGGCTGGCTCGAAGGCGAAAGCTTCATACCAGAACAGCTCGCCATGAACTACGGCTATTCCCCGCGCGCGTGGCGGCGCTGGCCCTTCGCCTTTGTCCAGGCTTTCGAGCGCAAGCCCCCCTCGAGCGCCATTCCCACTGCCGATGCCATCCGGGCGTGGCTCAAGACCGACGGCCCGGCGATAGAAGGTTGGCCCACCCCTGCCCCGCTCGAAATTGCCGACACCCGCCTCGAGGGCTGGGCGCGCCAGGCCGCGCGTCTGTCGGCGCTCCCCCGCCTGATCGCCAGCGCCGATCTCGCCGCCTCCTTCGCTCGCGCCGCGCCCCTGCCCCATGGCAGCGTCGTGATCGGGGCGATGCTGGCCGACCGGCATGCGATAGCTGCGGGCAAGCTTTCCGCCGGCGGCATTGCCGCGATCGGCCTCAACCACAATCGCTCCCCCTGGCGGGCGCTGCTGACCGGCGCCACCGACGACGACCTCGACGAATTGACAACCCATGCCCGTGACGAACGCTGCCGGCTCGCCTGGCTCGAAGCGCTTGGCGCAGGCGGCACAGCGGTGGTCCGCCTCGACCAGCGGCTGCGCCTGTGGCTGGCCCGGCTCGACACCGCCTGTGCATCGCGGCGCAAGTCATCGCACCTGCGCCCTCTCGCCCTGCTCGCCGGAGCAGGTCCTTCGCTCACCGTCGCGCGCGCGGCGAAAGCGTTGGGGCTATCTCGGCAGGCGACCACTCGGCTCATCGCCGAGGCGTGCAAGGCGCACCTCCTGCGCGAGATCACCCAAGGCAACGCCTTCCGCCGCTATGTCATCGCCGTGTGATGGGCAAAACTCGTCAAAACAGCAGAAATTCAACTAACTTTCTGACATTACTTATAAAATATGACCTCCCCGGAAATGTGCCGTACAGCACCAAAATAGGCCCCGGATAGGGGGAAGGTGCAGAGGCGCGCCGAACGCGCTCTACGGCCCCCTCAGGGCGAAATTTGATGATTTGGCACTGCGGGCGACCTTTCACCCTTCGCTTCGAGCCTGGCGACGGCCAATTCGAGTGCGCGGGCTGTCGGAAGAGCAAATCCCCAGCAGGCCGGATCGAATGGTTCGCTGTCCCAGCGCGGCCGTCGCCGCAGTTCCGCCTGTATCGCAAAATCCCTCGCGAGCCGGAGACTGGCAAGCGCTTCTGCACGGCTCCGCCGCTGTCGGCTCTCCGCGCCCAGGGCATGCAAGGCGCGCTGGCACCAGTCAGGTCCGTCGCAGCCAACTCCCGCCAGATAGCTGAACGCGCTCAGCCGCTGCGCTGCCGCCTCAAGGCGACGATACCGTCTGCGTAGACGGTGACGATGAACCCGGCGAAGCGCGACTGCGAGCATCGCCCTCGACATCGCCGACTTGGGGAGCGGCATGCGGGGCAGCTCGGCCCCAGGGCACCCGGGCACAGCGAAGGTCGCGGCAAAGCGGCGCGGCAACTTGCGGTCGTGGCAATGAGCGTGGGCCAGCAGCAGCGTGCGCGCAGGCACGACATGGAGACGGTTCGCGCTGAACTCGCGCAGGTAGGCATCGAGCCCGGGCGGCGGACGCTCGGCAGCGCTCTGCCCCAGCAGCTTCAGTGCGGCATGACGGTTGGCGAGCAGACGGGGTTCGGCGAAGCCGAGCAGCTCAAGTGCACGCACTGCCACCGCAGCAAGGCGGCGCAGTGAACCAAGATCGATCACCCCGTCGGCGCGGCGCGGCACATCACGCAGATCGACCAGCAAGGCCTGATGCTTGCGGCAGAGCCAGCTTTGCCGAAGCGTCCATTCGCGCAGGATCACCAGCGGCTTGCCTGCCAGGTGGAATTCGAGCCAGCATTGCGGGCAGCCATAATGGCGCCCGCGCGGCGGCAACAGGCACTCGCCGCTGGCCGGAACGAGGGTGGCCTGCACGACGGACACCTCGCACTGCACCGCCCAGGCAAGCCGTTCGATTGCCGCACCCGCATCCGCTCGCCCGGTAACTTCCTGTCCACCGCCAAGGTCGAGGCGGGCAAGCCCCGGCTCAAGGCCAAGAAATTCGAACAGGCCGATGCGCGCCGTACCGTGGCGTGAGACAAGCCGATCGAGCCACGAATCGAAGAATTCCTCCGGCTGCGGCAGAACCCGGTAGGCAAGCGGCGCCGGGTCCCTCTTCCATTCCTCCCGCCTCACCGGTCGATATAGCAGGGGAACAGCCGGGCCGCCTCGTAGACGTCGGAGAATTCGACATGCTCGCGCCCATGGGTGTCCCGCGCGACCCGCTGGCTCCAGTGCAGCAGGCGTTTGAAATTGCCCGTCACGCCGTGGCTGGTGCGCCAGATGAATTCGGCCATTTCCGGTTCGGCGAAGCGGTCCGGCTCGCTCAGGCCAATGCCGTGCGCCAGGACCCGGATCAGCTGCTGCGAAGGCTCCCCAGGTGCCCAGGGCGTCAGGCGCAGAATGATCGAGCGATAGGCCAGTTCGGCATCGTCGCTGAAGATGTCAGCGGCGATGTCCAGCCCGGCCACCACCATATGCACATTGCCCTCGCTCATCAGAAACCGGAACGAATCCAGCGCATCGCGCCGCGCCCGTCCACTGGCCGTCAGCACCGCATGGACATTGTCGACTGCAACCAGCCTGGTCGCTTGCTCACCCAGCAGTTCGACGACCTTGAGGTCGGCAATCTGGTGCGTGCGGCGGGTGAGCGGCCAGCCCTGCTTCCACAACAACGCAAGGTTGATCCGCAGCGATGTCGGGTGCGAGGGCACGACCGCACGCAGCATCGGAATGTAGCGTGCATCGCCCCAGTCCGCTGGTTCCGGATAGGCCAACTCGATCCGCCGGCCCACTTCCTTCAAGATCGATGTCTTGCCCATCCCCGACTGGCCGACCAGGACAACGCAGGTCGGCCGATCATCCGGATCCTCGCCGGCCAGCCCCGTCAGCGTATTTACATGCGCGCGTGCTTCATCGAAATCGATCCAGAAGGCCTGCCGCAGTGCGCCTGCCGACGCTAAGCCTCGCTTATCGGCTTGAGCCATTCCACTTCTCCCAGTTCCTCCAGTGGAAGCCATCTCGCACCGGTTGCAGAAGTGCCTGCTGGCGGCGGCGGTGCGTGCGAAACACCTTCGCGCTCGAGCCGCTTGCGCCCCTGGCGTTGCTGCCGGGTCCGGATCTTCGAGGCCCGCACTTCCTGGCGATTGGCGTAGACGAGCCTTGCAATCTCAGCCTCGCCGCCACCTTGATGATAAGCCGCCCCGCGGCGCCGACGCGCGGTAGCAGCGGCATCCCACTCCACCTTGGTGACGTGCGGGTATGAACCGACGACGGGTGCCGCGACAAGGGCATCATCGATCTGCGGATAGACCTCCTGGATCGTGCGTTCATCGACATGGATCATGATCTTGAGCCCAAGCCGGGTCGCAAAGCTCTCGTGCCAGTATCGGCGGTGATCAATCCGGACCCCGCCAGCGGTTATGGTGCGTTCGACCCACGGCAGAAACCGGCGGGTCAACTGCGCGACGTCGATCCCGAGAGGAACGAGAGCGCCATGTTCCGCCGCCCCATCCTGCCACCTCTGCGCGGGCGCGATCCGCCCCAACCCGTCATGCGGGGTGTGATGGTAGCGGCAGATTTCCCGGACAAACCAGCGCTCAAACTCCTCCAGCGTCATGGTGGCGGCCGCTTCGACGTCGTGGCCATCGCGCTTCGTGACGTCGCCCCCGGTTGCGCCCGGTAACAGCAGCATCTTTTCGCACATGGTGCCGATCAGTCGCTCGATGTGGCCCCCGAAATGGGCCGGGCCACGCGGTCGGATGTCCGGATCGATCCCGTAGGCGTGACAGGCGCTTCGGAAGACTTCTGCCCGGTGAGAGCCTGCATGGTCGGCATGCAGCCGCTTGAAGAACCCGTGAATCGGGTAGTCTTCATTCATGCCGAGACCCGCCAGCAACGGCTGCTTGGGGAGCAGCGCGTTGGCTACCGCCCGACCGCAGCGGAAGATCGAGGGATCCCCAAAACTCACATAGAACCCCAGAATGCAGCGGCTCCAGACCTCGATCAGCAGTGTAACCCACGGTCGCCCCAAGGCCTCTCGGCGCACGCTATCGACGAGCATGACGTTGGCCGGCGAGTGGTCCATTTGCACGAGGTCCAGGAACCCGTTGCTTTGGTACTGGCCGGGATGCGGTTCGTATGCCGTCCGCCGCTTCGACCCCATGGTCGAGCGCGCAAGCTGCGGTGAGCTGATATCGCCGATCAGCCGCTCGATGGTCCGAACGCTCGGGACATCTCCACGCTTGAACCGGTAATCGCCGTTGTCCGCGATGAGCAGGCTGCGGATCTGGTTGGCAGCCTCCCGCACGCTGGGGCGCGGACGATGAAGGAAAATCTCCTCGATCTCCTGGTCGATCGCCGTGAGGATTACGGGCGGCGCATGCCTTGTTCCGGGCTTCGGCCCCTTTGGCCGAGGCGCGAGACTCTCCGCGATAGGATGCTCCCGGAACCGGCGGGCAAGTTCGCGAATCCGTCGCTCGCCGAGATCCGTTTCTTCGCTGATTGCGGCCACCGACGCTGCTGCCAGCGGACCCTCCAGCGAAACATGACGCCGGAACACCGCGTACAGATCTGCACCGGTTTTCAGCGCCGCTGCGGAAGGCTTGGCGGCTCGGGGTGGTTTTCGTTCGATCACCGGAATACTCCGACCGATCTATGGACCGCTTCAGCGTCGTCTATTTTGACGTAATTGAGAAGCCAAAATACTTCAGTGCCAGGATTTCATGCACTGATTTCGTCACTCTATGATTTTATATCAATAGGTTACGTTGATTGTTTACTTCTTTGTCCCGTGACAACCGCGGAGGTGGCGGACGGGTTGGCGCTGGCTTCGCTGCGGCGTCTGTGGCGGGTCCATGTCCGCGACTATGCCTTTGATAACCTTGGGCCCTCACACAATCCCGGGCTCGAGGCGGGCGAACTGATGCGTTCATGGTACGCGGTCGAGCGCCGCGGCTTTCTGTCGTGGATCGGAAGGCGCGCCCCCCCTCCCCTCGCCCCGGCCGCGCGGCGAGCACTTGCCGCCAAAGGCGCATCCGAGAGTTTCACCACGGCCTTCGATCCCGCGGATCGGGCGCTGGCGCGGCTCGATGCGCTGCTGCCGTCGAGCGATCCCATGGCAACCCTCAGCGAATGGCTCGAACAGCTGCGCGAGGACGAGAATGACTTCCTCGAGCTCGGCAGCGAGGAGGTGATCATCGAAGGTAAGGTGTTCCAGCGCTTCGCTGCAAGGGGCAGCGCTTGGGCAGCCTCGCTCGCCGCAGCCATGCGCCCGCATGTTTTCAGCCTCGGAGCCGCGCCGCTGGCGCTAGCCGGGCTCGCACCGCGTGCCGCATTCCGAGCCGAGCTTGAAAGCCCCCTTCGCTCCGTGCTGACCAAGGCGATCGGTACGGCCGCCGATGACCTGGCAACCGACCTTGCCGCGGTCCGCGCAGCATTGGCGTTGGGCGACGAGCGCCTGGCTGGGCTCTACGCCTCGTCGCAGGCGCCTGTTGTATGGCAGCTAATAGCGGCGCTGGGGCCCCTTACCCGCGCCGAACTGGCCCGCGCCCTCGGCGTGACCCGTCGCACCGCCTCACAGGCCGCCACCGCGCTCGAGAAGGCCGATCTGGCTATGTTACGCGCCGGAGACCAGGCGCTAGCTGCCAAAACGGCACGCAGAGCCCTCTAAGCCTCCATAGGGCCACAACGAGACTTCGCGGTAAGGCACGCCAATTCGCTTGGGGGCGCTGGCTCGTCGGCGCAGTAGCTGGCTGGCAAAGTGCGCGGCCTCATCTTCGGCAGCGAACGAGATCGCCCTCCCCTGCCCCTTCGTGCCAATGCGCCCCCAGGTGAACTCGACGATCGACGCGCCGAACAGGTCGCGGCTCAGCTCGACCGTGTAGCGCCGCGCGACATTGCGCTCCGCGCAGACCGCCTCGAGCCAAATGAAGGTGCCATGGGTAAGGGTGTCCATCCGCGCATGAATGCCGCAGGCGGCAATGCGCAAGCCAACGGGAATTTTGAATCACTGGAATTGAACTGATTCACACAGGCGATTTGTTGGTGCCTCAAAGTCGAGAACAGCCGACTTCAAGTCCAGTATTGATCCAAAACCGCGCGCACTGCTTCTTCGGCCTCCTGACGCGTCGCTCCGCCCTTACTCAGGAGGGTAAGGCGAATGCCCTTGCGATCAGCACCCTCGATCCGAAGCACGGGTTTGCCGCTCCCATTGGC
>JAKPHK010000063.1 GCA_029550345.1 Pseudomonadota bacterium
ACCAACGGGCTGAACGTGGCCGCCAACAGCGGCGCCCGAGTGTGGATGCACAACAATTTCCTGGTCGAACGCTCGGGCAAGATGAGCAAATCGAGCGGGGAGTTCCTGCGGTTGCAACTGTTGATCGACAAGGGCTATCACCCGCTGGCCTATCGGATGATGTGCCTTCAAGCGCATTATCGCAGCGAACTGGAGTTCAGCTGGGAAGGGCTGGGCGCGGCGCTGGTGCGGCTCAAGCGGATGGTGATGGCGATAGACAGCCTAAGGCGGCTGGAGGATCAAAGCGAGATACTTCGCCAAAACTATCCTGTGTTCTTCTTGGGTGAGGATCGCAGTGCTATTTCAGTCGACTATAGGTCTCTCGTTGACCGCTTTGACGCGGCGATTTCAGATGATTTAAACACGCCGTTGGCACTTACGGTGTTTGATGATGCGCTCGCGATGAAGAAGGGACGATTAACTGACAAGTTGTTGCCTCTGATCACAATGGACGCAGTTCTGGGGCTGGGCTTGCAGACCCTTTCTCGCACCGACCTGCGCATTCGACCCAAGGGCACCGTTATCACCGAGGCCGAGATCGAAACCGCACTTGCCGCCCGCAAGGAAGCCCGCGCGGCCAAGGACTTTGCCACTTCCGATCGTCTGCGTGACGAACTCGCCGCGCAAGGTGTCGAGGTTATGGACGGCGATCCGCTTGGCTGGGACTGGAAGCTGGGTTGATCCGGACTCTGGGCGCAATTCTGGCGCCTTCGTGCAAGTGGGGCTTGGCAGGCTGTGGCAGGCTGTGCTCCTATCACCGCAACCGGGGGGGCCTTACATGAACCGACTTTCCAAACCGGCCGCCGTGCCGATCCTTGCCGCGCTGCTGGTCGCCGCTGCGCCCGTCGGGCCAGCGGGGGCGGTCGATGTCACGCTCAAGCGCGCCTACGGCAGCTATCGCAGCGAAAGTGGCCCGCCGGGCGGTGATTGGGATCAGCCTGTGTTCACTGCTGCGACAAGCCGCCTGATCCGTCAGTGGAAGCGCCATAACGGCGAGGAGCTGACCGGCCTGTCGTCCTATGGCTGGTTTTGCGAATGTCAGGACTGGCAGGCGAGCAAGTTTCGCTATCGTCGGGATTCGCTTCGCCAGATCGCGCCGGGCAAGGTTGAGGTGAAGGTAAGCGTCGATCCGGGGTTTGGCGATTATGTTCAGCAACGGTTGATTCTGGTCAGGGAAGGCAAGCGCTGGCTGATCGACGATCTGTTCAGCCAAAGCGCACCCAGCGGCGTAAAGGCGGAAATGCGTCAGGAACTGACCGAGGTCCCCGGGCAGTGAAACTCTGGCGCCTGACCCGCGCGCCATTCATGGCGCTCGATGGGAAAGGGGCCGAACTGCACGGCGCACGCTATGCCCCGCCGGGCCATCCGGTGGTAAGTCTGGCGAGTGAGGCCGGGCTCGCGGTGCTGGTGGCGATGCGTTATCATCTGCCCGATCTGTCCGCCGCGCCAGGCGATCTGGTGCTGGGCTGGGCCGAGGTGGACTGTCTGCCCGAGCGGGTGCCCGATCCCGATGAGCTGACGATCCGCGCTGCCGTGGGCGAATGGCTGGAAACCCGCCGTTCGCTGATCTGCGCAATCCGATCAAGGGTGCTGCCCGAGGCGGACGTGATCTACCTCAACCCGCGCCACCCGGATGCGGCGCGGGTGGCCCCGCTAACCACTCGCGCCTTCAGCTTTGCCGAATGCCTGCACCGCCCGCCGATGCTGGATCGGTTTCGGTCAGGCTAACCATCCTCCAGCAGCAGCAGTTCAGCCGTCACTTCCAGCCGCGGTTCGGGCAGGGCGGTGTGCTCCACCGCTATCACGGCGGCGTCTGCCACCAGTTGGCGGGGAATGGCGAATTCGTGTTCGGGTAGGGCGTCGATGAAGGACTCACCGATTGCGACCGCCTCGGTCCCGGTGAAAGCCAGCAGGACTGTGTGGCGGGTGCCGGAAAAGGTCACGCTGGCCCAGGCGCGCTCGGCATGGCGTAGCAGCTCGGCCTTGCCCTGCGCCAGCGCCATCAGCGCGGACAGCAGCGGTAGCCAGGGTGTGCGCCGGGCGGCGCGGCGCTGGGCGGAAAGGGATGTCTGATCAAGGGTAAGGTCAATTTGCACGGCATTCCTCGCGATATATGTTCATGAAATGTTCCACACGTTTCGCGGTTGCATCGCGGGGGGTGCGGCCGTTGCGCAGGTCCTGGACAAAGCGCGGGTCGTGCGTGGCGAGCCGCCCGAACTTGGTCCACGGCATTCCGGTTTCGCGCAGAAAGCGTTCGATCCGGGTAATCAGCATGGGTTTAGCCTCCTTTCCCTGCCGGCGAATCGGTGCAGGAATATTCCTGTTGAACTGCGCGAAATCCTACTTGTCTAGGAAAAATACATCGAATACATAGGAAACATGGAAAAGCTCAACGAATCAGAGATGAAAGCGCGGGCACGGCTACTTGTTCTGGCGCGACAGAGGAAGGTCAGTCTGGCCCGCCTGTCTGAATTGATTGGAAGAAATACTACATACTTACAGCAATTTGTTGGCCGCGGCAGTCCACGTCGGCTGGAGGAGCGCGATCGCCACACGCTGGCCCGGTTCTTCGGCGTGGATGAGGGGGAGCTGGGCGCTCCCGCAGGAATTTCCCCGATTGATTCGCGCGGGACGCGGGCCGACTGGTGCGATGTCCCGCGGCTTGCGCTGGGGGCTTCGGCCGGACCGGGTGCGCTGGCGGCCGAGGAACTGCCGGTCGGCGCGTTTCGATTCTCGGCCCGCTGGTTGCGCGAACAGGGGCTCGATCCGGCGCAGCTTTCGGCGATCCGGGTCGAAGGCGATTCGATGGAGGCGACCCTGCGCGATGGCGATGAGATTCTGGTCGATCGCAGCCCGCGCCCTTTGCGCGACGGTATCCATGTCGTCCGCAGCGGCGATGCCCTGATGGTCAAACGGCTCGACCTGGCGGTCCCGGGCAAGATCGCACTGGTCAGCGACAATCCGGCCTACCGCACGATCGAACTTGACCCGGACGAGGTTCAGGTGATCGGCCGGGTGGTTTGGAAGAGTGGGCGGCTGTAAGGATGCGCATCGCCCTCTATGAACCCGAGATCGCCGGAAATGTCGGCGCAGTGCTGCGGCTTGGCGCCTGCCTTGGCGTGGCGGTTGATTTGATCGAGCCGCTGGGCTTTGTCTGGGATGACAAGCGGGTGCGCCGCGCTGCGATGGACTATATCGACCACGTAGAGATCGTCCGGCACGCCGGGTTCGATGCTTTCCACGAAACGTTGAGCGGGGCGCGGCTATTGCTGTTCACCACCAAGGGTAGCCAATCGGTTTATGACTTCGCGTTTCAGCCGGGCGATGTGCTCCTGTTCGGCAAGGAAAGCGCGGGCGTGCCGGGTGCTGTCGCGCAGGCGTGCGACGCGCGCCTGCGCCTTCCGATCCGTTCCGAGGTCCGTTCGATGAACCTGGCGATGACCGCCGGGCTGGCCCTTGGCGAGGCGCTGCGACAGGTGGGGGGATTGCCGGGTTGAAGTTCGCCTGATCGAGAATCTCTCCTTGCCCTGTCCGTTCTGCCCCGCCACATCTTCACCATGACCGAACAAACCGAACCGCCCGTCCGCGTCGGGATCATTCCCGTCACCCCGCTTGAGCAGAACTGTTCGCTGGTCTGGTGTACCAGGACAATGAAGGCGGCGTTGGTCGATCCGGGCGGGGACCTCGACAAGCTCAAGGCCGCTGTCGCCAAGGTTGGTGTGACGATTGAAAAGCTGCTCGTCACCCACGGACACCTCGATCACTGCGGGCAGGCTGGAATTCTGGCGAAAGAGCTGGGTGTGCCGATCGAAGGGCCGCACGAGGATGACCGCTTCTGGATCGAACAGCTTGGTGCCGACGGGAAGAAGTGGGGAATGCACGCCGAAACCTTTGAGCCCGATCGCTGGCTCAAGGACGGGGACAAGGTCACAGTGGGCGAGGCCGAGCTGGACGTGATCCATTGCCCGGGCCACACCCCGGGGCATGTGGTGTTCCACTATCCAGAAGGGCACCTGGCGATCGTGGGCGATGTACTGTTCGCCGGATCGATCGGGCGGACAGATTTTCCACGAGGCAACCATCAGGATCTGATCGATTCGATCACGCAGAAACTGTGGCCGCTGGGCAATGACGTAACCTTCATTCCCGGCCATGGGCCGACCAGCACCTTTGGCCGGGAACGTCAGGTCAACGGATTCGTCAGCGACTATGCGCTGAGTTGAGCGCTGCTCAGAATTTGCCGAGCACGATCAGCACGGCGACAACGGCCAGGCCAAGCTGGGTCAGCATGGTGACCATCACGCCGATGCCGCGGCCGGTTTCGAGCTTGCCGCCGTCCATCCCCAGGCCATGCGCTACCCGCGCCAGCATATAGGCCGCGCCCACCAGAGCGAGCCAGCCGCCGCCCTTTTCCGCCAGCTCGATTGCGGCGATCAGCGCCAGAACCCAAGGGGTGTTTTCTGCGAAATTGAGCTGCGCGCGCATCCGCCGTTCCAGCATATCGTTACCGCCGTGGCCGATGCTGACCTTTTCCTTGGCGCGGACCTGGCCGCAGCGCAGTGCCAGCCAGAAGTTGATCAATGCCGCCGCAGCGGCCATGCTGAGTGTTGTGGTCAGTACCATTTCATTCTCCCATGGGTCCGCGCAAATGATGGACCATGGCGCTTGCAACCTGCGCCGAATTCGCTATAGGCGCGCCTTCGCGAGCCGCCGGAGTGCATATTCCAGCGCGGTCTTCTTAGACTTTTTGACAATTTGCAGGAACAGGTGCCGCAATGGCTGTCCCCAAAAGAAAAACGACCCCCAGCCGCCGGGGTATGCGCCGCAGCCACGATGCGCTGAAGGTCGAAGCATTCCACGAATGCTCGAACTGCGGCGAACTGAAGCGCCCGCACAACCTGTGCCCGGCCTGCGGACACTACAACGGACGCGAAATCATCGCGGTCGGGCTCTAAGCCCGCTTTACCGGAGTAAACGCGCATGAGCCTGCCGCGTATCGCCGTCGACGCGATGGGCGGAGACGAAGGTGTGCGCGTGATGGTCGAGGGGGCGGCGCTGGCGCGGCGCCGTCACGACCAGTTCAAGTTCCTGCTGGTTGGCGATGAACTGCGCATCAAGGCTGCGCTGGAAAACCACCCCAACCTGCGCGGTGCTTCCGAAATCCTCCATTGCGAAGATGTCGTCGCCGGCGATGAGCGTCCGACGCAGGCCTTGCGCCGCGCCAAGACCACCTCAATGGGGCTGGCGATCAACGCGGTGAAGACCGGCGATGCCGGAGCTGCGGTCAGTGCCGGAAACACCGGCGCGCTGATGGCCATGTCCAAGCTGGCGCTCAGGACCATGCCGGGGATCGATCGCCCGGCGCTGTCGGCGCTGCTGCCCACCCTTGGCGATAATGATCTGGTCATGCTCGATCTGGGCGCGAACACCGAATGCGATGCCCGCAATCTGGTGCAGTTCGCGATCATGGGCGCGGCCTATTCGCGGATCGTCACCGGGATCGAGGCCCCGCGCGTCCGGCTGCTCAACATCGGGACCGAGGAAACCAAGGGTACCGAAAACCTCCAGGCCGCGGCGGCTCAGCTGAAGGCCGCAGCGGACGAGCTGGCGATCGCGTTCGATGGTTTCGTCGAGGCAGACAAGCTTGGCCGCGGCGATGTCGATGTGGTGGTGACCGACGGGTTTTCCGGCAACATTGCCCTCAAGGCGGTTGAGGGTACCGCCCGGTTCGTCACCGACCTGCTGCGCCGCGCTTTCACCAGTTCGCTCCGCTCGAAGTTCGGGTTCCTTGTTTCACGCCCGGCGACCGAACTGCTCAAGCACCACCTTGATCCAAACAACCACAACGGGGCAGTGTTCCTTGGCCTCAACGGCGTGGTGGTCAAAAGCCATGGATCGGCAAACGCCGTCGGCGTGGCCAATGCCGTTGCGGTTACTGCCCGACTGCTGGAAGAAAACCTGACCGAGCGGATCGCCGCCGACCTTGCCCGGCTGGGCACGGATAACCTCCGCAACGTTCCGAAGGCTGCTGAATGACCCGTCGTTCCGTTCTTGCCGGTACCGGCTCCGCCCTGCCAAAGCGGGCCGTGAGCAATCACGAACTGGCCAAGACTGTCGATACCAGCGACGAATGGATAGTTGAGCGCAGCGGCATCCGCCAGCGACACATGGCTGGGGAAGGGGAAACCACCTCAACCCTGGCGATCGAAGCCGCGAACAAGGCGTTGGCCGCCGCCGGGGTGAGCGGGGCCGACATCGGCCTGATCGTACTGGCGACGACCACGCCGGACCAGACCTTTCCGGCCACTGCTACCATCGTGCAGGACGCGATCGGGGCGAACGGCGGGATCGCCTTTGACGTGGCGGCGGTCTGTTCGGGCTTTCTTTATGCGCTGGGCGTTGCCGATTCGATGCTGCGAGCAGGAATGGCGCAGCGCGCGCTGGTGATCGGCGCCGAAACCATGACCCGGCTGCTTGACTGGGATGACCGCGCCACCTGCGTTCTGTTCGGTGATGGTGCCGGGGCCGTGGTGCTCGAGGCGCGCGAGGTTGCGGGCGAAGGGCCGGGCATTCTGGCGACCCACCTTCACGCGGATGGGGCACACAACGAATTGCTCTATGTCGATGGCGGGCCTTCCACCACGCAAACCGTCGGGCATCTGCGGATGAAAGGGCGCGAGGTGTTTCGCCATGCGGTTGCCAATCTGGCCGATGTGCTGGCCAATGTGCTGGCCGAATGCGGACTGGAAACCAGTGATGTCGATTGGGTGATTCCGCACCAGGCCAATCAGCGAATCCTCGATGCGACCGCGCGCAAGCTGGGGCTTCCGCCGGAAAAGGTCGTGGTGACGGTTGATCGCCATGCCAACACCTCTGCCGCTTCGGTGCCGTTGGCGCTGGATACCGCGGTGCGCGACGGCCGGGTCAAGCCGGGCGATCTGCTCGTGCTTGAGGCCATGGGCGGCGGCTTCACCTGGGGGGCAAGCGTTATCCGCGTCTGATCGGTTGCGGATAAACGGGCCTTTTCGGTCGATTGCGTTGCAAAGTTGCGACGAATTTGCAAAACTCTGATTCGAGAGGTCGCGTCTCTGGCTTTTTGAAAGGTGCTGGTGCGCACAATGTCTACCCTAACCCGAGCTGATCTGGCTGAAGCCCTGAACCGTAAGCTGGGACTTTCGCGTTCGGAATCGCTGACGATGGTGGAATCGATCCTTGATCTGATGTCTGTGGCCCTGGAAAAGGGCAAGAACGTGAAGATTTCGGGCTTCGGAACCTTCCTGCTGCGTGACAAGGCGCAGCGCATCGGCCGCAACCCCAAGACCGGCGTTGAAGTGCCGATCACCCCGCGCCGGGTGATGACTTTCCGCGCCAGTCAGATGCTGAAAGAGCGGATCGCCAAGGGATGAGCGCCGCCGCGCCTTCTCCCTTTGCCGACGGCAAGGCTCCGGAAGCCTTGCGGACGATCGGTGAAGTGGCGAAGGCGCTGGGCATTCGCCAGCACGTGCTGCGCTATTGGGAAGAACAGTTCCCGATGCTGAAGCCGCTCAAGCGCAGCGGCGGGCGGCGATATTACCGGCCCGAGGATGTCCAGCTGATCGAAACGATCGACCGGCTGGTCCACCGCGAGGGCTATACGCTCAAGGGTGCGAAGATGGCCTTGCGTGGCGGCGGGGCGGTTCCGTCTGTCGCTGAAACCGCAGATGCACCGGTTGCCGCTGCGACCCAATCGGCGCCGCCACTTTCGGCGATGAGCGCCAACTTCGCGCTGCGTGCACGGTTGATTTCGCTGCGCACCACTCTGGTAAACGCGCTGCACGAAGCCTAGGTTCCCCCTCACGAGAGTGAGGAGCCTCCCCATGAAGACCCAATACGACGCCGATCTGGCGCTGTTCATCAATGGCAGCTGGAAGATCGGTGAAGGCCGTGATCTGTTTCCTGTCGTAAATCCTGCTAACGGTGAAACGATTGCCGAAGTGCCAATGGCCAGCCCGGCGGACCTTGATGCCGCCCTCGATGCGGCGGACAAGGGTTTTGCGCTGTGGAAGAAGACCCCGGTCGAGCAGCGCGCTGCCGTGCTGAAAAAGACCGCGGCCCTGCTCCGCGAACGAGCCGATGCGATCGCCACCCTGCTGACGCTGGAACAGGGCAAGGTCATTGCCGAAGCCCGCGCCGAAGTGCTGGGCAGCGCCCAGATCTTTGATTGGTGCGCCGAAGAGGCGAGTCGTATCTATGGCCGGGTGCTGGTTCGCCCGACCGGGCAACGCGCGCTGGTGACGAAGCAGCCGGTCGGTCCGGTGGCGGCATTCAGCCCGTGGAACTTCCCGCTTTACCTGATGGCCAAGAAAGTTGCCCCGGCGCTTGCGGTGGGCTGCTCGGTAATCGCCAAGCCGCCCGAGGAAACGCCCGGCTGCACCGGCGCGCTGATGCGCTGCCTGGCCGATGCGGGCCTGCCCGAAGGTGTGGCGCAGCTGGTCCACGGCGTGCCCGACGCGGTCAGCCGCCACCTGATTGCCAGCCCGGTGATCCGCAAGGTCAGCTTCACCGGCTCGATCCCGGTCGGCCGGCACCTGATGCGGCTGGCGGCCGATGGGCTGAAGCGGGTGACGATGGAACTGGGCGGCCACGCGCCGGTGCTGGTGTTCGAGGATTGCGATCTTGAAAAGACGCTGGACATGGTAGTGCCGCAAAAGTTCCGCAATGCCGGGCAGGTTTGCGTCAGCCCGACGCGGTTCTATGTTCAGGAATCGATCTATCAACGTTTCGTCGATGGCTTTGCTGAGCGGACTCACGGTGTCACGCCGGGCTTCGGCCTCGATCCCGAAAGCCGGATGGGGCCACTCGCCAATGTCCGCCGTCCCGGCGCGATCGAGGCGCTGGTCGCCGATGCCGAGGCCAAAGGCGCCAAGGTGCGGGCCGGGGGTAAGCGCGGCAATGCCGGGTTCTTCTTCCAGCCGACCTTGCTGGCCGATGTGCCGCAGGACGCCGACATCATGAACAACGAACCGTTCGGCCCGGTCGCGGTTGCGGCACCGTTCAGCGATCTGGAGGATGCGCTCGGCAAGGCGAACCGGCTGCCTTACGGCCTGGCCGCCTTCGCCTTCACCCAGAATCTGCGCACCGCCAACCTGCTGGGCGACGGAATCGAAAGCGGGATGGTGGGGATCAACACCTTTGCGGTCAGCGCAGTTGATGCCCCGTTTGGCGGGATCAAGGATTCCGGCTTTGGCAGCGAAGGCGGGCTCGAAGGGATGGACAGCTATCTGGTGACCAAGGCAATCCACCAGGCCTGATCAGTTCGGCCCGGGGCCAAGCTCCGGGTCGATATCGCGTGGGCGGGTGAGGTGAACCAGGCGAGCACACTTGTCCTTGAGATCTGCCCAGCGATCGATGTCGAGTTCAAGCACGGCGAAGCTGGCTGTGGGGAATTTCACCTCCACAACGTCACGCAGCGGGCTTGAACCATCATCGGGTACCAGGTCGAAGATCAAGTCTTCCAATCCCGGGTTGTGGCCGACCATCAGCAGGGCCTTGGGATCGCCCTCAGTCTCGCGCAGCAGATCGGCCAGGGTGGCGCTGCTGGCAAGGTAGATCCGCCGGTCCCACAGGATCGGAGTGGCGCGCCCGGCGGCTTCGCTGGCGATCTCGATCGTTTCGGCGCAGCGGATCGCGGGTGATGCAACGATCCGGTCCCACCGTACGCCGTGATCGCGCACGTGTCGGCCCATCACGGCCGCTCCCTTGCGCCCGCGTTCGTTGAGCGGCCGGTCGAAATCGCGCGCACGCGGATCTTGCCAGTCAGATTTGGCGTGGCGGAACAGACCGAGGATTTTCAAGGTGTCGTCTCGCGGTTCGTGGGCTGCCCTGAAACACTGGCAGCGACGTGTTGTAAAGCCTGATCGAGTGTCAGGCGTGTGACGGGCGTGCCCGGTGGGAAGGCTGAAAGCAAGCGGCTGGGGAAGGCCGGTGAAAGCACCACGAACACGCCATGATCATCCTTGCTGCGGATCAGCCGCCCAAAGGCCTGGGCCAGCCGCGCGCGGATGATCCGGTCATCGTGGGCCTGTCCGCCACCAGCCAATCGCCGGGCGCGGTGCAGGATCGATGGCTTGGGCCAGGGAACCTGTTCCATCACCACCAACCGCAGCGAGTGGCCAGGCACGTCCACCCCGTCGCGCAGGGCATCGGTGCCGAGCAGCGAGGCGCGCGGATCGTCGCGGAAAATATCGACCAGAGTGCCGGTATCGATCGGATCGACGTGCTGGGCAAACAACGGCAGGCCGCCGCGCGCCAGCCGGTCGGCGATCCGGCCATGGACCGCGCGCAGCCGCCGGATCGCGGTGAACAGGCCAAGCGCGCCGCCGCCCGAGGCCTCGATCAAGCGGGCATAGGCTCCGGCCAGACCCGCCAGATCGCCTTTCTGCACGTCGGTTACGATCACGACTTCGGCCTGGGCGGCATAGTCGAACGGACTGTCAAAGCTGGACAGGCGCGGCGCCACGCCCAGCTCCCCGGCACCGGAATGGGCCACGGCTGCGTCCCAATCGTTGCCGTCGCGCAGGGTTGCGCTGGTCAGCATCACCCCATGCGCACCATCCAGCACGGTCCGGGCAAATGGCTTCATCGGATCGAGCCAGCGGCGATGGATTCCGATATCGAATTCGCGCGCATCGCCGCGCTCAACCGCCAGCCAATCGACGAATTCGGGATCGCCGGGCCCGCCAAGCCGTTCCAGCAGGGCCTCCCAGGCGGCGATCAGATCGATCCGCAAAGCCAATGAGTGCCGCGCGCCCTCGATCCGCGCCCGGCCGGGGCCATCCAGCCAGTCGGGCGGTTCGGCCAGGATCGCCTCAAGCCGGACGCCAAGCCGGATCAGCGGGCTGCGCAGTTCGGCCAGCGCGGCCTGGGCGCTGCCCGACAGTTCGATCAGCGCGCCATCGAGCTGTGCAGCTTCGGTTTCCAGGCCATAGCCTGCGTCCTGCCCGCCGCTTTCGTCGCGGGCATAGACCGCGGCCCGGACCGCCGCGAGCAGTTCTTCCAGCGGGCCGGACGGGGTGCCTTCCTGCAGGCGTTGCAGCCAGCCGTCGCCGGTCAAGGCCTCGGCCGCATGGCGCGCGGCGGCGATCGCCTTGCCGCCGGCCTCGTCATAGCTGGCAAGGTCTGCCAGCCGTGCCGAAAGGCCGCGCCGCCGCCCTTTCGATCCGCGTTCCGGGCCGATTACCCAGCGCCGCAGCTCGATCGTTTCGGTCCCGGTCAGGGCCACGGCGAAGGTCGAATCCGCTGCCTCGAACACGTGATGGCCTTCGTCGAACACGATCCGGGTCGGGCGCTGCGCGGCATCCCGGCCACGCGCGGCGTTGACCATGACCAGGGCGTGATTGGCGATCACCAGATCGGCCTGAGCGCTGGCGCGCGCGGCGCGTTCGATGAAGCATTTGCGGTAGTGCGGGCACCCGGCATAAACGCATTCGCCGCGCTGGTCGGTCAGCGCCTTGATCCCGCGCTGGCGGAACAGCGTACCGAGCCAGCCCGGAAGATCGCCGCCGATCATATCGCCGTCCTGGCTATAGGCCGCCCAGCGCGCGACCAGCTGCGCCATGATTGCTGGGCGTCCTGAGAATCCACCTTGCAAGGCATCCTCAAGGTTCAGCAAACACAGGTAATTTTCGCGTCCCTTGCGGACCACCACCGGTGCGGATCCATCCGCCCGCGCGGCTGGCCAGGCTCGGCGGCTCTCGCGGCGCAACTGGCGTTGCAGCGCCTTGGTATAGGTTGAAACCCAGACCGTCCCGCCTGACTGTTCGGCCCAGAGTGAGGCCGGGGCGAGGTAACCCAGGGTTTTGCCGATCCCGGTTCCGGCCTGGGCCAGTAGCAGCTGGGGTTGGCCGTCCTTGCGGCGCGGTTCGAACAGGTGGGCGGTTTCCTGCGCATAGGCGGCCTGGGAGCGGCGGCTTTCCGCGCCCTCGCCGGTCAGACGGGTCAGCCGGGCGTTGACGTCATCCGGGCGGAGCTGGGCCTGCGCGGGTTGGGGCCGTTCAGCGGCTTCTTCCCATTCGGGCAGCCGGGCGAACAGCCAACGTTCGGCCCGCGCGGGCTGGGCGATCCGCGGCATCAGCAGCGGTGCCCAGGCCCAGCGCAACTTGGTCAGACTCTGCAAGGCCGACCACGCCCCCTCGCGCTCTGCCCATCCTTCGGACTGGCAGGTGCCGAGTAGCGATTCCGCAGCCTGCTGCAGCAAGGCCGGAACCGCATCATCCCCGGCAGGTTCCGGCAGGCTGAGTGCGTGGGCCAGCCCTTTTGGGGTCGGCACGACGAAGCGGGCCGGGTGGACGAAGGCGAACAGCTCCAGAAGGTCCAGGCCGGACAGGTCCGGATAACCCAGCCGCGTCGCCACCAGCGGGGCATTGAGCAGCAACAACGGTGTATCGGCTGCGGCGACGATCGCATCGCCCTTAGCCACCGTGCGGGTGTTACCGTGCCCATCACGCAGCCAGCAGCCGCCGTGGCTGGCATGAAGCGCGGGTAGGGGCAGGGCATCGCTCACCGGTGCAGTTAGAACGGAAATGGAACATGGCGCAAGCGGTTGACCGCGGCTTTGCCCTGCGCCAGCGTCGGTTCATGCTGAATCCCTCCCGCTCTGCGCTGATCGATCGCCTGCCCAAGGCTGAACTCCACCTCCATATCGAAGGCTCGCTTGAGCCGGAGATGCTGTTTGCCCTGGCCGAGCGCAACGGGGTGGCAATTCCCTTTGCCTCAGTGGAGGAGGTGCGGGCGGCCTATTCGTTCTCTAACCTGCAGGATTTCCTCGATATCTATTACCAGGGGATGTCGGTCTTGCTGACCGAGCAGGACTTTTATGACCTGACCTGGGCCTACCTTGAGCGGGCCCATGCCGATACTGTGCGCCACGTCGAAATCTTCTTTGATCCGCAGGGCCATACCGAGCGGGGAGTGGCCTTTGAGACGGTACTAGGCGGCATTGAACGTGCACTTGGCGACGCGGCAACGCACCTTCAGATATCACACCGCCTGATCATGTGCTTCCTGCGGCACCTTTCCGAGGAAGAGGCTTTCGCCACGCTCGATCAGGCGCTGCCGCATCTTGACCGGATCCACGGGGTCGGGCTCGATTCGTCAGAGGTCGGGCATCCGCCGGCCAAGTTCCAGAGGGTCTTCGCCCGGGCGCGTGAACTGGGACTGCACGTTACCGCCCATGCCGGAGAGGAAGGCCCACCCGAATATGTCCACGAAGCGCTGGACCTGCTCCAGGTCGAGCGGATCGACCACGGCAACCGCGCGCTGGAGGATCCGGCGCTGGTCCATCATCTGGCCCGCGACGGGATGACGCTGACGGTCTGCCCGTTATCCAACCTGCGGCTCTGCGTGATCAAGGACATTGCCCAGAGCCCGGTCAAGCGGATGCTCGACCTGGGGCTCAAGGCGACGATCAATTCCGACGATCCGGCCTATTTTGGCGGCTATATCAACGCCAATTTCCATGCCGTTGCCGAGGCGCTGGACCTGAGCGAGGCGGAGATCGTCCGGCTGGCGGAAAACAGCTTTACCGGATCGTTCCTGCCGATGGCCGATCAGATCCAGCACCTGGCCGAGATCGCGGAAGTGGCCAATGGTTGAAAAGGTCTATCTGACCGCTGACCGCCTGCTGGAAGACAGCTTTGCCCTGGCCAATCTGGTGCTCGAGTCGGGCTTCCGGCCGACCCATATCGTCGGGATCTGGCGCGGCGGGGCGCCGGTCGGCATCGCGGTGCAGGAACTGCTGGCCTATCGCGGGCTGGAAACAGACCATATCGCGATCCGCACCGCCTCCTATTCGGGGATCGACAAGCAGGACAAGGAAGTGCGGGTCTATGCGCTCGGCTACCTGATCGATGTGCTCGACCCGGAGGACCGCCTGCTGGTGATCGACGACGTTTTCGATACCGGCCGCTCGATCGCCGCGTTCCTTAAGGAACTGCGGCTGCGGTGCCGCCACAATACGCCCGATACCATCAAGATCGCCACGGCCTATTACAAGCCGAGCCGCAACAGGACCGCGCTGACGCCGGACTATTTCGTCCACCAGACCGAGGAGTGGCTGGTTTTCCCGCACGAAATCTGCGGGCTGAGCGAGGAGGAGATTCGCGCCCACAAGCCGGGAGCGAAGGCCATTCTGGGGGACTGACCGGCAGCTTAGAGCGGTTTCCACCCATTCTGATCCACCCTGACGGAGCCGAATTTGGTCCACCATGAGGAGCGAGGAGGGAGCCATGCTATTGCATAGTGACCGACGAGCGACGCTGTAGTGGGCCAAATTCGGTCCGCCCCTGCGGGGTTGCGACAGGAAATCCGCTGGACAGCGTTGCATCGCTTGCAGGGGCAACCAGCCCCTGCCACGCGCTACGCCTTGCCAGCGGACTTCCTGTCGCAATCAGGGTGGATCAGAATGGGTGGAAACCGCTCTAGCCCAACAGGCCGGCGTGATCGACCTGGTCGAGATAGTCGGCCACCTTGCGGCCACCTTCGGCGCTGAGCCTGATCGGGATTTCATCCCAGCGGCCGAGCGAATCCTCCAGCGTGACCAATCCGTGCGAGGCGAGCAGCCGGGCCATGACCATCACGGTGGATGCCCCGGACTGTAAGGCTTCGCCCGCTTCATCGACGCTGATCGGCTGGCTCTGGTGCGCAAACAGCAGAAGCAGCAGGTCCCAGCCCTGTTCGCCGAAGAACTGGCTGTCAAAAAACCGAGCCCGCAGCCGGCGGCGCTCGATCATCTGCCGGGCAAGCCGCTGGTGCGCGCCCGAGGGCGCGGGAAGGGTGGTCGTCTCGATCACGGGGTGTATTCCTGCAAAACCTGTCTGGTGGCCCGGCCATTTTCGGCCTTGGCAATAGTCGAATCCCGCGCCGCATGGTGCAGCGCGGGATCCTTGCGCGACCCGACCAGGACTGCTGGCCCAAGTCGAAGCAGGCGCCCTAGAGAGGGGGCAACTATTAACCAAGTCCCGTAGGTGCGGGACAGGCTACTTTCTGGTAGTCTGGCGTTACTGCGAGACTTGTCGGTATTCTCCGGCGATTACATAGCCATATCTGACTGCAGCCAAGGCCGCGCCGACCCGGTCTGTGACATCGAATTTTTTGAAGATGCGCCGAACATAGGTATCCACCGTGGCCGCGGAGATTTCCAGAATCGTGGCGATGGCGGCGTTGCTCTTGCCCTGGGCGATCCAGTACAGCACGTCCATCTCGCGCTGGGAAAGCGGCGTCTCGCTGCCAAACTCCGGGGCGATCAGCTCGCAGTAGCGCTGGTACGAGGCTTGCGAGACAAGCTGCATTTCCAGCTCGGTCTCCGGGCCGATACTGGCGAAATCGCGGTGCAGGCCAAGCCCGACCAGACCCGCGCGCGAGCCCGGCCCGAAAGTTGGAATGATCAGCCCGTCCGCCATGCCGCGGCGCGCCAGGATCGCCATATAGCGCTGCTCTTCGGGGCTGAGATCGCGCAGCTGCGCCGCCTGTGACCAGCGGAACGGTGCCGCGCGTTCCAGCGCAATGTCGGGCAGGGGATCGACCCGGTGGAGATACCAGCGATAGGCCCGGGCCCACAATTCATCGAAACCGATATTGGTCAGCACCCGGCCTTCGCGACTGTCGCGGGCAATCGGGGTGAGAAAGTAGGTGCCGCCAAACCCGCGCGCGCGGGCGAAGGCAAGCGTCTCGCGGCGCAGCGCCAGCACGTCGGGCGCCTGAGCAATCCCTGCAATGGCTTGAAGCAACTCACTCAATCGGCACCTACCAGTGCGACCCAAGTGCAACGGGGCTTATCGGGTTCCCCTTAACACGAAATCCGAAATTGTTCGCCCTATTTCACCGTGCCAGCTTGCCAATTTGTTTCGCGCCTCTCATTCTTGCCTGCGAATGTCCCATTTGATGCGCCTCGCGATTGGTTTGCTCGCTGCCGGGATGGTCATGGCGGCGGCAAAGCCGGTCCAATTCCTGCGCGAGCAGAAGGCCGTTCGATTTGAAGGCGTCGAGGAAGTCTGGAAACTGGTCTGGGAAGGCCGGCCCAAGCCGATCTGCGGCCCTCAGGATGTGGAAATGGCGATCACCTGCCCGTGCACCGGATTTGCCTATGGCGAAGTGGGACGGCTCTCGCTGGTGCGGCAGCGCGGCGGCAAGGAAGTTGAGCGGCTGGCGCTTGGCCCTTATTTTTCCGAACTGCCTGCCGATGGCACCGAAGGCCTGGCCGCGATGCAGTGGCGGCCACTCGCGCCGGGTGACTGGGACCATGTGACTGCCGAGGGAACCTCCCCAAAACTGGCTGAGGTGGCCCGCAAGCGCCCCGGGCCGCGGGTCATGCAAATGGCCGACTATGACAAGGACGGCAATGCTGCCGAATTTCTGGTGCAGGTTTCCGCCGGCCCCTGCGGTCATACCGAATATATGCTGTTTGGCGTCAGCAAGGCGCAGCCAAAGCTGCACGCCTTTGGCAGCGTCGATCATCCCGGCGATGCACTGGTCCTGCCCGGCGCGGCCTGGCAGGCGCTGCTGACAAGCCGGGGTCCGGCCAGGGTAACCGCGTGGCAGTGCGGCGATCATGGGTCGGACGTGCGGCAGGAACTCGTGCTCGGCGCCACGGGCGGGGCGATCAAGGTCGTGCAGAAGACCTGGTCCTGTCCGGAAGATGGCTCGGCCGAGCGGCTGCTGGGTGAAACCGTGCTTTGATTTGGGGGAATGGGCGTGAGCGAACTGGATGACGAACTCGCCCGTGAGCGGCGCGAACTGGGCACCGGCGCAAAACTGGCGATCGGCTGCGCCGTGCTGTTCGGGGTGCCACTGGTTCTGCTGATTGCCTATGGTTTCTACGTTGCGCGGGTGCAGACCCCGGAAGATCGCTTTGCCGCAGCGCTGGAAGACAAGCCGCGGGTGGCCAGATTGGTGGAGACGGTCAAGCGGACCTACCCGGAAGAATATACCTTGCTGGTCAAGCGTGTCGATGAGGCCGGGGTGCGCAACCTTGATGAAGAGCAGCTGATCTCTGTCATCGCCAGCTTTGCCGTCAGGATGTGGTCACGCCATCGCTCTGAAATGGCCCAGGCGGGTGATGCCGAAGTGCTGGCTTTGATGACCGCGATCGGGCGAATGGCGGCGCTTTCCGCCAAGGACCCGGTCCTGTGCCGGGCGCAATTTTCGACCGTCAACCTGGTTGGCCCGGAAATGGCGCGTGGACGAAAGGCCAGCGATGGGATGTTCGCGCTTGCCGCCGCGACTGTAAATGCCGCCGCCGCTGGCAAGGAGCATCCGGTCAAGCGCTCTATGCCGACCGCAGCGGATGGAGAGGCCTTGGGGCGCAAGCTCCAGGCGCTCGGTCTGAGCCAGCCGCAACTGCTCAGGTTGCAGCAGAAATCGCTGAGTGACGCGGATATGCAGGCCAATTGCGATACGCTCGACAAGCTGTTCGAAGCGATCCTCAGCTTGCCGCCAGAGCGGATCCAGCGGCTGGGGACCCAGCAGATGCGCGAGGGTGGAGCCTGAACCCCGGCAGGATCGGGGCAGGCTTGCAAATTCGCCGCATTCGCGCGAAGGGCCGGGCACTATGACCGAAGAAGCACTCCTGTCCGCCGCGCAAGTATCCAAGGCCTGGCCGTTTGAAGAGGCCCGCAAGCTGCTGAAGCGCTATCCGGACGGGAAACCGAACGGCGAGGCGATGCTGTTCGAAACCGGTTACGGCCCATCGGGTCTGCCGCATATCGGCACCTTTCAGGAAGTGCTGCGCACCACGCTGGTCCGCCGCGCCTATGAGGTGCTGAGCAGCGGCGCGCCGACCCGGCTGGTGGCATTCAGCGATGATATGGACGGGCTGCGCAAGGTGCCGGACAACGTTCCCAACCAGGGCTTGTTGACTGCTTACCTCGGCCATCCGCTCAGCCGGATTCCCGATCCGTTCGACAAGTATGAAAGCTTTGCCCACCACAACAACGCGATGCTGCGCGAATTCCTTGACCGGTTCGGGTTCGATTACGAATTCGTCTCGTCCAGCGATCGCTACAACTCCGGTGCTTTTGATGATGCGCTGAAGGGCGTGCTGCGCAACTGGCAGGCGATCATGGACATCATGCTGCCGACCCTGCGTGAGGAACGGCGCCAGACCTATTCCCCGGTTCTGCCGGTCAGCCCCAAGACCCATCAGGTCTTGCAGGTGCCGGTTGAGGTTGTCGATGCCGAGGCCGGGATCGTCCGGTTCGAAGACCACGGCGAAATGGTTGAAAGCTGCGTCCTGGGCGGCAACAGCAAGCTGCAATGGAAGGTCGATTGGGCGATGCGCTGGGTGGCGCTGGGCGTCGATTATGAAATGTGCGGCAAGGACCTGACCGATTCGGTACGCGAAAGCGGCCGGATCACCCGCGCGCTGGGCGGCCGCCCGCCGGAAGGCCTGATCTATGAATTGTTCCTCGATGAGGAAGGCCAGAAGATCTCCAAGTCCAAGGGCAACGGTCTGACGATCGACCAGTGGCTGACCTATGGCAGCGAGGAAAGCCTGGGGCTGTTTCTCTATCGTGAACCCAAAAGCGCCAAGAGCCTGCACACCGGGATCATCGCCAAGAATGTCGATGAATACTGGCAGTTCCGCGAAAAGCTGGCAGGCCAGCCGATCGAACAGCAGCTTGGCAATCCGGTCTGGCATCTGCTTCGCGCCAATGGCGAAACGCAGGGCGCGGGAGACAAGCTGCCGGTCACTTATGGCCTGCTGCTGAATCTGGTCGGCGTGCTGGGTCCGCACGCAACGCGCGAACAGGTCTGGTCTTACCTAGCGAACTATGTTGCCGATGCCGATCCGGCCCAGCACCCTGAGCTGGACAAGCTGGTCGGCAATGCGCTCGCCTATAACCGCGATCTGATCGCGCCGACGCTGCACCGCCGCAAGCCCGCTGGCGGAGAGGCGGCGGCGCTGGCCGCGCTGGACGCAGAGCTGGCGGCGGCTGGCGAGACGGCAACGGCCGAGGATCTGCAGAACATCGTCTATGAGATCGGCAAATCCGAACAGTTCGGGTTCGAGAACCTGCGGGACTGGTTCAAGGCGCTTTATGAAACGCTGCTCGGCTCCAGTCAGGGGCCGCGGATGGGCAGCTTCATCGCGCTTTACGGGATCGCCAACACCCGCAAACTGATCGCCGAGGCGCTGGCTTGAGGCTGCGCACCGGCCTGGCCCTGACGGCGCTGGTGCTGACCGGTGCCGCTCAGGCGCAGGCCGAGACGATCCTGTTCGTCGGCAACAGTTTTACCTTCGGGGCCTGTTCCCCGGTGATGCGCTATCACCCCGAACGGGTGACCGACCTCAACGGTGAAGGGATCGGCGGTGTCCCGGCGCTGTTCAAGACCTTTGCCGATCAGGCCGGGCTTGATTGGCAGGTCAGCCTGGAAACCGCAGCGACCAAGGATTTGGCCTGGCACCTTGATACCAGACGCGATCTGATCGTCCGGCCATGGGATGTGGTGGTGTTGCAGGGCTATTCGACCCTCGATCGCGAGCGCCCCGGCGATCCCGCCCGCCACGTTGCCGCCGCGGCAAAGCTGGCCGAGCTGTTCCACGCTGCCAATCCGCGCGTTTCGGTGCGGCTGGAAACCACCTGGTCGCGCGCCGATCTGACCTACAAGAAGGGCGGGCACTGGTTCGGCCAGCCGATCTACCGGATGGCCGATGATCTGGCCGACGGCAATGCCCTGGCGCTCAAGGCCAGTCCGCTGCTGGCCGGGACGATTCCCGTTGGCGCGGCGTGGAACCGGGCCTGGCGCGGCGGTCTGGCTGATCCCAACCCCTATGATGGGGTCGCCTTTGGCAAGGCCAACCTGTGGTGCTGGGATCAGTATCACGCCAGCGCGGAAGGCTATTACCTGGCCGCGCTGACGGTGTTCGGATCGGTGACGGGGCTTGATCCGCGCAGCCTGGGCCGGGGCGAGCGCGCCGCGCAGGACCTTGGGCTTGACCCGCGGATCGCGGAAGGGCTGCGCAAGGTTGCTGCCGAGGAGCTTGGCTTCAAGCCATAAGGCTACCAGCGGTTGTGGACCTTCTCGGCAAAGCCGACCAGATCGGTGATTTCAAGGATGTTGCCGTCATCCAGCGTGACCACCCCCGAATAACGCCCGAAGACCTGATGCTGATCGGTCATGAACAGACCAAGCAGCGAAACCTTGTCGGCCCGATCGACCAGCGGCTCAAAGGTCATTTCGAACCGGCCGTCGTTTGAACTGAAACGCCAGGGCGCGCTGTCGGGCCGGCCCGGCGGCAGGTGGAATTCGACCCGGTCCAGCTTGTGCGCGGTGCCATCCACGAACAGCATATTTTCGCTGGCTGCCGAGGTGTCGCCAAAGCCATAGCCGATATTGAACCCGAACCGGCGGCCCCCGGCCAGCCCCGAGGCCGAGCCCCAGTACCAGGTGTTGTCATAGGTCCAGACCCCGCGTCCCCAATCGAGTACGGCAAAGCTGGAGCCTGAATCGAACCGGTGGACCGTGCCATCCAGCATGGCTTCGCCTTGGGCCGGCAGGCAGTTGATCTTCTGGTTGTAGTAGAAAGCCAGCGGGTCTTCGGCAAAGGGTGTGGCAATGACCATGCGGTCTTCGTCCGGCTGGGTGAGTGACAGCTCGCCTTTCAGTCCCTTTCCGCCGCCGAACTTCGGGGCATCAAAAGTCAGCACCCGGCCGCCGGGCACGTGCCGGAAGGCCAGCGAAACCCCACCGAACTGCTGGACGATATCGCCACTGTCGGCACTCGCGGGCAGCGCCATCCGCCCCAACGGCATGGCCCGCGTTGCGCCGTGGTTGGTTGCCGTCCGCCCGGTCAGGTCAATCCATGACAGCCCCAGAAAGCCGAGATAGGCGTTGTCCGCAACGGTCAGTGCCAGCGCCGCCGTATCGTTGGCGATGCAGTAATAGTCCCACTCCTTGATCCGCCAGCGGCTGGCCTGAACCGCGGCGCGGTCATAGCGCCGCAGCTCGCGGCGCGCCCAGCCTGCTTCCGCCAGCCTTCCATCGGCACCGTGCAAGCGGCCAGGCGTGAGGAGGGTCTGCATATCAGGCCGTTTGCGCCGCGATCCAGGAATCGATCTTGGCCTCCAGGATCGGCATGGCGAGCGCACCCGAACCCAGGATCTGGTCGTGGAAGGCGCGGATGTCGAACTTGCCGCCAAGCGCCTCTTTCGCCTTCTTGCGCAGGCGCTGGATCGTCAGGGCACCGATCTTGTATCCCAGCGCCTGACCCGGCCAGACGATATAGCGTTCAACCTCGGCGGTGGCGTCGCTCTTGCCCATGCCGGAATTGGCCAGCATGAAATCGATCGCCTGTTCGCGGGTCCAGCCCTTGGCGTGGAGCCCGGTATCGACCACCAGCCGCATCGCCCGCAGCATCTCGTCATCCAGCGTGCCCCAGTGTTGCATCGGGTCCTGATAGAACCCCATGTCGTATCCCAGCGTTTCGGCATAGAGCGCCCAGCCTTCGACATAGGCGTTGTTGCCGCCGTACCGCTGGAAATCGGGGAGTGTGGCATCCTCTTGTGCCAGGCTGATCTGAAAGTGATGCCCGGGTGCGCCTTCGTGCATATAGAGCGTGACCACACCTGTCAGGAACCGGCTCGGCAGGTCATAGGTGTTGTAATAGAAGGTTCCAGGGCGGCTGCCATCGGGCGCGCCCTGGTTATAGGACCCACCGGCTTCATACTTTTCGCGATAGGCCGGATAGGGCTCGATCGATAGCGGGGTCCGCGGCACCTTGTTGAAATACTTGGGAACCTGTGCGTCAACGTCCCTGGCCGCCTTGGCGTAGGCCTGGGCCAGCTCCTCCTTGCTCTTGGGGTGATAGCGCGGGTTGACGCGGATATCCTCGAAGAAGTCCTTGAGCGGGCCAGTGAAGCCCAGGCGCTGGCGCACGCCGTCCATTTCGCGCTGGATCCGGGCGACTTCGCTCAGCCCCAGCTGATGGATCGCCTCGGGATCGAGCTTGAGCGTGGTCTGGCTTTCGATCGCCCGCAGATAGAATGCCGCACCGCCCTTCATCGCCGAAATGCCGACCTGATCGCGCGCGGCGGGCAGGTATTCGTCATTGAGGAACTGGCGCAGTTGCCGATAGGCCGGGTAGAGTTCCTTTTCGGTGACGGCATAGAAACGCTGCTTGATCGCCGCGCGGTGATCCGCGGGCACAGCATCGGGGAAGTCCCGCACGGCAGAGGTGAACGGGCTGTCATCCAGCGGCTGCGCAAGAATGGCGTCGATCTGGGCGATCATGTTGCGCGTGGTCATCGCGGTTTCGACCACGCCGCTGTCCAGCCCCTGACGGAACCGGGCAATGGCATTGGCGATCACCTGCGGGAAGCAGCGCATCAGATCGAGATTGCGGCGATAGTCGGCCTCTTCATCCCAGCCAAGCGCGCCGCCCTTGGCCATCAACGAGGGAAGTTCGACGTGCAGCCCGCCAAAATGAACGATCGGGCGCACCGCCACCAGCGCGATCATGTCCGGCTGGAGCCACATCGCCGCCTCGCGCTTGTCGCGCAGGAAACTGTCGTAGGAAATCTGCCGTTCCGCGCTCAGTCGGGTGCGGTCGATCTTGCCGATCTGGGCCAGGGCCCATTTCACCACGGTGCGGCGTTCGCGCAGCGGAACGTCGGTAAAGGTCTGGCGGATCCCGGCCAGATTGTGCGCACCGCCGCGATAGAGCAGCCCCCAGGGATCGATCGCGTCCTCGCGCTTGGCAACTTCGCGGAACAGCGCCATCAACCGGGCGTCCTCGCTGCTCGGCTCGGTGCCTGCCACTGCCGCGCGGGCGATCTGGGCCGGAACGAGGCAGAGGCCCGTGCCCACGGCAAGTCCGGCGGCGAAACGGCGCCGGCTCAGTTCGAAATTCATGTTCTTATCCCCATCTGCGGGTGCGGTACCATTTGGTCAGCACATATTTCTGCCCGGCAACAACCGGCGCCCCGGCGTGCATCGTATCTTCATTGATCGTGCCGTCGGGCTTGGCGTTGTTCCAGATCAGCAGCACGCCCTTTTGCGGCGGAACCGACAGGCCGATGTTCACGAAATCGGTCGATCCTCCCTCTGCCACGTCGTTCAGATAGGCCATCGCCGTGAACGAGCGCTGCCCGCCGCGCCGGGCCTCGTCCTTCCAGTAGTCCGCCTGAGTCCAGAACAGGTCGAGGTGGTACTTGAACTCCTGCCCGATCTGATAGCGCTGGCCCTGCATCGTTTCGCCCCAGTTGCCGGGCACGCCAAGCAGATCGTCGATCCGCGTCTCAACCTTGCGGATCAGCGGATCGTAGGGATCGACATCGCCTGAACTGCTGGTCCGCCATACCTCCTTCTGGCCATGATCCATCACGATCGAAGGCTTGGCGGTGCGATCGACCATCGCCACCAGCTGATCGCATTCCTGATCGCTCAGAAAGGCACCGTGGGCCCAGATCTCGGCCCGGTCGGTATCGATGCGCTGCACGGTGGGATCGGCATTCAGCCGGTCGCGCACCATGGTGCCCATTCGCTGCAGGGCGAGCTGATCGGGGTTGGGGGCAAGGCTGAAAGCGCTCATCAACACTTGCCTATCCGATCGGACGGATCGCGCAAATGGGCAAATGTATGCCGTTTGTCGAACATTTCAGGCGGTTGGTGCCGCATGGTCAAAATGCTTGCTCTGATCGGCGGTTTGAGCCAGCTTGCGGGCCATGGAAACAACCCTCGCTTCCGCCCAGCGCTATTCGCGCGGCGCCATCGTCCTGCATTGGCTTATCGCCATGCTGATCATGCTCAACTTCGCTGCGGCCTGGATCGCCGAAGATATGCCCAAGGCTGAAAAGATGCAGATGATGGGCAACCACAAGGCAATCGGGATCAGCATCCTGGTTTTGACCGTGGTGCGGATCGTCTGGCGGCTGATGCACAAGGCGCCGCCGATGGTCGATACCCTGAAGGCCTGGGAAGCCGCGCTGGCCAAGGTGACGCACGGGGTGCTCTATCTGCTGATGCTGGCGATCCCGTTTTCGGGCTGGGCGATGTCTTCGGCCTATTCGAAAGGTGAGCCGGTTCCCTTCTTCGGCCTGTTCGGCGTTCCGGCCCTGCCGGTCGGCACCGACAAGCCGACCATCGGGATGTTCCATGAAATTCACGAAATCACCGCCAACCTGATGATCCTGCTATTCGTGATCCACGTCGCTGCGGCGCTGAAGCATCACCTGATCGACAAGGACGGAACGATGCGGCGGATGGTGCCCTGGAGCAAATAGGGCCTGGGATCAGGACCTAAATCCGGTAACGAAACGGGCCCCGCGCATCGCTGCCGGGGCCCGTTCCTTTTGCATCGAAAGCGATCTTACCAGAAGAAGTCGTAGATCACGTCGGTCACTTCGCCGGTGTAGATGTTCACCAGCACCGCATCGTCATAGTACCGGACCCAGCGATAGGGGCCATAAGCCTGCGGCAGGCGGTAATAGGCCGGATCGGCGATCCAGTAATCCTCACCGAAGAACAGGGCATCAAGGAAGAAGCCGATGCTCAGGCGGCTGTAGGAATAGCCGCGGTAAGGGGCATAGTAATAGCCGACCTGGAAGTAGCTGGGGTGATAGGACCGCCAGGCATACCAGTCATACCGGTTCTGGTTGCGCCAGCGGCGATCCCAGCGGTTGTAATGGCTGCCATAGTTCCAGTTCCAGCTGGAATTCCAGCCCGACCAGTTGCGATAGCGCGAACGATCCCAGTGGTTCGACCAGTTGCGGTTATTCCAGTACTGCCGGTTGCCGCCATGGTCGCCCCAGCGATCGCGGTTTCCATCACGATCCCGATCCCGATCCCGATCCCGGTCACGATTGCGCGCGGCATCGGTCCAGTTCACGCCGCCCTGCTGGGTGCGGTCCCGGCGATAATCGCCATCGCGGTCGCGCCGGTCATTGCGCTGGGTCCAGGTGCCCTGCGAAGTCTGGTTGCCCGAATTACCCTGCCAGTTGCGGTCGCCGTCCCGGTCACCGCGCCGGTCGCGCCGGTCGGTATTGCCGCCGTTGCCGTCATTCCGGGTCCAGGTGGAACCAGCCTGGCGACGCTGTTCGACCGGGGGTGCCTGGGTGGTGGTCTGGTTGGCATTGGTCCAGTTGCGTCCGCCGCCATTCCCGCGATCCTGCTGCGGAGCACGCTGCGGCGGCGTAGCGCTCTGCTGCGGCGGTGACCAGTTGCGCTGGGTCTGCTGCGGGGCCGGGGCCTGGCTCTGCTGCTGCCGCTGCTGCGGGGCCGGGGCCGAATCCTGGCGGCGTTCCTGCTGCGGGCTCGATTCGGTGCGTGCGGTGCGCCCATCGCTCCAGTTGCGCCCGCCACGTTCAGGTGCGGCCTCGGCCAGCGAGGGGATTGAAAGCGCCGCAACCACCAGCGCGATCACGCTGCTGCGACGCAAAGTGCTGTTCGTCTTTCCGGCCATTGCCGCGTCTCCATCTTCATGTGCCGCGAGAGGGGCGGCGATCATGAAGAGAGAGTTACGCGAGTCGTGCTGTCGGAACGGTGAATGGTTTTGTCAGCCTGCCGTTCAGGTTGGAGAGGGCGGAACGACCGGTCCCGCCCCCGGACACATTTAGCGCGTCAGCTTCTTGTAGGCCAACCGGGTCGGTCGGTCCGCAGCATCACCTAGGCGGCGGCGCTTGTCTTCTTCATAGGCGGCGAAGTTGCCTTCGAACCATTCGACGTGGCTGTTGCCTTCAAAAGCGAGGATGTGGGTGGCGAGCCGATCGAGGAAGAAGCGGTCGTGGCTGATCACCACCGCGCAGCCGGCGAAGTTTTCGATTGCGTCTTCCAGCGCAGCCAGGGTTTCGACGTCAAGATCGTTGGTCGGTTCGTCGAGCAGCAGCACGTTGCCACCTTCCTTCAGCATCTTGGCCATGTGGACGCGGTTGCGTTCACCGCCCGAGAGCTTGCCGACGTTCTTCTGCTGGTCCTGGCCCTTGAAGTTGAACGCGCCGACATAGGCACGGGTGCTCATGTCCTGGCCGTTGACCTTCATGTAATCGAGCCCGTCCGAGATTTCCTCCCAGACGTTGTGCTTGGGATCAAGGTGATCGCGGCTCTGGTCAACATAGCCCAGGTGTACGGTCGATCCGATTTCAACCGTGCCGCTGTCGGGCTCTTCCTTGCCGGTGATGATCCGGAACAGGGTCGATTTGCCGGCGCCGTTCGGGCCAATGATGCCGACGATCCCGCCCGGGGGCAGCATGAACGAAAGGTCTTCGAACAGCAGCTTGTCGCCATAGGCCTTGGAGATGTTCTTGACCTCGATGACCTTGCCGCCCAGCCGCTCGGGCACCTGGATGACGATCTGGGCCTTGCCGACCGGGCGGTTGTCCTGCGCGTTCTGCAGTTCTTCGAACTTGCGGATACGCGCCTTGCTCTTGGTCTGGCGGGCGGCCGGGGTTTGCCGGATCCACTCCAGTTCGCGCTGCAGCGCCTTCTGCTTGCCGCTTTCCTCGCGGCTTTCCTGCTCAAGCCGCTTGGCCTTCTTTTCAAGGTAGGTCGAATAGTTGCCTTCGTAGGGGTAGTAGCTGCCCCGATCGAGTTCGAGGATCCAGCCAACCACGTTATCAAGGAAGTAGCGGTCGTGGGTGATCATCAGCACCGCACCGGCATAGTCCTTGAGGTGGTTTTCCAGCCATTCGACGCTTTCGGCGTCAAGGTGGTTGGTCGGTTCGTCGAGCAGCAGGATGTCGGGCTTCTGGATCAGCAGCCGGGTGAGGGCGATCCGGCGCTTTTCACCGCCCGAGAGGTTGTCCACCGCCCAGTCGCCCGGCGGGCAGCGCAGGGCCTCCATCGCCACTTCGAGCTGGTTGTCGAGCGTCCAGCCGTCAACCGCGTCGATCTTGTCCTGCAGATCGGCCATTTCCGCGCCGAGCGCATCGAAATCGGCGTCCTCTTCGGCCATTTCCATGCCGATCGCGTTGAAGCGATCGACCATGTCAGCGATATGGCGGGCGCCGTCCTTGACGTTTTCCAGCACGGTCTTGCTCTTGTCGAGCTCAGGCTCCTGCGGAAGGTAACCGACGGTGATGTTTTCACCCGGCCAGGCCTCACCGGTAAAGTCGGTGTCGATCCCGCCCATGATCTTCATCAGGGTAGATTTACCCGCGCCGTTGGGGCCGACGATGCCGATCTTGGCGCCCTGATAGAATTGCAGGTTGATATTGCTCAGCACCGGCTTCTGTGCGCCGGGGAAAGTCTTGGTCATGCCCTTCATCACGAAGGCGTATTGGGCGGCCATGGATCAGTTCTCTCTGGAAAGCGGATAGCGGAAAAGCTCGAGCGCCCTCTAGCCGGACCATCGACGAGGGGCAAGCACGGCCGATCGGCTTTCAGATCACGTCCGGGCAGGCCAAGGCCAAACCGGCATCAATCGCCGGCCTATTGCACCTGAACCGGCAAACTGCACCCGGACCAGACGACCTGACAGTTTGTTGTGTGCTGCTTGCACGCGTTCAGCGCCGCGCTTTGGGCACCCTGTTCAGAGGCATTGGAGAAGGCGATGCTTCCCCCATCGCCTGAGGCCAGCGCCGCGCACTGATTGTAGTAAGTCAGGCGCACACGGCATGGCTTGCCGTTGGAAGAGGCCTGACATTCAAGAACCGCCCGGTTTATCGCCCCAGCCTCGGTTCGAAAATCCTGCGCGGTCCCATAGGAACCCTCGCCGGTCGTGATCGCGCCCCAGCGATCTTCCCAAACCGGCTCTGGCGGAGGTGCCTGTACCGGCTCAACCGGCACAACTTCATCCAGCGCGCAATAGGAATAGTCAGGGACCTGATATCCCGCGATTGTGGAATGGGTGCCCGGTCCGCAAACGACCTGCGCATTGGCATGATCGGACCCGATGCACGCGAGGCCGAATGCCGGTGCCGCCAAAGACAAGAATCGCAATTTCTTCACGGTTTGATTTCCCGGCCCACGTGCCGGCGCTTCATGGCCCGATCGTGAGCGGCATGGCAAGGCACACGGTCTGTGACCACGCCAAAGACCTATCATAAAATCCATTATTAACATGGTCTTGCTTTGAATTTCGGTTTTGCACCGGTACTCCGATTTCCCGATCGGCCGCGGCCATATCTGCGGAGCGCTGCGGTTTGGGAGCGACTTCATGGGCGGCAAGTCTGCGCCACGGCCGGGCTGCAATCCATGGAAATGCCCAGCCTTGCCAAGTGCGGCACCCGGCGATAGCCCGGCACAATGCGAAAAACCCTCCGCGCCGCTGCGCTCTCCGCCCTGCTGATTTCCAGCGCCGTCATGGCCGAGCCGACCGACGATGTCGCCTGGCAGATCACCGCCGATCTCACCACCGAAATCGGCGCCCGTCCGGCCGGATCGGAGCGCGAGGCGAAGGCGCGAGACTGGGCCGTGGCGCGGCTGAAGCTGCTGGGCTTCCAGAACGTGCGGATCGAACCCTTCACCGTCACCGGCTTTGTCCGCGGAACCGAAACGGCTGAGCTGACCGGGCCCTATCCGCACAAGCTGCATATCACCGCGCTGGGCTATTCGGTGCCCACGCCGACCGGCGGGCTGACCGCGCAGATGGTCTATTTCCCGACGCTCGATGCACTGAAGGCCGCGCCGGAGGGATCGCTGAAGGGCAAGATCGCCTTTATCGACCATGCCTTCGTCGCCAGCCAGGATGGGGCGGGCTATGGTCCTTATGGGCAGGTCCGCCGCCAAGGCCCGGCGATTGCCGCCGCAAAGGGGGCGGTCGGCGTGGTGATCCGATCGATCGGCACCGATCACAACCGCGATCCGCATACCGGGGTCACCAGCTGGCCCGATCCGGCCAAGGCCATTCCGGCCGGGGCGGTTTCGATCCCCGATGCGATGCTGATCGCCCGGATCGCCCAAACCGGAAAGCCGATGACGCTGCATCTGGTACTGGAAGGGCGCCCGCAACCGAACTTGCCTTCGGGCAATGTGATTGCCGAACTGCCGGGGCGCGATCCCTCGCTGCCGCCAATCATGCTGGCCTGCCATCTTGATAGCTGGGATCTGGGAACCGGCGCGATCGACGATGCCGCGGGCTGCGGGATCATCACGGCAGCGGCATTGCGGGCCCAGCGCGGCGGAAAGCCGCTGCGCACGATCCGCGTGCTATGGTCCGGTTCGGAAGAAATCGGCGTGTTCGGCGGGGCCGCCTATGGCAAGGCCCATGCCGATGAGCCGCACGCGCTGGTGATGGAAAGCGACTTCGGGGCTGACCGGGTCTGGAGGGTCAAGTTCAACCTTTCGGCCGCGAACAAGCCGATGCAGGACCGGATCACCGCCAGGCTTGCGCTGATGGGGATCGTGCCGAGAGGTGACAAGGCCGGTGGCGGGGCCGATACCGGCGCGATCATCGCTGCGCAAAAGCCTGCCGTGATAGATCTCGATCAGGACGGCACCCGCTATTTCGATCTGCACCACACGCCCGACGATACGCTCGACAAGGTCGATCCGGCCCAGCTGGAACAGAACGTTGCCGCCTGGACCGTCGTGCTGGAAGAAGTCGCGAACGAAGCCGGGCCTATCAAGCCTGCCGATTAGGCCGCGTGGACAAATTCAATGATAAGCAGCCGACCACATTCGCGAGCCCCTTTCCAGCCGTCGAACGGCCGGAAAGTCGGGGGGAGCGGACGTTGGCGCTTTATGGCATTAGCAGCCACCCAACGGCAATCACGAGCGGTAACATCAAGAACGGCCAAGCCAGCGCGGACCAGACCAGCCAGAACTTAGCTGGTGCTTCCGCCCTAAGCGGAGGCCAGCTCTTTCCGGCCGCACTCTTCTTCACAAACCAGAATCTGCCCGACCGGGCGGTCTTGACCATCTCAAATGACAACCAAAACCAAACAGTAATGAAGATCGCTGTCCAAAGGTATTCAAGAGTGGTCATCAGCCAAAGATACGAACTGCGCAGAGCGTCCGCAACGTTGTCGTGTCCGGTCAGTTCGCTTTTGGGTGAGATTGGCTCGATTGCAGACATTGGGCTGCAGATCGAATTTGTCCACGCGCTCTAGGACCTGACAAGCCCGCCAATCGGCTTGCCCTGACCGCCCGGGAACAGACGCGGCGCCGCATGGGCCGGGTCGAGTCCGAAGTGCCCGGCCAGCGCTCCGGCCAGCATGGCATCGAGCGATGTCGTCGGCTTGAGGTCACGGCCTTCATAAAGCTGCGCGGCACCCAGTCCGGGCCAGTCGCTCACGATTCGCCCGCCCGCGACTGTGCCGCCGATCAGCATCGCCAGGCTGGCGGTGCCGTGGTCGGTCCCGCCGGTGCCGTTGACCGCGGCGGTCCGGCCGAATTCGGTGGCGACGATAACCAGCGTGTCTTTCCACGCCGCGCCAAGGTTGTCGCGCAGCGAGGCGATCAGACTGTCGAGCCCGGTGAGCTGGTTGTTGAGGCGCACCTTCTGCCCGGCGTGGGTATCCCAGCCGTTCGATTCCGCCATCACGATCCGCGCGCCCTCCGGCCCGGCCATCAGCGAGGCGATCAACTGCCCGGCGGCGGCGGCGCCTTTGGCATTGCCAAGCCCAAGGTCCCCGGCCATGGCGCGGGTTTGCAGCGCCTCGTTCCACAGGCCGTGGAGTTGCGGATCGCCTTCATAGAGCATCGTCACCCGTTGCAGCAGATCCTGCGAGGCATCGGGCAGGTTCGACGGGGCATAGCTGGCAACCTGGATGTCGCCGCGCAGTGCGGTGGGGATCGTGGCCGATATGGCCAGGCCTTTTACCCCGGGGCCGGGCAGCAGGCCGATCAGCCGGTTCATCCAGCCATCCTTGCGATCATAGGGCCGGGCGCCGCCGGTCTCCAGCACGTTCTGGCCATCGAAGTGCGACCGGTCGCGATAGGGTGAGGCAACCGCGTGGGCGAACAGCGCTTCGCCCTTGCCGTAAAGCCCGCCCAGCTGGCCCAGCGCCGGATGGAGCGCGAACATCCCGCCCAGCTTCGGCCGGTCGAGCAGGTCTGCCGCCAGATCGCCGCGCAGTGCGGCATAGGCCGGATCGCCGGTCGGGGCGAGGGTGGCGAGGCCATCGGCTGCGCCGCGCTGGATCAGGAACACCAGCCGCCGCTCGGTCTCGGCCCGGGCAAAGGCGATGCGCGGGGCGAACAGCGCGGCAGCGGTGCCGCCGATCAGGATTTGCCGACGATCGAACATCTTCACCTCCGCAGCATTTCAGGAGAAGCTAGCAGCAGCGCCAGTGCCTGCTCGCCGCTTTCGGCCCGGGCGAGGGCCTGTGCGGTCGCATCGGACAGCGCATCGGGAAAAATCTGGTGCGCGATTTGCCGCGCGTCGATTGCGGGGGCGGCCCGCTGGGCAATGCGCTGGGCCACTTCGACCCGCCGATAGAGCGCATCCGGCCCAGCCCAGCTGGGCGCGGTATCATCGAAACCCGCCGGGGAGCCGGGTTTCCAGATCGGCTGCCCAAGCTGCTGGAACGCGCCCGCCGCTGTTGCGCCGGGCAGGGCCTTCACCCCGGTCGCGCGCAGGGCGGCGATCGCCCATTCCCACGGGGTGCGGAATTTGGGCGGTCCGCTCCACACCTCGGGCGCGTCGATCAGAACCTTGTAAAGCGCGGGAAGATCGCCCTTGCTGGCAAGAAATGTCTGCTCAAGCCGGGCGACCAGGGCCGGGGGCGGAACATCACCCGCGAAATGGCGCGCCAGTTTGGTCGCAATATGGCGGGCCGTGGCGGGATGGGCGGCCAGATCGTTCAGCACCGCCTGGGCCTGCGCCTCTCCGCCCTGAGCGTAGGTCTTGCCCATGATCGTCCGGCTGCCCGGCTGGTGGATCAGCGCGGCGAACCAGAAGCCCGGGCCAGGTCCGCGCAAGGCCGGTTGCTGTGCCAGTCCGCCGACCGTCCAGCCGGTCAGCGCGCGGGCGAACTCGGTCACGTCCTGCTGGTCATAGCCGCTGCGCACACCCAGCGTGTGCAGTTCAAGGATTTCCCGCGCCAGATTCTCATTCAGTCCGCGCGTCTTGCCGCGCCGCGCGACGCGCTGGGCCAGCGCGCTGTCCGGTCCGATCGATTCCGCCTGATCGAGATAGAGCAACATCGCCGGATGCCGCTCAACCGCGCTCAGCATCTGGGCGAAAGTGCCGGTCAGGTGCGGGCGGATCGCTTCGAATTCAAATGCCCCGCCGAACCCGATAACCGCGACCTTATCGACCGATATGGCGAAATGGTTCGACCAGAAATGGACCAGCCGCTCCATGAACGGGGTTTCACTCTGTAACGCCGCCCGCGTTCGCGCACCAACCGCGCCGACATAGATATCGCGCAGTTCCCGAAAATCGCCCTGGTTGCCCGGCTGGCGCTGTTTGGGATCGGTGCCGTTCTGCTTGGCATCCTGCTTGCGTTCGCGTCGACCATCGCGCGCCTCGCGCAGTTTTTCGATCAATGTACCCGTTGGCGGAAGCGCGGCGATCGGCTCGGGACGGGGATCAAAGCGGGCAATCTGATCGGACAGCCATGCCTTTGGGGAGTCGGGCGGCACTTCTCCACCCCTGCCGCCCAGTCCAAAGCGATGAAGCGCCGTTGCCGCGTTGTTCATGGTCTGCTCCTGCACCGAGACTGCCTGCATTGTTGGCTCGCACGATGCGCGCATCGGGCCAAGCTGTCTTGCCGCGAATTGTATCGCATTGTCGCCGGGCTGCGCGGCCACGGCAGATTTTTTGTGCGGCGCTGTAACCGGCGCAGGCAACGCGGCGAACTTCGGGGTGTGAGAGCAACACCGCTTCACACCGTTTACCGAAAGGGTTCGAACATGAAGACCACCACCGCGATCGTTTCCGCCGCCGCTGCCTCACTGGCCGCAGCCGCCCTGATGGCCGCCGCACCCGCCGCCGCCGCCGGGGAAATGGAAAAGTGCTATGGCGTTGCGCTCAAGGGCAAGAACGATTGCGCTGCCGGGCCGGGCACCAGCTGCGCCGGTACCTCGACCGTCGATTATCAAGGCAATGCCTGGAAGCACGTTGCCAAGGGCAGCTGCGTGAAGATGGGCGGTTCGCTGACCCCCAAGGCCGGCAACGCCGCCCCTGTCGCCAAGAAGCACTAAGGCTTCGGGTCGCACGGAGACTGGCTGGCATGACCTTCCCGCAAACCCTGCCCCCCCTGGCGGGAATTGGGCTGAAGCCGCAGCACTATGCTGATCTGCTTCGCAGCGTGTCAGCCAGTTCTTCGCTTGCCGCAGCCGCTCCGGCCTGGCTTGAGCTCCACCCGCAAAATTACTTTGGCGCGGGCGGCCCGCCGCATCGCTGGCTTGCCGCCATGGCCGAACACTTTCCGCTCAGCTTCCACTCGGTGGGGCTTTCGCTGGGCAGTGCCGAAGGGGTGATCGCCGATCAGCTTGAGCGACTGGCCGGGCTGTGCGAGCGCTATGACCCGGCGATGGTTTCCGACCATCTCAGCTGGAGCGGCAGTGCCAGCAACCTTTTCCCCGATCTGCTGCCCGTCCCCTATACCGCCGAGACATTGGCGCATTTCGTCCGGCAAGTCGGACAGGTGCAGGACCGGCTGGGGCGGCGGATCCTGATCGAGAACCCCTCGCGCTATCTCGCTTTCGCCGGGGATGAGATGGACGAAGCCACGTTCATTGCCGAGCTGTGCCGGTCATCCGGCTGCGGCCTGCTGCTCGACATCAACAATATCGAGGTTTCGGCGACCAATCTGGGGCTTGATCCCTTCGAGATGCTGGCTGCGATCGACCCGGCGCTGGTCGGTGAGATCCATCTGGCCGGTCACGCACATGAGCAGCTTGATGAGGGCACATTGCTAATCGACGATCACGGATCTGCGGTATCCAATCTGACCTGGGCACTGTTCGCCCGGTTTATCGGCAAGGCCGGTCCGCGCCCGACGTTGATCGAATGGGATACCGACGTGCCCGATCTGGCGGTGCTGCTGGGCGAAGCGGCCAAGGCCGATGCAATCCTGCTCGATCACCAGAACGCAGCCTTGCCGGAAATGGCCGATGCCTGCGCTTGAACGGGTGCAGCGCGCGATGATGCAGGCGATTGGCGGTGGGCCGGAATTCCTGCCTGCCGATCTGTTCCTGGGCAGGGAGGAGAGGATCATCGCGGGGATGAAGGTCCACGCCAATACCATTTCGCACGCCCGGCTGATCGCCCTTGAAGAAACCTTCCCGCGCTGCCTGGAGCTGCTCGGGCAGGCCCGGTTCAACGCATTGTCCCGGCGCTATCTCGATCGACCGGGAATTGCCGTGCCTGATCTCTGCTTGCTGGGAGAATACTTCCCGGCCTTTCTGCAAGTGGAAGACTGCACCCCCCTCGTCAGCGACCTGGCCCGGTTCGAATGGCTTTGGCTCGAATCCTATCACGCTGCGGATGCCGTGGCGCTGGGGCTGGCCGATCTTGTCGGGCTGGGCGAAGCGGAGCTGCTGACAGTGCGGATAGCGCGTCATCCCTCAGCCCGCATCGGCACCTTCGGACGCGAATTGCACATGGCGCTGGAGCGCGAAGTGCCGGGCCTTGCCGCGGCGGCAGCGGTCCTGCTCGTGCGGCCCGATGCCGATGTGCTGGCGATCCCGCTCGACCCCGAAATGCGGGCGGTGCTGCGCGCCTGCGAGAATCCGCTTTCGATCGGTAACCTTTTGCAGGGCGGCGACGAACCTGTGGGCAAGGATCGGCTTGCGCCGGACCGGGCCATGGCCGCGCTGATCGCGCTGCTGGGTGCGGGGGCACTGATCCGGGCAAACAATCAGGAGCCAGAGTGAATGAAGCCGATCCTCACCCTCTATGACCGGGCCGCCGCGCTGGCTTCGGGTTGCCGGATGCAAAGCCTGACGCTGCAGTTCGTGCGGATCGTGCTGGCCGGCGTATTCTGGCGCTCGGGCCGGACCAAGGTTGAGGAGGGGAGCTGGCTGACTATAAGCGACAGCACCTACTACCTGTTTCAGGAGGAATACCACGGCGTGCCGCTGCCCAGCGATCTGGCTGCGGTCCTGGCGACCGTTTCGGAACACCTGTTTCCGGTCCTGCTGGTGATCGGCCTGTTCACCCGGCTTTCCGCGCTGGCGCTGCTGGGGATGACGCTGGTGATTCAGATCTTCGTCTTTCCCGAAGCCTGGTGGCCGGTCCATTCGCTGTGGGCGGCGCTGGCGCTGGTGTTGATCGTGCGCGGTGCGGGAAATGTCTCGCTCGACGCACCACTGTTGCGGGCACGGCAGGGGTGAGGGGCGACGAGCCCGCGTCGGCCCGCCTGATGGTGATGGCCCAGGCTGGGGACAAACAGGCTTATGCCGCACTGCTGGGGGAATGCCAGCGCTGGCTGCGCGCCTACCTGGGGCGAAAGGTCGCCCCGGCCCAGCTCGATGACCTGGTGCAGGAAACGCTGCTTTCGGTTCACCGCAAGCTGGCGACCTGGGATTCCTCGCGCCCGTTCCTGCCATGGCTGGCGGCGATCGCGCGCTATCGCTGGGTCGATCACCTGCGCCGGATCTACCGCGCCGACGAAGCCGCACTGGCTGATGAGCTGGCCGGGGCGGACGAAGAGCCGGCGATCGCCGCGCGGATTAGCCTGGAACGGCTGTTCGCACAGCTGCCTTCAGCCCAGGCCGAAGCGATCGAACTGGTCAAGATCGAGGGGCTGTCGGTTTCCGAAGCCTCGCAAGCATCCGGTCAGAGCGAAAGCCTGATCAAGGTCAACATCCACCGCGGGCTGAAAAAGCTGACCGCGATGATCGAGAAAGCATAACCATCATGTCCCGCGGAACCGAAAACCTCATCGCCGAACTGGTAGAAGACCTGGCCCCCGTCCGGCCCTTGCGCCTTTCGCGGGGAGTGGCGCTGGCGCTTGGCGGACTGACGGCAATCGTCGCGTTCGTTGTCGGCCTGCTGGGGCTGCGGCAGGATGTCAGGCTGGGACATTTCGATCCGGTTTTTCTGCTTGGTTCGGGGCTGTTCCTGCTGCTTGGCCTGGCCGCAACGGTGACAGTGATCGTGATGAGCCGCCCGCAAGTCGGTAACGATCATTCGGGCTGGGCCTGGGCCGGTGCGACCACCGCTCTGTTGCCGGTTGCCGCCACGATCAGCCTGCTCGGAAAGAGCAGCGTCGGACGGTCGCCAACCGCCCTGGAACACGATATCGATTGCCTGCTGGCCGGAACGGGGCTGGGCTTTGTGGTGCTGGCGATTCTGGTCTGGTGGCTGCGGCGCGGCGCCCCGACATCGCCGGAGCGCGCCGGGTTGCTGGCAGGCGTTGCCGCAGGCAGCTTCGGGATATTCGCCTTCTCGCTGCACTGTGCGATCAACGATATCGTTCACGTCGGCTTGTGGCACTGGGCCGTTGTTGCGCTCAGTGCTGCTATCGGACGCCTTGCGGTGCCGCCGCTGCTGCACTGGTGAACGCAGCAAACACCGGCAGCCGCATCAGCGAACGACTGGTGCCGCCGCCGCTTGCGGCATGGGCAGCCGATCGTGCACAGGCTGGCGCTCATCCGCGCACCACGGCATCCGGATCTCAGCCCTGAACAGCCGATCATCGACAAAGCCGGACGTGAATTGGCCGTCTCTGCCAAAGCGCAGCCTGAGCCGGTCGGCCACATTTGCCAGGCCAATCCCGCAGCCAGGCGCCGGGTTCTTGCCGCGGGCCTGCGGCAAATCGTTCTCAACCACGATCACCAGCTCGTTGTTTTCGCGGCGGGCGATGATCCTGATCGTGGTTGGCCGGGCGGACCGACCGACCCCGTGCTTGATTGCATTTTCGATCAGCGGCTGGAGAATAAGCGTAGGCACCAGCGCACGCCTGACATCGGTCGGAGCATCGATCACGTGGTTCATCCGCTCAGAAAACCGCTCCTGCTCAACCGCGAGATATTCGGCATGGAGCGAAAGTTCATCGTCCAGCAGCACGTCTTGCAACGGCTCGAGCATCAGCGTCGTGCGCAGGAAAGTTGAGAGCGACATGGTCATCCGCTCAGCCCGGGAAGAGGCCCCTTCCTCGATCAGGCCGGCGATCGAATTGAGCGTGTTGAACAGGAAATGCGGGCTGACCTGATTACGCAGCGCGCGCATTTGCGCAGCCATCGCCTCTTCGCGCGCCGCGGCAAGGCGGCCTTCCCGATCACGCATTTCAAGGTTGAAGCGCAGCATCAGCAGCGCAAAGGTCCAGCCCATGAACACGATCCAGCAGACGAACAGGTCCTTGGCATTATAGCCTACCGAAAGGTCCAGGTTGGGGTTTGTTCCGAACAGCCTGAAATAGGCCATGACGCCGAAAAAATCGGCCGTGGCAACAGCGGTTGATACGGCAAAACCCAGCAGCACATTATAGATGACGCTGCGCTCTTTGAACGCAAGCATGGCGGCCGTCATGGTGCCGAACGACAGGAAGCCGGAAATGGCGTTGACCGCAAACGAATGACCAACGAACCCGCGTTCACTGGATTCAAGCAACTGCCCGCCTGACAGGAAATAGATAAATCCGAAAATCGACGTGACGACAAACAGATAAGCGGCTGCCAGCGCCAGGACCTGCAACAGGCGCGGTGTTCGTCCTTGGGGTCCAAACCTCATCGTCACCTCGCCCGGCGAAGAGAATCGCCCTGAGTTCATGACAAAGCCAGATACAGGACATTGTTGGCAAATTGCTGGAAAATATTGGACCGGTTCATTCTCGCACCGGGAAGGGCACCGAACGGCAATGTTGGTCGGGGAGACAGGAGCCGACCTTTTGTCCTAAAATTCTGTAATAAAACCAAAAATAGAATTCGAAATTTAGCAGTTACCTGCCCGGTTACCAACAGCAAAATTGGCTGGAAATGGTTCCTTGTTTGGCAATCGAGTCAATTTTTCCGACGGCTCAGCCGTACCATCAATGACGGCACCCTTGCAACGCTGCGAGGCAGAAGGAAGCCCTGCGCGCGCGAAAGTGCGTCAGCGGGCATCCGGCAACGAGCGAGACAAGAGTGCCAGCGGGTCAGCACAAAAACGCCGCACCCTCAGGAGCGCGAAGCGCGGGACAGAGTGCGTCATTCAAGCCTCCCGCTCGACTTCGATAAGATCTGTCGGCATCCGCTAACATTGCTGCCGTCCGTGGCCCCGAGCCATATCGCTCAAAGTTGCCGCTGGCTCAGGTGGACTATTGCGACTCAAATACTCGAATTACAAGCCAAGGCCCTCACCGTTTAAAAGCCCTAAGAAAAGCAGGCCTGACGATCTCGGGACTTCCACTTCGTACGGCTTGGCCAAGACTCAAAGCGGAGCGGCTTCAGTGACCTCCGCCCATGCGGATTTCCTTGGGCAGCGGAGCGAGCCAAACGCAAATTGCGGCCACAACGAATACGAGCCCCGCGGTAAGGAAAGTGTTGAGTGCGCCGACTGTGGCCGCTTGAACCTCAACTTGGCGTTCGATGGCAACGCGAGCCTGATCGATAGACATCCCAACGTGCTGCAAAGCCGAAATAGCGCCTGCCGGATCGTTGAGATTTGAAGCGAGTTCGGAGCGTGATGTCCGCGTTGCTCCGTCCCAGACCGTTGTGGCTGTTGCGGTGCCGATCGCGCCGCTCAAGGTACGCATGAAATTGGAAAGACCTGCCGCCGATGTTGCATCCTTCGGATCGACCGAACTAAGCGTCAGCGCGGTGAGGCCCACGAAAAAGAAGGGCATCCCCATCCCCTGTAGAAGATGCGGAAGCGCAAGCGTCAAGTAGCCCGCATCCACCGTCCAGTGCGATCGTAGGAGGGACATCAAGGCCATCCAGATCAGCCCCGCTGAGATCGTGATGCGCAGGTCCACCCTGGCGGTCAACTGCGCCGCGACCGGTGACAGGAGGACCGCGAAGCATCCAATCCAGGCAACGATATAGCCAGTCTCGGTAGCAGTGTATCCGGCGTACTGCTGCAACCACAGCGGGGTCAGGACGACCTGCGAGAAGAATGCGCCGAACCCCAACGAAACCGCCGCCGTACCAAAGGCAAATCCGCGGCTCCTAAAAATCCGGATGTCTACCACCGGGTGATCGTCAGTCAGCTCCCAGATAATAAAGGACGCAAACCCGAGCGCCGAAACGATGGCCAGGAAAACGATCCAGGTCGATCCGAACCAATCGTTGTCATGGCCAGTGTCGAGCATGATCTGGAACGATCCAACCGCCGCAACCAGCAGCGCCAGTCCGATCACGTCGATCGGACTTCGTAGCCGCTCGGTCTCGAACGGCGTGAGCATGCGCCAGACCCCGAAGGCGCAAACCGCCACAACCGGCAGGTTGATGAAGAATATCCAGGACCAGTGCCAGTTGTCGCTGATCAGCCCCCCCAGGATCGGGCCGAGGATCGGCGCAGTGGTCGTGGTCATCGCCCAGATCGCAATCCCGATCGAGGCACGGGCAGGAGGGAATATCCGCAACAACAGGATTTGCGAAAGCGACATCAGCGGACCGCCAGACAAGCCCTGCAACACCCGGAACACCACCAGCATGCTGAGGCTTTGCGAAATTCCGCACAGCAAAGAAAACAACCCGAAACCGGTTATGGCGATGAGGAACCAGCGCACTGTGCCGAACCGCGCAGCCAGCCAACCAGTAAGAGGCACGCTGATCGCGTCTGCCACCGAGTAGCTCGTGATCGCCCAAGTGCCCTGCGTGGGCGACACCGCTAAGCCGCCCGCAATATGGGGGATCGAGACATTGGCAATGGTCATGTCGAGCACAACAACGAAGTTCGCCAGCGCCAGCGCAAAGGCTCCGGCTATAAGCGCTCCGCCTGCTAGCGGTTTCGGAGATGCCCGGGTGGCGGCGCTGGCCATATCAACGCGCCCTCGTGTCGATCGTAGCTTCCATGGTCAGGCCGACCCGCAGCGGATGGTCGTGCAATTCCTTGGGATCGAGCGCGATCCGCACCGGCAGACGCTGCACCACTTTTACCCAGTTGCCAGTCGCGTTCTGTGCGGGGATCAGTGAGAATGCGGCACCGGTGCCCCCTGCAATCCCAGCCACCCGGCCATGATAGACAACGTCGCTGCCATAAAAATCCGAAGTCAGCTCCACCGGCTGGCCAATGCGAATCTTGCTGAACTGGCTTTCCTTGAAATTGGCGTCGACAAAGGCCGCGGCGACGGGAACCACGATCATGATCGGGGCGCCAGCCGCGATCCGCTGGCCGACCTGAACCTGGCGATTGGTCACTACCCCGTCGATTGGGGCGCGGACGACCGTCCGGGCAAGATTGAGCATCGCCATGTCCACCCGAGCGCGCGCCGCGATGACATCCGGAGCGGTTTCGGCCGTCGAACCGCTGACGAGTGCTGTGCTGGCAGCAGCATCTTCGCTGGTCGAGGCGCGGTTGGCCTGCGCCGCGGCAACCGCCGCAGCAGCGAGGTCGCGCGCGGCAACCGCGGTTTCAAGGCTGGCGCGGGCCGCGGTCAGCTCTTCACCGGCAACTGCACCGGTGCTTGCTATCGACTGGCGCCGCGCAAGGTCGGTGCGCGCCTTTTCGACATTCGCATTGGCGCTGCGCAGTTGTGCCTGGGCCTGATTGATTGACGCGATGCTCGCCCCGATGCGGGCCTGCGCCGCACCCGCATTGGCCGCTTGCTGGGCGAAGCGCTGCTGCGCCTGGCGCAGTGCTGCCTGTGCGCTCGCAACTTCGAGCCGCGCATCGGCATCGTCGAGCACGACCAGAATATCGCCCTTGTGCACCATCTGGGTGCCTGCGGCCCGCACATCCGTGACCGTCCCGGCGACTTGGGCGGTGACTTGGGCAGAGTCCGCACCCACATAGGCGTTGTCGGTCGAAACCCGGCCGGCGTCGAAAATGAAGTGCCACAGCGCCCACAAAGCAGCTGCGATCGCGACACCTATTGCTAGTCGCTTGAACAGCTGCTTGCGGCGGTCGCCATTTGGGACTGCTGCTTCTGCTGTGGGCGCGATTGCTTCGGCCATTATCGATCTCCTTGAAGCGGAGCCTGATAGCCCCCGCCCAACGCGCGAATGAATGCGAATTCCTGAACCATGCGCTGACCCTCGACCTGCGCGATCGAGCGCCGCAGGGCGGCAGCATTGTCCTCAGCGGTCAATTGCGCCAGCTTGGTGGTGAGGCCTGCAGTGTAGCGCAGCCCGGCGAGCCGGGACGCCTCGTCGGCATCGACCAGCGCGCTGCGCAATTGTAGGAGCTGCTTGTCGAGCGCCGAGCGCGCCGCGAGCGCATCGGCCACTTCGCGCAGCGCCGCGATCAGCGTCTGGTCATACCGCGCGACTGCCTCGTCATAAGCAGCGCGTGCGCCCCGGTACCGCCCGGCAATACGCCCGCCGTCGAAGATTGGGAGGCTGATTGCCGCAGATGCATTGCCGTATTCGGAGTCTGCCGAGATCAGCTTTCCAAGCCCGAGCGATTGCAGCCCGACGAGCGCCGACAGGTTGATGTTGGGATAGAAGTCCGCATGCGCAACCTTGATCCGCTGGGCTGCCGCTTCCACGCGCAGCCGCGCCGCGACAATATCAGGGCGGCGCCCGACCAGGTCGATGCCGGCTTGTGCAGGAAGTACGTATTCGGCAAGTCGCAGGTTTGGCCGGGCGATCGCGAGACCCCTATCAGGACCACTGCCGATCAACGCTGCGATCCGGTTCCGGGTCAATGCGATCGCCTGGTCGAGCGCAGTGACTTCTGCCTCGGAGGCGGGAACCCGCGATTCCGCGGCGCGCGCGCTACCCTGGTTGTCGAGTCCTGCACGTACGCGCTGCGCAGTCAAACCAGCAATCTCAGCACGCAGCTCGGAGGTACGGAGTACCGCATCTCGCGCGGAAAAATATCCAGACAGATCCGCGTAAGCCGCAGCGATGGCGGTAGTCAGCACCAGCCGCGCCTGTGCCTGATCGACCCTCGCGGCCTCCGCATCCGATGTCGCCGCGGCAAGTGCCGCCCGGTTCTTGCCCCACAGGTCCAGATCGAAGCCGAAAGTCGCGGCAACATGCCCGGTGTCCTGGATCCCATTAGGCACGAATTGAGGCGGAATGCCCAAGTTCTTGCTCTGCTGAACCACACCAGCGCTGCCTTCTGCGCCGATCCGGGGAAGAAGCGCGGAGTTGGCCTGCTGAGCCAATGCCTCGGCAGCGCGAACGCGAGCCGCCGCCACAGCGATGTCGGGAGAAGATGCAAGGCCGTCCTCGATCAATGCATCGAGCTGTGGATCGCCAAATCCGCGCCACCACCCTTCCACCGGCCACGCGCCTTGTGGCGCCCCTGACAGACTGTTGCCGGACTGAAGAGAACTTACCGAACGGGGCTGAGGGCGTTCGCCCAGATCGGGTGCGGCGCATCCGCTTACTGTGGCCAGAAGCGCGAGCAAAGGGAAGAACGTTCGCAAGGCTGGCCTTCAATGATACTGAGTGGTATCATTGCCTTTAGCGCGACGGAGTAAGTTGTCAATTGCAATGATACTACCTAGTACGGAATCGATGGAGGAGGCGTCGGCGGCCCGCCGAAAGGTCTTTGTAGATGCAGCGCGGGACGCTTTCTTCGCAAACGGCTACGCCGGGACTACCATGTCGTCGATCGCCAGCACGGTGGGCGGTTCGAAGACCACCCTCTGGACTTACTTTCCGTCCAAGGAGGCGCTTTTTGCCGCTGTCGTTGACGATATCGTGGAGCACTACGGCCGGGTCCAGGATGTCGACTTACCAGATACCGATGACCTGCGTAACGTCTTGCTGGAGTTCGTCCGCGGCTTGATGGACACAATTTTGTCCGAGCCGGTGATCGCCCTGCATCGCTTGGTTCTGGCCGAAGCCAACCGCTTTCCGTACCTTGCAGATGCGTTTTACCAACGTGGCCCGCGGCGCGGAAAGGCCCGGCTAAGTGAGTTCATCGCAAGAGCGATGGCACGCGGACAAATTCGCGCCGGCGACCCGATGTCGGCTACACGGCAATTAGCTGGAATGTGCCAAGCCGGTTGCTTCCAAACGGCGCTCTTTAATTTAGACGAACCCTGGGACAAGGTGGTTCTAGAAAACGAAATAAGCGAAGCGGTCGATAGCTTCTTGCGCGCTTGGTCCCCCTCGAAGCGCCCAGGTCTTTGACGCAGTTTCGGTGATGAGCAAAATCAGTTCGCGGTTGTCGCTGACATAGCCTTCTTAGGTTGACTTGTCCGCCGCGATAACCCTCCGATTGCTGCGCGTGCTTCTGAAAGGCGGCGATGTATTCTGAAAAGGTGCGGTCCAGCTCCATCGTGTCAGGGTTCAGTCCAGTGAAGCCAGTCTCCTCGAAATCCCGCAGGTTGTCGGTGAAGAAGAGGAGTTGGATGAAACGGCCAACATCGAACTCGATACCGACTTGGGTGATCGCAGCGTGTGGCCCCGGTTGAAAATTGATCGCTGGCCCGCGTCTCGCCCCAAGCAGCGGCAAGTTCTGGAGCGTTCGCGCATAGACATTGGCGAGACCGCGACAAAATGCATCCCGCATTCCCGCTTCGCTCATGCGCTGAATCACGAAGGTCCGAATGGCAATACTGATCGCGGTCGGCAGGACGACATACAGATATGTGCCATTACGGACGAGCGGATGCCGTTCCAAATCCGAGTTACCGATGGTCTGGCTCAGCAACAGCGCTCGACCAGACGGCGTAAACAAGAACGGTGCCAGGGAAATTGGGTCGATGCCGAGATCTGGCAGTTCCGCAAGTTTGAATCTGACGTGGTGTCTCGCCGCGACAAGCCGCCCCGCCGCAGCTAGCGACATCTTCCCGGTGTTGAGTTCGTTACCCAGCTGGTGCCGCTGCAGCCCCGCGCGTTCGCAAATCAGGTCGGACAATCGTAGCAGGCCGTACATGCTCGTCCGGATTTCATCGTAGCCGGTGCCGGCGGGCATGTCCTCCACCGCATCGATGAATTTCTGCAGGAAGTAGGCATTCCCTTCCCAAATTCCCTCGAGAATCCTGAAGTTGCCACGCGGGCTTCGTACCGTGGCGACGAAGACGTCCTCCGCCGGGTCTTCCATCGATCCGCACTGACCTTTGCCTAGCTGGTTGAAGCCGTCAGCAACGAGTTTCGGATTAGGAGTCTGTTTTCCGCTTCCGACCGCCAAAGCGAGGTGGATCAGCGTCTCGATCCTCAGGCAATTGGTCTGGAGTTCGGGTTGCAACAGCAGGCCGGAGAACGTCGCGACAGTTGCCAGCGGATCGAGGGCAGACAGCTGCTTCATCAACGCTGGGTTGCAGTCGGAAATAGAACTCAAATTTACCTCGCAAAAAGCACCAAGCGACGTCATCATCTCAAGTGCCTGCGCATAATCGACAGCATCCATAGTGCTATGGCTTCGGCTCTTACTTAGAGTGGTGCAATCCCTAATGTTTGCAATTGTCTAATTGGAAAGACGTGACAGCCTTGCTTGGCCTGAGCCGACTCCCGACGCCGGCGATGCGGGTCCGTCCTGAACGAAGGGCAGTTTACGCAAATTTCGCCTCAAAACCAGACTGTCGCCACTGTCCAACTTAGCTGCCAATCCGTACCTCGCAATTGACCGCCCTGCGCTCCTTCTTCGCCAAACCTTTGCAACGATTGATCACGTCGCGATTATCTGCCGATAGCTTGGCCGCGCCGATCACTTCCTCCCAGCGGGCAGGATCGGCGGACTGGAGGAGCTTCGCCCCGGCATCAACGAGAGTAGGCGCGCCGAGCGCGCGTCGCGCCATGCGTTCCGGCAGTTGCCAGCTCTCGGGCAGCGAGCGAGCAACAGGACCCGCCAAGCCAGCCCAGAGCATTACCCCGACCAGAATGCCGGAAGCGGCCGTCTTTATGGTCCGCTGACGCTGCTCGGCTGCGCTGTGGACCGTACCCACCATGCGTCGCAGGTCTTCGCCAACGGCCCCCAGCTCGATCTGCGCCTGGACTAATCGGTCATGATCCGACCGCCGCGCCGTTTCGGATGCCTGAGCAATACGCTCAGCCATGGTCTGCGGAGTATGTTTGAGCGCTGGCTCAGCAGCTATCTGCGCGACCGCTTGGGTGGCCTTGGCGAGGTCACCAGCGAGCTTACCAAGGGTAACGCTGTAATCAGGAACAGATATCTCGGTGCGCTCGGTAGCGAGGTGCTCAACCGCGCGCCGCATCAAGGCCATCTGGCGTTCGAGCCGGACAAAGGCCTGGGTGGCGGGGTCAGCTTGCCCATCGACTGATGCGCTTGATCGCACGCCCGGCTCTGGCTCGTCTTCCGGCTCGAGATCAAGCTCAACGTCTTCTGCATTCTGCATGTCACTTCTCCTTAAAGCCCGATCTCAAACGGACGGGTACGTTCCTTCCCAAGGGTGTCGGCAAGCTCCAGGTGCAGGCTGCGCTTGGAGCGCTGTTCGAGCCCAAGCTCCTTGACCTTGCCGCGCAGATGGACCTCGAGCTCGGGATCGCGCTCAAGCCCCTTGGCCATGCCGCGCATCTGCGCGGTGAGCTTGCGCGCGCCGGCCTCGTCGCCTTGCTCGCGAAGCTGGGTGCGGTGGGCTTCCAGCTGTCTCCAGTCGCCAACGAACCGTTCGGCGCGCAGCACCGGATCAAGGCGTACCGCGGCCTCGTGTCCCATCGCCCGGATCGTGTCCCGACTGCGGCCAGCAGCGGCATCGCCAACGAGATCCGGCCGGCGCGTGAAGGCAGCAGCGAGATCGCGTGTCGCCTCAGGTTGGAGCGCATCGAGCGCCTGTGCTGCGCGGTCTAGGGCTTCAGCCTGGTGGGGCAGAACTGGCAGCCCTTGCTCGCGCATTCGGGTGATATCCTGAACGCTGCGCGCATAGCGTTCGACTGCGCGGCTTTCCGGGGTTCCGGCTGGCTTCTGGGCCGGCAGGATTTCGAGCCCGTTTTGTCGGGGCCGGAACCCGTCGAAGATGCCGCGCACCTTCTCCGGAACCTTGCGCACCAGTTCGGCAATGCGCTCGCGGAAGGTGATTCCGCGCCGCTCGGCAAAGGCCTTGGCCGGGTCCAGTTCGGTGTGATCGCTGGCCATGTCCTTGGCCCGCTCGCGTCCCAACAGACGAAGCAGCTTCGACTGGTCGGCAAAGTCGTCCTTGCCGTAATGTAGGTCCGTGCCATCGCGATGCCGCGAGAGCGCAACATAGCTCGCATGGCTGTCGATGCGGGGCGTGGCCAGCACATGGCTGCGATCGACCGTCACCCCTTGTGCCTTGTGGATCGTCGCGGCGTAACCGTGGTCGATATGGGCATAGTCGCGGGTCTCGAGCGCGACCTTGCGGCCATCGTCGGTGCGCACTGCCATGCGTGCTGGGTACGCCACCTCGACCGTGCCCAGGGTCCCGTTCTTGATCCCGAGGCCGCGCTCGTTTCGCAGGAACATGATCCGGTCGCCGGACGCGAACTGGCGATCGCCGCGCGCAGTCTCGACAGTGGCGTCGCCGCCCAGATCGCCCGCCCGGCGCATCCGATCGCGCGCCATCAGATTGAGTTCGCGGACCTCATCATTGGTGTGGGTCAGGATGATCCGGCTGGCCGCCGGATCGGCCTGTCGGGCACTATCCCAGCGCGCGATCAGTGCCTCGCGCGCAGCCTCGCGGGTATCGACCGCATGGACCATGCCGTGCTCGTCATAAGCCCTGATCGCTTCCCCGGTCCGACCGGTCGCAAGATGCCGGGTGGCATCACGCTGCCAGTCGGCATGCTGGCGCCTGATCTCGGTGATCTCGACCCCGCCGTGACGCTGATGGAGCGCGCGGAAGGCCGCCCCGGCTTCGATCGCCTGGAGCTGCTGCGGATCGCCAACCAGCACCACTTTGGCCCCTGCATCGGCAGAGCGGGAGAGCACGCGTTCCATCTGCCGGGTCCCGACCATCCCGGCTTCGTCGATCACCAGCACGTCGCGCGCGGTGAGGAGTTCGTTGCCCTTGCTCCAGGCATGTTCGAGGCTGGCGATGGTGCGCGAGGCGATCCCGGATCCGGATTCGAGATTTTCGGCGGCGATGCCAGACAAGGCAGCGCCACGCACCGCGAAGCCAGCACTTTCGAAAGCCTCGCGCGCTACCCCAAGCATGGCGCTTTTGCCGGTGCCTGCGTAACCCACAACCAGGGCCAGGCCCCGCTTGCCGGTGACGTGTTCGAAGGCGGTGTGCTGCTCGCCAGCGAGCGTCAAGCCACGCGCCGCAGAGCGCTCTAAGGCACGAACTTGCTGCTCGGGACTGACTTCGTGGGCCGCGCGGTTTGAAAGATTATCCGCAGCACTTTGCAACCGCTGCTCGGTGTCGATCATCGCGCGCGAAGTGAACCGCTCCTGCCCGCGCCCATCGGTGCCAAGCGCGACCAGATCGGCGGACTGGCGCACTGCGCCCAGCGCTGCATCGAATTGCTCCTTGCCGTCGCTGTGACAGTGGATGAACGCGGCGAGATCTCGCTGGGTGAACGTCGCTTGGTGGTGAGTAATGGCATCGAGCGCGAGCGCGGGATTGGCGATGATCCGCTCCCCATTGCGCTGGGCAATTGCGCGGTGTTCCTCAATCCGTTCCGCCTCGAGCCCGCGCCCACCAATCCGCGAGGCGGCAGGACCGATCTTGCCCTGCGGTTCAAGAGCGACGCCCTGGTCGGCAAGGCTGCGGTGATCAATCCGGGCGTCGATATCGCGCTCGGCCAGCGCCAGATTGACGTGTTCGGCCCAATGCTCGCGCCATTGTTCAATCAGCTCGCTGCGGTTCCACTCGCGCACCTTCGCGCCGAACTTGTCGCCCACGATCTCGCGCATGGTCAGCATGACGTGGGCATGGGGTTTGGCTTGACCGTCCTTGCCAATATCCCAATGGACATTGAGGTCAGCGATCATGCCTTCGGCTACAAACTCGGCCTCGACAAACTCGCGCGCGAGCTCGATCGCGTCTTCCTTGCTGAGCTCGCGGGGAAGGGCGAACTCGACCTCGCGGGCGAGCTGTGCGTCCTTCCTCTTCTCGGCCTTCTCGACCGCATTCCACAGCTTCGCGCGGTCGGCGAGTTCAGGGCTCGCGCCTTCGGGGAGCAGCACTTCGGAATGCGCGACGCCCGGCTTGCTGGTGAAATCGTGATCGCGATCGATCCGCTCATCGTGCAGCCGCTCGCCGGCACGATAGGCGGCGGCGGCCACGCTGCTGCGCCCGCTCGAGCGGCCGATGACTTTCGCGCTGAAGTGGAAGATTGCCATAACGGCAATCCAGTTACGCCATCAAAGCCGCGTCGGCACGACGTATAAGCGCGCCCTCTCTCGAAAATTTCTCGCTCGGGACTCAGCCGTATCAGACGGTCCCACTGACCTTGCTGCATTGGGATCAGCGCAGCCGTATCATCGACGCATCACCTCCCAGTGGAGCCAAAGGAATGCGCAAACCCCGCGATATCGATTCGGAACTGAAGGCGCTCGCCGACAAGGCGAGGCAGCTCAAGGAACGCCGCGTGCGCCAGCTCGGCGAGCTGGTGATCACCACCGGTGCCGATGCGCTCGATCCCGACGAGCTGGCGGGTGCGCTGCTCGATGCTGCGGGCAGCGACGCAGCACAAAAGGAGGGCTGGCGCGGACGCGGCGCGGTGTTCTTTCAAGGCAAGGGGGGCAAGCCTGCGCGCGGACCTCAGGACAAGCCTGACGGCTCTGCTGCGCACGACAACGGCGCGGCATCGGCTTGAGGCGAGGAAGGCGAGGACCGACATGCGCGACTGGCAGGTTCAACGCCGCGAACGCACCCGCCAGCTGATCGAGCTTGGCGGCCTGGTCGTGAAGGCGGGGCTGGTTGAGCTGGCTGACGATGACCGCGCCGCGCTCTATGGGGCGTTCCTGACGGTCGCGGCCAAGCTGCGCGGGGAGGAGGGTGCCAATGCCCTGGTGCTGTTCCGGCGCAAGGGCAAGCGCGCGTTCGATGCCGAAGCGGAGAAGGCCGAGGCAAAGGCAAAGCGCCCCGACGGACACACCGCCGGGGCATGAGGCGGCGCTACTTTGCGCGCTGCTTCCTGGGTTCTTCCGTGCTGGCTTCATTGGCCTTGGCGAGGAAGTCGACCTGCTCGGCGATGATCTCGCAGCCGTAGCGGGTCTGTCCTTCGCTGTCGGTCCAGCGCGAGTAGTGGATCCGACCGGTGATCATGACCATCGCGCCCTTGGTCACATGCTCGGCGACGCATTTGCCAACGCCGTTGAAGCAGGTGATCCTGTGCCATTCGGTCTCGGTCTGACGGTTGCCTTCGCCGTCCTTGTAGCTGCGGGTCGTGGCGAGCGAGAGGCTGGTGATTGCGGCACCTGACTGTGCGGTGCGGACTTCCGGAGTGTTGCCAACGAAGCCGACGAGGGTGACGGTGTTCTTCATGAGACTGACCTTTCGAAGCTGTTCTTCCGTCCAAGGGACCATCCCTTTGACTGAGCCCCGAAAAGGCCGGGCACGGTCAGGTCTGCACCGAACGCAGAGAGGGAAACGTCGCTCGAAGGAGTGGTGCGGGCAGGCATGCGCAGCATGACAACACGGTCCGCATGAGCGCGCGTTGCACGGCCTGGCCGGGTTCGGTCAGGGGCGTGGACTAGTCATGGAAAGGGATGGAGCTTTGGGCGGTGATTGCTGCGATTGGTCGATCAATGACAGAGCACACTGCGACTGGATTCGCTGACATAGCGGACGTTCGCGGTCCTGAAACCTCTCGTCAGAAGCCGCTGTACGTTCACGTACCTAAAATGTGTTGATTGTTGCTGAGATTTGACCCGGTCTTGTCACTAAAAAGTGACCCGGGCTAGTGATCCCGAATTCTAAGGTTCTAGATCGTCTGGGTCGTCGACATCGTTTTCTGCGAGGAAGGCAAGCAGTTCCGGGTCGACATCGAGTTCCGGCCTTTCGTCGGGCGGAAGCTCGCTCGCGTAGAAATCATCCAGAATGAGCGCGGCTTTACCAACATTCGCAAGTTCGACCTCAAGAACCCAGCATGCCACTTCGTAGGAGCCGTGTTCGGCACCTACGTATTCGTGCTCCTTCCAGTCCAGCCATGGGAAATGCACAGCCATAAAGCGGTCAATGGTGTAAGCCGGGAGCCACGTTTCGAGGTCCAGATCGGGCTCACCGTCAGGGTCGTCACCGAACACAACTTCGGTGCGTCTGAAATTGAGCGACTTGTTCACCCAATCCTCTACGTGAAGATAGGCCATCTCGTGCTCGGCAAACTGCCGGATGATCGGGAGATCAAGCGTCAATCGATGCCGACGAATACTGCCCAAGTCCGACGCGATCCCCCGCGCGATGTATTGCTCATTCGCCTGGTCGAGTTGCTGCTTGGCTGGAATTGTAATCGACCAGCGCCCATCCTTGCCTTCTTCAATCAGGTGCTGCTCGACTTTCTGCCAAAGCGTTAGCTGGGTCTCAGGATCGTGAAGGACGATGAACACCGGCAGTGAGTGATTGGTCCAATACTCGCGATGACGGTCCTCGCCGTAATAGACGTAATCCTCACCGCGCTTCTTGAAGTATGAGGAACCACTCTTGATCTGGAGTGCGATCAGCTTCCCGCCACCCAAGCCGTCGTCGTTAAGCTTCTCCGCGTGAGCATCGATTCCGAAATCGCTGGTAGGTTGCTCTCGAAACGCCCAGCCCAATGCCGTAAAGATCGCCCCGACGGCGTGAACACCCGCCCTCTCCGTTTGATTCGTCGATTTTGCCAACGGTCACGTCCTCGATTTGGAGGGCAGTTGTAGCGTGAGTGAGCTTGGAAACACTAGCGAGACAAGCCCGGCCAACTCACCGCCCTGCTATATGAACTTTTCGGCCAGTTTCCGCTTGCCAACTGGATCTGTATAAGTCGTGCGGTCTTCGGCTGGATAATAGAATCCGGAGATATACAAGTCCGACTCGCCGATCTCGACGCGGATCGACAATTCCATGTTGTCGCTCCATGTGTCCCTGATCGCGGCCTTGCACGTTTCGCCCCGCAGTTCGAACGTGAAGTCGCCTTCTTCCTTGTTCCAGCTTTCAACGGCTGCTCGAAGCAGTGTCTCGTTGATCGCATCGCGCTTCTTTTGCGACAACATATCGAGCGACCATTCCTTGATCGGGCCGAACATGCCCGACTCGTTCATCGTTTCGAGAATTTTCCGCATGTGGCTTCCGGCGTGCTGGTTCACGATGAGCGAACTGCGTGACCCATGAGGACGCCCGAGGATATACGAACGCACCGACCACCATGTTTCCGCTACTTGGTGGTTACGCGCGTCTTTGACCGTATGCTGCACGAACCATGCGAGCGCGTCGCGGCTCTTGATTGTGCCATCGGCTTCAAGTTCCACCGACATGGCTTGGACGACTACAGGATAGGCTTGGTCGGAATAGAGTGGTTCATCGAGACGGCGCGCATAAAGCCCCGGCACCTCGTTCACCGCCTCGACGATCTTATCTGCCCTGTCCTCTTGATAGGGGCAGGTAATGAAGCCGCGAACGAACATCTCCGTGTGATCGAGACCGTTGTATGCCGGTATCTCGGACAAGCCGCTGACGGTGCGTCCCTCTGCCATCGGCGGCAGGGTCCAGATCGGGTGCCAATCAGGCAGCGTGTAAACTGCATTGCCGAGTTCAGCGATCAGCTCTTCTACGCGCCGCTGCCCTGCTACCGGGTCATCCAAATTCTTCGTCAGATACTCAATGGTCGCGGCGTTCTGCTGCGCTGCGGCGGCCGGGGCTCGGAATTCCATGATATGTCCTATTCACGTAAAGTGCGACATTCACGTAAATAGATATTGTGACGTTCCCATTCAAGGGTCAGCTTAAGTGACTGAGCTCTCTTTGGCTAAGGCGACCGAAGCCAAGTAGCGAGTTGTCGTCTCACCCTGAGTGCCCTGGACGCCTCGTTAACCGTCGCTCCCTGCCACGGATTAACCCGTCGAAAGCTGCCCTACGTTCAGCCGCTCGCCAACGACAGCAGGTGGGCCGATAGTGGAAAGTCTGGTTGTAGCGTAGGGAGCCGAAGAAGCAGACGCGCGGTTTATAGACTCTTCCAAGGCATATTCGGTGACAACGTTAGCCCGGAAGATCCATACCCGTTATCTGGACGCAGGTGTCATCAATCCGCGCTTGCCAAGTTTTTCCTAGAAATCAGGCCGGTTACGGCTTGACCGCTGGGCATCCAAGGCCCGTCGCTGCTCATTCAGAAAGCGGTTAGTGTAAAACTGCGAATCGTGTCCGGCCTGAAAGTCGATCACACGGACTTTGAGCTTGTAGACATGGCCCTGTCGGTGCGCGATCCCGACTTCAACGGCACGAGCGCAGTTGCCTTGGCGTGCCAGCAGGAATGCGCGCGGCTCGACGGGTGCAACATTTCGATTTGCAAGCGCACCTGTGCCAGGTTCGACTGATGCCATGCCAATGGCGGCGTGGCAGGTGTTGGTGGTCTGTGTCGTCCAGGATCGGAGGGCGTGGCCGTTGGCATCCCACAGCCACCAAAGCTTCGCATCCCACCCGAGTTCAGCTCCGCCACGTCCCAACCCGTTAACGCGCACCGGTTCGCCGAAGCGTTGGCGCAACTCGGCGAGAACGTCGGATAGCATCGGTGCGGCGGCGCTGACATTATACTGATCGCCGAAGGTCTGGTCCGAACCTGCCGACCAGATGCGATGCTCGTTCGGTGGCGCTGTGAAGGCAAAGCTGAATGCCTCCATGCGATCCGGAAGCGTGCGATGCCCCCACTTCGTGGAAATGAACTCTGTGCCGGGGATATTCTCGATGTTTACCTTCCAGCTACAGACTTGGCCATCGCGGCATACATTACTCAGCATCGGACCCGTGAAGGCACGTGTGCGCGCCATCTGGTCGATCTCGGCATCGCTTGCGCCTAGGGGGACACCGAAGATGGCGAGGCGCGGTGCAGTCACGCCTTGGGCCAAAACGGGCAAGCTCGACGTGACCAGGAGGGCAGTCGCAGTCAGGGCAATTCGACGAGACTTGACTGCCCGTGCACCCGGCGACCGGATGCCGGGTTGGCGAGTACAGTCAGCAGAGCCGATCATTTCGTCCCCCTGAACCACCGCGCCTTGGCCTGCAATTGCGACGGCGCGCACAACTGGTAGTTTTCGTTCGATCGCAGCGGCTCACCGACAGTTCCGACAAAGCGGAACGATTGCTGACCGGTGATGACGTATTCGGTAACCGAGACAAACCGGGGATTCCACCGCCCGTCCTCATCGCGATCACGACGGGTAATGCGAAAGCGGTCAGCGGCCACCATTTCCCACTTGAGCGATTCGCCCGTCGTCATGTGCTTCGGGTCGGTGAAATCCGACTGTTCCCAGAAACGGGTGCCATCAAAATACCACGGAGAGGTCGTGCTCGCGCAGGTGAAGGCTCGGCCTTCGATATAGGCGTAATAGCCCACCGCAAGTGGGATGCGCGCGGGGATCGCGGGCACGGACGATGCAGTCGCGGTGGAAGACCGTGGCGGCGTGCCATTGGCCAGTAGCGGCCGATACCTGCGAACCGTCGCCTGCATCGACGGCGAAAGCTGCGATACGGCGCACTTCCGGTAGGTGGTGTCATCGAAAATCCACCCGCGTGCGCTGGTGCCGTCCCCTTCGCGCAGGATGAAAACGCCTTGACCCACCGGTTTGACACCTCGGGCATCTAGGGGATATCCGTCTTCCGATACAATATCATCAGGCGACCAGATGCGGGTAAACCCTGCCAGTTCGGCCTTGTAATCTTTGCTGCCGCGCGCTGCGGCACCGGTCCGCCTGATGGCATGGGCTTCGATATCTGCGCTGCGCGGACTGTTCATCCTGTTGCCGGGCAAGGCCTGAAAAATTTGCCCGTAAGTGCCGCCGTCATAGAAGAACACTTCGGTGGATCTGGCGCAGCTGCCCGAATAGTCGGCAAAGTAGAGGCCTTGCTGGATCGGCAAGATCGTGCGCGACGCTGGTGCGGATGTCGTTTGCTTTGTCGAACCCGATGCTGAGGGGGCCGAGATGGGGTGGATTGCGCGGTTGCCGGCCACAGGGTCGCCAGTTTCGGCCTTGGCACCGCTTTGGGCACTGTAAGCGGCCAGTGTCAAAACCATCGCGGTTAAGGGAATGGACCATGCCTTTCGGGCGACAATCATCGCAGGACTCCTCGATTAGTATTATGCGGCAGGTGCAGGTGGCGGATTGGATCGTGCGGCATCGATTTGTTGCTGAATGGCCGCTCTGATTTCCGATTGAAGATCGTTCGCTTGGCGCGTTTGCCGCCTGCCGCGCTTGAGCATGACAATGAAGGCTACCAAGGGCGAAACCAGCCAGCCCAGCAACAGAGCAATGGCAATGAGGGAAGTATCCCCTAGAAAGCCGAGAGCGGTTCGCGCGATTGTTCCGAGCATGAGAAAGGCTAGGATCGGCACGACAATCAATAAGGCACAACCCGATTTCGGGACCGGCGCCAGACTTCGGATTGTCTCATCCCGGATCGTTTCGCGACGAGTGTCGTGGTTCACGAAGCCTGCTGGCCACCCTGTCTTGGTGGCCTTTGTGCCTGCGAAGATGATCGAGACCTGATTGCCGACACGGGCCAGTACGGAAAAATCCTGCAAGACGGCGCTAAACTCTTTCCCGTCGGCCTCCCGCAGAAACAATGTGAGGTAGTCGGTCGTTGAGGATGAAATCCTGCCATGGCCGTTCGTGACGGAACCATAAACCTGCGTGTCGGATTCGGCTTGACGGTCGATGACCGTGCCCGATCTTGTGAAGATATAGAGATCGTCGATTGTGGTGATGTGCGTTGTCACTAGTCGCCTCTCGCTCGAACTTTGGCAGCGTCGTCGGCAATCAGCTCGCGGGCGCGCCTGTCGAGTTCCTTCCGCATTGCCCCTAACTTGGGTGATTCAACGAAGAAGGTGTAACCCCAGTATGCTGCGAAAACTACCAGAAAGAGCAGCCATGATTGCGCCATGATCCCGAGCGCAATGGCAAGCACATGCACGGCAATGAGGATCAGGACGTTAGGGTTGCCGCATACTTTATCGTAGGAGGACGACACCTTTGCTGATTTGTCAGTGTTATGATTATGAAGGTGGGCCAACCACCACCATTGGTCATTTTGGTGTCCGGCATAAACGGCGGTGACGTGATGCCCATCGCGCACACCGAATGACACGTCCGTCAGATTGACTTCGATCTCTTTGCCATCGTCATCGACTAGAAAGAAGGTGTTATGCGTGGTGTTGCTGCTGGTGACGTTCGCTGCCTTTACGTGGCCGCCCTGCGGTCCAATGTAGCCGCCTCCGCCTGACGAGTGGACTTGGGTTGAAGTCCAAGTCTTCGATCCGTGCACAATGCCGGATCGCGCATAGACCTTGAGGTCAGCGGGTGATTTGACAATCGTTGTGCGGTTTTTGCCCATGTGCGTCAGTTCCTGTTCTTGCACCGGGCTAAACTTGCTGATTCACAAAGTCTTGATGCCATTCTCAAGGATTTCTAAAGAAGGATTCTGAGGGGAATTGCATGACTTCAAGCACGTCATCATCACGTCGCAGACGGCGGCTGTGGAAGTTTTCGGGGGCCGAGTTTGACGAGGCGAGCTGGGCGCTGCGCGTCGATGGTCAGGCGGTGTCACTTGAAGGCAAGCCGCTTGAAGTGCTCCACGAATTGCTCCTGCGTGCGGGCGAAGTCGTCACCAAGGATGAAATCCTCGATGCGGTCTGGCCGGGATTGACGGTGGTCGAGGGGTCGCTGCCGACGGCAATCTCCAAACTGCGCAAGGCACTGGGGGAGCGGCAGGACAACATCATCGAAACCGTGCCGCGCGTCGGTTATCGGTTGACCGGTTCGGTCAAGATCGAAAGCGTGGAATCGCCCCTCGCGCCGCGCTTCACCTTCAAGGTTGGCGACGGCGTGCCGGGACGCAAGCAGTGGCGGCTCACCCGTGCGCTGGGAGACAGCGGCGCGGAAGATGTCTGGCTGGGGACGCACGAAAAAACCGGCGAGGCCCGTGTCTTCAAATTCGCGGATGAGCCGGACAGGCTGCGCGCTCTTAAGCGCGAGGCCGCGTTGTCGCGGGTCGTCTTCGCCGGAATGGGCGACAAGGCCCCGCTTCCCGCGCTGTTGGAGTGGAATTTTGAAGCATCGCCCTACTTCCTCGAATATGCCTATGGCGGCGATGATCTGATTGCATGGGCTGATGAGGCCGGTGGCCTCAAGTCCATTGCGCTCGATACGCGTATGGAGGTTGCTAGCAGAATCGCCCGCGCAGTCGGGGACGTTCACCAGCTTGGCGTTCTTCACAAGGATTTGAAGCCCGCCAACGTGCTGATCGCGGGAGACGGGCAAAACCCTGTCATTAAGTTGGCCGACTTTGGCAGCGGGCGTTTGCTCGACGATACGGTGCTCGATGATTTCAACATCACCAATCCGGGATCACTCGATGGCGAACTGGGCAAAGACGAGCCTCGATCGGGGACGCTCGCCTATCGCGCGCCGGAACTGGTCGGCAATGCTGTGCCCACCGCTAAGAGCGATATCTATGCGCTCGGGTTGATCCTCTACCAGCTCACTGTGGGTGACTTCACGAAGGCACTGGCACCGGGTTGGGAGAAAGAAGTGTCCGACGCGTTGCTGCGCGATGACATTCGCCAAGCCTGCGATGGTGATCCGGCGCACCGCCTCGCCAGTGCGGGGGAACTGGCCGACAGGATCGAGCATCTTTCCGAGCGCCGCGAAGCCGCTGATGCGGCAGCGCGGCAGGTGGCGGAACTGGCAGCGCGGCAGGAAGCGGAAACGCGGCGACTGCAACGCCGCCCGTGGGTGCGTGCGGCAGTCGGCGGCCTAGTCGTCGGCTTGATCGCAAGCGGTGCATTCGGGGTCTATGCCTGGACACAGCGCAATAAGGCTCTTGCCGCACAGGATCTGGCCGATACCAGCTACAGCTTCGTTGCCGATGATGTGCTGGGTAGCGTCGACCCCGCTACTGCGAGCGGGGCCGATGAAACCGTTACCGAGGCGATGAAGCGCGCCAGTGCCACTATCGACCGTCGGTATGCGGACAATCCCGGTATTGCCGCACGGCTTCACCTGTCGTTGGCGCGGGCGTTCTACGGTCGGGCTGATTTCGATACTGCCCGCGGCGAGTTTGCACGCAGTGAAGCGCTATTCAGGCAGGCTGGCGAGGCCAGCAGTGACGATGCCGTTCTTGGGCGTTTGGCACTCGCCCATATGAACAGCGTTTCCGGTCAGCCCGATCGCCTCGAAGAAGCCGGTCGCGCATTGGCGACAGAGCGTCAGCACCTTGGCACACGGGTTGAAAGCGGCAAGGTTGGCTTCGCCTTCGCACAGGCGGAAGGCGCTTATGGCTACATGGCCGATCTTGCATTGGCGGAACGGGCATTCCGTCGCGCCTTGGCGATAGGCAGCGCCGATTCCGAGGCTGCTTCGCCAACCCAGCTACTGAAGGCCAAGTCATCGCTGGTGCTGGTTTTGATGCGGCAGGGCAAGCCGCAGGAGGCGGAGCCGCTGGCGCGAACGGTCATTGCAGAATCGACGAGGGTGCGAGGGAGCGATCACCCTGACACCCTCGTCACCCGCCAGCACTGGCTGAATGCCCTTTCCATGCTCGGCAAGCATGACATTGTGATCCGTGAAAGCGGGCCTTTGCTCGCCGCAATGGAACGGCGTCTGGGGTCCAATCATCGCTTTACCCTTGCCCTGCGCTCCACCCGTTTTGAGAGCTTCGCCGCATTGGGCCGCTACGACGAGGCTGCAAATGAAGCGCGCTCGGTCTGGCAAGGCGCGGCGGCGCAAGCTGGCCCCACATCACACCAGGCACTCGTCGGGCAAATCGACTATGCATCGACGCTCTGTCAGACGTCGCGACGCGCCGAAGGCCTGAGCATTGCACGTCAGGCATTGGGGACGGTGCGCCAAGCGTTTGGTGCTGACTACCCGCTCACCCACGCTGTCCGCTATTACACCGCCGAATGCATGATCGCCAATCGGGACTACGCAGAAGCTGGCCAATTGCTGGCGGGACTGGACCGACAAAAGGTCGCGGAGCTGATCGGTCAAGACGATTTCGGAGGGCTGGTCGATCTGGCGCTCGGAGAAATCGCGCTAGCGCAAGGCGATCATCGTGCAGCACGGGGTCACCTCAGCGCGGCAACTACGGCCTTGCGCAATACCAAGGACAGTGGGGTTCAACGCCGCCTGACTGCCCTGCGTCAAGGACTTGGCGGCTAAAAAAGGGATTGGCCATGGATGTGCCGATGGCGCGTCTTATTTCAGCTGGCGCGGCCAACGAGCCCTGTCTTAACTGCTTTTGGATTGGCCTGGCTGCCTCAATGTCCGCTTTCGAGAAATCGGCAAAATTGAGGAAATGTCATAGATTGGGGCGCGAAGCTGACACGCTGGTGCGCCGTGTGGAACGTCCGCTATCCCAATCTGCGTTCCTGAAAAGAGACGTTCCGGATCGTCCGCACCCTCGGTCATGGCGGAGACTGTGCGAAACTTGCAACACATTAGTCGAAATGATGCGCATGAAGCATAGCGTTTCAGGCTCGCGCGATCTGTCCGCTTGTTTCCCCAGGCTTCCAAAGAAGTCCCATATCTTGCCAGTTTCGTCGTATCGCTGATTTGGCATCATCATTGACCAGAATTTTCAGGCTTGAATCGAAAGTAAATGTTCCCATTATGTTCTATCAGGAGGGGTTGAGCTGCTGATAGTGGAACTACCCCATGTCGAATACCGAACGCATAATTCGCCTGAAGACGGTCCTGGCTCGAACGGGACTCTCCCGCTCCACGCTCTACCGCAAGATCGCCGAAGGGACTTTCCCGCCGCAGGTCAGGATCAGCATCCACGGTGCCGGTTGGCATGAGTCAGCTGTTAGCAGCTGGATTGCAGATCCTGTTGGTTACGGCCGCATCCAACGTCACGCTGAGCGTATTGATCAGCCTGTCGTTTAGTTGCCTTGGCGGAGTCCGGCTAGCTCAGCACTGTCGAGATAGCTGGACCACCAGGCCATCATTTCCCGGCGCTGCTTGAGATAGCGTGCCGAGTTGTAGGCGGCGCGTACGCCGCGCTGGACATGGGCAAGCTGCATCTCGATCCAGTCGGGTTCAAACAGGCCCGACTCGTTGAGAACGGTGCTGGCCAAGGCGCGGAAGCCATGAACAGTGGCTTTTCCGCGGAGGCCGATGCGGTACATGATGTCGAGCATCCTGTTCTCGCTGATCGTGCAGCCTTTGCTGCTTGCGACCGGGAACAAGTACTTGCCCAGTCGCTCGTTGCCGGCTGCCCGGAACGGATTGCCCTTTTCGATCTGGTGCAAGAGCTGCACGGCCTGCGGGGAGAGCGGGACGATGTGTTCGGTGCGCATTTTCATACGGTCGGGAGGCAGGCGCCAGATCGGCTCTGCCGTGTCGAGCCCCTCGAATTCGCTCCACTGCGCAAAGCGGGTTTCCTGGGTGCGCACCATGGTATGTATGGTCCAGCGCAGTGCGAGGTGGCTCATTTCCTCGCCTTGATCCTGGTTCAGCCTCGCGAAGAACGCGGGAAGGTCTTTGGCCTCCACCTTGGTGCGGTGTTGGATCGGTGGCGGCTTCTTCATTGCCGGGGCAATGTCGCGGCTCGGATCGCTGCGACATTTGTCCATCGCGATCGCAAAGCGAAATACCTCGCTGCAATAGTTGCGCACACGGTGAGCCATCTCGATCGCCCCGCGTGCCTCGATCTTGCGAAGCGCGACCAGCAGCATCTGCGGATCAATCTCGGCAATCGCTTCGTGACCGAGCGTTGGAAAGATATCCTCGCGCAGGCGTGTTTCGATGATTTTCGCGTAACGAGGCGACCAGGCGCAGCGGCGTGCCTCGATCCATTCCATGGCGGTGGTCTCGAAGGAATTCTCGGACGCGGCCTTCAATGCCTGCTTCGCAGCCTTCCTAACGGCTGAAGGATCGCGGCCGGCAAGAAGATCGAGCTTCGCTTCATCACGCCATTTTCGTGCATCGGCGAGTTTGACGAGAGGGTAGGGGCCTCCAGAGAGCAGCTTTTGCTTGCCATGGAATCGATATGCCAGCCGCCAGTGCTTGCTACCCTCCGGCGTGACAAGAATGAAAAGACCGCCCCCATCCGACTTCTTGATCGGGCGAGGGCCAGGTTTCAGGGCGCGGATCGCTGTGTCAGTGAGCATGTTGGTAACTGGAAAGACAGTACCATCATACCAACGCGATTACCAGCTTACCAACGGGCTGCCCTGGGATTGGATGAAGTTGGCTGGGATCAAAAACTAGCGGTAAATCGCTGTAAATTATCTATTTATGGGAAGATTAGAGATTGATCGGGAATGGCTGAAATCAGGTTTTTGGTCGGGGAGACAGGATTCGAACCTGCGACCCTCTGCTCCCAAAGCAGATGCGCTACCAGGCTGCGCTACTCCCCGACCGGGGTTGCCATTCGTCTGCGCTGGTGGGCCCGGCAGGACTCGAACCCGCGACCTAGCCGTTATGAGCGGCCAGCTCTAACCAACTGAGCTACAGGCCCATGCGCATTGCGATTGCGTGGCGCGCGTTAGCTGGCGGCGGGCGGTTAGGCAAGCTCGACTGACGAAACCAGTTCACTCACCCGGCTTGGGGTAACGCCGCGCTTGGCAAGATAGGCGAAGGCCTGCCTAAACCAGTCATACAGCGCATCAAGATCATCCGCGCTGCGGACATAGGGTGTATAGCCCGGCGCCAGCGAGGGCGAATGGAATGAGAAGACCAGCACCGGCAAGCCTTCGTCGATCGCAATATCGATCCCGCGCAGCGCCTCATCAATCGTCACGCCTTCCGGGGTTAGCGGGATGCGTTCCAGTACGCCAATCCGGGCCAGCGCCCCGCGTAGCCGCGGAGTGCGCCACAGCCGGGCATAGAGCGCTGGGCCGAGCTGGCGCAGCAGCCCCCAATAAACCGTCGTCAGCGGCAGCTCCATCAGCCCGGCCGAGCGGTTGATCCACCAGGGGGTGATCGGGAAATCGCGGAAATTCGGCCCGCCGCTGGTGCTGTAATCAAACCGCGCCCGGACCGAACTGTCGATCGCGATCCCGCCATCGGCCAGGATCTTCGCGGTGTTCGGCCCCACGCCATAACGACCAGCGCGATAGATCAGCGGCGGCGTGCCGATTGCCCGCTCGATCGCGTCGCGCAGGGTGAAGAACTTGGCCCGTTCCAACTCCTCTGGCAGGTTGCCGGCATAGGTGTTGTATTCGATCACCTGTTCTTCGAACGGCGGGTTCACCCAGGGGTGAAGCTGGACGCCAACCTCTGCCTTGCCGGCCGCCACGGCATCACGCAGGATCTGCACTGCGGCTGGGGAATTGATGATCGGGTAATCGACCAGATAGATCGGGCAAACACCCTGACCTTCGCAGAATTCCTGAAACCGTGCGATCCGGGTGACCGAATGGATGGTATGTTCGCTGCGCTCGATCGGGCGGGTCCAGTCAAACTCCTCCTCGGTATCGACCGTCAGGATGAAGCGCTGTCCGAAACCTGGTCTGAAGCGGGCAGTGGCGGCCTTGGCGGGCAAATCAATGATACGCGACTCCGCCAAAACGATACTGTTTCCTTTGCCCCGCGGCCGCGCTCACCCCTGAGGCGCACCAGCGTCGGCATGGGTATGATCCGCATCGCCCGCGGTCAACCCCATGGACGGCGATCCTGGCAGGATCAGGCGCAATTTGCCGCCGCGGCGGAGAAGATCGCCGCCTGCCGCGCGGGCTTCGGCCCGCGCCAAGCGCAAGGCGAAGCCGACCCCAAATACCCCTGCGGCAATGATTTGCGGCATGGAACCGGCCGCAGCGTCGAACAGACTGTCGCCCTCGCGCGCGGCGAGCGAGGCGGGAAGAGCGACATCCAGCCGGATCAGACCGTCCTTGGCCCGCAGCCGCAGTTTCAGCATTTCACCCGGCGCGCTGATCCCGGCCAGCGTCGCCAGCAGCCGCCAGGCGATCCGTTCAACCTCAAGCCGAGCCAGCGGCACGGGGAGGGCGGCAGGTTCATCCTTGAGCGCAAAGCCGCTGCCCCGCTGCGCGGTATGGGCGCCCAGCTGACCGACGGTGATGCGCACCACCTCGGCCAGGTCAGTTTCGCCCGAATCGAGCTCCATCGCCCCGGAATCGAGCCGGGCCAGCCGCTCAAGTTCATCGAACGCAGACAGCATCCGCGCCGCATCACCCGCGATCCCCGCCGCAAGGGCGCGGTATTCATGCGGGGTCGGGCCATAGAGTTGCTGCTGGATCAGTTCGGCATAGCCCTGGATCGCGTTGACCGGGTTCTTCAGTTCATGAAGCATCTGCCGGATGCGGTCAGCCTGGCTTTCGGTGACCGGAGGGACCAGCGGCTCCTGTTTGGCCGGGCGGCGCATCCGTCCGCGATAGCCCAGAAACCGCCCGGTTGCGGGATCGAACCACGGTGCGGCATCAAGCTGCCAGGGGCCTGTAATGGCCTCTGCCCCTTCAAGAGTGAGCGCCTGTGCCTTGAGTGGCTGATGGCGGCGCAGCAGGGTGGCAAATCCTGCCTCGCGCGCGGCGCTTTCGAGCCGCTGGCCCAGCACCATCGGAGCCACCCCGGGATCGGCCCAGGTGATCCGGCCTTCGGCATCGGTTGCGAAATCAAAGGCGCGGACATCGGCCGGAACGTCAAGAACGTGCTCTTCACCCAGCGGCAGGCGGGGCGAATCGTTGGCGGGCACCTGATCGATCACCTGGCGGCCACGGCGATAGGCCTCGATCCGCTTCACAATCGCACCGATCCCGCTTTCGCCGGAAACGGGTTGGGCTGGAAGGATGGTGACGGGCTCGGCCGCGTTCTCGGGTTCTGGGACCGGCAGGGCCACGGGTTCGTCCGCTGTGGCGGCTGGGGCCGCGCCCTCAGCCTCACGCTCAACCTCAACCGCATTGCTTTCTGGCTCAACGGCAGTTTGCACTTCGGCCTGAACCGGCGGCAGGCCGCGGTCATTGACGCCGAGGCGGGAAAGCAGCGCGCCCAGTTCGGGCGGCAGATTGCGGCGTTCACGCAGATAGGCGCGCGATGCGGGCGGAAGTGCGGGGATCAGATCAAGCCACTGGTCACTGCTCAGATCGGCAGCGCGCAGGGCAGCAGCGGCAATCGCGGGTTCGCCGCCGGTCAGCGCTGCCACCAGCCTCGGCGAACGCAGCCGCAGGCCGGCATCGGCGATCATCGCTGCGCGCTCCTGCGCCGGAATCTTGCCGGAAAGCTCGCCCAGCCGGTTAAAGGCGGCGTCGATCTGTTCGCCGTGGGCATCGACGGGAATGGTGCCGAGCAGGTCCAGCAATTGCCGGAACTGGATGCGCATGACCGCCCCGCTGCTCGCGCGCAGGCGCAGCACGGTTCCAAGGCGGTCGTCAAAATGCATGGTCACCCCACTATGGCAGGCGCAGCGCGCGTGCGAGGCGGTTTACCAGACTTGTCCCCAGCCGGAATGCGATGCGATTGGTGCGTTGCAAAGCGGGACAGTTGCGGTATGAAACAATAATATTAGCGCGGGGGGATATCCTTTGCGGCAAAAATTGCCCAAACTGGCGGGCAGTCTGGGGCAATCAACGCCTGCCATCGGCGCGAAGGGGTAAATGCATGGCCAATCTCGATTCGATCGACCGCCGTTTGCTGGCCGAGCTTCAGGATGAGGGACGGGTCACCAATGTCGAGCTGGCGCAGCGCGTTGGGCTGACCGCGCCGCCGTGCCTGCGCCGGGTTCGCAGTCTTGAGGAATCGGGCGTGATCCGCGGTTACCATGCCGATCTGGATGCTTCGAAGCTGGGCTTCGCAATCACCGTTTTCGCCATGGTCAGCCTGAAGAGCCAGGCCGAAGATTCGCTCCGTCAATTCGAAGAGGCGATGCGCGATCTGCCCGAAGTGCGCGAATGCCATATGCTCAACGGTGAGATCGACTTCATCCTGAAAATCGTCAGCAAGGATTTGCAGAGCTTTCAGGAACTGCTGACCAGCAAACTGACGCCCGCGCCCAATGTGGCCAGCGTGAAAACCAGCCTGACGATTCGCACCGCGAAGCAACTGCCGGGCGTGCCGCTGGAGTAGGGGATGACAAAGGCTCGACGTGCGTGATGATCGGCGTCGGTGGCCTGGTTCTTTGATGTACAGGTAAACGTTGTTTGTGGCACTGCGTCAGCAAGAGCCATTGGCGTAACCAGTCCTCTCCTTTTTCACGAAGTGCAAAAGGGGAGGTGGCGCGGCCGAAGGCCGTGACGGAGGGGTAGTTGCCACGCAAGCGCCGCAGCGGTGACGTTTCGAAGGCGCGCCAATTGCGTCAGCAAATGTCGTTTCCCGAAGTGTTGCTGTGGAATCTGCTTCGCAAATCGCCTGATGGCGTTCATTTCCGGCGCCAACAACCGGTCGGCAAGTACGTCCTCGATTTCTATTGTGCCAAAGCAAGAGTTGGAATCGAGATCGACGGCATGGCTCACGACATGGGAGATCGGCCGTTCCTGGACGCCGGGCGCGAAGACTGGCTGCGTAATGAGGGCGTGGATGTGCTGCGCATCCCGGCTACAGACGTTCTCAGCTCACCTGAAGATGTCGCCGAAGCCATCGTGCGTTATTGTCGGCGTTGAAGACCCCTCCGTCAGCCCTGCGGGCTGCCACCTCCCCTTTTGCGCTTCGCGAAAAAGGAGAGGGTCTTTGCTGCTCAGGCGCTTCGTTCAGCCAGCCATTCCTCCAGCCACTTGATCGTGTAATCGCCGTGGATGAAGTCTGGTTCGCTCATCAAGGTCTGATGCAGTGGAATTGAGGTCTTGACGCCGCTGATCACCATTTCTTCCAGCGCACGCTTCAGGCGCATGATGCAGCCTTCACGGGTGCGGCCCGAGACGATCAGCTTGGCGATCATTGAATCGTAATAGGGCGGGATCTTGTATCCGGCATAAAGCCCCGAATCGACGCGGACATTCATCCCGCCGGCGGGGTGATAACCGCTGACCAGTCCGGGTGAAGGGGTGAATGTCCAGGGATCTTCCGCGTTGATCCGGCATTCGATCGCGTGGCCTTTGAACTCGATGTCTTCCTGCGCCACCGACAGCGGCTTGCCATCGGCGATGCGGATCTGTTCGCGCACGAGGTCCATGCCCGTGATCGCTTCGGTCACGGGATGTTCAACCTGCAGGCGGGTGTTCATTTCGATGAAATAGAACTCGCCGTTCTCCCACAGGAACTCGATCGTGCCTGCGCCGCGATAGCCCATGTCGGCCATGGCCTTGGCCACAATCCCGCCCATCCGGTCCCGCTCTTCGGGGCTGATGACCGGGGAGGGGGCCTCTTCCAGCACCTTCTGGTGACGGCGCTGGAGCGAGCAATCGCGCTCACCCAGGTGAATCGCATTGCCGTTCCCGTCACCGAATACCTGGAATTCGATATGGCGCGGATTGCCGAGGTACTTCTCGATATAGACGGTCGCGTCGCCGAACGCGGCCTTGGCCTCGCTGCCGGCCTGGGCGATCAGCGTTTCCAGCTCGTCCGGGCCGGTGCAGACCTTCATGCCGCGTCCGCCGCCGCCCGAGGCGGCCTTGATGATTACCGGATAGCCGGCGGCTTCGGCAATGGCGCGGGCTTCGGCCACGTCGCTCACCGCGCCGTCCGATCCGGGGACCAGCGGCAGGCCCAGCGCACCGGCGGTGCGCTTGGCCTCGATCTTGTCACCCATGGTGCGGATATGTTCGGGCTTGGGGCCGATCCAGGTGATCCCGTGGCTTTCGACGATCTCTGCGAACTGGGCGTTTTCGGACAGGAAGCCGTAGCCCGGGTGAATCGCGTCAGCCTGGGTGATCTCCGCCGCCGAAATGATCGCCGCGACGTTGAGGTAGCTGTCCTTTGCGGCGGGCGGGCCGATGCAGACCGCGTGGTCCGCCAGCCGCACATGCATCGCATCGGCATCGGCGGTGGAATGCACCGCGACCGTTTCGATCCCCATTTCGTGAGCTGCGCGGTGAATGCGCAGCGCGATCTCGCCGCGGTTGGCGATCAGGATGCGGGAAATGCCCATTGCTGCGCGGCCCTAGGCGATCACGACCAGCGGCTGATCGAATTCGACCGGCTGCGCGTTTTCAACCAGGATCGCGGTGATCGTACCGGCCTTGTCGGCGGTGATCGGATTCATCACCTTCATCGCTTCGATGATCAGCAGCGTATCGCCAGCCTTGACCTGCTGGCCGACCGCGATGAACGAGGCCGCACCCGGTTCGGGCGAGAGATAGGCCGTGCCGACCATCGGCGACTTGAGGGCATTGGCATCCACCGCCGGAGCGGCGGCCGGTTCGGCGGCTGCGGGCAGCGGCATGGCCGGCGCTGCGGCAGGCATTGCAACCGGCGCGGCGGCGTGGACGACCGCCCCCGCGGTCATCTGGCGGGCTACCTTGATCTTGCGATCGCCGTCTTCCACCTCGATTTCGCTGAGGCCGGTTTCGGCCAGCAATTCCGCCAGTTCGCGGACCAGCGCGCTATCGATGTTCATGCCGCCCGAGCGGCTGGAACCCTTGGTTTCGCTCATGAGATTGTCTTCTCTGACCCTATAGTCTGAAACAGACCATCGCCTATGCGGCGGCGCGGGCGCAGAGGCAAGTCTAAAGCGCGGCGGCGCGTTGCAGCGCGACTTCGTAGCTTTTGGCGCCAAGCCCTTTGACGCAATCGACCGCCGCCATGCCGATATAAGAGAGATGGCGGAACGGCTCACGGGTTTCGGGATCGGAGAGATGGACCTCGATCACCTTGATCTGGGTCGCCTTGATCGCATCGAGCAGCGCGATCGAGGTGTGGGTATAGGCGCCGGCGTTGAGCAGCACCGCGTGAACCTGCCCGCGCGCTTCGTGCAGCCAGTCAACCAGTTGACCTTCATGGTTCGATTGGCGGCATTCCACGTCCAGCCCGAGGCCCTTGCCCTGCTCGATCAGCCGGGCCTCGATCTGTGCCAGGGTCTCAGAACCATAGATTTCCGGCTCACGCGTGCCCAGCAGGTTCAGGTTGGGCCCGTTCAGGACAAGGACTTTTCTGGCTGACACGGACTGGCTCCACCAATGCTGCACCCCCTCCCTGACTCACGCGGGGCGGGCTGGCAAGGCCGGTTCAGCCGTTCTGCTTGTTTTCACCGTCACCGTGGGTCTGGTCGGTGGGATTGGTATCCTCGGTGAGGTCGGCATCGGCCGCGTCCTCTGTGGCATCGGGATCAGCCTCGATCACGGTCGGCTGGTTCAGCTTCTCGATCTTCGCGGCGGCGGCCTCTGCCCGCAAGGCGGCCTTTTCGGCGCGTTCGGCGGCGGCGTTGATCTGGGCGACCTTTTCCGCGGCCGACGTGTCGCGGCCCGAGCAGCCGCCAAGCAGCAGCGCGCTTCCCAACAGAAGCGATGCCGCGATGGGTCCGGCCCTGACAATCAGGCGATGCGATCGGTTCACGTGATACTCCCGAAGGCAGCGTGGCTGCCCGTTCGGATTGATCCATAGCGCAGAAAGATTACCCGAAACTAACCAAGACCGGACCGGGGGCGTGCTATTTGTCGCTGCCGGTGATCTTGCCCCATTGGCGCGCCGCCGTGTAGCCGAGGTAGCCGGTTCCGAACAGCGCATAGAGCGGTTCGGGCAGGCCGGAGAGATAGGCGTTCATTCCTTCGGCAATGTCGCGCGCCTTGGCGGGGCTGAAGGCGGACAGCAGCCCCATCGGCACCGCCCACAACAGCAGGATGTAGATGACATAGAGAAAGCTCGGGCGGGCACGGCTGGTCCAGGGATCGTGCGAGTTCGCTTCTGCGACGATGGCGGATAGCCGGGCGTTGATTTCGGCCAGATCCTGCGAACCCTGCATTTGCAGCAGCTCCAGCTTGGCCTTGTCGCGCGCGGCCTTGTCGGGAATGACCTTGTCGATCAGCGCGGTGATGGGGCCGATCAGGGCTTCGATAAGTGCCATGGAATGCTCCTTGAGGCGGGGAGGGGAGCAGTTCACATAACCAAATTGGTTCGTGTAGGAAAATTCGGCCCAGCAAAAGGGGCGCGCGCGGCCATTTAAGATGCTAGGGTGCGCGCATGGCTCATCGACATTCCAGTTTACTCGAAGGAATCAACGTCCCGGTTCTGCTGATCGAAGACGGCACCATCGGCTATGCCAATGCCGCGGCCCACAATCTGCTGGGGGCGCATATCGATGGCCAGGACCTGCGCATCGCGATCCGTCAGCCCGATGCGCTCGACTTGATTCTGCGCAGCCATGGCGGAGAGGCGGTGATCGGCGGGATCGGTGCACAGGGCAGCCAGTGGAAGCTCTCGTGCCGGGTGCTGGCCGATGGGTTGCGGCTCGTCACGCTTGAGGATCTTTCGGTGCGGGTCAGCGTGGCGCGGGCCCATGCCGATTTCGTCGCCAACGCCAGCCACGAGCTGCGCACGCCTTTGGCCGCGATTCTGGGCTATGTTGAAACGCTTGAGGACTCGAAGGCTGGTGGCGATGAAGCGACTCGCCTGCGGTTCCTCGGCATCATCCGGCATGAGGCCCAGCGAATGCAGGCGCTGGTCGAAGACCTGATGAGCCTTTCGCGGATCGAGGCGATCAAGCACGATGCGCCGACCGATCCCGTCGATATGGTCGCGCTGGCCCGAGAATGCGCCGGTGAAGTGAAGCGGCGCGGAGAGGTGGTGGTTGAGGCCAACGTTGCCGAGGCGGTCGTTTCCGGGGATCGCGGCCAGCTGGCCCAGGTTCTGCGCAACCTGGTCGATAATGCACTCAAATACGGAAAGCCCGACGCGGCGGTTACGGTAACCCTTGAAGCAACGCCGACGGGCCGACTGGCCTTGACGGTCAGGGATCAGGGCGAGGGCATTGATCCCGAGCATCTGCCGCGCCTGACCGAACGGTTTTATCGCGCCGATACCAGCCATAGCCGAGCCAGCGGGGGGACCGGTCTGGGCCTTTCGATCGTAAAGCACGTGGTTGAGCGGCATCGCGGCCGGTTCGATATTTCAAGCCGGAAAGGCGTTGGTACCACGGCTTCCATCATCCTGCCGTTGGCGGGGCGCTGATTGTCACACAAGTGTCATTAAACTGACCTAGTGGGCAGGCAACAATTTCATCGAGGTTGCCATGACCACCTTCAAGACCTTTTCATTCGTTGCGATTTCCTCTTTCGCTCTTGCCGCCTGCGGTGGCGGCAGCAACGCAAGCCGCGATGCGGCCTGGGCGGTTGGGTCGTCCACAATCTATCCGTTTGCCTCTGCCGTGGCAGAGGAAGTCGCCAAGGGCGGCGTAAAGGCGCCGAAGGTTGAACAGAATGGCTCTGGCGCGGGGATCAAGCTGTTCTGCGCCGGGGTTGGTGCGGCTCATCCCGATATTGCCAACGCATCGCGCCGGATCAAGAAGTCCGAATACGAAGATTGCCAGAAGAACGGCGTCAAAGACATTGCCGAGATCCAGGTTGGGCTGGACGGGATCGCCTTTGCCGAATCGAAGAAGGGTCCCGGCATCGCGCTGAAGCCGGTGGACATCTACAAGGCGCTGGCCGCCAACCCGTTCGGCAAGCCGAACACCGCGAAGACCTGGAAAGACGTCAACCCGGCGCTCCCGGCCCTGCCGATCCTGGTCTATGGTCCGCCGACCACCAGCGGCACCCGCGATGCCCTGGCCGAGCTGATCCTTGCCAAGGGCTGTGACAGCGATCCGGCGATGAAGGAGCTCAAGAAGAGCGACGAAGCCGCGCACAAGAAGATCTGCACCGAAGTGCGTGAGGACGGCGCCTTTGTCGACTCGGGTGAAGAAGACAACCTGATTGTCCAGAAGCTGGCCGAAAATCCCAATGCGATTGGTGTGTTCGGCTATTCCTTCCTTGAAGAAAACCAGGACAAGCTGAAGGGCATCACCATCGACGGGATCGAGCCGACCTATGCCTCGATTTCGGACTTCAGCTATCCCGGTGCGCGGCCGCTCTACATCTACGTCAAGATTGCGCACCTAAACGCGGTGCCGGGCCTCAAGGATTTCGTTGCCGCCTGGGCCAAGGTCTGGGGTGTTGACCAGCTGCTCAGCAAAAAGGGCATGGTGATCTCTCCCGACGACGTCCGGACCAAGAATGCTGCGATCGCCGCCAATCCGGTGGCGATGGATGCCTCGAGCCTGAAGTAGGACAGCCTAGGGTCAGGACCTGTTAGCCGCGCCATCGAGGTTTGAGTCAGAATGGCTCAGGGGCAGGAAGGAAGGCGAAGGAATATGTCGATATTTGGAGGCTTCCTGACGAAGCCCTGGGCCATTCTGGCCAAATCCCTGCGGGACGGCGGAATGACTTCCATCTCGCACGAAAATCCCCTTGGAAAGGCAACCGGCCTTCCCGGCGCGAATTTCCGCCCGATATGTTCATCATTCCGCCGCCTCGATGGCGCGGCTAACAGGTCCTGACCCTGGATGTCCGCAGGATTCGTCCTGATCCTGTTGCTTGCGCTCGGCGCGCTGTCCTGGTGGATGGCGCGAAGCCGGGCGCAAGCGCTGTATGCCGGGCGCGGGTCGCTCAAGGCGATGCCGAACTATCATGGCTGGCACATGGCCTTGTGGACCCTTGTGCCAGCTTTGGTGGGCTGGCTGGCCTGGAACGCGGCCGCGCCGGGCATGATCCATGCGGCGATCCTGGCCGATCCGGCGGCGGCTGCGCTGCCGGCGATGGACATGGAGCGCAACGCAATCGTCAACGAAGCGATCGGTGCGGCGCGCAGCGGCGGCTTTGGCGCCTTCCGGCCTGAATCGGCAGCGCTGATCGATCCGGTGAAGGCGATCCTTGCCCGCTTTGGCTGGATCGGCACTGCGACCACCCTGATCCTGGCGCTGGCAGGCGGTGCCTATGGCTATACCCGCGTCAGGCGCGAATTTCCGGCGCGGACCCGGGTGGAGCGCGCTGTTCTGGGGTTGCTGCTTGCCGCATCGCTGGTGGCGGTGCTGACCACTTTCGGAATCATCGCCTCGCTGGTGTTCGAATCGGTCCGCTTTTTTGGCTTCGTCAGCCCGATCGACTTCCTGTTCGGGACCAACTGGAACCCCGATCCCTTCGCCCCGATCACGCCGGAAATCGGCAAGAAGCTGGGCGCGGTGCCGCTGTTCTGGGGTACGCTCTATATCGGTGCGATCATCGCGATGCTCGTGGCGGTGCCGCTCGGTCTGATGAGCGCGATCTATCTCACGCAATATGCCACGCCGCAGTTCCGGCGCTGGGCCAAGCCGACGCTGGAGATTCTCGCCGGGGTGCCGACGGTGGTCTATGGCTATTTCGCGGCGCTGACCGTCGCGCCGCTGGTGCGCGATCTGGCCGGCGCAATCGGCATCGCCAATCCCACTACCGAAAGCGCGCTGGCAGCGGGGCTGGTGATGGGGGTGATGATCATCCCGTTCGTCTCGTCGATGGCCGACGATTCGATCGCCGCCGTGCCGAATGCGATGCGCGACGGCAGCCTGGCGATGGGTGCGACCAAATCCGAAACGATCAAGCGCGTGATGATCCCGGCCGCGCTGCCGGGAATCGTTGCCGGGATCATGCTGGCGATCAGCCGCGCGATCGGTGAGACGATGATCGTCTATATGGCCGCGGGCGCGGCAGCCCGGCTTTCCGCCAACCCGTTCGAATCGATGACCACGGTCACCTATCAGATCGCCCGGCTGCTGACCGGCGATGGCGATTTCTCGCACCCGTCAACGCTTTCGGCTTTCGCCTTGGGGCTGGTCCTGTTCGGGGTTACCCTTGCACTCAACATCATCGCGCTGCGCGTGGTCCGGCGCTTCAGGGAAGCCTATGAGTAAGTCCGCGCCCGATTGGCAATCGCCCGAGGCTGCTCGCCGCCTTGCGCGCCGCTATGCCGCCGAACGCAGGTTCCGTGCCCTTGGCGTGGCGTCGGTCTCCGTTTCGCTGCTGTTCCTTGGCTTCCTGCTGTTCGTCATGCTCAAGAACGGGATCGGCGGGATCGACTGGGCCTTCCTGAGCGGCTCGGATTCGACCGATGCGCAGGTCGCGGGCATCTGGAGTGCCTTCAAGGGGTCGTTGTTGACCATGGGTGTTACCCTGGTCTTGTCGTTCCCGCTGGGCGTACTGGCCGCGATCTACCTTGAGGAATTCGCTCCCCGTTCGCGGTGGGTTGAGTGGGTTGAGGTTTCGATCAACAATCTGGCAGCGGTGCCTTCGATCATTTTCGGGCTGCTGGGTTTGGCAATCTTTATCCAGTTCGCCGGTCTGCCGCGCTCTTCACCGCTGGTTGGCGGCTTGACGCTGGCCCTGATGACCATGCCAGTGATCGTGATCGCTGCCCGCAACGCGATCCAGGCGGTCCCGCCGTCGATCCGCGATGCTGCGCTGGCTGTCGGCGCCAGCGAGGTCCAGGCGACTTTCCACCACGTCCTGCCGCTGGCCCTGCCAGGGATCCTGACCGGAACCATTATCGGCATGGCCCGCGCACTGGGGGAAACCGCCCCGCTGCTGATCATCGGTATGCGGATGTTTGCCGCCACCCCGCCGACCGGGATCACCGACAGCTCAACCGTACTGCCGATGCAGATTTTCCTGTGGTCCGGTGAAATCGACCGGGCTTTCGTCCAGAATACGTCCGCCGCAATCGTCGCCCTGCTGGCCTTCCTCATGGCGATGAATGGCGTCGCGATTTACCTTCGCAACAAATTTGAAACACGCTGGTAGGGCAATGACCGCAACAACCCGCATATCCACCAAGAACGTCAACGTCTTCTACGGCGAAAAGCAGGCGATCGATGACATTTCGATCGACATCGGATCGGGCGAGGTGACGGCGTTCATCGGCCCGTCGGGCTGCGGCAAGTCAACCTTCCTGCGCACGCTCAACCGGATGAACGACACGATCCCGGGGTGCCGGGTGACCGGTGAGCTGCTGCTTGACGGCGAAGACATCTACGGCGCCGCGATGGACGTGGTGCAGCTGCGCGCCCGGGTCGGCATGGTGTTCCAGAAGCCCAACCCGTTTCCGAAGTCGGTCTATGAAAACGTCGCCTATGGTGCGCGGATCCACGGGCTTGCGGCCAACAAGGCAGAGCTTGACGGAATCGTTGAAAAATCGCTGCGCCGGGCAGGGCTGTGGGAAGAGGTCAAGGACCGGCTGTCCGATGCCGGCACCGCGCTGTCGGGCGGCCAGCAGCAGCGCCTGTGCATTGCCCGGGCGATCGCGGTCAGCCCGGAAGTGATCCTGATGGATGAGCCGTGTTCCGCTCTCGATCCCATCGCCACCGCGCGGATCGAGGAACTGATCGACGATCTCAAGCAGCGCTATGCGATCGTGATCGTCACCCATTCGATGCAGCAGGCCGCGCGCGTTTCGCAGCGCACCGCGTTCTTCCACCTCGGCAAGATGGTGGAGTGCGGGCCGACTGCTCAGATTTTCACCAATCCGAGCGAAGAACGCACCAAGGATTATATCACCGGACGTTACGGGTAAGGACAGCGGCATGGCCGAACATATTGTCAAGGCATTCGATACCGAGATCGGCCAGCTGCGCGGGCTGATTGCGGAAATGGGCGGGATGGCCGAAGTGTCGATCCGCGATGCTGTCACCGCGCTTGAACGCGGGGACGAGGCACTGGCCCAATCGGTCGTGGGCGGGGACGCCAAGCTCGACGCGCTGGAGGCTGAGGTTGACCGGATGGCGGTGCGGATCATCGCTCTGCGGGCGCCGATGGCCGACGATCTGCGCGATGTGATCGCTGCGCTCAAGATATCGGGCGTTGTTGAACGGATCGGCGATTATGCCAAGAACATCGCCAAGCGGGTTGATCATGTCGAAAGCCGGGCCAAACTGGGCCCGCTCACCCTGATCCCGGCGATGGCCGACATTGCCCAGGGCATGGTTCGCGACGTTCTCAACGCCTATGCCGCGCGCGATGCCGAACTGGCCGTGGAGGTCATCAAGCGCGACGAAAAGCTCGACAATTTTTATGACAGCCTGTTCCGCAATCTGGTTTCGCACATGATGGAGAACCCGGCGACGATCAGTTCTGCCGCACAGCTTCTGTTCGTGGCCCGCAATCTGGAGCGGATCGGCGATCACGCCACCAACGTTGCCGAGATGGTCTATTTCGCGGCAACCGGACTCTACTATTCCGAACGTGATATGCCCGGCGGGCAGGAAAAGGTCATCTGATGAAACCCACGGTGCTCCTGGTCGAAGACGATGCGGCACTGTCGGAACTGCTGCAATGGCACTTCAATTCGGAAGGCTATGCGGTGCGCTCGACCCCGGATGGGGAAGAGGCGTTGGTGATGGTGCGTGAACAGGTACCCGACCTGATCGTGCTCGACTGGATGATCGAGAGCTTGCCCGGGGTCGAGGTTTGCCGCCAGCTGCGCAAATCGCGCCACAGCGCGGCCGTGCCGATCATGATGCTGACCGCCAGGGGTGAGGAAGAGGACAAGATCCGCGGCCTCAAGACCGGAGCGGATGACTATGTGACCAAACCGTTCTCCCCGCGCGAGCTGCTGGCCCGGGCCGAAGCTCTGCTGCGCCGCAGCCGCCCGGTGCTGGCAGGGGAAACACTGAACTTTGCCGATATCGAGCTTGATCCGGTCGCGCACCGGGTAAAGCGCGGTGGGCAGGTGCTGAGGCTTGGTCCCACGGAATTCCGGTTGCTGCGGCACTTCATGGAAAAACCGCGCCGCGTCCACTCGCGCGAGCAACTGATCGATGCGGTCTGGGGGATGGAGAAAGACATCGACGAACGCACCGTTGACGTTCACATCCGCCGCCTGCGCAGCGCGATTTCCCTGCCCGGCAGCGCTGAACTGATCCGCACAGTTCGCTCGGCCGGTTACGCGCTCGACGAGGCGAACTGATCGTTTTCTGTTTGAGATAGCGCGTAGGTGAGCGGCCGCGCCGCCTTGTCCCGCTACTGCGCCCTGTTGCTGCGAAATTGGTCGGGACGAGAGGATTCGAACCTCCGACCCCCACACCCCCAGTGTGATGCGCTACCAGGCTGCGCTACGTCCCGACCGGTTCGCTCCGGTGCAAGATGCACCGGGGAGAGGCGCGCCTATAGGCAGGCGCTGGCGCATTGGCAAGCGGCGGCGTGAAAGTTCTTTGACCCTCTTGAACCTGCCGGTCCAGCCGCCATCTGGGTGAAGTGCCCGGGAGGCGGCGCGTTGCTATCGCACCGCATTGCTGCTAGGCGCGCGCAATTCCGCCCGGCAGATTGCCGGGCATCCGTTTTCGGGGAGCCAATCCGTCGCCATGAGCAGCACAATCCTCAACCTGATGTCCGCCGCCGCTGCCGGAGGCGAAGCGCCGCCGGCCTGGACCAGCTTCCTGCCGCTGGTAGCGATGATCGCGGTGTTCTGGTTCCTGATTATCCGTCCGCAGATGAAGCGGCAGAAGGAACATCAGGCCAAGGTCGGCGGGCTCAAGAAGGGCGATCAGGTGCTGACCGGAGGCGGTCTGCTGGCCAAGGTCATCAAGGTTGATGAACACTATGCCGAACTGGAACTTGGCCCGAATATGCGGGTCAAGGCGCTGAAATCGACAATCGCCGATGTTGTTCCGCCGGCCGGCACCGCGCCCGCGAACGACTGATCCGGAAAGAATCCAGATGCTTGATTTTCCTGTTTGGAAGCGGGTTTCGCTGTGGGCAATCACCTTGCTCACCTGTCTTGCCGCGCTTCCTTCGATCTTCGCTGTTGCGAACCTGCCCTGGCCCGATCGATTGATCGATCCCAAGGTCAACCTCGGGCTTGACCTTGCCGGGGGCAGCCACATCCTGCTTGAGGCAAGTGCGGATCAGATCAAGCACCTGCGGCTTGAAAGCATGGCCGAAGACGTGCGGACCCGGCTTGGCAAGGCCAATATCGGGTATGGCGACATTTCGACCGAAAAGGGCGTCGTCTCGTTCATGGTCAACGATCCGGCGCAGGCTGACAAGGCCCGCGAGGAGCTGCAAACCCTGACCAGTGGCGCCTCGCTTTCGGGCCAGCGCGACTGGGACCTTTCGGTCGATGGCGGGCGGATCGTTCTGACCCCGACCGCGGCCGGGATCGCCCAGGCCCAGGCCACCGCGATGGATTCCGCCACCGAAGTGGTGCGCAAGCGGATCGACGGGTTCGGCACGCGCGAACCGACGATCATTCGTCAGGGCGCAAGCCGCATCGTGGTGCAGGTTCCGGGCCTGAAGGACCCGGCCGCGCTCAAGGAAAGCCTGGGGCAGACCGCCAAGCTGGAATTCAAGCTGGTTGACCTCACCGCTGATCCAACGCTTGTGGCGCAGGGCATCGCCCCGGCCGGGTCGGAGCTGTTGCCCTATGCCGATCCCGCCAAGGATGGGGTCGGGCGGCTTGCCGTAAAGCGCTATGGCGGCGTCAGCGGCGATCAGCTTACCAATGCCCAGCCAGGCAACGACGACAAGACCAATGAACCGATCGTGTCGATCACCTTCGATCAGGCTGGTTCCACCAAATTCGCCAAGCTCACCCGCGAAAACGTCGGCAAACCCTTTGCGATCATCCTTGACGGAAAGGTTCTCTCCGCGCCCAATATTCAGGAGCCGATCCTGGGCGGGCAGGCCCGCATTTCGGGCAGTTTTACGGCGGATAGTGCAAAGCAGCTGGCGACCAACCTCGTCTCGGGCGCTCTGCCGGTGGACCTGAAAGTGGTGGAAGAACGCTCGGTCGGGCCAGACCTTGGCGCGGATTCGATCCGCAAGGGGATGGTTGCGATGGGCGTCGGCACGCTGCTGGTGGTGCTGTTCATTCTTGTTACCTACGGCCGGTTCGGGGTCTATGCCGATCTCGCGCTGGTGTTCAACGTGCTGATGATCCTGGGGGTCATGGCGGTGTTCAACACTACGCTGACCCTGCCGGGGATCGCCGGTTTCGTGCTGACGATCGGTGCCGCGGTGGACGCCAACGTGCTGATCAACGAACGTATCCGAGAGGAACAGCGACGCGGGCGCAGGGCCGTTCAGGCGGTTGAGATGGGCTACAAGGAAGCCAGCCGCGCGATCTTCGACGCCAATATTACCAATGTCATCGCTGCCGCGCTGATGTTCTTCTTCGGCTCCGGCCCGATCAAGGGTTTTGCCGTCGTTCTGGTGATCGGGATCGTCACTTCGGTCTTCACCGCCGTTACCATGACCCGGATGTGGGTTGCCGGTTGGCTGCGCAAGGCGCGCCCGACCTCGCTGACGATTTAGGAGGGCCGCCGCGATGCGACTGCTCAAGCTTATTCCCGATAACACCAACCTCCACTTCCTGAAGTGGCGGATGCCGTTCTTCATCGTTTCCGGCCTGCTGATCCTCGCCAGCTGGGCGGCGATCTTCATGAATGGTCTCAACTTCGGGGTTGATTTCGTCGGTGGTCAGATGATCCGGGTTACCTTTACCCAGACTGCCGAGGCCCCGGTCGCTGCGCTGCGCGGTGAGGTAGAGGCGCTGGGTTATGGCGAACCGACGATCCAGCAGTTCGGTGAGCCCAACCAGGTCTCGATCCGGATGAAGCTGCCCGAAGGCGCGGAGAAGGATCCGGCAATCGCCAACACCATGGCGGAGCGGATCATCGGCGCGATCAAGGCCAAGCATCCCGATCTCCAGGTTGACGGGACCGACTCGGTTTCCGGCAAGGTTTCAGGTGAACTCGGCTGGACTGCGTTCAAGGCGCTGGGTTTCGCCGCGATTGCGATCTCGATCTACATCTGGGTGCGGTTCGAATGGCAGTTCGGGGTCGGGGCGCTGTTCGCGCTGGTCCATGACGTATCCTTGACGCTCGGGATGTTTGCGATCACGCGGATGGAATTCGATCTCAACATCGTCGCGGCAATCCTGACGATCATCGGCTATTCACTCAACGATACGATCGTGGTCTATGACCGAATCCGCGAAAACATGAAGAAGTTTCGGCGGATGCCGATGCCAGAACTGCTTGACCTTTCGGTCAACGAAACGCTGGCTCGGACCGTGATGACCTCGCTCACGCTGCTGATTACGCTGCTGGCACTGTTGCTGCTCGGCCCCAAGGTAATCTTCGGTTTCACTGCGGCGATCACGCTGGGGATCTTCATCGGGACCTACAGCTCGGTCTATATGGCCGCGCCGATCCTGATCTGGCTGAAGGTCAGCTCTTCGAGTTTCGTTCCGGTTGAAAGCGCGGTTGAGCGTCAGGAGCGGCTGGCCCGGGAAGCCGCCGGCGCCTGATCAACCGGCCAAGGCTTTCCAATGGGCGGCCAATGCTTCGGCATTGGCCGACCAGGAATAGCCCGCCGCGCCCCGCAGCACCGCTTCGCGAGGCGGCGGGCTGGCCAGAAGTTCCTGCACGGCAGCTGCAATTCCCGTTCCTGACGGATCGCGTTCGACCATCCGTCCAAACGCCGGATCGGTCAGCAGTTCGCGCGCGCCAGGGATCGGCGTGGTGACCACCGGCGTGCCGCAGGCCAGTGCCTCAACCCAGGCATTGGCCAGCCCCTCGCTGGCGGTCGGCAGAACGAAGACATCGGCGGCGCCCAGCACCTGTGGCAATTCACCATGCGGCACAGCGCCGAGGAAACGGACCCGTTCCGTAAGCCCGAACGCCTTTGCCTGATCGCGCAGTGCCTGCTCGTCCGGCCCGGCACCTGCCAGCAGCAGGACCGCATCCGGAATCTGCTTCAGCGCGGCAATGGCAAAGCTCTGCCCCTTGCGCGGGATCAGTGCGCCAACACAGGCCAGCACCGGCACGGTCGGCGGGAGGGCCAATGCCGCGCGCGATTCCGCCTTGCCGCGCGGGCGGAAGGTTTCCGCATCCAGCCCGGTGCGGTGGATCGTGATCTTGCTGCGGTCCATCCCCAGCGCCGCCATATCGTCGGCCAAGCCGCCCGCGACTGCCAGCAGTCCGGTCGCTGCTCGGCCGGCTTCCAGCACTCGCCTTGCGGTTGCGGGGTGCTTGCCCCAGTGGTGAATGTCTGCTCCCCGCGCCTTGATGCTGATCGGCAACCCCAGTGCCTTGCCCACCGCAACCGCAGCCGGTCCGTCGGGATAGAAGAACTGCGCATCGACCAGATCGAACGGCGTTTCGGCATGAAGCCGCCGGGCCAGCGGGAGCACGGCGCGCGCCTCTGCCGCGGCGTTGAACCGCGCACCGATCCCCGGGATCAGGGTGAAGCGGGGCCGCCGGACATCAACCCCGCCGCGCTGTTCGCGCTGCGGCAGTTGCCCAAGCGCGCGATACCGCGGGTGCAGTGATAGCGGGAAAGGCGGAATGCCGATCGGGTTGACCAGCACCAGATCAACATCGCCGCGCGCCGCAACGGCCTGCATCTGCCGTTCGACGAAGACCCCGAAGTTGGGTGTCAGGTCGTTGGGATAGAGCGTTGAGAGGCTGAGGACCCTGAGCCGTGTCACAGGGCGCGGACCAGCATTTCAGCGGCGGCAATCCAGGCCGGGTGATCGACCACGATCTGCCGCTGGCCGGGATCGGGCGGCAGGATCGCGACGCGCTGGTCGTCACGGTCGATCAGCCGGCCGAAAGCGAACCGGCCGCCGGAACGCGGCACCAGGACATCGCGGTTGAGCAGGCGCGCAGCCTGATCGGGCGCATATTGCCGCAGCCAGACTTGATCGCCCGCGCGGTACTGTCCGACCGGCACCTCTATCGCCAAGGCCAGCAGCGGGCCTTCGCCGGTCAGGGCGGTCGGCAGGATCGCATCGCGCGGCGCGGGCAGGGCCTCGGCCCCGTCACCCGTCAGCCGGGCCAGGAAACGGGGCTGTTCGGCAGCATCGCCGCGCACCAGCAGTTCCGGCTCCACCTCAAGCGCGGCGGCGATGCGGTTCATCCAGGTCAGTGAAAGCTGCCGCGTTCCGGTTTCAAGGCGGCCGATCGTCTGGGCCGTGGTCGGCGGCGTGCAGCGCGCCGCAACGTCGGCCAGGGTCAATTTCTTCTCACGGCGGATATCGCGGATGCGGTTGATCATGCCAGCTTTCCAATAACCATATTGGTTTTCTCTTTCCTACAGGAGGGCCTATTTGGCAAGTCGATTCACGTCTGTCCAACCGAAGGGGAAAGCCATGCAGCGTCAACTGGTCGAACGCGAACTCACCGCCGAAGGTCCCTCGCAGCGCGCCCCGCGCCGGGGGCGGCGCTCGGTCACGGTCAACCTTGCGGAAAATCCGCTGACCTGGCTGCACGCCCGCGGCCACCTGTCCGATGCGCAATTTGCGGCGGGCGAGTGTTTGCGGCGCGATTTCGAACGGGCCGGGATCGCGCCGGGCGTTACCATGCGGTGGGACCCGGTGCGCGTGCGGGGCGGGGGCGGCGATGATCGCCGGCTAAGCCCCGGCGAGCGCCAGCTGGCCGCGCGGGAGCGGTTCGATGGCGCGATCCGCAGCGCCGGGCCGGGTCTTTCCGACATCCTGTGGCGGGTGGTGTGCGCCGGGGAAGGGCTGCCGGGCGCCGAGCGCGCGCTGGGCTGGCCGACACGCAGCGGCAAGCTGGTGCTGGGACTGGCGCTGGACCGGGTCGCGGTATTTTACCGGATCGGATGACGCTCATCGACCGCCTGGCGCCGCTGGCAGAACCGCTTTCCATTTTTGGCCACCGGGGTTCAAGGTGACCCGACTCAGGCAATCGGGGAAGTTCACATGGATCGCAGACAGTTCATCGCCGCCGGAAGCTCACTTGCCGTGGCCTTGGCAGTTCCGCCGGCGCTGGCGAAAAGCAAGGTCAGCGGTGATGTTCGCCTGCGCCGGCTGCTTGATGCGGTGGCCGATGACGGGATCGCGCACTCGCCCGAGTTCGCTACTTCGCTGGGGCTGGACAAGGGTAAACTCGCGGCACTCAGGGGGCAGCTTTCACCGGCAACTTCTGCTGAGCGTCACGCCGATCTGGCTCGCAACCGGGGATGGATCGCGCGGATCAAGGCAATTCCCGAACCGAGCCTTTCGGCTGCCGGAAAGCGCCACCAGGCGCTGGCGTTGTATCAGCTGGAACAGCGCACGATCGGGACCATGCAGTTTGATATCGATTCGGTTCAGCGCCCCTATCCGATCTATCAGCAGGGCGGGGCCTATTTCGGCATTCCCGACTTCCTGACCGCGCAGCACCCGATCGGCAGTTCTGCCGATGCCGAAGCCTATCTGTCGCGCCTGTCCGCATTCGCGCGGGTGCTGGACGAGGATACCGCCGAGCAGATGGCCCAGGCCGCGCGCGGCTTTTCCGCGCCGGGCTGGTCGATCGACCTGACGCTGGGGCAAATGGCAAAGCTGCGCGGCCAGGCCGCGGGCGAAAGCACGCTGGTTCGCAACCTCGCCGAAAAGGCCGCGGCCAAGGGAATCGCCGGGGATTGGCAGACCCGCGCCACCAAGATCATCGAGACTGCGATCTATCCCGCGCTCGATCGGCAGATCGCGCTGATGACCGCGCTGCGCCGATCGACCCGCGATGGTGACGGGGCTTGGCGTCTGGATCGCGGCGATGAGATCTATGCCGCGGCACTCGCCCAGGCGACCACCACCACCATGACCGCGGACGAAGTGCACAAGGCAGGCCTTGAGCAGGTGGCAGACATTTCGGCCAAGCTCGATACGATCCTGCGCAAGGCCGGGCTGACCCAGGGCAGCGTGGGAGAGCGGCTGACCGAACTCAACAAGCGGCCCGAACAGCTTTATCCCAATACCGACGAAGGCCGCAAAGCGCTGATCGACAGTCTCAACGCCGGGGTTGCCGATATGTGGGAGCGGCTGCCGCGCGCCTTTGCCGATATTCCGCGCCAGCCGCTGGAAATTCGCCGGGTGCCGGTGGAGATTCAGGACGGGGCTTCGAACGGCTATTACAACCGGGCCTCGCTCGATGGTTCGCGCCCGGCGATCTACTGGATCAACCTCAAGGACAATGGCGACTGGCCAAAGTATTCACTGCCCGCGCTGACCTATCACGAGGGCGTGCCGGGGCATCATCTGCAAGGCTCCTACGCCCAGCTTTCCGGCGACCTGCCGATGCTGCTGCGCAATATGTTCATCTCGTCCTACGGTGAAGGCTGGGCGCTTTATGCCGAGCAGCTGGCCGATGAACTGGGCGCCTATTCAGGAATCGAAAGCGCGGGATACCTGCAGAGCTTCCTGTTCCGCGCCTCGCGGCTGGTGATCGACACCGGGTTGCACCACAAGCGCTGGAGCCGGGAACAGGCGACCGATTACATGGTTGCCACCACCGGCTTCGCCCGCCCGCGCAGCCAGCGTGAGGTAGAACGGTACTGTACGATGATCGGGCAGGCCTGTTCTTACAAGATCGGCCACATGGCCTGGGTCAAGCAGCGCGCCAAGGCTCAGGCGGCGCTGGGTGACAAGTTCACCCTGCAGTGGTTCCATGAAGTGCTGAAGGACGGCGTGATGCCGCTTTCGATGCTGGAGGCGCGCGTGGACGAACGGATCAGGGAGCGGCTGGCGGTGGGGTGAGGGCCTAGCCCTCGACCTGCTCGGCCAGTTCCAGCCAGCGCTCTTCCGCCGCATCCTTTTCCGCGCGGGCCTTCTCGATCGCCTTGGTCAGCGCGGCAAAGCGATCGGGGTTGCTGGTGTAGAGCGCGGGGTCGGACAAGGCCGCTTCGTCCCGCGCGATCGCGGCCAGCAGTTCTTCGATCCGCCCGGGCAGCAGATCGTAATCGCGCTGGTCCTTGTAGGACAGCTTGGTCTTTGCGGGCGGCGGCGGAGGGGGCGGTGCGGCTTCGCTAGCGGGCTTCGCCGCCTTGATCGGGGCCACGCGCTTTTGCCGCTGCTTTTCCCAATCGGCATAGCCGCCGGCGATCACATCGACCTTGCCGGTCCCGTCGAGGCCGAGCGTGACCGTGACGGTCCGGTCAAGGAAATCGCGGTCATGGCTGACGATCAGGACCGTGCCGTCATAATCGGCGATCACTTCCTGCAGCAGGTCGAGCGTTTCAAGGTCGAGGTCGTTGGTCGGCTCGTCCAGCACCAGCAGGTTTGATTTGCGGGCAAATTCGCGGGCCAGCAGCAATCGGCTGCGCTCCCCGCCCGATAGCGTACCGACCTTGGCATCGACCAGACCGGGATCGAACAGGAAGTCCTTGAGATAACCCTGGATGTGTTTGCGCACCCCGCGCACGTCGATCCAGTCGCCGCCTTCGGCCAGAACGTCGCGCACGCGCTTTTCCGGGCTCAGCAGGCTGCGCTGCTGGTCGATCATTACCCCGTGCAAGGTCTTGGCAAGGGTGACGCTGCCGCTGTCCGGCGCGAGCTCACCGGTCAGCAGCTTGAGCAGCGTGGTTTTGCCCGAACCATTGGCGCCGACCAGACCGATCCGGTCACCGCGCTGAATCCGCAGAGTGAAGTCCTTGATGATCGTGCGTTCTTGACCGTTGGCGCCAAAACTCTTGCAGACCTTGTCGGCGACGATCACCGATTTGGTCTTCACGTCATCGACTGCCAGCTTCATCTTGGCCGCGCCTTGCGGGCTGAGCATCGCGGCCCGCTGCGCGCGCATTTCCCACAGCTTTTCAAGCCGTCCCTGGTTGCGCTTGCGCCGGGCGGTGACGCCGCGTTCCAGCCAGTGCGCCTCGATCTTCAGCTTGGCGTCGAGTTTCTCGGCGGCGCGGGCCTCTTCGGCATAGACCTGTTCCATCCAGGCCTCGTAACCGCCAAAGCCGATCTCCTTGCGGCGCAGCGATCCCCGGTCGAGCCACAGCGTCGCCTTGGTCAGCCGTTCCAGGAAGGTCCGGTCATGGCTGATCACCACGAAGGCGCCCCTGTAGCGGCCCAGCCAGTCCTCCAGCCAGTCGATCGCGGCAAGGTCAAGGTGGTTGGTCGGCTCGTCGAGCAGCAGCAGATCCGGCTCGCTGGCCAGCGCGCGGGCCAGCGCGGCGCGGCGGCGTTCCCCGCCCGAAGCGCTGGCGGCCTTGCGGCTCATGTCGATCCCCAGCTGCCCGGCGATCGATTCCACTTCATGCCGGGGCGGGGCGTCCTTGCCGGAAAGGGCGAAGTCCATCAGCGTATCGTGGCCGGTGAAGAACGGGTCCTGTTCCAGCATCACGATCTTTGTGCCGGGCTGGATCGAGCGTTTGCCCTTGTCGGCCTCTATCTCTCCGCCGATCAGACGCAGCAGCGTGGTCTTGCCCGCGCCATTGCGGCCGATCAGCGCCAGCCGGTCACGCGGGGCGATGTGCAGGTCAAGATCGCGGAACAGCCAGCCGGAACCCTGCTGGAGGCCCAGTTCTTCCCAGGAAAGGATTGGTGCGGCGGCCATGGTCTGCGGGCAACTAAGGCCGGGCGGCGCGGTTGACAAGGCACGCCGCGCGCCCGAGAGAGGCTGATATGCGTACAGTCTGGCTCAATGGCGAATTTCTCCCCGAAACCGAAGCGAAAGTCTCGATCTTCGATCGCGCGCTGCTGTTCGGGCAGGGGGTCTATGAGGTGTCGCCGGTGCTCGATGGGCACTATTGCAACTGGTCGCACCATGCGGCCCGGCTGGAACGCAGCAAGACGACCGCACGGATTGAGGACGATACCGATTGGCCGGCTGTCCTGGCCGAGCTGATCGAACGCAATCAACTGACCGAAGGGCGGGTCTATCTTCAGATTACCGGCGGTGCCCCTGCCGACCGGGATTTCCTTTCGCCCCAGCCGCCGGTCCCGGCAACGCGCTTTGCCTTTACCCAGGAAGCTCGGGTGATCGACAATCCGGTCGCGCAAAGCGGAACCAGGGTGATGTTGTTTCCCGAAGCGCGCTGGAAGGTGCGCTCGGCCAAGACTACCCAGCTGCTCTATGCCGTGATGGCGAAGGAAGCCGCGCGCGATGCCGGTTTCGACGATGCCTGGCTGGTTGAGGACGGGGTCATCACCGAACAGACTAGCGCCAATGCCCACATCATCGATTCCCGCGGGGTGCTGATTTCGCACCCGGTCGATCATGGCGTCCTGCCGGGCGTGACCCGGATCTGCGCCTTGCAGATCGCCCGCTACATGGGGCTTGAGGTTGAGGAACGGCCCTTCACTCCGGAAGAACTTTACGCCGCGCGCGAGGCCTTCGTCTCGGCGGCAGGTTCGCTGGTTCTGCCGGTGGTCCAGGTCGATGAAAAGCCGATCGGCAATGGAGGGCCCGGCGTGGTCACGGCCGAAATCCGCCGTCGCTACATTGACCTGCTGCGAGCTGTCTGAATCATTCACACCCCGTTCAAAGGCTTGGGAATATTGGCTGGCGCACAATGAAGAAGCTGCTCCTCCCGCTTGCCTTTGCCCTGGCCGCGCCGGTCATGCCGGTTCACGCCGATAGTCCGCGCAACGCGCAGGACAAGGCGCGAGAAGATCTGCGCGCCGGCAAGATCAAACCGATCCGCTCGATCGAGAACGTGGTGATCCCGGCGATGGGCGGGGCGCAATACCTGGGCTTTGAGTATGATCCGGTGGCGATGGCCTATCGCCTCAAGTTCATTCGCGACGGGCGGGTGATCTTCGTCGATGTCGATGCCCGCTCCGGGGACGTGATCCGCAAGCTGCAATGATGCCGCCTTGCTTGACGGTTCAGGGCTTAGGCCCCATTTGATCGTCTGACATTTTTGGGGAAACTGCCATGCGCATCCTGATCGTCGAGGACGAACCGACCCTCGGCAAGCAATTGAAGTCCACGCTTGAGGCCAACGGCTATGCCGTCGATCTTTCGACCGATGGTGAAGACGGCCACTTCATGGGCTCAACCGAAGACTATGACGCGGTGATCCTTGATCTTGGCCTGCCCGAGATCGACGGGCTGACCGTGCTGGGTATGTGGCGCAAGGAAGGCCGCAAGTTCCCGGTGCTGGTACTGACCGCGCGCGACAGCTGGTCCGATAAGGTCGCCGGGCTTGATGCCGGGGCTGACGACTATCTGGCCAAGCCTTTCCAGACCGAGGAACTGATCGCCCGCCTGCGCGCGCTGATCCGCCGCGCTTCCGGCAACACCAGCAGCGAACTGACCGCCGGCGACGTGCGGCTGGACACCCGTTCGGGCCGGGTTACGCTCAACGGTGAACCAGTCAAGCTGACTGCGCAGGAGTACAAGCTGCTGTCCTATCTGCTGCATCACAAGGGCAAGGTGGTCAGCCGGACCGAACTGATCGAGCACATCTACGATCAGGATTTCGATCGCGATTCGAACACGATCGAAGTGTTCGTCACCCGTATCCGCAAGAAGCTCGGCCCCGATGTGATCACCACGATCCGCGGCCTTGGCTACAGCCTTGACGACCCGGCTGCGGGCGGCCGCGGCTGATCTGAACGAGCGGAGCCGCGCCGGTGAGCGATAGCCAGCCGAAACCTGCGCGGCCAAGTGAAGAAGGCGAAGGCGTCACTCCTTCCAGCAAGGGCGTGATGAAGCACACCGGGTCGCTTTCGACCCGGATGATGCTGATCGCATCGGCCTGGATCGCGATCCTGCTGCTGGGCGGCGGGATCGCGCTCGACAAGACCCTGACCGGACTGGTCACCCGCAACTTTGACAGTCAGCTGGAGAACCTGCTCAACGGCATGATCTCTTCCGCCGAGGTCGGCTCGGACGGAGAGGTGTTTCTCAACCGGCCGCTGGGCGATCAGCGCCTGCTGGAACCCAACAGCGGTCTTTACTGGCAGATCCGGGGCAAGGGGCACGAGGATTTTCCTTCCCGCTCGCTCTGGGACCGGACGCTTGACGTGCGAGCCGGGCACCTCGACAAGGATGTTCACGCCTACGTCAGCGATCAGTTCCCGGAAGAACCGCTGCGGGTGATGGAACGCTCGATCAAACTGCCAGGCAGCGAAACCGTCTGGTGGTTCACCGTTGCCGAGCGGCACAAGAACCTGGACGATCAGGTCGGCCGGGTGCGGCGGATCCTGCTGCGCAGCTTTGCCGTGCTGGGGGCGGGGCTGCTGGTCATGGCTATGTTGCAGACCTGGCTCGGCCTCAGCCCCTTGCGCGGGGTGCGGCTGGCGATCCAGCGGATGCGCAGTTCCGGGGCCAACCGCGTGACCGAACCCCTGCCGCTTGAGGTGCAGCCACTGGTTGAGGAACTGAACGGTCTGCTGGCCCATACCGAGCGCCAGGCCGAAGAGGCGCGGACCCACGCCGGCAATCTGGCCCACGCGCTCAAGACCCCGCTGACCGTCGTGATGAATGCTGCCACCGCCAAATCTCCCGATCTGGCGGACATCGTGATCCGCGAAGCCGCGGTGATGCGCCGCCAGGTCGATCACCATCTGGCCCGGGCCCGCGCCGTGGGGCGGCGCGGTGTGGGGCAGGCACGCGCCAATGTCGGCGAAAGCGTCGAGGCCGTGCTGCGCGCAGTGACCGTGCTTTATGAAAAGACCCGCTTCGATCTTGACGGCAGCCGCGATGCCCGGGTCGCGATCGAACGGCAGGACCTCGATGAGATCCTTGGTAACCTGATCGAGAATGCCGCCAAATACGGCGGTGGTTCGGTGTTCGTTACGATCGACCCGACTGCCGAGCCCGATTGGTGCGAGATCTGGGTTGAGGATGACGGGATGGGCATTCCCGAGGCGGAGCGCGAACGCATCTTCGATCGCGGCGCGCGGCTTGACACCGGCAAGCCCGGCACCGGGCTGGGGCTGGCGATCGTCCGCGACGTGGCGGAAATTTATGGCGGCTCTGTCACGCTGGAAGAAAGCGAGGATCTGGGCGGCCTGCTGGTCAAACTGCGGCTGCCGCGGGCGAGGGGGGCGTGATGCTGGACCATGCACGAGGCAAGACGCTCTTCCTGAGCGGCCTTGCCTTCAGTCTGGCCTGTGCCACCCCTGCTCAGGCGCAAGACGATGACGGGATGTGCCGCAACGGCCTGTTCGCCGAGCAGAACGCCGAGTTCGGTCTGGCGCGGGTGATCGGGCGCGACAGGTCGCGATTTTACTCGGATATGGACGGCTGCCCGCAGGCCGGCGCATCGTGTCAGGGGAAGGCCTGGCTTGTCCCCGGTGACCGGGTCGTCACGGGCCGGACCAGCGGCGCTTTCGTCTGCGTTTTCTATCCCAATGCGACCGGCGGAACGGCCGGCTGGATGCCGCGGCAACGTCTGGCGCCGATCCCGGTCGATTCGGCCCCGCCGCTTGATCGCTGGCTGGGCCGGTGGTCAGATGGTGATAACTGGGTCCGGTTTTCGCGTCAGGGCAGTGGCCTTGCGGTCAAGGGACTGGCGTTCTGGCCAGCGGCCAATCCGCCGGCCAGCACGCGGCCCGGTGGCCCGAACACCGGAGAGATCGATGGCTCCGCCCGGCCAGAGGGCAGCCGCGCGGCCGAGCCGGGCTGCGGAATCGGTTTCAGGCTGCTGGGTGACTATCTGGTCGTGATCGATCCGGAACGGACCTGCGACGGGATGAACGTGACCTTCAGCGGAATTTATCGCCGCAGCGGCAAGACCGGAAGCAACTGAAGGCGGACGCTATTGCGCGCCTGCCGCCTGTTCGTGGTGGCGGATCACTTCCTGAATGATGAAGCGCAGGAACTTTTCGGAAAATTCGGGATCAAGCTGCGCGTCTTCGGCCAGCTTGCGCAGCCGGACGATCTGCCGGTCCTCGCGCCCGGGATCGCTGGCGGGAAGGGCCTTTTCGGCCTTGTAGGCGCCGACCGCCTTGGTGATCCGGAACCGTTCGGCCAGGATGTGGATCAGCGCGGCATCGATGTTGTCGATCGAGGCGCGGTAGCCGGCCAGGACCGGATCAGGTTGGTTATCGCTCATCGCCATCTCCGCTAGCTCGAAAACGGGGCGATTCCAAGCTTGCCTTCCGGGCCAAGCGCGCGCAATGCGCAAAACCGAGATGAGCGCCGATGTGATCCCCCTTCGCCCGCAGCACGCCGAACCGTCGCTTGGCCCGATCATGACCCTGACCGCGCCGGGTATGAATGCGGTTAATCAGGTGATCCTTGAACGGATGCAAAGCGAAATTCCGCTGATCCCGGCGCTGGCAGGCCACCTGATCGCCGGCGGGGGCAAGCGGATGCGCCCGATGCTGACTCTGGCCGGTGCGGCACTGTGCGACTACCACGGCACCCGCCATCACAAGCTCGCCGCCGCGGTTGAATTCATCCACACCGCCACGTTGCTCCATGACGATGTGGTCGATGGCAGCGAACTGCGCCGGGGCAAGGCCGCGGCCAACCTGATTTTCGGCAATCCCGCCACGGTGCTGGTCGGCGATTTCCTGTTCACCCGCAGCTTTGAACTGATGGTTGAGGATGGCAGCCTGAAAGTGCTCAAGATTCTCTCCAACGCCAGCTCGGTCATTTCCGAGGGTGAGGTTGATCAGCTTACCGCCGCGCGCCAGATCGAAACCAGCGAAGAGCGCTACCTCTCGATCATCGGCGCAAAGACTGCCGCCCTGTTCGCCGCCGCCACCCGTATCGCCGCCGTGGTCGCGGAAAAGAGCGAGGCGGAAGAGCGCGCGCTTGACGATTATGGCCGCAACCTGGGCATCGCCTTCCAGCTGGTTGACGATGCGATGGATTACGATTCCGAAGTGTCGGAGATGGGCAAGGGTAAAGGCGACGACTTCCGAGAGGGCAAGATGACCCTGCCGGTGATCCTGGCCTATGCCCAGGGCAATGATGAGGAACGCGCCTTCTGGAAGGCCGCGATCCAGGGCCACCGCACTTCGGACGCGGATCTGGCCCACGCGGTAGAGCTGATCCGCCGCCATGATGCGGTAAACGCGACCCGCGAACGCGCCCGCCACTTTGCCCAGCGCGCGATCAACGCCATCGCGATCTTTCCGCAGAGCGAAGCCCGCAGTGCCATGGCCGAAGCGGCGGAATTTGCGGTCAGTCGGCGCAGTTAAGTATTGCACGACTGGTCGCGCTGACCAGTCGCCCCGCCGCCATCCGCCCTTGCCATGCGATGAGCCGCGCTGCGGATTCACCCCATTTTAACCACGCAAACCTGACAGTCAGCTTGCTTGGGGGCCCAACCCGACCTTGACCAGGTCACTGTCACGAAGGGCCTAGAAATGATTGAATATCACAACTCCCGTCCGCTGCGCATCATCGGGCCGATGCGTGAAGTGCTGACGCGCGACAACCTGCCGCCGCGCACCACCACGCGCTGGGTCGCCAGCCGCAAGGCGCAGGTGGTTGCCGCTGTTGAAAGCGGGTTGATCACGATCGAGGAAGCCATGGCGCGCTATAACCTCAGTCTTGAGGAATTTGCGTCCTGGCAGCGGGCGATGGATCGCGGCGGCGTGGCGGGCTTGCGCGTTGCGGCAGCCCAGCGTCAGCGCCATGAGCGCAGCCATCATGCCGGTTCCCGGGTGCTCGAAGCGACCCTGCATTGAGCCGGGCCTGCTCCGCGCGCTGCGCCTTCCGCATCTGCCCCCCAAGCAGGAAGGCCGCGCGCGGGGCTTGACCCGCCCCTGCCAAACAGCTTCACTCCGGTTGCGATCGAAAACCAGTTCCAACCGGGAGAATCATCCATGCAACGCCGCCGCTTGGGCAAAAGCGCCATTGTCGTGTCCGATATCTGCATGGGCACGATGACATTCGGCAGTCAGACCGATGAGGCGGAGGCGCTGCGAATCCTCGATCAGTGCTTCGATGCCGGGATCGATTTCTACGACACGGCCGAAGGCTATCCGGTGCCGCCCGACATCAAATGGGTTGGCCGGACAGAGGAGATCGTCGGCAAATGGCTCAAGACCAAACCGCGCGATGCGATCGTGCTGGCAACCAAGGTTTCCGGCCCCAGCCACGTCTGGTTCCGCTCACCCTGTCGCAACGGGATGACCGCGCTCGATCGCCGCAACATCACCACCGCGATCGAAGCCAGCCTTAAAAAGCTCGGCACCGATTACGTCGATCTCTACCAGACCCACTGGCCCGACCATGAGCTTCCCTATGAGGAAACGATGGAGGTGCTCGATGAGCTGGTGCGGGCGGGCAAGGTGCGGATCACCGGCTGCTCGAACGAGACCAGCTGGGGCCTGATGAAATCGATCCAGGCGGCGCAACGGGTCGGTGCGGTCCGTTACCAGACGATCCAGAACAATTTCAGCCTCAACAACCGCCGGTTCGAGGATGAACTGGCGCAGGTCTGCCGGATGGAAGGCGTCAGTCTGATCCCCTATTCGCCGATCGGTGGCGGGGTGCTGGCCGGCAAGTACCAGGGCGGCGCCAGGCCGGAAGGTGCGCGCTTCAGCCGCTATCTTGAGATTGGCGGGCGGCAGGCGGCCATGGCGCAGCGCTTCGTCAATGACCGGTCGCTGGCCTCAACCGAACGGTTCATGGCGCTGGCAGCAGATGCGGGGATGAGCCCGGTGACCATGGCGGTGGCCTGGTCGAAACAGCACGATTTCGTCGCCTCGACCATTGTCGGGGTCAGCACCGAGGGGCAATTGCCGGAAATCCTGGCGGCAGCTGATCTGGTGTTGCCAGACGATCTGATGAAGGCGATCGACAAGGTTTCCAAGGAGATCCGCTATCCGATGGGCTAGTCCGGTTCATCGTGCGTAAGTTTCGGCTGGTCGCAAGGGGCTGTCTTGGACCGGGCAGAGCCAACAGCATGGGCGGCAATCCAGGTCGCGGGAGGTTTGATTGGTTGCAATGACGGGGGTGGCCGCGCTGGCTTTGCTGGCGGCGCAGGCCGACGGGGCGGTTCCATCGGTTGCGCCTGATCCGGTCATTGTGGTCGTTCCGGCGGAATCGGCAGATGCGCCGCCACCCGCAACGACAATCCCGGTTGCATCGCCGGACCAGCCGCAAACAGCGATCCCCGCCGCAGAGGTTCCCGCCGCTGAGGCCCAGCAAGCCCAGCCAGACCCGTCTGCGGTTGAAGGCGATGCGATTGTCGTCACGGCCAAGCCCAAGCATGATCCGCTGATGGGCGCCAATGCCGCCTCGTTCAACCTGACCCAGGACATCGATCGGGCGCTGGTCGCGCCGATCGCAATGGCTTACAAGAAGGCGCTGCCGAAGCCGGCCCGGGTCGGCCTGGGCAATTTCATCCGCAACATCAGCGCGCCGATCGTGTTCATCAACGATCTTCTGCAACTGAAACCGGGCCGCGCGTTCAAGACGCTGGCGCGCTTTACCATCAACACCACGATCGGCATCGGCGGCTTGATCGACGTGGCCAAGGACAAGCCCTTCAACCTGCCCTATCGCCACAACGGCTTTGCCAACACGCTGGGCTATTATGGCGTCGGTCCGGGGCCGTACCTCTATATCCCGTTCATCGGGCCGACGACCCTGCGCGATATCGTTGGCGGTGCGGTTGACGGGGTGGTGATGCCCTATGGCATCGGCGCGCCGTTCAACAAGGCCTATTACACCATCCCCAACGGCGCGGTCCGTTCGCTCAACCGGCGGGTGGAGTTTGACTGCCAGTTGCAGATCATCCGCGAGTCCGGTGATCCCTATGCCGCCGAACGGGCTTACTATCTCAAGAAGCGTCAGGCCGAGATCGACGAACTCCACGGCCGTGGCACCGGGCCTGAACCCGCCGCGCAATGCGAGGAGGAGCTTACCGGCAAGGCCAAACAGGCGGTTTCCGGATCGGATCAGCCCGCCGCCGAGCCGGCGACCGCGCCGATAGCTGCGCCAACACCTGCGTCGCCCCCGGTGCCTGAGGCAGTACCGGCTCCCGCGCAGGAACCCGCCGCCGCACCGGCACCTTCCAACTAGGCGACTCTGCCCTTATGGAGCGCGGGTGACCAGCCTGCCGATCCATGCCGTTTTACCGAACCTGATCGCCGCGCTGCGCGATGGGCCTGGCGCGGTGCTGATCGCGCCGCCGGGCGCAGGCAAGACCACATCTGTGGCGACCGCGCTGCTCGATCAGCCGTGGTGCGAAGGCCAGGTTATCCTGCTGTCCCCACGCCGGGTTGCCGCGCGCGCGGCGGCGGAACGGATGGCGGAGCTACTGGGCGAAAAGCCGGGCGAAACCATCGGCTATCTGACCCGTCTGGACAGCCGCAAAAGCGCCCGAACCCGGGTTCTGGTGATGACCGAGGCGATCTTCGTTTCCACCATCCTGGCCGATCCCGAGCTGGCCGGCACGTCGGCGGTGCTGTTCGATGAGGCGCACGAACGGCACCTCGATTCCGATCTGGGGCTGGCGCTCGCGATCGAAAGTCAGGCCGTGCTGCGGCCCGATCTGCGACTGGTGGTGATGAGCGCGACCATCGATGGCGCACGCTTTGCCGGGCTGCTGGGCGGTGCGCCGGTCATCGAGAGCGAGGGCAAGGCCTATCCGCTGACGATCAAGTGGCTGGGCGCGCGGCCCGATCTGCGGCTGGAAGAGGCGATGGCCAGCGCGGTGCTGACCGCGTGGCGGGATGAAGCGGGCGACATCCTGGCCTTTCTCCCGGGCGTAGGGGAGATAGAGCGCTTGCGTGAACGTCTGGCGGATAAACTGCCCGGCGCATTGATATTGCCGCTGCACGGCCAATGCGAACCGGCGGCGCAGCGCGCGGCAATCCGCCGCGATCCCGATGGGCGGCGGCGGATCGTTCTGGCTACAGCGATCGCCGAAACCTCGCTGACGCTCGACGGGGTATCGGTGGTCGTCGATGCCGGGCTGTCGCGGCGGGCGGAATTTGACAAGGCCGCCGGGGTAACACGCCTGGTAACCCACCGCGCCAGTCAGGCCGCTGCCGATCAGCGCGCAGGCCGCGCGGCGCGTCAGGGGCCAGGGGTGGCCTATCGGCTCTGGGAAAATGCTGCACACGCCGGACGTGCAGCATTCGACCCGCCCGAGATGCTCACCTCTGATCTCGCGCGGTTGGCGCTCAGCCTGGCGCAATGGGGGGCGGCGGACCCGACGGTCTTGCCATGGATCGATCCTCCGCCAGCCGCAGCATTGGCCGCAGCAAAGGCAACATTACAGTCACTTACCGCGCTTGATGCTGCGGGGCGGATCACGCAGCATGGCCGGGCGATGGCAATGCTGCCAATGGCGCCGCAGCTTGCCCATATGCTGCTTTATGCTGCGCAGCATGGCGCGGCGAAAGATGCCGCATTGCTGGCGCTGGTGCTGCAGGAACGCGGGCTGGGCGGGCGCGGGGAAGACCTGGCCGCGCGGCTCGATCGCTGGCGGGGTGATCGCTCGCCCCGCGCCGACGCTTCGCGGCAACTGGCCGCAAGGTGGGAGCGCCGCGCAGTCGAACTTGCCGGGCAGAGCAACGATGAACCGCCTCCGCTCGGCATCCTTCTGGCCGAGGCCTGGCCTGACAATATCGCCCGCCGCCGCAATGCCAGCGGGGAAGTATGGCTGACCGCGGGCGGCAGGGGCTTGCGGCTCGATCCGGCCAGCCCGCTTGCCCGCGCGGAGTGGCTTGCGGTTGGCGAAGCGCAGGGTGACGCCAAAGGCGCCCGGATTACCGGCGCGATTGCGCTGGAGGAAGCCGAAGTGACGCACTGGCTTGCTCACCGTATCGAGCGGCGGCAGACCTTGCGCTGGATCGAGGGGGAAGGGCGGGTAGAGGCGCTGCTTGAGGCGCGGCTGGGTGCCATCACGCTGACCCGCGGCCCCGATCCATCACCCGATGCACAAGCGATCCGCGCTTTTCTGGTCGCGAAGGTCCAGGCCGATGGTCTTGCCCTGCTGCCCTTGTCAAAGGCCAGCCTGGCGCTGCTGAAACGGTCACGCTTTGCGGGCATCGCGGCACTGTCGGTTGAGGCGCTGCTGGCTGAGGCGGATGACTGGCTGGGGCCGCTGCTGGGGCGCAGGCTCGATCAGCTTGATCCGCACAAGCTCCACGAAGCACTGCGAGCGCGGCTCGACTATCCGGCGCAGCAGGCGCTGGAACGGCTTGCCCCGGCGCAGTTCACCAGCCCGGCGGGGACCAGCCATCCGATCGACTATGACGATCCGGGCGGACCATCTGTAGAGCTGCGGGTCCAGGCGCTGTTCGGGCTGGATCGGCATCCCGGCTTTGGCCAGCCGCCGCAGCCCTTGCTGCTGAAGCTGACCGATCCCGGCGGGAAACCGGCCCAGACCACCCGCGATCTTCCCGCGTTCTGGCGCGGATCGTGGCGCGATGTGGTGAAGGATATGAAGGGTCGCTATCCCAAGCACCGCTGGCCTGACGAGCCCTGGAACGAGGCCGCCAGTCTCAAGACAAAGAACGCATTCAACCGCACTTGATTTTCCCGGCGATCCGGCGCAATCGCGCAATCATGCCTGCACATATCTATCAGCGCCCCAAGAACGCCATGCAGTCCGGCAAGGCCCGCACCGGTGACTGGCTCCTCGATTTCGCGCCTGCAGAGGCGAAGCAGCCCGATCCTGTGATGGGCTGGGCCGGATCGGGTGATACCCAAAGCCAGGTGACGCTGAAGTTCGGCAGCCTGGAAGAAGCGCAGGCCTATGCCGCGCGCTATGGGATTGAGGCGGAAGTGCACACCGCGCCGCCGCGCACGCTCAAAATTCAGGCCTACGCCGACAATTTCCGCTGAATATCTGGAAGCGGGCCCGCCGAATACCTGGGTCGCGCTGTGAGGCAACAGCGAACCCGCTCCCTTGGCCATCCATGCCGGATGGACCGATAGACTGCCCCCATCGAGCAAGTCACCCGGCGCTCTTAGCCCGCCGAATCGCAGATGGACTTGCGCAAACGCGACAGCGCCGCCATATGCGCCGCCGGGAGTCGGTCGGACGTTTGCGCTCGCCAACCTGGTCAGGTCCGGAAGGAAGCAGCCACAACGGGTTGCGGCGGGTCGGCCGGCTCCTTTTCTCCCTTCGACAAAATTGAGCCGTGGGCCTAATCTGGCGAACCATGTCCGATTCCCCAGATACATACGGCGACGAAGCCGAGCCTGACGCGCCTTCCGCTGCCGAGTTGGAAGCGGCCGGGCAGGAATCGATGTTTGGCGCGCCTGAACCCCAGCCAGCGCTGACGCCCGCGCCCGCTGCACAGCCTGCGGTTCCAGCCGCTCCGGCGCAACCCTACCGGGTGCTGGCCCGCAAGTACCGTTCGCAGACCTTTGCCGAGCTGATCGGGCAGGAAGCCATGGTGCAAACCCTGGCCAACGCGATCCGGCGTGACCGGCTGGCTCATGCCTTTCTGATGACCGGGATTCGCGGGGTCGGGAAAACCTCCACCGCGCGGCTGATCGCAAAGGCGCTGAACTGTATCGGGCCGGATGGGCAGGGCGGGCCGACGATCGACCCCTGCGGCCAGTGCGAGCCGTGCCAGGCGATCGCCGAAGGGCGGCACATCGACGTGATCGAGATGGACGCCGCCAGCCACACCGGCGTTGATGACGTGCGCGAGATAATCGAGGCGGTGCGCTATGCCGCCGTTTCGGCGCGCTACAAGATCTACATCATCGACGAAGTCCACATGCTCACCCGCAATGCCTTCAACGCACTGTTGAAGACGTTGGAAGAGCCGCCGGCCCATGTGAAGTTCCTGTTCGCCACGACCGAGGTGGAAAAGCTGCCGGTGACGGTGCTTTCGCGCTGCCAGCGCTTCGATCTGCGGCGCATTCCCGCTCCGCTGCTCAAGGATCATTTTGCGATGATCTGCGGCAAGGAAGGGGTTGAGGCCGATGACGAGGCGCTGGCGATGATCGCCGCTGCCGCCGAAGGTTCGGTCCGCGATGGCCTGTCGATCCTCGATCAGGCGATTGCCCATGCCGATCTGGGCGGGGACGGGCGGGTTTCGGCCGATCAGGTCCGCGATATGCTTGGTCTGGCCGACAAGGGCGCCCAGCGCGATCTGTTCGCCGCGATGCTGGCGGGCGATGGCGGCGCGCTGCTCGATCTGATCGATCGCCAGTTCGCGTTGGGGGTAGAGCCGCTGGCGCTGCTGCGCACGGCGATGGAGCTGACCCACCGGATCACCATTGCCCAGCTTGGCAAGGACGTGGCCGATGCGATCTCGGACGATGAGCGCCAGGCAATCGGCGATTGGGCACAGCGGCTTTCCGCCGGGCAGCTCCACCGGCTCTGGCAGTTGCTGCTCAAGGGACATGATGAGGTTCGCGGTGCGCCCGATCCGCTGGTCGCGGCCAAGATGGCGCTACTGCGCGTGCTCCACGCCGCCGATATGCCCGATCCCGGCAGCCTGGTGAAAAAGCTGGAAGAGCTGGCAGAGCGCGCGCCGGTTGCGGCTGCTTCCGCTGCGCCCGATGCCGCTCCCGCACCGGCACCTGCCGCGCCGCAAGGGCTCGATTGGGCCGGGCTGATCGACAAGGTTGAACAGTCCGGCCAGTTCCGGCTCTCGCAGTTGATGCACGATTGGGTGCGGGTGATCTCGCTTGCCCCCGGTGAGCTGGTTTACGCGCTGGCCCCCGGCTATCCCGGCGATGCCACCGCCGAACTACGCGACGCGCTGCTGCGCGCGACCGGCGAACGCTGGACCGTGACGCGGGGCGAGGGCGATGCCGCGCCGAGCCTCAAGGAAGCGAAGGACGCGCAAAAGGACGCAGCCCGAGCCGCAGTCCTGAAAGACCCGCTGGTCGAAGCGGCACTGGCGGCCTTTCCGGGCGCTGAACTGATCGATGAAAACCCTGAAGCCCGCGTCGCGAACATGGGCCGGAACTGGAGAAACTGACCATGAAATCGATGGAAGAGATGCTCAAGGCCGCGCAGCAAGCCGCCGAGACCATCCAGAAGCAGATGACCGAAATGCAGGGCAAGCTCGACGATATGGAGGTCGAAGGGCTGGCCGGCGGCGGGCTGGTCAAGATCCGTTGCAGCGCCAAGGGCCGGGTGATCGGCGTTGCCATCGATGACAGCCTGATCCAGCCGAGTGAGAAAGGCATCCTCGAAGACCTGATCGCCGCCGCCTTCAACGACGCCCGCGCCAAGGCCGATCAGGTCAGCGGTGAGGAAATGGCCCGTATGCAAAGCGGCATGGGCCTGCCCCCGGGGTTCAAGCTGCCGGGGATGTGACGCGGGGAGGCGTTACCGCCCCCGTTCCACCACAACCCCGCCCTTGATCACGCCGTCCACGTCTTCCAGCTCGCGCACGTTGGTCAGGGGATCGCCGTCCACCGCGACGAAATCGGCATAGCGGCCGACGGCAATTGTCCCGACGTTGGCTTCCCAGCCCAGTGCCTGCGATGCGTTCAGGGTGGCGGCGCGGATCGCGTCGAGCGGGGTCATGCCGTATTGCACCATCACCGCGAACTGGCGGCCAACCAGGCCGTGCGGCATCACCCCGGCGTCTGACGCGAAAATCATCCGCACCCCGGCTTTGAAGGCCTTGCGGAAATTGTCGCGCTGAAGCTGGCCGATCTCGCGGTCCTTGCGCAGGTTGTCTTCCAGCACGCCGTTTTTCTTGCCTTCGGCCTGGGTGTAATCGGTGTTGTAGATATCCATCGCGAACCACACCGGGCGCTTGCGCTCTACCGCCAGCTTGATCCCTTCGTCATCGACGAGGCTGGCGTGTTCGATCGTATCGATATCGGCGCGGATCGCGGTCTTGATCCCGGCCGCGCCATGGGCGTGGGCGGCCACGCGCAGGCCCCACATATGGGCTTCATCGGCGATGGCCGACAGCTCCTCAAGCCGGAGCTGCTGCTGGCCGGGCTCAGTATTGTGGGAAAAGACCCCGCCGGTCGCGCAGACCTTGATCACCATCGCGCCATACTTGCGCTGGCGGCGGACCTGATAGCGCAGCTCTTCAGGGGTGTCCCCGACGCCTTCGACCTTGCCTGGCTTTTCGAAGCTGGGGGGCAGGCCGGTCTGGTCGCAGTGCCCGCCGGTGCTGCCAAGCGCATAGCCCGCGCCGACGATCCGCGGGCCGATGACATAGCCCTGGTTCACCGCCTGTGCGAGGCCGATGTCGTTGCGATTGGACGATCCGACATTGCGCACCGTGGTGAACCCGGCGTCGAGCATCGCCCGCCCGTTGCTGACCGCGGTCATGGCAAAGAAGCTGTCGGTAAACTCCAGCCCGCGGAAGCCGCCGATATCGGCCGGGCTATCCAGATGGACGTGCATATCGATCAGGCCGGGCAGCAGGGTTTTGCCGCCCATGTCGATGTGCTTCACATTGGCGCCCCACTTAACCGTGCGGGCATCGGCGATTGCGCTGATCCGCCCATCCTTGCCGACGAAAATTGCCGGGTGCTCAATATATTTGCCGGTCTGGACATCGAGGTAACGCGCCGCCGTGATCACCGTCTGCTGCTCTGCGCTCGGTTCGGACAGGGCCGGAACGCTTAGCGCCATGGCTCCCGCCAGCGCCGCGATGGTGATTTTACGCATCAGTTCGATTCCCCCGGTTGAATGGTCGGATCGCATCCTGCTGATCCTTCATTGGCTTGGCAACCGTCTCCATCCACAGCCGCGATGGGGGCGGGCCATTGCGCCGGGCGGCAGCCGTCCCCATATCCGGGGGCGAAGGCGGTGCCGATCCGCCAAATTGCTGACGAACGGACCTATGACCAAACTGCTTCCCCTGCTGCCCTTGCGTGACATCGTGGTTTTCCCCGGGATGGTCGTGCCGCTGTTCGTGGGCCGTGAAAAATCCGTTGCAGCGCTGGAAGCGGCGATGGCGACCGAGGGTGACAAGGACATTTTCCTGCTCGCCCAGCTCGATCCCGGCTGCGATGATCCGGCCGAGGACGATCTTTACGACATCGGCGTTTCGGCGACGGTTCTGCAGCTGCTCAAGCTGCCGGACGGGACGGTGCGGGTGCTGGTGGAGGCCAAGGGCCGCGCGCGGCTGGAATCGCTGCGGCTGGAGCAGTCCTCGTCGGGTGAGATGATGGTCGCCCAGCTTGAACCGATCGAACCGGTCAGCGTTTCGGGCAACGAGGTTGCCGCGATGATGCGCTCGGTGGTCGATGCCTTTGGCGAATATGCCAAGCTCAACAAGAAGCTGCCGGCCGAAGCGGGTGAGAATCTGGCCGAAATGGCTGACGCCTCGCAGCTGGCCGATGCGGTTGCCGCGCATATCCAGACCAAGGTTGCGGACAAGCAGGCGCTGCTGTCCGAACCCGATCCGCTCAAGCGGCTGGAAATGGCCTATTCCTTCATGGAAGGTGAGCTGGGCGTGCTTCAGGTGGAGCGCAAAATCCGCGGCCGCGTGAAGCGCCAGATGGAAAAGACCCAGCGCGAATATTACCTCAACGAACAGCTCAAGGCGATCCAGTCGGAGCTGGGCGGCGGCGAGGGCGATGACGCCAACGAAATCGCCGAGCTTCAGCAGAAGATCGACAAGCTCAAACTGTCGAAGGAAGCGCGGGCCAAGGCCAATGCCGAGCTGAAGAAGCTCAAGTCGATGCAGCCGATGAGCGCCGAAGCCACGGTGATCCGCAATTACCTTGATGTGCTGCTGGGCCTGCCGTGGGGCAAGAAGAGCAAGCTCAAGAAGGATATCGCGGCGGCTCAGGCGGTGCTTGATGCCGATCACTACGCGCTGGAAAAGGTCAAGGACCGGATCGTCGAATATCTCGCCGTTCAGGCGCGGACCAACAAGCTGAAGGGGCCGATCCTGTGCCTCGTCGGCCCGCCGGGCGTGGGCAAGACCAGTCTCGGCAAGTCGATCGCCAAGGCTACGGGGCGCGAATTCATCCGCCAGTCGCTGGGCGGCGTGCGCGATGAAGCCGAAATTCGCGGCCACCGCCGAACCTATATCGGCTCGCTGCCAGGCAAGATCATTTCCAACCTCAAGAAGGCCGGAACCAGCAATCCGCTGTTCCTGCTGGATGAGATCGACAAGCTGGGCCAGGATTTCCGGGGCGATCCGGCCTCGGCTCTGCTCGAAGTGCTCGATCCGGAACAGAACGCCAAGTTCCAGGACCACTATCTGGAACTGGATTACGATCTGTCCGACGTGATGTTCGTCTGCACGGCCAACAGCCTCAACCTGCCGCAACCGCTGCTGGACCGAATGGAGATCATCCGGCTGGAGGGCTACACCGAAGATGAAAAGGTCGAGATTGCCGAACGGCACCTGATCGCCAAGCAGGTCGAGGCGCACGGGCTGAAGGCTGGCGAGTTTACCCTCACCACCGAGGGTCTGCGCGATCTGATTCGTTATTATACCCGCGAGGCCGGGGTCCGCACGCTTGAGCGCGAGATCGCCAAGCTCGCCCGCAAGAGCCTGCGCCAGATCCTGGAAGGCAAGGCGGCTTCGGTCACGATCACGCCCGAAAACCTGGGTGACTTCGCCGGCGTGCGCAAGTTCCGCTTTGGCGTGGCCGAGGAAGAGCATCAGGTCGGGGCCGTCACCGGGCTGGCCTGGACTTCGGTTGGCGGGGAATTGCTGACGATCGAAAGCGTCACCGTGCCCGGCAAAGGCGGGATCAAGACCACCGGCAAGCTGGGCGAGGTGATGAACGAAAGCGTCCAGGCCGCCTTCAGCTTCGTCAAGGCGCGCTCTGCCGCTTATGGGATCAAGCCCAGCCTGATCGCGCGCAAGGACATTCACATCCACCTGCCCGAAGGCGCGGTGCCCAAGGACGGGCCGAGCGCCGGGATCGGCATGGTCACCTCGATCGTTTCGACCCTGACGGGAATTCCGGTGCGCAAGGACGTTGCCATGACCGGCGAGGTTACGCTGCGCGGGCGGGTGCTGGCGATCGGCGGGCTGAAGGAAAAGCTGCTGGCCGCGCTGCGCGGCGGGATCAAGCTGGTCCTGATCCCCGAAGAGAACGTCAAGGACCTCGCCGAAATTCCCGCGAACGTAAAGGAAGGGCTGGAGATCGTGCCGGTCGGTCACGTCGATCAGGTGCTGGCACTGGCGCTGACCGAGCCGCTCGAAGCGATCGAGTGGAGCGAGGAGGATGACCTTGCCAGCCAGCCCGGCGCGGGCGGCCAGCCGGGGGCCGGTAGCTCGACCACAGCACACTGATTTTTGCTGCATCGCAGCGAATCGGAAACCCGGTTGGCGGTGATTTCGCGCAGGTCCGGCGGGGAATGGAGCGGCCAAGCGCCCGATTCATCGAAAACCGGGTCAAATCGTGGATAATTGCGGGTTTCCGTAGCGGTTTGGCTTTGACAGGGCGGGTAAAAATCGCTCAATTCCGCGCATCTTTTGAGGCGATTCACACATTTTTACTAACACAGAAAGGTAGGGGGTTCCCGACATGAACAAGAACGACCTGATCGGCGCAGTTGCAGATGCCAGCGGCCTGACCAAGAACGATGCCGCCAAGGCTGTCGAAGGCGTTTTCGACGCCATCACCGGTGCGCTCAAGAAGGGCGATGAAGTTCGTCTCGTTGGCTTCGGCACCTTCTCGGTCGCCAAGCGCAAGGCTTCGACTGGCCGCAACCCGCGCACCGGCGAACCGATGAAGATCAAGGCTTCGTCGCAGCCGAAGTTCAAGGCCGGCAAGGGCCTGAAGGACGCCGTCAACTAAGCCTGACCCCCAGGCCGCACGCCTCGCGGCCGGGTCGCAAGAATAGCCGCGCCAGCCCTCGGGTTGGCGCGGCTTTCTGTTTTGGACGGGTATCGGGCGCGGGCAGTCTCGCCCGTTCGTTCGTTCGTTCGTTCCGGGTGAACGGGGCAGGGTGGGCTGATTTACCCCTTGGCCACGGTCGGTTTGCTGGCGAAGGACACCACTTTCGAGAAGAACCACGACAGCGCCAGCGCCGTCGCCACGGCCAGTGCCGCGATTGCGCCGCTGTTGCTGCCGGCCAGCTCCTTGGTCCAGACCAGCACGGTGAGATGGACGCAATAAAGCGGCAGCGAATAGTTGCCGAGCCACTCCATAGGTGCTTTCATCGCTTGCGGCGGCTGGGCCATGGCGACCAGCCACATCATCACCGGCAGGAACGCGATCACGAAAGTCAGGTCGCCCGCAACCTTGCCGAGCGGGAGGTACGGCACGGCGGCGATCCCGACGATCGGCAGGATCACGGCCAGCCACCACGGCAGGCTGGGCGTGCGCAGGCCTTCGCGGTACTTGCGCCCGATCCACACCCCCAGGACATAGGAGAAGCCGACCCGGGGCAGGGCTTGCCACCAGGTCTTCCAGGTCGGCGCATCGACCCCCATGGTGTCCGCGCCGTGGAGCCTCACGGTGTAGATCAGCCAGCCGCCCATGATCAGCGCCAGGGCCAGCATGGCCTTGGTCGGCACTTTTTTCAGCGCTAGTGCGTGGATGAAGTTTGCCAGCAGCTCATAGAACAGCGTCCACTGCGGGCCGTTATAGCGGTAGAACGGGCCCGCTCCGGCCAGGCTGGGCAGCATCACCAGATCGAGTGCCAGCCACCACAGCAGGGTGAGCGGATCGGCCATGCCGATCACGAAAGCGCGGATCACCGCCACGCCCGCGCCGACCGCGACCAGCGGCCAGAGCCGTTTGAAGCGTGCCCAGGTGAATTCCACCGCGCCAATACCGGTCAGCAGCTTTTTCTCTGTGGATACGGTCAGCACGAAGCCGGACAGCAGGAAGAACAGATCGACGAACAGGTAGCCGCGCTGAAACGGGCCGCCGATGCCGTAAACAATGTCGAGGTGATAGAAGACGATCATGAACGCGGCCACGCCGCGCAGACCGTCAAGCTGGAACATCCGCGGTGAATGGGCCTGCGGCTTTGCTTCGGTCATGTGCGAATTCCCCCCTGTCGGGTGCAGCATAGATCAGTATGGTCGGTAAAGATCAATGGTGTGGTGCTGCTACTGGACTGTTAATCAAGCCGCTCCTATATGCGACCGGCAATGAACCGGATTGTCCTAGCCCTCCTGGCCCTGTTCGCAGGGATCGCCGCGCAGGTTTCCCCTGCCGAGGCGCGGGTGCGTGGTGAGACTGAAATTGGCGCAACCCTGGTTCAGAAGGTCGGCACACGAACCGCGCAGGCGGTTCAAACACCGCCGGTCAAGGCGGTCTCCAGCGTGGAGAGCCGCGTGTTCGAGCCGGTCAGCGACGATGACGCCCCGGTCTGGAGCCTGGCCCCGGCAGTTGTGCTGCGGGCCGACCGCGCGCGCGAATAGCGCTAGCTGATTTTCCCGCGTTTTCGCGGCGCGACGGGCCCTTGCGGGTGCCGCGCAAACCCAATCCATACCCTTCAAACTATTCAGGAATTGCCCATGTTTGGTGCTGTTGCCAAAGCCATTTTCGGCTCGTCCAATGATCGTTACGTCAAATCGCTCGACAAGATCGTCAAGCAGATCGCCGCTTTTGAGCCCGATCTTGAAGCCCTGAGCGACGCGGAGCTTCAGGCCCAGACCCCGAAGTTCCGGCGGATGCTGGAAGAGGGCAAGACCCTTGACGATCTGCTGCCCGAAGCCTTCGCCACCGTGCGCGAGGCATCGAAGCGCGTGCTGGGGATGCGCCACTTCGATGTGCAGATGATCGGCGGGATCGTGCTCCACCGCGGCGAGATCGCGGAAATGCGCACCGGTGAGGGCAAGACCCTGGTCGCCACCTTGGCGGTCTATCTCAACGCGCTCGAAGGCAAGGGCGTCCACGTCGTTACCGTCAACGATTACCTCGCCCGCCGCGACGCCGAATGGATGGGGCAGATCTATACCTGGCTGGGGCTGACCGTGGGTGTGATCGTGCCCAACCTCAGCGAGCCGGAACGGCGCGAGGCCTATAACGCCGACATTACCTATGCCACCAACAACGAGCTGGGCTTCGATTACCTGCGCGACAACATGAAGCACGAGCGCGACCAGATGGTCCACCGCCCGTTCAACTATGCGATCGTTGACGAAGTGGACTCGATCTTGATCGACGAAGCCCGCACCCCGCTGATCATCTCCGGCCCGACCGACGACAAGAGCGAACTTTACATCGCGGTTGACGCGATCGTGAAGCAGCTGGTGCCGGAAGACTATGAGGCCGACGAAAAGACCAAGAACATCACCCTGACCGAAGACGGGGTGGAAAAGGCCGAGCGCCTGCTTGAGGGCGCCGGATTGCTGGTCGGCTCGAACCTCTACGACGTCGAGAACACCCAGGTGGTCCACCACCTCGACCAGAGCCTCAAGGCGGTGGTGATGTTCAAGCGCGACATCGATTACATCGTCAAGGACGACAAGGTCATCATCATCGACGAGTTCACCGGCCGCATGATGGACGGGCGGCGCTGGTCGAACGGGCTGCACCAGGCGGTTGAGGCCAAGGAGGGCGTCAACATCGAGCCCGAGAATCAGACCATGGCCTCGATCACCTTCCAGAACTATTTCCGGATGTATCCGAAGATTTCCGGCATGACCGGCACCGCCGCAACCGAGGCGGCCGAATTCTTCGACATCTACAAGATGAACGTCGTCACCATCCCGACCAACGTGCCGGTCCAGCGGATCGACGAGGAAGACGAATTCTACAAGAACACCAATGACAAGTTCAAGGCGATCGCCAAGCTGATCGCTGATCGCAGCAAGACCGGCCAGCCGGTGCTGGTCGGCACGGTCTCGATCGAAAAGTCCGAGCTGCTGTCGGAATTTCTCAACCAGGAAGGGGTCAAGCACGCGGTGCTCAACGCCCGCTTCCACGAGATGGAGGCCCATATCGTCGCCCAGGCCGGGCGGCTTGGCGCGGTGACCATCGCCACCAACATGGCCGGGCGCGGCACCGACATCAAGCTGGGCGGCAATGCCGAGTTCCGGATCGAGGACGAGCTGAAGGACATGGCCGAAGGTTCGGCGCGCGACGCCGCGATCGAAAAGATCGTGTCCGAGATCGAGGCTGAGAAGCAGCGCGTGCTGGAAGCAGGCGGGCTTTGCGTGATCGGTACCGAGCGCCACGAAAGCCGCCGGATCGACAACCAGCTGCGCGGCCGCTCGGGCCGTCAGGGCGACCCTGGCATGAGCAAGTTCTACCTCTGCCTTGAGGATGACCTGCTGCGCATCTTCGGTCCCGACACGCTGTTTTCGAAGATGATGAATTCCAACCTGGCCGATGGCGAGGCGATCGGTTCGAAATGGCTGTCGAAGGCGATCGAGACAGCGCAGAAGAAGGTTGAGGCGCGCAATTACGATATCCGCAAGCAGGTCGTCGAATACGATGACGTGATGAACGATCAGCGCAAGGTGATCTACGAACAGCGCGCCGACATCATGGATGCCGAAACGCTGGATGACGTGGTGCTGGATATGCGCCAGGACACCATCAACAGCCTGGTTGGCGATGCCTGCCCGCCGGGATCCTATCCCGAACAATGGGACATCGAAGGACTCAAGACCCGCACCGCCGAGGTGCTGGGGCTGGAAATGCCCTGGGATGAAATCCTTGGCCAGGACGGGGTTGAACCCGAAGACATCGAACAGAGCCTGGTCGCGGCCGCCGATGCCAAGATGGCGGCCAAGGTTGGGGAAGATGCCTCGATCTGGCGGCAGGTTGAAAAGCAGATCATGCTCGATCGGCTTGATCACTACTGGAAGGAACACCTCGCCACGCTGGATGCGCTGCGCCAGGTGGTGTTCCTGCGCGCCTATGCCCAGAAGACCCCGATCAACGAATACAAGCAGGAAGCCTTTGGCCTGTTTGAGCGGATGCTGGGCGGTATTCGCGAGGATGTGACCCGGATCCTGATGAACAGCGAACTGCGGATGCCCGATCCGGTCGAACTGCCCGACCTGCCGGACTTCCTGACCAGCCACATCGATCCCTTCACCGGTGAGAATGATGCGGGCGGTCAGCGCATGGCCGGGGCCGATGCGATGATGGGGATGCTGGGCAGCGCGGTGCCGGCTGCACTGGCGCACGGCGGGGAAGACCCCTACGCCGGCCTTGGCCTGTCGCGCAACGCGCCGTGCCCGTGCGGTTCGGGCCAGAAGTACAAGCACTGCCACGGGGCTGCGGGGTGATAGTTGGTCCTCCCCGCGCAGGGGAGGTTCGATGGACTGGCTGACACCCTGGCTGACCCCGGCCTTTTTCGGCACGGCGCTGCTTTATGCCTCGGTCGGGTTCGGCGGGGGATCGACCTATAACGCGCTGCTCAGCCTGGCCGGGTTCGATTACCGGCTGCTGCCGATCGTCAGCCTGTGCTGCAACGTGGTGGTGGTAACCGGCGGAACGCTGCGTTTCGCGCGGGCCGGGACGGTTCCCTGGAAGAAGGCGCTGATCCTGTCGCTGATCGCGGCGCCGATGGCCTTTCTGGGCGGGCTGACCCCGATCCGGCAGGAAACCTTTCTGGTCCTGTTGGGGCTCAGTCTGGTTGCCGCAGGGCTGGCCTTGTTCGCTCCGCGCGCGCCTGAGCGAGAGAGCGATCCAATGCCTGCCGCGCGCTGGATGCCGCTGGTGGTCGCACCACTGGGCTATCTGGCCGGACTGGTCGGGATCGGCGGCGGGATATTCCTGGCGCCGCTGCTGCACCTCACGCGCTGGGCCGGTGCCCGGCAGATTGCTGCGACGGCGAGCCTGTTTATCCTGATCAATTCGCTGTCTGGTCTGGTCGGCCAACTCGGCAAGAACGGTGCGGACCGGTTTGCCGAGGCGCTGACCCCGGCCTTGCCGCTGCTGATCGCAGTGGTGATCGGTGGTCAGCTGGGCAGCCTGCTGGCGCTGCGCTGGTTGCCGGAACGGGTGATCCGCTGGCTCACCGCGGCGCTTACCATCTGGGCCGGATCGCGGCTGCTGCTGAGCTGAAAAGCAAAAGCCCCGCCGGTGAGGGCGGGGCTTTGCAATGCCCGGTGGGGGTGGCTCCCCGAGTAGGATTCGAACCTACGGCCAAGTGATTAACAGTCACCTACTCTACCGCTGAGCTATCGGGGAATGATCCCCCCACCTGCGGGCAGGGGAGCGCCTATAGCAGCGCCGAAGCGTTTGGCAAGCCAGAGAAGCGCAAAAATTCAGACCTGGAACTGCTCGGCGAAGATCCGCTCTTCCAGCGTCTTGCCCGGATCGAACAGCAAGGTCAGCTGACGTTCGCGGGCGACCCGCACTTCCACTTCCAGAATGTCGCGCAGTTCCTTCTGGTCGGCAACCACGGCAACCGGGCGCTTGTCGGGATCAAGCACGCGAAAACTCATCTGGTAATGATCGGGCAGGATCGCTCCGCGCCAGCGCCTGGGGCGAAACGGGCTGATCGGGGTCAGCGCGACCAGATTTGAGGTCAGCGGCAGGATCGGGCCATTGGCTGAGAGGTTATAGGCGGTCGATCCGGCCGGGGTGGCGACCAGGACGCCGTCGCAGAACAGTTCGGCCATGCGGACCTTGCCGTTGACCGATACCTCCAACTGGGCGGTCTGGCGGGTTTCGCGCAGCAGCGACACCTCGTTGATCGCCAGCAGGGTTTCGGTCTTGCCGCTGCCCAGGGTGGCGATCATTTCCAGCGGAGTGATGGTAAGCCGCTTGGCCCGTGTGATCCGCTCGTCCAGCGGTCGGCTCGACTTGGGCTTGTTCATCATGAAGCCGACAGTGCCGTAATTGATCCCATAGGCCGGGATGACATGATCGGCATCGAGCATTTCGTGGAGTGCGTGGAGCATCTGCCCGTCGCCGCCAAGGACAACCGCGATATCGGCTTCGGCCAGCGGGACAAAGGCGTGTTCCTGGCGCAGATGTTCCGCCGCTTCCTGCGCGCGGGCGGTGTCCGAAGCCAGCAGGGCGAGGGCCGGGTTCTTGCTCATGGCGGGGTGCATATGGGCAATTGGAACACTTTGGTAGGGGGCTTGTGCTATGGGGGCCGCGATGGACGCCGCCCAGACCGACGCCGCCGCGCTGCACCTTGACGCATTGACCGGCCTGCCGGGCCGCGATGCCGCCTGCGCACGGCTGGCGGAATGGCTCGATCGGGGAGAGCCGGTCCACGCTCTGCTGATCGGCCTCAGACGGTTCGATGCGGTCAATCTGGCCTATGGGTCGCTCACCGGCGATGCCGCTCTGGCGGAAGTGGCGGCGCGGCTGCGGCATTTCGCCCATGGCGAACTGGACGGTGCGTGGATTGCGGCGCGCGGTGGGGGCGGGCGGTTCCTGCTGCTCAGCACGGAGCCTTGCAGCCGCGAACGCTGGCAGATGGTCGGCGCGCAGGTGCTCGATCTGCTGTCGCGCCCGCTGGCGGTTGGCGGGGCGACCTTGCGGCTTTCGCCGCGCGGGGCGCTGCTACGGTCATTGGGCGGGGAAGAGGCGGATTCGCTACTCGACCGGGTGGGGCAGACGCTGGAAACGGTAATGGCCGCCCCGGCGCGGCGGCTGGCCTGGGCCGATGGCGAGGTAACCCGCGCCGGGCGCAGCGCCGCCCAGCTTGAGGCTGATCTGCTGCGCGCACTCGATCTGGGTGAGATCGAGGTGGTCTATCAGCCGCAATGGTCGTGCCGGGATGACCGCCTGACCGGGGCCGAGGCGTTGGCCCGCTGGAACCACCCGCGGCTGGGGCGGATCGGGGCCGGGGCGTTGTTCGCGATTGCCGAGCGGGCTGACCATGTCGCCCAGCTTTCACGCCATATTGCGCAGGCTGCATTGGCGGGCGCGCACGGCTGGCCGGAGCAGCTTCGGCTATCGCTCAACCTCACGCCCAGCGATCTGGCGCAGCACGGCTTTGCCGAGGACTTTGCCGAACTGGTCGATGCCGCCGCGTTCCCAGCCGGTCGCCTGACGCTGGAGGTGACCGAGCAGGTCCTGCTTGCCGATGTCGGTCAGGCAGCGCTGGCGCTGGAGCGTCTGACCGCACAGGGAATGCGGATCGCGCTCGACGATTTTGGCGCGGGGTTCTGCAACTTCCGCTATCTCAAGTTGCTGCCGCTGCACTACCTCAAGCTTGATCGCTCGATGATCGAGGGGGCGGGGGACCCGCGCGATCTGGCGGTGCTGCGCGCGATCATCGCGATGGCCGGGGCGCTCGATCTGGCGGTGATCGCAGAAGGCGTCGAGACCGAAGCCCAGCGCGCCCTGGCCGACAGCGAGGGCTGCGCCTTCTACCAGGGCTTCCTGCGCGCCCAGCCGATGGGGTCGGACAAGTTCCGCGCGCTCGCTAACGCGCCTTGCGCGCAATCGCGCTGAGGCCCTTGGTCAGTTGGAACAGGCCGTTGAGCCGCGCTTCCGGGTTGCCCCAGACGCGAACCACCACGATCTTGCTGTCGGGGCGGAGCTTGATCGTCCCCTCCAGCCGCTGGGCATAGGCCAGTAGCCCGGCGGGATCGGGGAACTGGTCAATATGGAATGAAACCAGCGTACCCTTCGGCCCAACATCGATCTTGGCGATATTGGCCTCGATCGCCTGGCGCTTGATCTGGATGAGCTTGACCAGATTGGCGGTCGGTGCAGGCAGCGGCCCGAAGCGGTCGATCATCTCTGCCGAGAGGCTCTCGATCTCCTGCCCGTCCTCGGCATCGTTGAGGCGGCGATAGAGCGCCATTCGGACGGCAAGATCGGGCACATAGTCCTCAGGGATCATGATCGGGGCATCGACCGTGATCTGCGGGCTGAGCGCGTGGCGTTCCTTGACCACGCCCAGATCGCCGGCCTTGGCCGCCAGGATCGCGTCTTCCAGCATCGACTGGTAAAGTTCGAAGCCAACCTCGCGGATGTGGCCAGATTGTTCGTCGCCAAGCAGGTTGCCGGCCCCGCGAATGTCGAGATCGTGGCTGGCAAGCTGAAAACCGGCTCCGAGCGAATCGAGATCGCCCAGCACTTTCAGCCGCTTTTCGGCAACTTCGGACAGCTGGGTATCGGCGGGCGTGGTGAGGTAGGCATAGGCCCGCAGTTTCGAGCGGCCGACCCGTCCGCGCAGCTGGTAAAGCTGGGCCAGACCAAAGCGGTCGGCACGGTGGATGATGATCGTATTGGCGGAGGGAATATCCAGTCCGCTTTCGACGATGGTGGTGGAAAGCAGCACTTCGTACTTCTTTTCGTAGAAGGCGCTCATCCGCTCTTCGACTTCACCCGCCGCCATCTGGCCGTGGGCGGCGATATAGCGGACTTCGGGCACGGTCTTGTGCAGCCAGTCCTCCACCTCGGCCATGTCGGCGATCCGGGGGACAACGATGAAGCTCTGCCCGCCGCGATGATGCTCGCGCAGCAGCGCCTCACGCATCACCATATCGTCCCATTCCATCACATAGGTCCGCACCGCAAGGCGATCGACCGGGGCGGTCTGGATGGTGGACAGTTCGCGCAGGCCGGACATCGCCATTTGCAGTGTGCGCGGGATCGGCGTCGCGGTTAGCGTCAGGACGTGGACATTGCTGCGCAGCTGCTTCAGCGCTTCCTTGTGGTTGACGCCAAAACGCTGCTCTTCATCAACGATAACAAGACCAAGCCGCTTGAAGTTCAGGCTCTTTGCCAGCAGTGCATGGGTGCCGATCACCACATCGACCGTGCCATCGGCCAGGCCCTGCTTGGTCGCCTTGGCTTCCTTGTCCCCGACCAGCCGTGAAAGTCGCCCGACCTTCAGCGGGAAGCCCGCGAACCGTTCGGTAAAGCCGGTGAAGTGCTGACGGGCGAGCAGGGTGGTTGGCGCAATGACGGCAACCTGCTGCCCGGCCATGGCGGCGACGAAGGCCGCGCGCAGCGCCACCTCGGTCTTGCCGAAGCCGACATCGCCGCAGACCAGCCGGTCCATCGGCCGCCCTTCGGTGAGGTCCTTGAGCACGTCCTCGATCGCGGCTTCCTGATCGTCGGTTTCCTGCCATGGAAAGCGCTCGACGAACTGGTCGTAGGCCGATGGCTCGGGCGCCAGCACCGGGGCCTGGCGCAGCGCGCGCAGCGCCGCGGTTTTGAGCAATTCGTGCGCGATTTCGCGGATCCGCTCTTTGAGCCGGGCCTTGCGCCGCTGCCAGCCTTCGCCGCCGAGCCGGTCAAGCGCGACCAGATCGCTGTCGCTGCCATAGCGCGAGAGGACGTCGATATTCTCAACCGGGACATAGAGCTTGTCGCCGCCGGCATATTCCAGCGCGACGCAATCGTGCGGGCTTTGCCCGACCGGAATCGATTGCAGCCCGATATAGCGCCCGATCCCGTGGTCCATGTGGACCACCAAATCGCCCGGCGTCAGCGCTGCCAGTTCGGCCAGAAAGGCGTCGGCCCCCTTGCGGCGCTTTTTGCGGCGGACCAGCCGGTCACCCAGAATGTCCTGCTCGGTGACCAGCTCCAGCTCATCATTGGCAAAGCCGGTTTCCAGCGGCAGGACCAGCGCCACCGGCACACCTTTAGCGGCCAGCCCCAGCGCTTCCTGCCAGCTATCGGCCAGAACCGGGGCAGGGCGCGCAGCTTCGCCCAGAATTGCGGCGATCCGGGCACGGCTGCCTTCGGAATAGGCCGCGATCAGGGCCTTCTTGCCGCGTTTGGCCTGGCCGGTCAGGTACTGCGCGGCGGCTTCGTAAACATTATCGCCGCGCGTTCGTTCGGGGGTGAAATCGCGGCTGCCGGTGAAACCGAAATCGAGGATCGCAGCGCTGTCAGGCTGGGCGAAGATTTCCGCGCGGTGGATCGGGTGGCCCTTGATCCGTTCGTCCAGTTCAGCGCGGCTGAGGTAGAGTGCCGTCGGCTTCAGCGGTCGGTACGATCCCGCCGCCTTGCCAGAGGTATCGCTGCGCGCCGCGTGGTAATCGGCAATATCGCCCAGTCGCTCGTCCGCCGCGCCGACCGCGCCACTGTCGATCACGATCGTATCATCGGCGCCCAGGTGATCGAACAGCGTGACCAGCCGGTCCTCGAACAGCGGCAGCCAATGCTCCATCCCCGCCAGCCGCCGCCCATCGCTGACTGCCTGATAGAGCGGATCGCCGGTGGCATTGGCGCCGAACATTTCGCGATAACGGCTGCGGAAACGCTTTACGCTGTCTTCATCAAGCATCGCCTCGCTGGCGGGAAGCAGCAGGTGCGATTCCGCGACGCCGCTGGATCGCTGGGTATTGGGATCGAACAGCCGCAGCGTTTCCAGCTCGTCGCCAAAGAAATCGAGCCGCAACCCGGCATCGAGGCCCGACGGGTAAATATCGAAGATCGACCCGCGCACTGCAAATTCGCCCGCGTCGGCCACGGTATCGGTGCGCGAATATCCCTGGCGTTGCAGCAGGGCGATCAGGCTTTCGCGGCCGATTTCCATGCCGGGCTTCAGCAGGCGGACATTCTCGCGAATCCGGAACGGCGTGGCGACCCGCTGCAACGCGGCGTTGATCGTCGTGACCAGCAGTTGCGGCCCGGTCGGCTTGCCCTGAAGCCGGTGCAATGCCGCCAGTCGCCGCGCCGAGATCGACAGGGCCGGGCTGGCCCGGTCATACGGCAGGCAATCCCAGGCCGGGAAAGCAATCACGTCCAGCTCCGGCGCGAAAAAAGCGGCGCTATCGGCAATCGCCTGCATCGCCGCCTCATCCGGCGCGATGAACACTGCCCGGGTTTTCGCCGCGCGGGCAAGGTCCGCCAGCACCAGCGGCTGCGCCCCGCGCGCCAGCGAGGACAGGGTCAGCGGGGCCTTGGCGGCAAGGATTTTCGACAGATCGGGCATGGCTAGGGCAACAGCAATTGCCCCGCAGGCTATTTCGCAGCCAACGGGGTGGGAAGACGGAAGCGGCGCTTTAGGGGCAAAGGCGGCCGGGGCCAAGTCTTCTTGGCGGATCGAGGTGCAGTGACCCGAGCTGGCGACCGGCTGCGCTGAGAAATGGATCCTGAAACGCGTTCAGGATGACGGATTGGCTATATGCGGAAGAATCCGGAGGCGTGCGATCAGCGCGGGATTTCGACGTAGTCGAGCTTGCGGAAGGCATCCATCTGCGGGCCGACATATTCATCCGGAATTGCCAGCGTACCCAGCGCCCAGCCCATGATGTCTGCGTCTTCCTCATCCAGCAGGGCTTCGAACCAGGCAATCTCGGCCTCGCCCCATTCCCCGCCATAGCGATCAAAGAAGCAGCCGATCATGAAATCGGCCTCACGCGTGCCGCGATGCCAGGCGCGGAATTTCAGGCGGCGAAGTCTGTCTTCATGGGGGCGATCGGTGTGGTCCATAACGCCGCTCTAGCCACACCGGCCTTTGAGGCAAGCCCAAAGCATGGCTATAGCCGTGCCATGCGCCCCGATCGGCTCAATCCCCTGTTCGTTGCGGCAGACAGCCTGAAGGGCGTCGGCACCGGGTTGGCGCGCCCGCTGGAGCGGTTGGGGCTGACCCGGGTGAAGGATTTTGCCTATCACCTGCCCGATCGCTTCGTAACCCGCCGAGCGGTGGCCGATCTCGATCAGGCCAGCGTGGGTGAAAACGTGGTGGTGGGGCTTACCCCGGTGGAATACCGCAGCTCTGCCGGGCGCGGGCCGTTCCGCGTGTTGGCTGCGGACGAGGCGGGCAATGTCTGCGCGATCACCTATTTCGGGCGCAACACCGGCTGGGCGCGAAAGGCGCTGCCGCTGGGTGAAAAGCGCTGGATCGCCGGACGGCTCGATCAATATGGCCAGATGCTCCAGATCGTGCACCCCGATCACGTTTCGGACGAAAGTGGATTGGCGCTGGGGCAACTGGTTGAGCCGGTCTATCCGCTGTCCGAAGGGCTGACCCAAGGGCGATTGGCAGCGCTGGTCCATCAGGCGCTGGAACGGATGCCGGACCTGCCCGAATGGATCGAGCCGGGTCTGGCCGACAAGATGCAGTGGCCGCTGTGGCGTGATGCACTGGAACTGGCGCACAGGAGCGAACACGCCGCCGCGCGCGATCGGCTGGCCTATGATGAGCTGCTGGCCAACAGTCTGGCGCTGATGCTGGTGCGGCGGGATAACAGGGCGCGGGCGGGGACGCCCTTGCATGGGGATGGTTCCTTGCGCGGCAAGCTCAAGCTGCCGTTTGGCCTGACTGGCGCCCAGTCCCGCGCGGTGCGCGAGATCGAAGGCGATCTGGCCCAGCCAAGCCCAATGCTGCGGCTGCTGCAGGGCGATGTCGGTTCGGGCAAGACCGTGGTCGCGCTTGAAGCGATGCTGCTGGCGGTTGAGGCAGGCACCCAGGCCGCCTTACTGGCCCCGACCGAGATCCTCGCCCGCCAGCACCACGAAACGCTGACCCGCATGGCCGCGGGCACCGGGGCGACGATTGCCCTGCTGACCGGGCGCGACAAGGGGCGCGCGCGCGAATCGATCTTGATGGGGCTGCTCGACGGGTCGATCCAGATCGTCGTCGGCACCCACGCGATCTTTCAGGATGCGGTGGCCTACAAGAACCTCGCGCTGGTGGTGATTGACGAGCAGCACCGTTTTGGCGTTGGCCAGCGATTGATGCTGACCCAGAAGGGGCGGCGCGCGCCGCATTGCCTGGCGATGACCGCCACCCCGATCCCGCGCACGCTGACCCTGGCGCAATACGGCGAGATGGATGTCTCACGCCTCGATGAGATGCCGCCCGGACGCCAGCCGATTGATACGCGGGTGGTTGCGATCGAACGGCTCGGCGATGTGATCGGCGCGATCGGGCGGCATCTGGAAAGCGGGAGCCAAGCCTATTGGGTCTGCCCGATGGTGCGCGAACAGGAAAACGAGGACCTTGCCGCGGCCGAGGCGCGCTATGCTGAATTGAAGGCCCGGTTCGGGGATAGCGTGGTGTTGGTCCACGGGCAGCTGAAGGGCGAGGTCAAGGACGCGGCGATGGAGCGCTTTGCCAGCGGTGCGGCGCGGCTGCTGGTGGCGACCACCGTGATCGAGGTTGGCGTTGACGTGCCCAATGCCACGCTGATGGTGATCGAGCAGGCCGAACGGTTCGGCCTTGCCCAGCTGCATCAGCTGCGCGGCCGGGTCGGGCGGGGCGAGGGCAAGAGTACCTGCCTGCTGCTGCGCGGCGAGGCGCTGTCGGAAACCGCGCGTGAGCGGCTGGCCCTGATGCGCGAGACGCAGGATGGCTTCCGCCTGGCCGAGGAGGATTTGCGCCTGCGCGGCGGGGGCGAATTGCTCGGGACGCGGCAATCGGGCGATACGCCGTTCCGGGTCGCCAGCCTTGAGCAGATCCAGAAGCTGCTGCCGCTGGCGCACGACGACGCGCGCCTGCTGATCGAGCGGGACGGCGGCCTGACCGGCGAACGCGGTGAAGCGGCGCGGCTGCTGCTCTATCTGTTCGAGCGGGACTGGGGTGTGCAGCTGCTGCGCGGCGGGTAGGGCGCGGTTCAGCCCTTCCAGGCGTAGAGCATCCGGCCTTCGCCCAGCATTTCCAGCAGATCGCCGATTTCCGCGCGCGAAACAGCGAAGCAGCCTTGGCTGCGGCCGATCCGGCCCTGTTCCAGCGCCAGCCCCTGCGAAACATAGTCCGCGCCGTGAATCACGATAGCGCGGCGCTCTGCCGCTTCGTTCTGCGGTTCAAGCCCGATCAGCTTGCGTGACCGGCCGTGCTTGCCGACATAGGTCTGCCCGGTCACGAACACGCCCTTTGACGAGGCATTCGACCCGGCGCGGTTGGAAAACCGCTCGGTCCAGCCGGTCGCCCCCGGATCGGAGCCGCTGCCATGGGCAACCAGCATGGTCTTGAGCACTTGCCCGCCTTGCAGATCGATCAGTTGGAAACGCGGCAGCCGCGAATGGGCGGAGAAGTTGACGATGCCGATCCGGTCGCGCTGGGCGATCCGCCCGGCGTTCAGTTCCAGCGCGGCAAGGGCGTGGGGCAGCAGCGCCGGCATTTCGCCGCATAGCGTGGCGGCCAGGCTGCGCGTTGCGACCAGCCCGGCTCCACCGGCAACCATCGCGCCCAGCAGGTGACGCCGATTGAGTTTCATTGCTTTTGCGATCCCGAAGCTCGTTTGAGCGTGATCTGGGAAGGCGCGGGGCGGATTGCAAGCGCTAGTCACCCAGGCGCGGACGAAGCGTTCCGGGTGTGCGCTGATCGAATGCCGGGGCGGTTAGACCGCCAGGACGGCGATATCATCCTCACGCGGGACCGAGCCGTCGAAGCTTTCCAGCGGCTCGAACGATTCCTCCAGCAGCCGCGCGTTGCTGAGCCCGGCGAGCTTGAACTGGCCCAGCCGGGGTTCCTCGTCCGAGCGCCAGGTCTTGCCGAGGTTGAGCGCCGAGACGAACAGGTCATCGTGACGTTCGAACATCAGGTGCGGGGCCAGCCGGATGACGGCGCCGTTGTACTGCGCCTCGACCAGGCGTTTACGGGAAATCGCTTCAAGCAGCGTCAGGCGGGTGTCGCTCATGGGGGGGAGGGCCAGTGCAGTGATTGTGTTTTTGGAAAAGAGAGTGGATTTGGTCGGGGAAAGAGGATTCGAACCTCCGGCCCCTGCCTCCCGAAGACAGTGCTCTACCAGGCTGAGCTATTCCCCGACCGATCCAGGGCACCCGAAGATGCCCGAGGCAGGAGCGGGCCTATAGGGGGCGATTCGCGCAGTGGCAAGCGGGCAATCTCACCGCTAGGATCATTTCATGGCCAGTTCCCCGATTCCCCGCGATTCCGCCCCTGAAAACCACTGGGAATGGCAGTATCTGGACCTGATGCGCCGGATCTGGGAGCACGGGGACGAGCGGATCGACCGCACCGGGATCGGTACGCGGGCCGTGTTCGGGGCACAGATTCGCTTCGATCTTGCGGGCGGTGCGATGCCGCTGCTCAGCACCAAGCGGGTTTACTGGAAGGCATCGGCGCGCGAATTCCTGTGGTTCCTGACCGGGAACACCAACATCCGCCCGCTGGTGCTGCAAGGGGTGAAAATCTGGAACGAGTGGCCGCACGCCAACTACGTCAAGGCCACCGGCGACGCGATCACGATTGAGCAGTTTGCGCAGCGGATCGCCGCGGATGAGGACTTTGCCCAAAAGTGGGGCGATCTGGGTCCGGTCTATGGCAAACAGTGGGTCGATTGGCCGACCTATCAACCGGCGGGCGACGGCCTGTTCCGGCAGGGTGCGGGGATCAACCAGGTTGCCCAGGTGGTCGAGAGCCTGAAATCGAACCCCGGCAGCCGCCGCCACATCGTCGAGGGCTGGAACGTCGCCGAGCTGGACCGGATGGCCCTGCCGCCATGCCACAAGACCTATCAGTTTCAGGTCGCCGATGGACGGCTCAGCTGCCTGCTTTATCAGCGCAGCTGCGACGTGGCGCTGGGGCTGCCGTTCAATCTGTTCGGCGCGGCGCTGTTCACCCGGATGCTGGCCCAGCAGTGCGACCTTGATGCGGGGGAGCTGGTCTGGATGGGCGGCGATACGCACCTCTATCTCAACCACGCCGAGCTGGTCGAAACCCAGCTGGCACGCAGCCCCTCAGGCGGAGGAACCCTGGCAATCCTGCGGCGGCCTGAGAGCATCTTCGACTACCGGATCGAAGATTTCGAAGTGAGCGGATATGTGCCGCAGGGCCACATCGCCGCGCCGGTTGCAGTTTAGTTGACGGTGAAACCAGTTTGAAATAATATGTCGCGAACCTAAAATTTGCTTCCACGCGCCGTTGTGGCGTCCGAAGCGGGAGAGCGCATCATGGCCAAGCGCCCAGCCAGTGCCGGAACCGCCAGCGGAAACCTTCCGCCGCTGTCATTGCACGTGCCCGAACCGCCGTTCCGACCCGGCGATCCGGTTGACTATTCGTTCCTTGAAATCCCGCCCGCCGGTGCCTTTCCCCGCCCTGACGAGGCCTGCCCGACCGAGGAAACCCACGCGCTGTGCCACGGCCTGATTCGCGTGCTGGATGAAGATAATCGTGCGGTCGGGGCCTGGGACCCGCGGCTTGATCCCGAAACGCTGCGGCGGATGCTGCGGACCATGGCACTGACCCGCGCTTTCGATGACCGGATGTATCGCGGCCAGCGCCAGGGCAAGACCAGCTTCTATATGAAGTGCACCGGCGAAGAGGCGACCAGTGTCGCTTCGGCCTTTGCCCTGTCCGACGATGACATGGTCTTCCCGTCGTACCGCCAGCAGGGCATCCTGATCGCGCGCGGCTATCCGATCGTCGAGATGGTCAACCAGATCTATTCGAACCGGGCTGACAAGCTGAAGGGCCGCCAGCTGCCGATCATGTATTCCAGCCGGGAACACAACTTCTTCACGATCAGCGGCAATCTGGCGACGCAGTATCCGCAGGCGGCGGGCTGGGCCATGGCCAGCGCGATCAAGGGTGATACCCGGATCGCCAGCACCTGGATCGGGGAAGGTTCCAGCGCCGAGGGCGATGCCCATGCCGCCTTCACCTTTGCCACGGTGTTCAACGCGCCGGTGGTGTTCAACATCGTCAACAACCAGTGGGCGATTTCCAGCTTTGCCGGGTTCGCCGGGGGCGAGCGGGCAACCTTTGCGGCCAAGGCAATCGGCTATGGCATTGCCGGGCTTCGGGTGGACGGAAACGATGCGCTGGCGGTCTATGCCGCAGCACGCTGGGCCGCCAACCGGGCGCGGGCCGGGCAGGGACCGACCCTGATCGAGCATTTCACCTACCGCGCCGAAGGCCACTCCACCTCTGACGATCCTTCGGCCTATCGCTCGGCGCAGGAGCGCGGGGAATGGCCGCTAGGCGATCCGATCACCCGGCTGAAGGCGCACCTGATCGGCCTGGGCGAATGGAGCGAGGAACAGCACGCCGCGATGGATCTGGAACTGGCCGAACAGGTCAAGGCCGCGACCAAGGAGGCGGAGAAGAACGGCGTGCTGGGCCACGGGCTGCACCATCCGTTCCACACCATGTTCGAAGACGTGTTCGAGGAACTGCCCTGGCATCTGCAGGAACAGGCCGAACAGGCAATCCGCGAACGCCGGATCAAATGGCCGACCTGGAAGGAGTACGAGTGATGACGCAGGAAGAAGCGCCGCTCTCGCTTGCCAAGGCTCCGACCAAGCGGCTCAATATGATCGAGGCGATCAACGACGCGCTTCACATCATGATGGAGCGCGACGGCGATGTCGTGGTGTTCGGTGAAGACATCGGCTTTTTTGGCGGGGTGTTCCGCGCCACGGCAGGCTTGCAGAAGAAGTTTGGCAAGACCCGGGTGTTCGATACCCCGATCAACGAATGCGGGATCATCGGCGCGGCGGTGGGGATGGGGGCCTATGGCCTGCGCCCGGTGCCAGAAATCCAGTTCGCGGACTATATCTACCCCGGGCTGGACCAGCTGATTTCCGAAGCAGCGCGGCTGCGGTATCGCTCGGCCGGGGAATTCATTGCTCCGATCACCGTGCGATCGCCGTTCGGCGGCGGGATCTTCGGCGGGCAGACCCACAGCCAGAGCCCCGAGGCACTGTTCACCCATGTCGCCGGGCTGAAGACCGTGATCCCTTCAACCCCGCACGATGCCAAGGGGCTGCTGATTTCCGCTATTGAAGACAACGATCCGGTGATCTTCTTTGAGCCCAAGCGGATCTACAACGGCCCGTTCGGCGGTTATTATGACAAGCCGGTCGAACCCTGGGCAAAGCACGAAGGCTCGGTAGTTCCCGAAGGCTACTACCGGATCCCGCTCGGCAAGGCGCGGATCGTGCAGGAGGGTGAAGCACTGACCGTGCTGGCCTATGGCACGATGATCCACGTGGCAGAGGCGGTGTGCCGCGAAAAAGGCGTCGATGCCGAACTGATCGACCTGCGCACTCTGGTTCCGCTGGACATCGAAACGATCGAGGCTTCGGTCAAGAAGACCGGGCGCTGCCTGATCGTACACGAGGCGACCCGCACGGGCGGGTTCGGGGCAGAGCTTTCCGCGCTGGTGCAGGAACGCTGCTTCTATCACCTCGAAGCGCCGATTGAGCGCGTGACCGGGTTCGATACCCCCTATCCGCACAGCCTTGAATGGGCATATTTCCCCGGACCCGTCCGCATCGGCGAGGCGATGGACCGGCTCTTGAAAGCGTAAGACGATGGGTAAATTCACCTTCAACCTGCCCGATATCGGCGAAGGCATCGCCGAAGCCGAGATCGTCGCCTGGCACGTCAAGGTTGGCGATCGGATCGAGGAAGACGGCAAGATCGCCGACGTGATGACCGACAAGGCCACGGTCGAGATGGAAAGCCCGGTAACCGGCACGGTCCTTTCGATCGGCGGCGAAGAGGGCGATATGATCGCGATCGGATCGCCGCTGGTGGTGATCGAGACCGAGGGCGATGACGCGGTTGAAGAGCCGGTGGAGGCGCCCGCCCATGCGCCGGTGGAATCTGCGCAAACCGCCCCGGCACCGCCCGCGTCGAGCGAAGTCGAGGCTCCGCGCGTTCCGCCGGAACCGGAAACAACTGAACCGAAACCCGTGCCGGTGCCCGCTCCGACTTCGCTCGATACGGCGGGGCAGGCAGGCTTGGGTTCTAGCCATGCCAAGGTCCTCGCCAGTCCCGCAGTTCGCGCCCGGGCCAGCGAACTGGGGATCGATCTTGCTCAGGTGAAACCGGCCGAGGATGGCCGGGTGCGCCATGCAGATCTTGATGCCTTCCTGGCCTACAACGCCGCCGGAGGTTTCCGTGCGGCCGGGGCCAAGGGTGTGGACCAGACGATCAAGGTGATGGGCCTGCGCCGCCGCATTGCCGAGAACATGGCCGCGTCGAAGCGCGCCATTCCGCATTTTTCCTATGTCGAGGAGTGCGACGTTACCGCGCTGGAAGAAATGCGCGCGCAGTTGAACGGCGCGCGGGGCCAGCGCCCCAAGCTGACCATGCTGCCGCTGCTGATCACCGCGATCTGCCGCGCGCTGCCCGATTTCCCGATGCTCAACGCGCGCTATGATGACGAGGCCGGGGTGGTCCAGCGCTATGGCGCGGTGCATCTGGGCATGGCGACCCAGACCGACGGCGGGCTGATGGTGCCGGCGATCCGCGACGCGCAGGACCGCAACCTGTGGCAATTGGCGAGCGAGATTGGCCGCCTGGCCGAAGCCGCGCGCAACGGCAGCGCGACCAGCGCCGAACTATCCGGATCGACCCTGACGATCACCTCGCTCGGCCCGCTTGGCGGGGTGGCGACCACGCCGGTCATCAACCGCCCCGAAGTGGCGATCATCGGTCCCAACCGGATCGTCGAGCGTCCGATGTTCGTGCCTGACGGGATGGGCGGCGAACGCATCGAAAAGCGCAAGCTGATGAATATCTCGATCAGCTGCGATCACCGCGTGGTCGATGGCTGGGATGCGGCCAGCTTTGTTCAGGCAGTGAAACGCCTGATCGAAACCCCGGTGCTGCTGCTGGCGGACTGATCCCTAACGCACGATCGCGCTGTAGGTGATCTGGCCTGATCCGCGCGCGGCCTCTGCGGCGGGGACACGCCAGCGGACGTGGGTCACGTCTTCGGGCGTTGCCAGCCGGTCGCCGACGCGCAGCGCATCGAGTTTGCCCCAGCTGCGGCCGCCGTCGATCGAGACTTCCTCGCGGCCATCGGCGCTGCCCTGGAAATAGACCTTGCGGGAAAGCGGGTTGGTGACGGTGAAGCCGCCCTGGCCGCCCGTGCGGTGCCATGAGACGACATAGACCACTCGGTCGCCGCGTTTGAGCGTGGCGGCGGGCTGGAGCATACGCCCCCTGTCCGGCGTTACCCGTTCAACGAAGACCGCGCTGTCGAAGGCCACGAGCGGGCTGGCCGCGGCGAGAACCGGGGCGGCGAGCGCGGCGGCGCAGGCCAGTCTGGCCAGATTGCGGCGAAAGATCACGATCCGAAAGTCCCCGAAATTGCGCGCTTCACAGTGAAGCGAGTGCGGTGATCGCAAATCCGGGCAAAGGAATGGTTAACGGCCTCTTCAGCCTGTTTCGGGGGTGTTTTGCCATGGCGAAAAATTCGCCGCCGAACCCTGTTGACAGCATGGCCACGCTGGCCTAGTGGCGCCTCTCCCAAGTGGCTGCGCGGGTGTAGCTCAGTTGGTTAGAGTGTCGGCCTGTCACGCCGAAGGTCGCGGGTTCGAGCCCCGTCACTCGCGCCACTTGGGAATTTCCTTACAATCCGGAAGCGAACTCCACGGCCTTGCTGCCGGCCGGCAGGTGCACGATCATTCCGTCCTGTGCCAGTTTCAGCGTGCCGGGGAAAACCTTGGGTGCCTGGCCCAGGAACAGCGGCTCGATCAGCCGGGCCGGGACGGGCGGGACGAGGTGATAGAGCACCAGCGTACCGGCCCCGGCGTCCTTGCCTGCGCGGGCGGCATCTTCGGGGCTGGCATGATAGCCCTGAATGTCGTGCATGATCTGCGCGGTGCGGGGCTGTCCGCGCTCGGCCAGCTTGGCGCCGAGCGCGGCAACCATGTCCTTGTTCAGCGCGTCATGCAGCATCAGGTCCACGCCCTTTGACGCAGCGACGAAGGCCGGGGCATAGACCGTATCGCCGCTGATCGCGATCGAGCGGCCCTTGTAGTCGATTCGGTAGCCGAAAGCCGGTTTGACCGGATCATGGATCACCCGGATCGCGGTGATCTTCACGCCTTCCTGATCATAGACCACCTGGCTGTCGGCCCCATCGGGCAGCGCGATGATCTGCGCTGCGCCGCCGAATCCGGTGGGGTTGGCCACTTTCGGGCCGTGGTGGGCCACGCGGTAGGTGCTGTCGATCTGGTAGGCGGCGTTGAAGGCGGCAACGACCTTGTCGGTCCCCTCAGGCCCATAGACCGGCAGCGGACTCGACCGCCCGCCCGCGATCCACGCCTGGAGCAGCGACTCGCCCAGGCCGTCGATGTGGTCGGAATGGAGGTGGGTCAGGAATTCACCCCGCAGCTTGCCCATCGGAAAGCCCATCCGCCCGAGCTTGCGGATCGATCCCGAACCCGAATCGAAGATGAAGGCCTGATTACCCGCCAGCACCGCCAGACACGGCCCGGCGCGGTCGGCATCGGGCATCGGCGATCCGCTGCCGCAGACATAGAGGTGCAGACCATCGGCGAAAGCGGCGGATTGATCCACGCCGACATTCGTGTCGAGCGCGCGCCGGAAGGCCTGCTCGGCAATGAACGGGCGGCCAAACAGCAGCGCCAGTCCCGCCAGCAGCACCGCACCCAGAACGAACATCATGCCGCGCTTCATCAGCAGCTCTCCCTGCCTTTTCTTGCAGGTTGCCCTCCGTGCCGGGCTGAGGCAAGCACCAAGCGTGATTACCCATCGCGATCTGGAATCAACTCTTGCCGCCATTGCCCCGGCGCTGGCGAAGGCGCAGCACCCCTGGTGGATCCTGGGCAGCGCCGCGGTTGTCCTGCATGGGGCCGATACCGATGAGATCTGGGATGTCGATGTGCTGCTCGACCGGCGCGATGTGGCGGCGGTTTTCGCCCGGCTCGGCTTGCCGGTAAAGGCGGGGAAGCCGGACGAGCGCTTCCGGTCGGACATATTCCACCGCTGGAACGGGGCTTCGCTGCCGGTCGAGCTGTTCGCGGGGTTCAGCCTGCTGGAACAGGGCGAGTGGCAAGTGATCGTGCCGCAGACTCGGATTGCCGCGCCGTGCGGCGAAACCACGGTCTATATTCCGGACCGGGCGGAACTTTTGGCGATCCTTGAACGGTTCGGCCGGCCCAAGGACCAGCGGCGGATTGCCGCGCTTAACCGAAGCGGCCCGTTTCCATCCAGATCAGGAAACGCTTGAGCGGCAAGAGCCAGACCACGCCAAGCACCACATAGACCGGCAATTGCAGCAGCGCGTGCCAATCGGCGATCAGCGGCGCGATATAGCGGGCGATCAGCCCGCCATAGACCAGCAGCGCCACCAGCAGGCCCAGAATGCCAAGCGGGATCCGCAATGTCGGTTCGGTACGCATCAAAAAGGTCCGTAGAGGCGGGTCGGGGTTATCACGGCTTCCAGCGGGATGTCGTGCGGTTCGATCGGCAGGCTTTCTTCCAATTGGCAGTCCCAGGCAAGCCCGATCGCAAGCTGCGGCGGGTTATCGGCCATCCAGCGATCGAAATGGCCCGCGCCATAGCCGATCCGCCCGCCGCTGCCGGTAAAGCCCAGCAAGGGGCAGAACAGCACGTCGGGGATCAGCGCTTCGGCATCGGCAGGGGGTTGCAGAGCCTTGAACGGATCGGGTTCAAGCCCGCCTTCGACGAACGGATTGGCCCATTCTCGGAACTGCATCGGCGCCGCGCGGTCGGCAAACCACGGCAGGGCAATGCGGTGCCCCGCTTCATAAAACCAGCGGGCATAGTTGGAAGCGGGAACCTCGTCCGTCATTTCGTGATAGAGCCCGATCACCGCGCCTTCTGGGATCATCGCCGCCACCGGGCCGGGCGGCCTGCGAAACAGCAGGGCGCGCTGGAAATCGGGAATCGCGGCAACATGATCGGCGCGGCGACGCTTCAGTTCGGCACGCAGGGATTTCTTGTCGATCACGCCATGCTCCGGTGCGGGAAAAAGGGTGACGGGACCACCATGGGCCGTTGCCAGGAAATCCTCTGACGCGTTCACGTCAGGTGGGAACCGTGTGTGCCGGACCAGGATCCGACCAGGGACAGCCCCCATGGATTTGCTTATAGCCTCAGGGATTTTCGAAGGCTCGCACCGGGCAGTACCCGTCGCCACGCTATGTAGGGGAGAGCAGCTCAACCCTCAAGGGCGGCGGCGCACTTTTCGAGCCGTTCGGCAATCGTTTCCAGCACGGCGGAATGATCCTGGCTATCCTCCGAGGTAGCAGGCCCGGCGCCATTGGCCCGGGCATCGTGCAATTCATCGGCCAGAAACAGCGCGGCGAACAGCAGTTGCCGTACCTCACTGTGCCCGGTGCCGATCGCCTGGACCTTTTCGTCGATCATTCGCCCCAAGGCGGAAATGTGCGGTTCCTCGCCTTCAGGGCAAGCCACGGTATAGGAACGTCCGCCGATCTGCAGGGCCACATTGCTCATCGCCGGATTACCCCTGGGTGCCTTCGATCAGTTGATCGAGTTGTTGCAAAGACCCCTGAACCGCCTCCCGCAGCCGGTCATGCCGGGCCTGCAAGGCGGCAAGTTCGGCATCTCTGGGCATTGGCGCAGGGCGGCGCGCCGCGGCCTCTATCCGGGCGAGAGCTGTTTCAATCCGCGCAAGCGCGCGGCTGCTGCGGTCATCGGTCATTGCCATTTGCTAGCGCAATGTTGCGTCCTGGCAAAGCGTTGCCCGGCGAATTTCCCCCGGTTTGGGAGATTGCATCGCCACCCTTGCCTTGACGGGGGGGCACACCTTGGCAAAGGAGGCCACGCGCCGAATCGCCGCCCTTTTTCGCGCTTCACACTGGGAGCAGCCCTAAATGACATTCAGCCCGGACCGCCTTGCACCGATGGCCAATGCCATCCGTGCGCTTTCAATGGATGCGGTCCAGGCGGCCAATTCCGGCCACCCCGGGATGCCGATGGGCATGGCCGATGTTGCCACCGTACTGTTCAGCCAGTTCCTGAAGTTCGATCCCGCCGCGCCGAAATGGCCGGACCGGGACCGGTTCGTGCTTTCGGCCGGACACGGTTCGATGCTGATCTACTCGCTGCTGCATCTGACCGGCTATGCCGCGCCGACGATGGACAACATCCGCAATTTCCGCCAGTTGCACAGCCCCTGCGCCGGTCACCCCGAAAACACCGAGCTGCCGGGCGTGGAATGCACCACCGGGCCGCTTGGGCAGGGCCTGGCGATGGCGGTGGGCATGGCTATGGCCGAACGGCACCTCAATGCCGTCCACGGCGATGACCTGGTCAATCACCGCACCTGGGTGATCGCGGGCGACGGCTGCCTGATGGAAGGGATCAACCACGAAGCCGTGGGTCTGGCCGGAACGCTCAAGCTCGGCAATCTCAACGTGCTGTGGGACGATAACAATATCACCATCGACGGCGACACCTCGCTTTCGACCTGTGAGGATGTGGCCGCGCGCTATGCCGCCAGCGGCTGGCACGTTGCCCGCTGCGACGGGCACGATTTTGCCGACATTGCCCGCGCGCTGACCGAAGCTGCCGCCGATCCGCGCCCCTCGCTGGTCGCCTGCAAGACGGTGATCGGGCAGGGCGCCCCGAACAAGGCCGGGAGCCATTCGGTCCACGGCGCGCCGCTTGGCGCGGATGAGATCGCCGCAACCCGTGAGGCTTTGGGCTGGACGGCCGCCCCGTTTGAAATTCCGGCCGATATCCTGGCCGACTGGCGTTCGCTTGGTTCGAAGGGCGCTGCCGCCCGGGCCGAATGGGAAGCCCGGCTGGCCGCATCGCCGAACAAGGCCGCGTTCGAGGCTGGTCAGCAGAGCCTGAAGGGCAAGGCCGCCGCCGCGCTCAAGGACTATATCGACGGTCTGATCGCCAACCCGCAAAAGGTTGCGACCCGCAAGGCCAGCGAAATGGCGCTTGGCCCGCTGACCGAGCAGCTGCCGCAGCTGATCGGCGGCAGCGCCGACCTTACCGGATCGAACCTGACCAAGACCAAGGCGACTGCACCGTTCAGCGCCGATGATTACACCGGCCGCCACGTCCACTACGGCATCCGTGAATTCGGCATGGCCGCGGCGATGAACGGGATGGCGCTGCACGGCGGGATCGTTCCCTATGGCGGAACCTTCCTGGTCTTTGCCGACTATTGCCGCAACGCGATCCGAATGTCGGCGCTGCAGCACGCGCAGGTGGCCTATGTGCTGACCCACGATTCGATCGGTCTGGGCGAAGACGGGCCGACCCACCAGCCAATCGAACATGTGATGAGCCTGCGGGCGATTCCGAACCTGCTGGTGTTCCGCCCAGCCGACGTGGTCGAAACGGCGGAATGCTGGGCGCTGGCGCTGGAAGCAGAAGGGACTCCGTCGGCCCTGGCGCTTTCGCGTCAGAACCTGCCGCAGCTGCGCACGTCTGGCGGGATGCTCTGCGCCAAGGGTGGCTACCGCCTGAAGGATGCCGGTGCCGCGCGTCAGGTGGTGATCGTGGCGACTGGATCCGAAGTCGAAATCGCGCTGGCCTGCGCCGCGCAGCTGGAAGAGGCCGGGATTGGCACCGATGTCGTCTCGATGCCGTGCACCCAGCTGTTCGATGCGCAGGATGCGGCCTACCGTGCGGATATGCTCCCGGCCGGTGTCCTCAAGGTTTCGATCGAAGCCGGGGTTACGCTGGGCTGGCAGAAATATGTCGGCGACGGGCTGACCATCGGGATCGACCGCTTCGGCGCCTCGGCCCCGGCCGATCAGCTCTACGATTACTTCGGCCTTACGGCTGACAAGATTGTTCCTCAGATCAAGGCCCGGTTGGGCTAATAAGCAGGAGATTCTCACCATGGCGATCAAGGTTGCGATCAACGGTTTCGGGCGCATCGGGCGCAATGTGGCGCGCGCCATCCTCGAGCGGACCGACCACGACATCGAGCTGGTCTCGATCAACGATCTGGCTTCGGCCAAGGCCAATGCCATGCTGTTCCAGCGTGACAGCGTGCACGGTCCGTTTTCGGGCACCGTCGAAGTCGATGGCAATGATCTGATCATCAACGGCAAGCGCATCCACGTCACGGCTGAGCGTGATCCGGCCAACCTGCCGCACGCCGCCAACGGCGTGGACATTGCGCTTGAATGCACCGGTTTCTTCACCGACCGCGCTTCGTGCGAAAAGCACCTGGCGGCCGGCGCCAAGAAGGTACTGATTTCGGCCCCGGGCAAGAATGTCGATCTGACCGTGGTGTTCGGCGTCAACCATGACAAGCTGGAAGCGGGCCACACCATCGTCTCCAACGCTTCGTGCACCACCAACTGCCTGGCGCCGTTCGCCAAGGTGCTGAACGATGCGATCGGGATCGAACGCGGTCTGATGACCACGGTTCACGCCTATACCAACGATCAGAAGATCCTCGACCAGATCCACGAAGATCCGCGCCGCGCCCGCGCTGCGGCGATGAGCATGATCCCGACCACCACCGGTGCCGCCCGCGCGGTGGGTGAAGTGCTGCCCGAACTGAAGGGCAAGCTGGATGGCAGCGCGATCCGCGTGCCGACCCCCAACGTCTCGGTTGTCGATCTGACCTTCCAGCCAAAGCGCGACACCACCAAGGAAGAGGTCAACGCCCTGCTCAAGGCGGCGGCGGAAGGCCCGCTGAAGGGTGTGCTGGGCTTCTCGGACGAACCGCTGGTTTCGATCGATTACAACCACTGCCCGAACAGCAGCACCATCGACAGCCTGGAAACCGCCGTGATCGACGGCAAGCTGGTCCGCGTGCTGAGCTGGTACGACAACGAATGGGGCTTCTCCAACCGGATGGTTGATACCGCCGGTGCAATGGGCAAGCTGCTGTAATTAAAAAGAACGCCAACCAAATTCGTCATGCTGAACGTGTTTCAGCATCCATCGCGCCTCCGGGACCGGCGGTTGATGGGGTGAGATGGACCCTGAAACGAGTTCAGGGTGACGGATTTGGGATCGAGGCCGCCGCGCAATGCTGAGGCCTTTATGACCAAGTTCAAGACCCTCGACGATCTCGGCGACCTGACCGGAAAGGTCGCGCTGGTCCGTGTTGATCTCAACCTGCCGATGCAGGACGCACACGTCACTGACGATACCCGCGTCCGGGCTTCGGCGCCGACAATCCTCGAACTGGCGGAGAAGGGCGCGAAAGTCCTGCTGCTGGCGCACTTCGGTCGGCCCAAGGGTGAGCGCGTTTCGACCATGTCGGTTTCGATGACGCTCGATGCGGTGCAGGCCGTGCTGGGCAAAGAAGTAATGTTCGTGCCCGAAATCGCCGGGCCGGTGGTCGAACAGGCCGTGGGCATTCTGCGTCCGGGCGATATCGCGATGCTGGAGAACACCCGGTTCTGGAAGGGCGAGGAAAAGAACGACCCCGACCTCGCCAAGGCGATTGCCGCCAATGGCGACATCTATGTCAACGATGCCTTCTCTGCCGCGCACCGCGCCCATGTCAGCACCGAAGGGCTGGCCCATCTGCTCCCGGCCTACGCCGGACGGTCGATGGAAGCAGAGCTGAAGGCGCTTGAGGCCGCTTTGGGTACACCGGTCCGCCCCGTGTGTGCTGTTGTAGGTGGTGCGAAGGTATCCTCGAAGCTCGATGTTTTGACCCACCTCGTCACCCAGGTCGATCACCTGATCATCGGCGGCGGCATGGCCAACACCTTCCTCGCGGCGCGCGGCGTGAACGTCGGCAAAAGCCTGTGCGAACACGATCTGGCCGCCACTGCGGAGAAGATACTGGACACGGCCGAGCAGTCCGGCTGCACCGTCCATCTTCCCTATGATGTTGTTGTGGCGAAGGAATTTGCCGCTCACCCGGCATCCTTGCGGACCTGCAATGTCCACGAAGTATCCGCCGACGAAATGATCCTCGACGTCGGCCCCGCCGCGGTTGAGGCGCTGGCCGATGTGCTGAAGACCTGCCGGACCCTGGTCTGGAACGGCCCGCTCGGCGCATTCGAAACCCCGCCGTTCGACGCCGCCACCGTCGCCCTGGCCCGCAGCGCCGCCGCGCTCAGCAAGGAAGGCGTTCTGACCTCTGTCGCCGGCGGGGGCGATACCGTCGCTGCGCTCAACCATGCCGGGGTGGCTGCTGATTTTACTTATATTTCAACCGCTGGCGGCGCTTTCCTCGAATGGATGGAAGGCAAGGCACTGCCCGGCGTGGTGGCGCTGGAGCGTTAGCGCTGATTGATCTTTTCGGCATCGCGCGCGGCGAGGACCAGCAGCATTACCAGCAATGCGACCGAGTATTCGCTGCCGCCCGTGCCGTGCTCTCCCACGAACCAGCCCAGTCGGGCATGGATCAGAACGATTCCGCCAAATGCGATTGCGGCGAGTGCTGACGCCGCCCATCTCACATGCAAGTTCAGCAGAATCAGTGTGCCAGCCACCAGTTCGACGATCGTGATTGCCCAGACTACCGCCTGTGGTGCGGGGAAGCCAATGTTATCCATGAACTGGGAAAATTGCGGCAGGGTTCCTCGGTAAAGTCGCACCAGTGCATGGATCATGAACAGCAGCGGCGTGACGATTCGGAGAACCAGCGCTGCCTTATCGGCGGAAAGGTAAGGAAAGCGGTGAAGCATCTGGTGATCTCCGGCAAAAATCACCGAAGAAGTGCACACTTGGCGTTTGATTGAGTCAAGCCGATGCTGGCGAACCGGTACATCCCCATTTGCGCCATTGCGGTATCGCCACAAGGCGGCTAACGGCCCGCTAAACATACGTATGTGTTTTTGAGGGATGGCTTGCATGAACACCGCTGATATGACCGCTAAGATGGCCACCGGAAACGGATTTATCGCCGCGCTCGACCAGTCGGGTGGTTCTACACCCAAAGCGCTGGCTGGCTATGGCGTGACCGATGATGCCTGGAACACCGAGGCGGAAATGTTCGATCTGATCCACGCCATGCGCGAACGGATCATCCTGTCCCCGGCCTTCGATGGCTCCAAGGTGATCGGTGCGATCCTGTTCGAGCGGACCATGGACGGCACCGCCGGGGGCAAGCCGGTTCCCGCCGCGCTGATCGAAAAGGGCGTGGTGCCCTTCATCAAGATCGACAAGGGACTTGAGGACGAGGTGAACGGCGTCCAGCTGATGAAGCCGATGCCCGAGCTGGACGCTCTGCTCGAAAAGTCGAAGGCGCTTGGCGTGTTCGGAACGAAGGAACGTTCTGTGATCAATTCGGCCAATGCCGAAGGGATCGCAGCCGTGGTTGCGCAGCAGTTTGAAGTCGGCAAGCAGGTCCTCGCTCACGGGATGATGCCGATCATCGAACCCGAAGTGAACATCAAGAGCGAAACCCGCAGCCAGTGCGATGCGATCCTGCTCGAAGAAATCCTCAAGAACCTGGATGCACTGCCTGAGGGGCAGCAGGTCATGCTCAAGCTGAGCCTGCCGGTCGTGCCGGGCACTTTCGATGCACTGGTCGATCACCCCAAGGTGCTGCGCGTGGTCGCGCTGTCGGGCGGCTACAAGCGTCCCGAGGCTTGCGTCGAGCTGAGCAAGAACAAGGGCATCATCGCCAGCTTCAGCCGCGCTCTGCTGGAAGACCTGCGCGCGCAGATGAGCGATGCGGAATTCGATGCCGCCCTGGGTGAAGCAATCGATGCGATCTACACTGGCTCGACCGTCAAGACCGCCTGATCCGGCCATGGCGCGCTGGGTCGAAGTCAATGACCGGATGCAGCGCGGCTATCGCTATGAGCTGACCGCGCCGGAAGGACGGGACTTCGATCCGGCCTTCCGGCCGGAATTGACCCCGGCCGAAATGCTGGCGCTCGGCGTGTTCGGCGGTTGTTATATGACCGATTGCCAGGATGAATTCCCGGCAGAATGGTTTGCCCATGCGCCTTTGTCTCCGGGGAAGCCGGACAAGACTTGCAATCATTTCAATGTGCTGGCCAGCCAGCCTTTGAGCGAATGGCGGCGCAAGGGCTGGATCCACCCTGACGATCCGCGAGGCTGGTTCCAGTGGTATTGTCGCTACTTCATGGGGCGGCGGCACCCGGACGATGCCCGCCAGATTGGGCGTTGGCGCAATTTCGCCCGCCATGCCGCGCAGGTCCGCAAGTATTGCGAACCCGGCGATCCGTTCTGCCGCCCGCGCCAGCGCCAGGCGCTGCTGCAATGGGCCTATGACAGCCGGGTGATGTGATCAAAGCCCACCGCTGAATTTGAGCGCGAAGCGATAGTCGCCCGGTTCGATCGCGTGCTTCGCGTTTCTGGGCGGCATGGTGCCGAGCAGTTCAAGCGTGCCATCGGCAATCGCCAATGGCTTGTCGCTCGCAAGCTCTTGCACGCTCACACCTGATCCCAGCTCGACCTTCACTTCCAGCCGGACACGGCCGGCCCAGAAACAGTCCGTTTCTATCGGGCAGCGGCTGTCCTCAAGCACGCGAATGGGGGTGACCTTCGGGCCGCCGAGATTGACGCTTTGGCCGAGCCGGACCTCGCTCGATCCATTCGCATTGACCGGGGGCGCAGTGACGCAACCGGCGAGAGCCAGGCAAATGGCGAGCGAGGGCAGCAAGCTGGGTGTCATGTCGATGGATTGCGGCAGCCAACCTGAACCGAACCGGAATGCTTGGCCTGCCGCATTGCACAGGCTAGAGCGCCGGGATGACCCAATGCCAACTCTATCTGATCTCCCCTCTCGACGTCGGCGGCACCTTTCCCGACCGACTGACGCGCGCGCTTGATGCCGGGCCGGTTGCGGCCTTTCAGTTCCGGGCGAAAGGGATCGATGAACATCAGGCGGTTCGCCTGGCAGAGCCGCTTCAGGCAATTTGCGCGAGCCGTGAGGTGGCCTTTATCGTCAACGATTCGATCAGCCTGGCCAAGCGGATCGGGGCCGATGGCGTGCATCTGGGTCAGGATGACGGTACCGTGGCAGAGGCGCGGCAGCGGCTGGGGCGCGATGCGCAGATCGGGGTGACTTGCCACAACAGCCGCCATCTCGCGATGGAAGCCGGTGAGGCCGGGGCTGACTATGTGGCATTCGGCGCGTTCTTTCCGACCACGACCAAACAGACCGAATATCGCGCTGAGCCGGAGCTGCTGGAATGGTGGCAGGCGCTGATGGAAATTCCCTGCGTGGCGATCGGCGGGGTCACGCCGAAAAACTGCGCGCGGCTGATTTCGGCCGGGGCGGATTTCCTGGCCGTATCGGGCGCGGTGTGGAACGGCGACGAGGCTGCGGCGGTCAAGGCTTTCCACAAGGTGATCGCCGGCTGATTTTGCCCGGCGGTTTCCTGAGCCGCCAAACTGTGCCAACACTCCGTTCATAGGGGGGAGCCGGGCATTTTTTGCCCGGCACCCTGTGAACTTTCGTGATTATCCAAAAGGGGCTGCGATGCGTGAACTGACGATCCGGGGGATTCTGCTCGGCGCGGTGCTGACCGTGTTGTTCACGGCGGCCAACGTCTATCTCGGCCTCAAGATCGGGCTGACCTTTGCCACCTCGATCCCTGCTGCTGTCATCTCGATGGCGTTGCTGAAGGCTTTTTCGGACAGCACAATACAGGAAAACAACATCGTCCAGACCATCGCATCGGCGGCGGGCACGCTGTCTGCGATTATCTTCGTGCTGCCTGGCCTGATCATGATCGGCTGGTGGACTGGATTTCCCTATTGGCAATCGGTGGCGGTGATCGGCCTCGGCGGGGTGCTCGGGGTGATGTATTCGGTGCCGCTGCGCCGGGCTTTGGTGACCGGATCGGATTTGCCCTATCCCGAAGGCGTTGCTGCGGCCGAGGTCCTGAAAGTCGGCGCGGGGGTGGGCGGCGCGGAAGAAAACCGCAAAGGTCTGATTGCGATCGTGCTCGGCGCGCTGCTTTCGGCCGGGTACACACTGCTGGCCAAGATGAAACTGGTGGCGGAAGAAGCCGGAACCGTGGTCAAGCTGGGCAGCGGAGCGACCAGCTTTTCAACCAGCTTTTCGCTCGCACTGATCGGGGTGGGGCATCTGGTCGGCATGGCGGTGGGCATCGCGATGCTGGTTGGGCTGGGAATCGGCTGGCTGGTGCTGCTGCCGCATTTCACTGCCGGAGGTGCCCCTGCCGGGACTGAAATGGCCGATTTCGTCTCATCAACCTTCCGCCAGAAAGTGCGCTTTGTCGGCGCAGGCACGATCGGGGTGGCCGCGATCTGGACGCTGCTCAAGATGCTGGGGCCGATTGCGCGGGGAATTGCAGGAGCCCTGGCCGCGGCGCGTCAGCGCAAGGCCGGGCAGGGCGCTTCGCTCGACATTACCGAACAGGATCTGCCGATCGGCGTGGTCGGGGGCACGATCCTGCTGGCCATGTTGCCGATCCTGGTTCTGCTGGCCGGTTTCGCGCAAGGCGGGCCGATCATGGCGGCGATGGGGACCACCTTGGGACTGTCGATCCTTTACGTGCTGGTTGCGGGCATAGTGATCGCATCGGTCTGTGGGTACATGGCTGGGCTTATCGGAGCCTCGAACAGCCCGATTTCCGGCGTCGGAATTCTCTCCAGCCTGGGCATCTCGCTGCTGCTGGTGGCGATCTTTGGGCAGGGCGGGGATGAGGCCAGCACCAAAGCGCTGGTCGCCTTTGCGCTGTTCGTCACCGCAATCGTCTTCGGCATCGCGACGATTTCCAACGACAACTTGCAGGATCTCAAGACCGGCCAGCTGGTCGGCGCGACGCCGTGGCGCCAGCAGATCGCGCTGGTGCTGGGGGTGATCTTCGGTGCGCTGGTGATCCCGCCGATCCTTGATCTGCTCAATTCGACTTTCGGATTCCAAGGCGTACCCGGTGCAGGCAAGGACGCATTGGCCGCACCGCAAGCAGCGCTGATCACCGCGATCGCGCAGGGTGTGCTGGGCGGCAACCTTGATTGGGGTTTGATCGGAACCGGCGCTGCAATCGGGGCGGCGGTGATCGCGGCAGACGAAACCTTGCGCAAAACACGTAAGGGCAGCCTGCCGCCGCTGGCTGTGGGCATGGGCATCTACCTGCCCATGGCTTTGACCCTGCTGATCCCGATCGGCGCGATTGTCGGCCACTTCTATAACCGCTGGGCCGAACGGCAGGGCGATCCGGCCTTTGCCGAGCGGATGGGCGTGCTGGCCGCGACCGGGCTGATCGTTGGGGAAAGCCTGTTCGGCGTGGTTTTTGCCGGAATCGCGGCGGCGACCGGTAGTCCGGAAGCGTTGGCAATTGTCGAAGAGAACAGCTGGGCACCACTCGCCGGTCTGGCCGTGTTCGCGGCTTCGGTTGCCTGGCTCTATGGCCGGACCCGGCGGATGGTGGCTTCGGCCTAACCGCGAACCGGATCATTCACCCCGCAGCGGGCGGCTTGCTCGGACCCGGCGGCTGTCGAACAATCCTTGGCGGGGAAATTGTTGATCACCCGGCGCACGCAGCGCAGGTCGCTATCCTTGCCGTCTGGCCCCAGTTTGCGCAGGAAGTTGGCGCTTATCCGGTGGAACTTCTGGCCGCGCTTTGGTCCGCTGGTCAGCACCAGATCATCGCCGGTCAGCAGGTATGTCCCGCGCCCGCTGGCAGTGTTGTACGTGTTGGCGTTGATGATCGTGAAGTCTTCGCTCGGCACGCGGTATCCCGCCGCGCCGGTGGCATCACCGGGCAATTCGCACAGATATGCGGCGGGCTGCAAACTGCCGATCGGCCCGCCGGGAACGGCAAGCGCGGCGGCTGACAGGGCGATCAGGGTGGCGGGCAGGGCGATCTTGAGCATCGCGGGCGGCAATAGCACCGCCCGTGCCTTCGCGCCACACTTGCCCGCTGGCGCGTCTCGCGCTAAGGGCGCGGACCTTCCGGCAGCACGTCCGGGCTCTTTCTCATCCTTGAAGAGGCACTCATGGCCAAGATCAGCGGCGTGGACATCCGTCCCGGCAACATTCTCGAATACGAAGGCGGCATCTGGAAGGTCGCCAAGACCCAGCACACCCAGCCCGGCAAGGGCGGGGCCTTCATGCAGGTCGAGATGAAGAACCTGATCGACGGCCGCAAGACCAACGTCCGCTTCCGCAGCGCCGACACGGTTGAAAAGGTCCGCCTCGATACCAAGGACTTCCAGTTCCTCTATGCCGAAGGTGATGACCTGGTGTTCATGGACGTAGAAACCTATGACCAGATCAACCTGCCCAAGGATCTGCTGGGCGGGGCCGACGCCTTTCTGCAGGACGGGATGACCGTGCTGCTCGAAATGTATGATGAGCGCCCGATTTCGGTCCAGCTGCCCGAACAGGTCGAAGCCACCATCGTCGAAGCTGACGCCGTGGTGAAGGGACAGACCGCATCGTCGAGCTACAAGCCGGCAATTCTGGATAACGGCGTGCGCGTAATGGTGCCGCCCCATATTGCCAGCGGAACCCGGATCATCGTCGACGTTTACGAGCGTACCTACGTCGGCAAGGCGGACTGAGCCCGAACCATGGCAGTCCTTTCAGGCATCATCCGTGTGATGGAAAAGGCCGCGCGCAAGGCGGGTGGCCGCCTTCGCCGCGACTTTGGTGAGATCGAGCATCTTCAGGTAAGCCGCAAGGGCCCGGCCGATTTCGTCTCGAAGGCCGATCAGCGCGCTGAACGGATGATCTGGGACGAGCTGCGCGCCGCCCGGCCCGATTGGGGCTTCCTGATGGAAGAGGGCGGAGAGATTACCGGAGCAGATGGCAAGCCGCGCTTCATCGTCGATCCGCTCGATGGAACCAGCAACTTCCTGCACGGCATCCCGCACTTCGCGGTTTCAATCGCGGTGCAGGAACCCAAGCTCGACGGTTCGGGCTGGGGCGAGATTACCGCTGCCGTAGTCTATCAGCCGATCACCGATGAAACCTATTGGGCCGAAAAGAGCCGCGGCGCGTGGCTGCATGACGGGCGCCTGCGGGTATCGGCACGCCGCCACCTCGACGAAAGCCTGATCGCTACCGGTATTCCCTTTGCCGGTCGGGGCGACAGTGCCGAATGGACCCGCATCTATGCCGCGCTGGCTCCGCAGGTTGCCGGCATCCGCCGCTTTGGCACCGCCTCACTCGATCTCGCCTGGGTCGCCGCAGGGCGTTTCGAAGGTTTCTGGGAAAGCGAGCTTAAACCGTGGGATACGGCGGCAGGCTGTCTGCTGGTGCGTGAGGCGGGCGGGTTCGTTTCCGACTGGCGCGGGATCAGCCAGCCGATCTGCGACAAGCAAGTCCTGGCCGGCAATGATGCGCTGCACTCACGCCTGCACAAGGTGCTTGCCGCAGCGCTGAAGGCGGGATAACTGCCGCGACGTTATAAGAATGCCCCTGTGGCGGAATGGTAGACGCGAACGACTCAAAATCGTTTGTCGCAAGACGTGCCCGTTCGAGTCGGGCCAGGGGCACCATTGCCGATCCGGTTTCAGCAGCCTAGGCTGCGCGCCATGAAGCGCCACATCCTGATCTCGTTTGCCGCGCTCAGCGCGCTTGTCGTCACCCCGCAGGCTTCGGCCAGCGACCCCGGCATTCGCGAACGGATCGCCGCGGATATGCCCGGCCTGCTGACGATCTACCGCGATCTTCACGCCAATCCGGAACTTTCGTTTCAGGAACACCGCAGCGCCGGGATCATGGCCGCCGCCGCTCGCAAAGCCGGATTTACGGTGACCGAGGGTGTCGGCAAGACCGGGGTGGTCGCGGTTTTGAAGAACGGCCCCGGCCCGGTCGTGCTGATCCGCGCCGACATGGACGGCCTGCCGGTGATCGAACAGACCGGACTGCCCTTTGCCAGCAAGGCCCGCGGCACTTCCACCGCCGGGGTGGAAACCGGGATCATGCACGCCTGCGGGCACGATACCCATATGACCGCCTGGATCGAAACGGCCCGCCTGCTGGCGGCCAATCGCGACAAATGGTCGGGCACGCTGGTGATGATCGGGCAGCCCGCCGAAGAGATCGGGCTGGGCGCGCTGGAGATGCTCAAGGACGGCCTTTACACCCGTTTTCCCAAGCCCGATCATGTACTGGCCTTTCACGACAGTGCCGATCTGGCATCGGGCACAATCGGCGTCGCTCCGGGCTGGGCGCTGGCCAACGTCGATTCGGTTGATATCACGATCAAGGGCCTGGGCGGGCACGGCGCCTATCCGCACCTGACCAAGGATCCGATCGTGATCGGCAGTGCGATCGTAATGCGCCTGCAAACACTGGTCAGCCGCGAGCAGAATCCGTTTGAGCCTGCCGTCGTCACCGTTGGCAGCTTCCACGCCGGGGCCAAGCACAACATCATCTCGGACGAGGCGCACCTGCAACTGACCGTGCGATCCTATGGCGACGAATCGCGCGCGCATCTGCTTGATGGGATCCGTCGGATCTCGAAAGCGGAGGCACTGGCAGCTGGGCTTCCTGATGAACTGATGCCGGTCGTCACGGTGATGGAACCCCACACCCGCGCAACCTGGAACAGCCCCGAGTTCTCAAGCCAGATGGCCGATTTTCTGGGCGGCGTGTTCGGCACCGGGCGGGTGGCAATTGTCGGCCCGGTGATGGCGGGTGAAGACTTCGGCGAGTTTCGACAGGCCGATCCCGATCATATCGACAGCCTGATTTTCTGGGTTGGCGGCCGTCCGGCGGACCAGATCGCCGCAGCGAAGAAGGAGGGCAAGGTGTTGCCGGGCCTGCACAGCCCATTCTGGGCGCCAGAGGCCGACAAGGTGATCGGCACTGCTGCAGAGGCACTGACCGTTTCGGCGCTCAGACTGATGCCGAAACCCTGACACTGGCCCGAGCCGCAACCACCTGATAGACTTGCATTCAATGGTCGGCCTTCCTTCCTTGCACGCTGTAATGGCGATGGCCGCCACAACGGCGATGTTCGTTGCTTTTGCGCGCGGACGCATGGCGATTGAGATCGTCTCGTTGCTCACGATCACCGGGATCGGTCTGGCACTCTATTTCCTGCCGCTGCCGGGCCAGCAACCGGGCGACGGTCTGGCCCTCGCATTCGGCGGTTTTGGTCATCCGGCGCTGATCACGATCTGCGCCCTGATGATCATGGGGCGCGGCCTGGTGGTGACAGGGGCGCTTGAACCGCTGGTACGGGTGCTGGAACGGGTCTGGCGGCTCAACCGCTGGCTGGGCCTGCTGGTCACCCTGCTGTTCGCCATGGCGATGTCGATGGTGATCAACGATACCCCGGTGCTGGTGCTGCTGCTGCCGATCCTGGCGCAACTGGCAACGCGGGGCGGGATGGCCAGTTCCAAGACCCTGATCCCCGTGAATGCCGCGGTACTGATTGGCGGGATGGCCACGACCATCGGGACATCGACGAACCTGCTGGTGGTATCCATCGCGGTGGACCTTGGTTTGCCTGCCATGTCGGTGTTCCACTTCACGCCGCTGGTCCTTGCTGCCGGGGTTATCGCCTTGCCCTATCTGTGGTTGGTTATGCCGCGCCTGCTGCCGGATAATTCGGTTACCGCCACTCACGAACCGCGGCGTTTCCGGGCGACCATGCGGATTGACGGCGGCGGGGAATATGTGGCCAAGCGGGTCGATGAGTTCCGGGCTGGCTTGCCCAGGGACTTTGCGTTCCACGATGCTCCGGACGGTCCGCTTTCCGCTAATTCACGCCTTACGGTAAGCGGCACGCATGAGGCGCTTGAGGAAGCGACCCGGCAGCTTGGTGCCCGATTGGCTCCGCAGTGGTTGCTTACGCGAATCCGGGCGGAATCGAAGGCCAAGGGTGTCGATCTCGTCGTCGCCGAACTGGCGCTTACGGCGGATAGCAGGCTGTGCGGATTGACCATACCGACCAGCGGAATTGCCGATGCTCACGGTGTCGCGATCCTGGGCGTCGATTTCGCTCCGCGGCGCTGGGGGCAGGGTGGGGACGATCCGTCCAATACCGAACTTGCCGAAGGCGATGTTCTGCTGGCGATCGGCGATCTGGACCGGCTGCGCGAATTTGCCCAGGCTGACGCCTTGCTGATCCTCGACGGGATGACCGAGGTACCGCGTCGGGCCAAGGCGTTGTTGGCGCTGGGGATCATGGGGGGTGCCGTTGGTGTGGCATCTGTCGGCCTGTTGCCGATCGCGATTTCCGCTCTCGCAGGTGCGATCGCCATGCTGGTTACCGGCTGCGTCCGGTTCGATCGGGTTGGCCGGGCGCTATCGGCCAAGGTCATCGTGCTGGTTGCCGCCAGTATCGCAATCGGGCGGGTTGTGCTGGAAAGCGGGGCAGCGGAGTGGCTGGGGCAAATCCTGGCGTTGCTGCTCTCGGCGCTGCCGCCTGCAGGAATCCTGGCTGCGATCATGCTATTCGTAACTGTGCTGACCAATTTTGCCTCCAACGCCACGGCAGCGACAGTCGGAACACCGATCGCTTTCAGTATCGCACGGCAGCTAGGCCTCCCGCCCGAGCCGCTGGTCCTGGCCGTGCTGTTCGGATGCAACCTGTGCTATGCCACGCCGGTCGCCTACCAGACCAATATGCTGATCATGGCTGAAGGGGGCTATGGCTTCCGTGACTATGTTCGCACCGGGCTGCCGCTGGTCCTGCTGATGGTAGTCTCTCTGTCTGTTATGCTGGTGATCCGCTACGGCCTCTGATCGCTTTTTGCGAATTATTCGCAATTAGATGATCGGCTTAATCGATCAATACTCGCGGAAATTCCGCATGGCATAGGCCGGCCTGAAAGCGCACAAGACCATGCTCGATTTCCACCCACTCAAGGAGAGTTATCATGGGACTTAAAGGCAGCCAGACCGAGGAAAACCTCAAGGCCGCATTCGCCGGTGAAAGCCAGGCCAATCGCCGTTACCTCTACTTCGCCCAGAAGGCTGACATCGAAGGCCACAACGACGTTGCCGCCGTGTTCCGTTCGACCGCCGAAGGTGAAACCGGCCACGCCCATGGTCACCTTGAGTATCTTGAAGAATGCGGCGATCCGGCCACCGGTGAACCGATCGGTGATACCGTTGCCAACCTGAAGGCCTCGATCGCCGGTGAAACCCACGAGTACACCGATATGTACCCGGGCATGGCCAAGACCGCACGCGACGAAGGTTTTGACGAAATCGCCGACTGGTTCGAAACCCTGGCCAAGGCTGAAAAGAGCCACGCCGGCAAGTTCCAGAAAACGCTTGACGGTCTGCTGGCCGAAGCCTGAGCCGAGATTGGGCGGTCCTTCGGGTCGCACGGGGCCGCCCACCCTCAATCCAAGTTTTTGATACAGGGGAAGCCCGATGGAAGGCAGCCTTGAGGCGCCCGTTCGCCACCCGATTCCGTGGCAGGACGAAAGCTGGTATGATGAGGCCGCGCTCGAAGCCGAGCTGCGCCGGGTCTATGATATCTGCCATGGCTGCCGTCGCTGCTTCAATCTGTGCGACAGTTTTCCGATCCTGTTCGATTCGATCGATGAAGCGCCAAATGAGGAAGTCGATGACCTAACCGCGCCGCAGCTCAAGGCGGTCGTCGATGCCTGCACCTTGTGCGATATGTGTTTCATGACGAAGTGCCCCTATGTGCCGCCGCATAGCTTCGATCTGGATTTCCCGCATCTGATGTTGCGCCACCGCGCGGTTGAACATCGCAAGGGACTGACCTCGTTCGCCGATCAGCAGCTGTCCGAAATGGATCGCAACGGGCGGATGGGTTCGATGGTTTCCGGCCTCGCCAACTGGGCGACGAAGGAAGGCAACGGCCTGACCCGTCCGATGATGGAGAAGGTGGCCGGGATTGACCGGCGGGCGCATTTGCCGCCGTTCATGGATGTCTCGCTGACCCGGCAAGCTCCCGGAATTGTCCCCCCGCCCAATCCCGATGGCCCGGCTTTTGGCAAGAAGGTGGCGATCTATGCCGGCTGCCACGATGAATTCAACGATGGCGGGCCGGGTTTGGCGCTGGTCAAGGTGCTGGCCCACAACGGTGTTGCAGTGCGGATCGAGCATCCCGATTGCTGCGCCATGCCAAAGCTTGAGAATGGCGATCTTCCCGCCGTATCCAACGCGGCCCAACGCATTTCGGCGTTTTTCGCGCCGCTTGTCGAAGCCGGGTGGGATGTGGTTCCGCTGACCACCTCCTGCGCACTGATGCTCAAGTTCGAATGGCCGTTGATCGAGACAGGCAATGCAGCGGTTGCCTTGCTCAGCAAACACACATTCGACGTTTCCGAATATGTGGTTGCCTTGGCCAAGGAAACCGGTCTCGCGCCGATCGAACCGATGCCCGCGAAGATCGCGGTGCATTTCGCCTGCCATGCCCGCGCCCAGAACATGGGGCCGAAAGCAATGGAGATGCTGCGCCTGATCCCCGAGGCCAAACCGGCCCTGACCGAGCGCTGCTCTGGCCATGGCGGCAAGTGGGGTATCTTCAAGCAGAACTTCGATCGCGCAGTGAAAGTTGGAAAGCCGGCCGCGCGCAACCTGCTGAAGGAACAGCCCGATCTGGTCGTGTCCGAATGCCCGCTGGCGGGCCCGCACCTCAAGCAGGTGATTGCCGCAAATGGCGCGGAGCCTCCGGCGCGGATCGGCCACCCGATCGAAATTCTTTCCAAAGCATACGGACTTTAGGATCATGCCCCGCGATACTCGCACAATCACCCCTGCCGATATTCTGCCGCTCGATCAGTATGAAATGATCCGTGCGGACAAGAAGCAGGAGGCTCTTGCCCGCAAGAAGCTGACCCGGCTGGCGGTTGGCCCGCACGCCACCGCCATTTTCGAAAACTGGGATTCAATGTGGCTCCAGATTCAGGAGATGCTGCGGATCGAAAAGGGCGGGGAAGAGCAACTTGGTGATGAGCTGGCCGCCTATGATCCGATGGTCCCGAAGGGCCACGAACTGACCTGCACGCTGTTTTTCGAGATTGGCGACCCGGTGAAGCGCGATGCCTTTTTGCGGACCATCGGCGGGGTAGAGGATCACGTTGCAATCCGGATCGGCGATTTCCTTATCCGGGCACGCCCCGAAGGCGATACCGAGCGGACCCGTGAGCATGACAACAAGGCCAGCGCGGTCCATTTCTTTCACTTCGACTTTTCACCCGAAGCAATCGCTGCATGGAAGGCTGGCGAAGGCAGCGCGATGCTGCTGATTGACCACCCGAACTATGGCCATGCCGCGCTGATCGGGCCTGAAACCCGCGCGTTCCTTGCGCGCGAGTGCTTCTAGACCGCTTTCCGTTCATTCGCTGTCGGCTGGTGCGCCCGAGCGTTGCCGCGCTGCCGCTTGAGCCTGTGCGCGCTGTTCGTCTGTCGGCTCCTGAGGGTCAGCTGCGTTGCCCTTCTTCTTGGCGCTGAGTGGATCACCTTTCGGTCCAGGGACGCCGTTGACGGTTACGCTGTCGCCTGGGCTGCTGGGCAGGTTTTCCGGCTCAAAGCGTCGGGATGGGTCGGGCCGCTTGCTCTGGCGGGCTTCGGGCGGCGGGCCAGCATAGCCGCCACCGCCACCACCACCGCCGAAATCGCTCGACCCGCCTTCATCGTTGCCGAAGCTGCCGGTGGTTCCCTTGCGAACAACCAGGTTGTTTGCGATCTTCTTGGTGCCCATGCTCTGTTGCTGGGCGTCGATCAGATCGTTGGTGGCTTTCCGGGCTTCGATTTCGCCTGCCACTCCAAAGCCGTCGCCGCCAGCAAACAGCGCCAGCAAGGCGGTGATGGCCACAGTCGCTCCGGCGAAATGCTTGAGCTGCTTTAGTGAAATCGGAAGGGGCTGGGCCTGGCGTCGCATGGGAGGAACCCTAGCCGACGAAGGTTAACCGCCCCGTTCCGCCTTATGGTTACGGAAAAATTGATGGCCGCCGGAATGAAAGGGGCACTCCGACGGCCATCGTTTCTCCTCCCCAGGAGATCTGTGCGGCCATGGGGCCGCAAACCGGGTGTCAGCCGCAGCCTCAGGCCGCGAACTGGTTCATTGTGTTGTCCTTGCCGCCAGCCTTGAGGGCCGCTTCACCGGCGAAGTATTCCTTGTGATCGTCGCCGATGTCGCTGCCGGCCATGTTCTGGTGCTTGACGCAGGCGATACCCTGGCGAATTTCCTGACGCTGGACGTTCTTGACGTAACCCAGCATCCCGGCATCGCCGAAGTATTCCTTGGCCAGATTGTCGGTGCTCAGCGCCGCAGTGTGATAGGTCGGCAAGGTGATCAGGTGGTGGAAGATGCCGGCTTCACGGGCCGCGTCGGCCTGGAAGGTGCGGATCCGCTCATCGGCCTCGGCCGCCAATTCGCTGCCGTCGTAATCGACGCTCATCAGCTTTGCGCGATCAAAGGCCGAAACATCCTTGCCCTCTGCGGCCCAGGCATCGAACACCTGCTGGCGGAAGTTCAGCGTCCAGTTGAAGCTGGGCGAGTTGTTATAAACCAGCTTGGCGTTGGGGATGACTTCGCGGATGCGCTTCACCATGCCACCGATCTGGCCGATGTGCGGCTTTTCGGTTTCGATCCACAGCAGGTCGGCGCCGTTCTGCAGGCTGTTGATGCAATCGAGCACGCAGCGATCTTCACCGGTTCCGGGGCGGAACTGGAACAGGTTGCTGGGCAGCCGCTTAGGCTTCATCAGCTTGCCGTCGCGGGTGATAAGCACGTCGCCGTGGCCGATTTCGGTCACTTCATCGCAATCGAGGAAGCTGTTGTACTGATCGCCAATGTCTCCAGCTTCGCGGGTGAAGGCGATCTGCTTGGTCAGGCCGGCGCCGAGCGAGTCGGTGCGGGCGACGATCACGCCATCGTCAACGCCCAGTTCCATGAAGGCATAACGAACCGCGCGGATCTTCGCGATGAAGTCTTCGTGCGGCACGGTGACCTTACCGTCCTGGTGGCCGCACTGCTTTTCGTCCGAAACCTGATTTTCGATCTGAATGCAGCAGGCGCCTGCTTCGATGAACTTCTTGGCGAGCAGATAGGTCGCCTCGGCATTGCCGAAGCCTGCGTCGATATCGGCAACGATCGGAACCACATGGGTTTCATAGTTGTCGACCGCGCTCTGGATTTGCTTGGCCTTGACTTCGTCCCCGGCGGCGCGGGCGGCATCAAGATCGCGGAACATCATGCCCAGTTCGCGGGCATCAGCCTGACGCAGGAAGGTGTAGAGCTCCTCGATCAGGGCCGGAACCGAAGTCTTTTCGTGCATCGACTGATCGGGCAGCGGTCCGAATTCGCTGCGCAGCGCGGCAACCATCCAGCCCGAGAGGTAGAGGTAACGGCGCTTGGTGGTGCCGAAATGCTTCTTGATCGAGATGAGCTTCTGCTGCCCGATGAAACCGTGCCAGCAGCCCAGCGACTGGGTGTAAGCGGCAGGATCGGCGTCATAGGCGGCCATGTCCTCACGCATGATCTTGGCGGTGTACTTGGCAATGTCGAGCCCGGTCTTGAACCGGTTCTGGAGCCGCATACGGGCAACGGATTCTGCGTCGATCCCGGACCAGTTGGCGTGGGGAGCGATGGTCTGGCCAGCAGTGGCGATGGTGTCGGTGTAGCTCACGGGAATCTCCTTGGGGTGCTGAGCCGTTGATAACGTCCCGTGGGATTGATCGGTAAAGGAAATTACAACAATTCTTGTATGAATGGCGCACTGCGCACGTTTCGGCTTGAAATGTTGTAAATTAAATGACAACAGGGGTGGTATGAGCGAAGCCGCATTTCTGGTCGGTCCGGCAATCCGCCGATTGCGTCGGCGTGAAGGGCTGACCCAGGCGGCGATGGCCTCGCGGTTGGCGATTTCCGCCAGTTATCTCAACCTGATCGAACGCAATCAGCGCCCGTTATCGGCGCGGTTGTTGGTGCAGCTTGCTGAAACTTTTGATTTCGATCCTCGCAGCTTGCGCCAGGACGAGGCGGTTGGCGGAATCGACGGTATGCGGCGGCGGCTTGCGGACGAACGGTTTGCCGATCTGGGCATCGATCGCGATGAGATCGCCGAGTGGCTGGCGGCGGCTCCGCAGGCGGCGCTGGCCTTTGCCCGGCTCTATGACAACGCCGGAAGCACGCCGCAGTCGAGCCAGAGCGATCCGATGGATCTCGTCCGTCGAGAGATTGAGCGGTGGCGTAATCATTTCGCCGATCTGGACGCCGCTGCTGAGGAACTGGCTGACGAGCTGCGCCTCTCCAATGCCGACATCGGTGCCGCCTTGGCTGAACGGTTGCGCCAGAAGCATCAGCTGTCGCTCCGGATCCTGCCCTTTGACGTGATGCCAGATGCCTTGCGGCGGCTTGATCTCCATGCCCGGCAGTTGCAGTTGTCTGAACTGCTCGACCAGTCTTCGCGCAATTTCCATGTTGCGGTACAACTCGCCATGCTTGAGCAGGGGGAGGCGATTGCGGCAATCGCCGATGGGGCCAGATTCCCGGATCGTGCGGCCTGGCGTTTGTTCAGACGGCACCTGGCAGCCTATTTCGCCGCCGCGTTGCTGATGCCCTATGGGCGGTTCATGCGCGCTTGCGAGGCGACCTCCTATGACCTGACACTGCTGCAACGCCGGTTCAGCGTTGGCTTCGAGCAGCTTGCCCATCGGCTTACCACCTTGCAGCGGGTCGGGCAGCGCGGATTGCCGTTCTTCATGGCGCGAATCGACCGGGCAGGGCAATTCTCCAAACGCTATGCCGGAGCGAGCGGCACAACTTTGCTTGAAAACGATGTCGCCTGCCCCCTGTGGAACGTGCATCGTTGTTTTGAACAGGCTGGGCGTATCCAGGCACAACTCGTTGAATTCGCCGATACATCGGGCCAGTCCTCGCTGTGGTTTACACTCGGCCGGACGGTTGAGGGGAGTGGCGCCCCGGGTGGGGAAAGCGCGCAGTTCGTGGTTGTCCTGGGACTGGATGCGCAGCTGGCTCCGCAGCTTGCTCAATCGCGGGGGCTGTCCCTTGATGCCGACCGGGCGACAGGAACGGGGCCGGGCTGCGCCCGCTGCCACCGAACGGCTTGTCAGCAGCGCTCCCTGCCGCCGCGCGGGGCGACGCTGGAGTTCGATGAACGAAGCCGGGGGCTGACCCCGTTCAGCTTTGGGCGCTGATCCCGGCTTAACCAAAACCTGTAAAGTTTACCGACATTTCACTTCTGCCGGTTAGGCAGGCCCAAACGTTCCATAAGGGCCAGTCTGCAACGATGATCCGGCTGTTCAAGCACTACATCCCCCATGCCGTGATTCTTCTCGGCCTGATCGACATTGCGCTGCTGCTGGTGGCTGCCGATTTCGGTTGGCGGCTGCGCGCGGCGCAGATCGGGATCGATCCGGGTACGGTTGCTTCCCGGGCGTGGCAGCTTAGTGGCTATGCCGGGGTAATCCTGCTCGCGATGGTAGCGGTCGGGGTCTATGGCTCAGAGGCGCTACGCTCGATGCGGTTTGCCACGGCCCGACTGCTGGTGGCGATCAGTCTGGGCATCATCGGGCTTGCAGTTCTCGATTTCGTTCTCGGCGGCCACAACTTCTGGCGTTCAGTTCTGGCCTACGCGATGGGGGGGTCGATCATCGTGCTGGTGATGAACCGGCTTGTGGTTGGCGGCCTGCTGGGGGCCTCTGCATTCCGCCGCAGGGTGCTGGTGCTGGGGGCGGGACATCGCGCCGAGCGGCTGCGCAACCTGTCGGATCGTCCCGAAAGCGGCTTTGCAATTGTCGGCTATGTCGCGATGACTGAAAGCCAGCCGGTGATCGAGGAAGCGATCAATCGCGCCGGGATCAACAACCTGACGCGCTATGTCGAAAACCTCGGGGTCAGCGAAGTGGTGCTGGCGCTTGAGGAAAGGCGTAATTCGCTGCCTTTGGCCGACCTGCTGCGGATTAAGACCACCGGGGTTCACGTCAACGATTTCTCGAGCTTCATCGAGCGTGAAACCGGACGGATCGATCTGGATACGGTCAATCCATCATGGCTGATCTTTTCCGATGGTTTTTCCTCAGGCCGGGCCATATCGAGCGCGGCGAAACGGGTGTTCGATATAGCCGCAAGTTCGCTGCTGCTGATCCTGACGGCGCCGATCATCGCCTTGTTCGCCATTCTGGTGAAACTCGATAGTAAGGGGCCGGCATTCTACCGCCAGTCGCGTGTCGGACTTTATGGGCAACCGTTCGATGTGGTCAAACTGCGCTCCATGCGCACTGACGCAGAAGTGGGCGGGGCACAGTTTGCACAGGAAAACGATCCCCGCGTGACCCGGCTCGGGCGGTTTATTCGGAAAGTCCGGATCGATGAGCTTCCGCAGGCATGGGCGGTTCTTAAAGGGGAAATGAGCTTTGTCGGTCCGCGGCCAGAGCGTCCGCAATTCGTTGCTGAACTCGAACAGCAGCTGCCGTTCTATGCCGAGCGGCATATGGTCAAACCCGGGATCACCGGTTGGGCGCAGATCAACTATCCCTATGGTGCCAACCTGGAAGATTCGCGTCACAAGCTCGAGTTCGATCTCTATTACGCCAAGAACTATACGCCGTTCCTCGATCTGCTGATCCTGCTTCAGACCCTGCGGGTGATCTTGTGGCACGAGGGGGCGCGGTAGGATGCTTCCGTCCGGCGCGGCATGGGCAGGGATCGACGCGGCGCTGTGGAGCGTTGGCGGTTTGGCCTGCCTGCTCGCCGCCGCCTGGTTGCAGAGCCGCAAGGGGCGGTTCGGTGCCGCCCGGCCGGCCTTGGTATTGGCGCTAGCCGCCAACGGAGGCTGGGCGCTGTGCGGTTCGATTCTGGGAGCAACCGCAAACCCGACGCTGATCGCCGAAGGACTGCGCAACCTAGCATGGACTTTCGCGCTCTATCGCCTTTTTGCGATTGATGGACGGCACGCTTCGATGAAGCCGGTCAGGCCGCTACTAATAGCCTTGGCCTTCGTCGAAATCATATTCATGACCGGGCTCATCCTGCTCGACCGAAACGGTTCGGCATTGCCGGACATCCACACGACTGCGTCGCTGCATTTGCTGATAGCGATCGGCAGCCTTGTCCTGATCCACAACCTTTACGGCGGGGCAGCCCAGCGCCCGCGACTGGTGCTGCGCTGGCCCGCCGCTGCGATGGCGGCGCTGTGGGTGGTTGACCTCAACCATTTTGCGATTGCCTATCTGTCTGACGGAGTCCCGCAAGTCACCTCTGCCTTACGCGGTTTGCTGGGCCTGGCCCTTGCCGGGTTGCTTGTTCTGGGTTCGGCCGAGCGCGCCGAGGAGCTGCGTTTCAGTCCTTCGCGGACAGTTGCTTTCCAATCGATTTCGCTTGGGCTGATCGGGGCTTATCTGGTTGCGATGGTGGGTGTCGCACGGTGGCTGTCGTTCGCTGGCAGCAATTATGCGGCGCTGATGCAGGTGGTGGTCGTTTCAGCAGCATCGCTGGCCGTCCTGGCGGTTGCCGGTTCTCCCAAACTCAGGGGCTGGCTGCGGGTAACCGTGCTCAAGCACCTGTTCCAGCATCGCTTTGACTACCGCGCCGAATGGTTGCGGCTAACCCGGACAATCGGCCAAAGCGGCGCAGACGGTGCTTCGCTTGGCGAACGCGCTGTGCGGGCGCTCGCCGATATCACCGACAGTCCCGGCGGTTTGCTGCTGGTACCCGGTGACAGCACCGATCTGGTGCTTGCCGCGCGCTGGCAGTGGCCGACCGCCCAAGTGCCAGCAACCGCGATCAGCGCGGCTGACGCCGCCCGGTTCGAAAAGGACGGCTTTATCGCAGAACTTGACCAGCTGCGCCGCAAGAGTGAGCGGGATCACCCGCTGCCCGAATGGTTACTGGCCGATCCGCTTGCCTGGACGGTCGTACCCTTGCTCCATTTCGACCGGATGGTGGGCTTGGTGGTCCTTTCGCGGCCAGCTCATGCCCGACCGCTGGATTGGGAAGATTTCGACCTGCTGCGGGTCGTCGGACGTCAATTGGCGAGTTACATGGCGGAACAGGCTGGGCAGACCGCGCTGATCGAAGCGGCGCGATTCGACGATTTTCACCGCCGGATCGCCTTCGTGATGCACGACATCAAGAACCTCGCGAGCCAGATGGGCCTGCTCGCCCGCAACGCCGAGATGCACGCCGAAAATCCCGACTTTCGGGCCGATATGCTGGTTACCCTGCGCAATTCTGCCGACAAGCTGAATGCCCTTATCGCCCGCCTGTCGCGTTATGGCGCGGCATCGGTGTGCGCGCTGGCACCGGTCCGGGCCAGCGATGTGGCCCGCAGCGTGGTTGCCCAGACGGCTCGGACCCACCCGGTTACCCTGGTTGAGGAGAGCCCGTGTGAGGTTGCCGCAGTACGCGATTCGCTTGAGCAGGTGCTGCTGCACCTTGTTCAGAATGCGATCGACGCCAGCGCCGAAAGCGCTCCGGTATTCGTCTCGGTCAGTTCGGGCGGGCTGGGCTGCGCGATCGAGGTGATCGATTCTGGTCACGGGATGAGCGCCGAATTCGTTCGCACCCGCCTGTTCAAACCGTTCGTTTCGACCAAGCCCGGCGGCTTCGGGATCGGTGCCTATGAGGCGCGCGAACTGGTCAAGGCGATGGGCGGGCGGCTCGAAGTGGAAAGCCGCGAGGGCTTGGGTACACGCTTCATCGTCACCCTGCCGCTGGCCGAGGCCGCAGCCTTGATCGACACCTTCAACCAGACCGGAAATTCCGGCCAGAAAGTCGCCTAGATGTCTGAGAGTAAACCCAAGCTGCTGATCGTCGAGGACGATGCTGGCCTGCAAGCCCAGCTGAAGTGGGCCTATCCCGATTTCGATGTGATCCAGGCCACTGACCGGGCCGGTGCGATTGCAGCGCTACGCAGCGAGGAACCCGCCGTAGTGACGCTTGATCTTGGTCTTCCGCCCGATCCCGACGGTACCAGCGAAGGCTTTGCTGTGCTTGATGAGATCATGGCGATCAAACCCGATACGAAGGTGATCGTTGCCTCCGGTCACGGTGCACGCGAAAGCGCGCTTTCCGCGATCGCGAAGGGTGCCTACGACTTTTACCAGAAGCCGGTCGATATCGAGGCGCTGGGGCTGATTGTTCGCCGTGCCCTGCAGCTCCACCGAATCGAGGCGGAAAACCGCAAACTGGCAATTCGTTCAGGTGATGAGCATCGGGTCCTCGGACGGCTGATCACGGCGGCGCCGGAAATGGTCAAGGTCGCGCGGACGATCGAGCGGGTGGCGAACACCAATGTCTCGGTCATGCTGCTGGGCGCCAGCGGCACCGGCAAGGAATTGCTGGCGCGCGGGCTGCATGAGGCAAGCGATCGCCGCGACGGCGCATTCGTGGCGATCAATTGCGCGGCAATCCCTGAAAACCTGCTCGAGAGCGAACTGTTCGGGCACGAGAAGGGGGCCTTCACAGGCGCGGTCAAGACCACCGAGGGCAAGATCGAAATGGCCGCCGGAGGGACGCTGTTTCTCGACGAGGTTGGCGATATTCCGCTACCGCTCCAGGTGAAGCTGCTGCGATTCCTGCAGGAACGGGTGATCGAGCGGATCGGTTCGCGCAAGTCGATCCCAGTCGATACCCGGATCGTCTGTGCAACCCACCAGAACCTTGAAGCGATGATCGCCGATGGGCGGTTCCGCGAGGACCTGTTCTATCGTCTGGCGGAGATCGTGGTGAAGATCCCCAGCCTGGCCGAACGGCCCGGCGATGCCGCGCTGCTGGCCAAGGCGTTCCTGGCGCGCTTTGCCAAGGAAATGAACCCAGCGGTGAAGGGCTTTGCGCCAGATGCCCTGGCCGCGATCGATGCCTGGCATTGGCCGGGCAACGTGCGTGAACTGGAGAACCGGGTAAAACGCGCGGTGATCATGACCGAGGGCAAGCTGGTCGGTGCGGCGGATCTCGATCTGGGTGGAGGTGAAGAGGAGGACGTGCAGGTCCTCAACCTAAAATCCGCGCGCGAGGCCGCAGATCGCAAGGTGATCCGTCATGCGCTTGCCCGCAGCGAAGGCAATATTTCGAGCACCGCCAAGCTGCTCGGCGTAAGCCGTCCGACGCTTTACGACCTGCTCAAGCAGTACGACCTTCAGGCCTGAGACGATGCGGCCGCTGATTCCCATTCTGGCCGCAGCCCTAATGGCTGCACCGCTTGCAGCGATGCCGGATTCGGCGTCGGGAAATCTGCAATCGGCGCGCGCGGCGCTTGACCGGGGCGACGGTATCGGTGCCGAAGCTGATTTGCGCCGTGCGCTGGACGGTGGGGCCGCCCGGAACGAACTTGCCGTCGATATGGGTGAGGCCATGTTGCAGCAGGGCGACCGTGCCAAGGCCCGCGAATGGTTGGCTCCAGGCCAATTTGCCAAGGGTCAGGAGGCGCGCGGCTGGCGGCTGCTGGGCTTGCTGGAACGGCTTGATGGAAACCTGCCCGCGGCCGGAGCGGCGCTTGACCGGGCGTTGGCTTTTTCGCCGGATGACCCGCTGTTGTGGGTGGAAATCGGGCGGCTGCGCTATCAGGGCGGTGAACAGGTCCAGGCGGCTGCCGCCGCCGATAAAGCGGTGTCCCTTGGCCCGGACACCCCCCGTGCGCTGGAGCTCAAGGCGCAAATGGTCCGCGATTCGGCCGGCTACGCGGCGGCTTTGCCCTGGTACGAACGCGCGCTTGCCGCGGCGCCTGACGATCTGTTGCTGCTGGGCGGCTATGCCGCTTCACTGGGTGAACTAGGCCGGGCGGGTGAGATGCTGGCCATAACCCGCCGGATGATCGCGATCGATCCGCGCCAGCCGCAGGCGTTTTTCCTGCAGGCCATGTTGGCGGCCCGGGCAGGTGATCCCGATCTCGCGCGGGCGATGCTCAACCGCATTGGTGACGAGATGGATGCTGTTCCTGCGGCGCAAGTGCTATCGGGCGCGCTGGAGCTTGAGGCAGGCAATGCCAATGCCGCAATCGCGCATTTGACCCCCGTGGTCGATGCCCAGCCCACCAATCAGAAAGCCGGAGCCTTGCTGGCAGCAGCGCTCTATGCCGCCGATGATCACCGCCAGTTGTTCGATAGGTTCGGCCCGCCCGCGGCGCGCGGCGATGCGGCGCCCTATATGCTGACCTTGCTGGCCCGCTCGCTGGAGGAGCAGGGCGACCGTGCAGGGGCGGCGGCCTTGCTTGACCGAACAGCCGCAGCGCTGCCCCCGCAGCTGCTACCGATCGCGGGCACAGGGTCGGACCTGAGGGGCATGCTTTCGGCCGGAAACACCGCCGGAGCCTTGCAGCTGGCGCAGCGCCAGCTTGATCAGAGCCCAGGCGGTGCAAGCGCGCTGGGGCAGATCGGAGACGCCGAATTATTGAGCGGTCAGGCGGACAAGGCTTTCGCGCATTACGCACAGGCTGCCCAGGTCCGTTTTACCGATCAACTCGCACTGCGCTCGGCGATAGCGCTGGAGCGAAGCGGACGGGCCGGTCAGATTCCCGCACTGGTTGGCAGCTATCTCGCCATCTATCCCGAGAGCCGTCTGATGGCCCGCATTGCCGCCAACCTGGCGCTGGGCCGCAAGGATTGGAAGGCTGCGCGGGCCTTGCTGGAGAACCTCAAACAACGCGGCGGGAACCGCGATGCGAGGTTGCTGGCAGATCTCAGTCAGGCGCAAACCCACGATGGCGACGCAAAAGCCGGGCTCGAATCCGCGCGTCGGGCCTGGCAGCTAGCCCCGGCGAGTGCTTTTGCCGCCCAGGCCCTGGGGCTGGCCTTGATCGCCGCCGGGGAAGAGCCGGAGGCCGCGCGGCAGCTGATCGAACAGGCCCGCAAGATTGGCGGTGACAATCCGCAGCTTGCCGCTGCGCGCAAGGCGCTGGGCTGAACCCACTCGACAATCCGCGCGGCACCTCCCAAAAGGTCAATTCATCGCGCGATTAAATTGTTTGGAGAGGGTACATGGCTGGGGTCTTGCAAGGGGTTACCGTAATTGAACTGGCCGGGATCGGACCGGGGCCATTTTGCGGGATGATGCTGGCCGATCACGGCGCACGGGTTATCCGGGTCGAGCGGCCGGGCGTCAAAGGGCGGTTCGGCGATGCCGGCAACCGCGATATCCTCAATCGCAATCGCGAAGTGATCGAGCTTGATCTGAAAGATCCGGCCGGGATCGAAGAAATCAAGCGCATGTCCAGGGATGCCGATGCACTTATCGAAGGTTACCGTCCCGGCGTCATCGAACGGATGGGGATCGGGCCGGACGAGCTTCTGGCGATCAACCCGAAGCTGGTAATCGGCCGGATGACCGGCTGGGGACAGGATGGCCCGATGGCGCCGTTGGCCGGTCACGACATCAACTACATCGCCCTGTCCGGTGCGCTGCATTCCTATGGCCGCAAGGGTGAAAAGCCCAGTTTTCCGGTCAATGCCGTCGGCGATTTCGGCGGTGGCGGGATGATGTTGGCATTCGGTGTGGTTTCGGCGATCCTGCACGCACGATCGGGCGGACTCGGCCAGGTTGTCGATTGCGCGATGGTTGATGGGGCGGCGATCCTTTCGGCGATGACCTATACCTTCTTGGGCAATGGCCAGTGGCGTGATGAGCGCGGCGTAAACCTGCTCGACGGGGGCACTCATTTCTATGACACCTACGAAACGCGCGACGGCAAATGGATCTCGCTCGGTTCGATCGAGCCGCAGTTCTATGCGATCCTGATGGAGAAAACCGGGCTTGCGGGCGATCCCGATTTTGCCCAACAGATGAACCCGATGAAGTGGGGTGAACTCAAAGAGCGGATGACCGCCCTGATCCTGACCAGGACGCGCGATGAATGGTGCGCGATCATGGACGGGACCGACATCTGTTTTGCCCCGGTTCTGAGCCTCAAGGAGGCGCCGCATCACCCCCACAATGTCGCGCGCGCGACCTTTGTCGAAGATGGCGGAATGGTGCAGCCCGCACCGGCACCGCGCTTTTCGGCCACCCCCGCGCCGCCGGTAAAAATGGCAGGACGTTGACCCTTCTCACCCGGATAGATCCGATGGTCCGGCTACTGGTGCTGGCAATCCTGCTGGCCCTGACCGTACCCGTTACTGGAGAGACCCGGGCGGTCGCGCAGATGGTCGCCAATGCGGCGGTGTTCCTGCTGTTCTTCCTCAACGGCCTGCGCCTGCCCCGGCATGAGGTGGCGGCAGGACTGGGCAACCACCGCCTGCTCTGGCCACTGGTCGGCTGGTGTTTTGGTGCCATGGCGCTCATCGGTTGGTTGCTTTGGCAGGCGGGGCAGGGCTGGATGCCGCCTCTGATCGCCCTGGGGTTCCTCTATCTCGGATGCCTGCCGTCAACGGTGCAATCGGCCACGGCTTACTCTTCGCTGGCCGGGGGGAATGTGGCGAGCTCGGTTGTCGCCGCGGCTTTGCTGAACCTGCTTGGCGTATTCGTCACCGCACCGCTGTTTTCCTTGCTTGGCGGGGGCGGGGCGGCGCAGTTTCATGGTGATGCCCTGCTCAAGGTCGTGATGATCCTGCTGGTACCCTTCATGCTGGGGCAGGTCATGCAGGGGAGCCTTTCGGGCTGGATCAAGGAGAACCGCCAGTTGACCGTCTGGTTCGATCGCGGCTCGATTGCGATTGCGGTCTTCGTGGCATTTTCAGGCGCGGTTGAGCAACGCTTCTGGCAAAAGGTTGAGCCGATCGGATGGCTTTGGCTGGCTGGCGGGGTGGCGCTGTTCCTGGCGCTGGGACATTCCGGCGCTTGGATGCTCGGTCGGATGATGCGTCTTGATCGTGCCAACCGGATTTCGATGCTGTTTGCGGGCGCCCAGAAGAGCATCGCCATGGGCGCGCCGCTGGCGGCGGTGCTGTTTGCTCCGGCGGTGGCGGGCGTGGTTTTGCTGCCGATCCTGCTCTATCATCTGGCGCAGCTGGTTATCGCCGCACCGATCGCCGCCCGGCTCAGTCGGCCCTGACGGCGTCCTCGATTTCGTGTTCGGCATTGCGGGCGTTGTGCCGCACCGACCACCACAGCGACAGTCCGATCAATACTGCGCCAATCACCCCGGTTATCGTTTCGGGAATGTGGAAGACGGCTGAAAACAGCATGATCGCGCCAAGGACGATGATTGCCCAGAAGGCGCCGTGTTCCAGATAGCGGTATTCAGCCAGGGTGCCCTGCTTGACCAGATGGATCGTCATCGACCGTACGAACATGGCGCCGATCGAAAGCCCCAGTGCGATGATTACCATGTTGTTGGACAGGGCAAAGGCACCGATCACGCCGTCAAAACTGAACGAAGCGTCCAGCACGTTGAGGTAAAGGAAACCGCCAAGCCCGGACCTTACCACTACGCCTTGCAGCTTTGCCGCTTCGTCACGCATTTCAAGGATGGTGCTGATCGCTTCGACCGCAATGAAAGTTACCAGCCCCAAGGTGCCTGCAACCATGAAGGTCAGCGCGTCCTCGGTCGGTAGCATTCGGGAAATACCATAGATCACGAGCAGCAGCAGTGCGATTTCCGCGGCCTTGATGTTCGAGACGAGCCGCAGCTTGGCCTCGATCCAGGTGATCCAGTCCACTTCCTTTTCACCGTCAAAGAAGAAGGTCAGGCCAACCATGGCAAGGAAGGCTCCGCCGAACCCGGCGATGCCGACGTGGGCACTGGATACGATCTCCTCGTACCGTTTCGGGTCATGGAGCGAGAGGTCGAGCGCAGCGAGCGGGCCCAGCCCGGCGGCGATCGCCACGATTGCCAGCGGGAACACGATCCGCATTCCGAACACCGCGATGACCATCCCCCAGGTCAGGAAACGGCGCTGCCAGATATCGTCCATGTCCTTCAGTACCGCCGCATTGACCACGGCATTGTCGAACGACAGCGAAATCTCGAGTATCGCCAGGACGACCACGATCCACAGAATGGAGGCCGTCGCGGCCAGATTTCCGGTCAGTGACCAGCCATACCACCCGGCAAGACCAAGGCAGGCCAGGGTGAACAGGATCGAGAACTTGTAAAAGCGCAGCACCGGCTGTTCCCCAAGGTTGAAAGCGGCTTGCGCCCTATTTGGGTTGATAAGTCTGTTCAATCCCCGGGAAGGTTCTTTCCCGAACCTCTGCGGCATAACGCTCCGCCGCGGATGAGATCGTGCTGGCGATATCCTCATAGCGTTTGACGAAACGCGGGACACGCTCGAACATTCCCAGCATATCTTCGGTCACCAGAACCTGCCCGTCGCACTGTGCAGAAGCACCGATCCCGATCGTCGGGCATTTGATCGCCTGGGTAACCGCGATCGCGATCGGCTCGACCACGCCTTCAACCACTACGGCGAAAGCACCGGCATCGTCCAGCGCCTTGGCGTCGGCGACGATTTTGTCCGCCTCGGCCTGGCTGCGTCCGCGAGCGTTGTAACCGCCCAAAACGTTGACTGCCTGCGGGGTCAGGCCGACGTGGCCCATTACCGGAATTCCGCGCTGGCTGAGGAAGGCGACGGTCTCGGCCATGGCTGCCCCGCCTTCAAGCTTTACCGCGGCGCAGCCGGTTTCCTTGAGCAGCCTTGCGGCACTATCGAAGGCTTGCTGCGGTGATGCTTCATAGGCACCAAACGGCATATCAACCACCACTGCAGCGTGATACGAACCCCGGACCACGGCACTACCATGGGCCGCCATCATTTCCAGCGTGACCGGAACCGAACTGGGCAGGCCATAGATCACCTGTCCGAGCGAATCTCCGACCAGCAGCAAATCGCAGTGCGCATCGAGCAGCTGGGCCTGCCGCGCGGTATAGGCGGTCAGCATCACGATCGGTTCGGCGGTTACGCCATCGACCTTGCGTTTGCGGATCGCCGGGATCGTCAGCCGTTTCATCGGCGCGGGAGTGGGATTGGCGCGGCTGGTGGCCGTATCGAGCTGAAAAGTGGTGGACATGGCGGGTCTTTAGCCGCTCCGCCCATTCTGGGGAAGGCTTGGCAGTTAGCGCTTGCCATCGCCCGGCTTGCCGTTAGCTTCGCGGCCCAGGGAAAGACACCGGCCCGGCGCTGTTCCGGGCCGTCAAATTTAGGGGAAGTGCATGTTCGGACGCGTCAAACCTTTGGACGCCATCCTGGCCACAGCCGAAAAGAAATCGCTCCATCGCTCGCTTGGGCCGGTGCAGCTTACCCTTCTTGGGGTAGGCGCGATTATCGGCACCGGGATCTTCGTTCTCACCGCCGAAGCCGCGCAAAAGGCCGGCCCCGGCATGATGTGGAGCTTCGTGATCGCCGGGTTCGTCTGTGCGGTGGCGGCGCTGTGCTATTCGGAACTGGCGTCCATGGTCCCGGTTTCGGGTTCGGCCTATACCTATACCTATGCCGTGATGGGGGAACTGCTGGCCTGGATGGTCGGCTGGGCGCTGATCCTCGAATATGCGGTCGCGGCTTCTGCGGTCTGTGTCGGCTGGTCAGGCTATTTCGTGGGGTTGCTGCGCGACTATGTCGGGATAACGATACCTGCGGCATTGGCCAACGGGCCTTCGGCGGGCGGGATCATCAACCTGCCCGCGCTGACGATCGGCCTGCTGGTTACCTGGCTGCTGATGATCGGCACCTCGGAAAGCGCCAAGGTCAACGCCGTGCTCGTCACGATCAAGGTTGCTGCGCTGACGCTGTTCGTCTTCGCTACTTTTAAGTACCTCAACAACGATACCGGAAACTTCACGCCGTTCACGCCGAATGGCTGGGGGATCATCGGGGTCGGCGGGGCCGCCGCCTCGATCTTCTTCGCCTATGTCGGCTTTGACGCCGTTTCCACTGCGGCCGAAGAAACCAAGGACCCGCAACGCAACGTTCCGATCGGACTGATCGGGAGCCTTGCGATCTGCACGGTCTTCTATCTGCTAGTGGCGGGCGGCGCGATCGGCGCGATCGGTGCACAGCCGGTGACCGGCCTTGGCGGTGAAGTCCTCTCGCCGGGTTCGAAGGAACTGGCGGAACGCTGCGCTTCGCTGATGGCCGTTGGTCAGGAACCGCTGGCTTGCTCGAAGGAAGCCCTTGCGCACGTCCTGAAGTCGATCGGCTGGACCAAGCTGGGCGGCGTGATCGGCCTTGCTGCCGGTCTGGCGCTGCCCTCGGTGATCCTGATGATGCTGTTCGGCCAGACCCGCATCTTCTTCGTCATGGCCCGCGATGGCCTGCTGCCGGAAAAGCTCGCCACTATCCATCCCAAGTGGAAGACCCCACATATCGTGACTGCGATCACCGGCGTGTTCGTGGCGGCGGCCGCAGCCTTTTTGCCGGTCGGCAAGCTGGCGGACATCTCCAACTCGGGCACGCTGTTTGCCTTCTTCATGGTGGCGATCGCGGTGCTGGTGCTGCGCCTCAAGGAGCCGGATCGGCATCGTCCGTTCAAGACCCCGCTGATCTGGCTCACCGCGCCTTTGGCGATCGTCGGAACGCTGGCGCTCTATCTGCTGCTGCCCTTTGACGCCAAGATGGTGCTGCCGGTCTGGGGTGCGCTGGGTCTTTTGATCTACTTCGCATACAGCCGCAGCCGCAGCCACGTTGGCCTTGGCCGGGTGGAAGTGCATGAAGATGATCCCGATGCCCCGCAGCAGCCGGTTGCGCCGCTACCCGGCGGGATCGATATCAACGACTGACCTGGCTTCCAGGTGAGGGAAGAAGGGCCGTTTCCGCAAGGGAGCGGCCCTTTTCCTTTTGCCGCGCGGCCTGTGCCATGGCGCGGGGGTGAGTGGGCGATTACAGGCTGGGTGCATTCCGGATCGACACCCGTCCGGCCAATGTCAAAATGTCGCAATTCTGAATCGAACGCGCAATATTCGTCATTAAGGCGTCATAAAACCTTCATAGTGGCGACGACGCAGACAAATTCCAGGAGAGCCGCCCGATGCGCCGCCACACCATTCCTGCCATTTTTGCCGCAATGGCTGCCCTGATCGCCAGTCCCGCCATGGCGAACGAGGATACCCAGGCCTGGGGCACCGTCACCATCAAGGCGGCGCTGCCCGACGATTTCAAGATCGAAAACGAATTGGTGTTCCGCACCAGCGATGCCAAGGGCTTCTATGAGCTTGAGAACAACTTCATGCTGGGCCGCAAGGTCGGCGATGGGGTGACGGTGTGGCTGGGCTACACCTTCAACCCGCAATACAGCCACGGCACCTTCACCCGCCGCGAGCACCGCTTTCGTCAGCAGGTCAACTTTGACAGCATCGCCACGCTCGGCAAGGTGAAGGTGAGCGGCCGGGTCAGGCTGGAAGAACGGTGGCGGGAAGGCATTTCGGAAACGGGCTGGCGCCTGCGCCCCCAGATCAAGGCATCGATGCCGCTGACGGGAAAGCTCAAGCTGTCTGTTGCCAGCGAATCGTTCTTCAACCTCAACACCAATTCGTTCCAGACGAACGGCGGCCTTGACCGGCTCCGCAATTCGATTGCGGTTTCCGCTCCCCTGAACAAGGTGGTGAGTATTGAAGCCGGATACCTCAATCAGCACGGTTTCGTGCCGAACGGGCCGGACAAGAGCGATCATGTGTTGACTATGGGGCTGACGGCCTCGTTCTGAAAACCGATCGACCGCAACAGAACACGCCCCTGCCGGAAGCCGGTGGGGGCGCTGTGCATTTCAGTCAGAAATGAAAACGCCCACCTGCGCTTCCGGTTGGTGACCCCTACGGGACTCGAACCCGTGTTTCAGCCGTGAAAGGGCCGCGTCCTAGACCGCTAGACGAAGGGGCCACACCGGCTGCGCGGTGGGCAGGCCCGCGCCTTTAGGCAAGGAGTGAAGGGGGGTCAAGAGGGCAATGGAAAGAATGTTTCAATCGGCGAAGGCGGCATCATCGACATGGAGTTCCGCCTGGGGGCGACTGGCCCAGTCATCGATCTTCGCGCGGCCTGCCAGCCACAGCCGCCGGTGGTGGGTGGCGTTGAGCAGAACCTGGCCCAGTTCGGTGGATGCTGCGCGAAATGCGATCGCCTTGAAGCTGGCGCCATCATCACCGCGCACGATCATCCTGACGTGATCGGTGCCGACCAGATCGGCCTTGACCATCCGCACCGGCCCCACAGCAACCCTGGGGCCCGGCCAACCCATGCCATAAGGACCCGCGCTTTCCAGCTCCTCGACCAGATGCGGTGTCAATCCGCCGGGAGCGATCGCCAGATCGAGCAGCAGCGACTGGTTGGCCATGGCCGCCGTAACGGTCGTACCAAGCTGCTCATCGAGCCACTGCGCCAAGGCATCGAGCCGCGCGGGATCGACAGTCAGTCCTGCGGCCATCGCGTGCCCGCCGCCGGCGACCAGCAGGCCAAGCTCGCGGGCGGCAATGATCGCTGCGCCCAGGTCCACCCCGGCAATTGATCGCCCTGAACCCTTACCGTTTCCGGCCTCGTCGGCGTCGAGTGCGATCACCAGGGTTGGCTTTCCGGTCTTTTCCTTGATTCGCCCGGCGACGATGCCGATCACGCCGGGGTGCCAACCGCGCCCTGCCAGGACCAGCACGGCCCGGTTGTGCTGGGCATCGACCTGCGCCTCTGCCGCTTCCTGCACCATCGCTTCGATTGCGCGGCGTTCTTCATTGAGCGCTGAAAGCTGGGTCGCGATTCGGCGGGCCTCTTCGGGATCGTCGGTGGTCAGCAGCCGCACGCCAAGGGTCGATTCGCCGACCCGGCCTCCGGCATTGATTCGCGGGCCAAGCGCAAAGCCCAGATCGCTGCACACCGGTGCGCGGGTCAGGCGGCTGGCATCGATCAGGGCGGACAGGCCAACTCCATCGCGCCGGGCCATCACTTTCAGTCCCTGTGCCACGAAGGCGCGGTTGAGGCCGTGCAGCGCCGCCACGTCGGCCACGGTGCCAAGGGCAACCAGATCGAGCAGGGCAAACAGGTCTGGCTCGCGGCGGCCCTGGAAATAGCCGCGCCCGCGCAGCACCCGGACGGTCGCCACCGCCAGCAGAAAGGCCACGCCAACAGCGGCCAGATGGCCATGCGCGGCGGCCTCGTCGGCCTCGTCAAGGCGGTTGGGATTGACGAGAGCCACCGCCGGCGGCAGCTGCGCCGCGCATTTGTGGTGATCGACCACGATTACCTCAACCCCGGCATCGCGGGCCATGGTCAGGGCCTGATGGGCCATCGCGCCGCAATCGACGGTGACGACCAGTTTTGCGCCTTGCTCCCCCAGCCGCACCAGCGCCTCGCCCGAGGGGCCATAGCCTTCGAGCAGGCGATCGGGGATATAGTGATCGGCATCGTGCCCCAGCGCCCGCAACAGGCGGATCAGCAGTGCCGCGCTGGTCGCCCCATCGACATCGTAATCGCCATAGACGGTCACCGCCTCCCGCCGCTCAACCGCATCGGCCAGCCGCTCTGCGGCGGTTTCCATGTCACGAAACAATGCCGGGTCGGGCAGGAACGAGCGCAGCGATGGGTTGCGGTGGCGCTCAAGATCGTCCGGCGGCACCCCGCGTGAAAGCAGCAGCTGCGCAACGATATCGTGATCGAGGCTGTTATGCCCGGCAAGATCCATGTTCCCGCCGCGCCAGCGCCAGCTGCGGCCCTGAAGCGAACGATCGATGCCGAGGATCGAGGGAGGCGATTCCATATTCGTCTCCTAGCCATGCCTGTCGATATTTGACAATTCTCATTGCCGAACGGCTCTATTGTGTGGCCCCTCGTCCCAAGGAGGATCCAACATGACCGGCAATCACCGCATTCTCGTTTCTCTGGGGCTCGGCACCGCCGCGCTGGCCGCGATCCCGGTGATCGCGCAGCAACGCGCGCCCACCAGCGGCCCGATCGCCCGTTATGATATGCGGGCCGGGACCGTATCCGGTTTTGCCGCGATGGGCGGCGGGGCCGGCGGGGCGCTTTCGATGGCGTTCGGCGGTGGCGGCAACAAGGTCCAGAAAGAGCTGCAACTCCGCCTGGGGTCGAGTTCGCTGCCGGTGAAGGGCGGGGCAAAGGCCGATCACTTCATGCCGGCCGGAGCGAAGCTGGGTAAGTCGGTCGCGCTGGTTACACCCAAGCTGGAGCGCGGCGGGATTGATGAACTCCCGCAAAAGCCGAAGGGCCGGATTTTGGTCTACTGGGGCTGCGGGGAACACGCGCCAAAGGGGCAGCCGGTGGTGATCGACCTTAGCAAGCTGGCGGCGGGGCAGGTTCCGGCGGGGCTGTGGAGCACCACGATCATCCGCGATTGGGGGCCGACCCTGCAGAACAGCAAGACCTTTGGTCGCTGGCCGGGCGAGGACGGCAAATTCGTGAAGAGCGACAGTTCGCTGATCGGGGCGCACCGGATCGTGGCCAACTACGCGCCGGACATTTCCTTCACCCTGTCAAAGGACTTCATGGCGGCACTGACGGCCAGCAATGCCGAACAGGCCAGCGGCGCCAGCCTGCTGAGCTGGAATGCGATACCCGACGCGACCGGCTATTACGCCTGGGTTTTCGCCGGGAAAATGGCGCCCGGCGGCAACGAGATGCAGGACATGGTGATGTGGTCAAGCAGCGCCGGGCGGCAGTTCGGCGGCGGGCTGTCGGACTGGCTCAGCCCGGCGCAGGTCGCTGGTCTGGTCAAGGACCGGACGGTCATGGCTCCGACCACGACCAAATGCATGGTCCCGGCAGAGGTGCGCAAGGCCGGGCCGGATTTCCGGATGGGGATGCTGACGGCCTATGGTCCGGAAGAGGACTTTGCCTATCCGGCGCGGCCCGCCGATCCGAAAGCGGCCTGGAACCTGCAATGGACCGCCCGCGTCCGGCATCGCTCGATGACCAGCTGGATGGATATGCCCGGCATGGGCGGCATGGCCCAGCAGCCCGAAGCAACTACCGAACAGCCCAAGTGCAAGAAGAAAGGCGGGCTTGGCGGGATCGTCGGCGGGGTTCTGGGGAAGGGCTGCTAGGGCTGGTATGAGCCGGCTGGCGATCGTCTGGCACAGCCGGACCGGGGCGAGTGAAGCCTTGGCCCAGGCGGCCTTCGCTGGCGCGCAGGGGCGTGCCGATCTCATCGCGGCAGAGGCGGCCGAGCCTGAGCGTCTGCTGGCCGCGGGCGGCTACCTGTTCGTCTGTCCCGAAAACCTGGGTTCGATGAGCGGCGCGATGAAGGATATGTTCGACCGCTGTTATTACCCGCTTTTGGGGCAGATTGAGGGGCGGGCCTATGCCACGATCATCGCGGCGGGCAGCGACGGGCGCGGCGCCCAGGCCCAGCTCGACCGGATCGTGACCGGATGGCGTCTGCGGCGGGTGGCGGAACCGTTCATCGCGATGATGGATGCCCAGAAACCTGACGCAATACTTGCACAGAAGCATCCGTCCGAAGAACTGCTGCGCCGGGCCGAAGCATTGGGTGCGGTTCTTGCCGAGGGACTGTCGCAAGGCATCTTCTAGTTGACCCGAAAAAGAAAGGTCCATTCCAGTTCGAATTGCGGTGCAAGGACTCGACTAATAGATCGGAAAAGTGCCAGATGAACGGAATCGGGCGGCGGCCTTTCCGGGGGATCGATCATAGTCGAAGTGGTTGACAGCGATGCGATAGCCGCCGGGCCGGTCCTTTCCCTGCTTTTCGCGGAGGGTCAGCGGCCGGGTGTCGAATCCATTGCCGATCTTGCGATGGCCGAAACTGGCCAGCTTCGGCTTTCGATCAGTCATTTCCCCGCCGACGGTGCCAACTGGCTCGAACTTCTTGCCGCCGGGCTGACCTTCGATTGCCATGGCCTGGCACCCGGCGATGCGGCTGCAGATCCGCCGAAAGGGGCACTGCTCGGGCTGGAAGCGATGCCACAGGGAGAGGCCATCACCCTTTCCCCGGCGCCGCATCTCGCCTCGGGGGCCGGGCTTTTGCCGGTCGTCCGGGTTCTCGCCGGGGTGGGTGCGGAACTGGTGGGCCTGCCGGGAAGCAAGGCTGTGTTCTGGCACCCGGCCCAGTGCTGGATGGCGCCGGAGTATTACCGCAAGGTGGTTGGGAACTGGCTGGATGGTGGCGCTTTCCCGGCACTCGGGCTGACCTCGTTGCAGCGCGGCGCGGATGGCGCGATGACATCGGTCGGGCTTGGCCTGCTGACGGGTCAGGAACTGCGTTTCGAACCCGATCGCAATCTTACACCCGCAGCGGTCGCCCGGATCGCGGTGCGGCTGATTCACCTGCTGATCGAAACTGGCCCGATGCACCACGCCGGTGAAATGGAGGGGCCTGAGGGGGAGCGCCTGCTGATAGAGCCTAACCGCAAGGGCGCCTTGCTGAGGGTCACGATCCGCAAATGAGGGCAGGGTGCGAGCAGGCAAGAGCCGGATTCCGCACCCGGAAAGGTGGGCGGATTGCTTGATTCGTCCGGCGGGTGGCTTGGCATTGGGGTGCCCGGTCGCCAGCGCCTGTCATTTCGCGCGGTCAATCGGCGCGAATTCCCGGGCTATGATCCGGGTCTGCAACGCCATCACATCCTTCCGCGCCAGATCAAAACGATGGCGTGCTTCGCGCCAATGTTGCGCGATATCGGGCCGGATCGCCTGCCTTTCGATGACTTTCGCACCAATGGCCTGTTGCTTCCGGCGAACGACGATATGGCGGTCAGGATCGGGTTGCCGCTGCACCGCGGCCCGCACCGCGATTACAACGCGATGGTGATCGAGCGGGTCGGCCAGATTGAGGCCGGATGGGCAGCCACCCACCGCCAGGCGCCGGAGGTCGCGTTGATAGAGGCGCTTGAACGGCTACGCCTGCTGCAACGCGCACTCCGCCGCCGATTGCTCGATCGGCAACGCCGCCTGAAGCTCAATCGGCATGACCCGCTGGGGACAGGCTTCGATTTCACCGCGCTCGATGCCATGGCCGATCAGCTGTGGCCCGAGACTGAGCCCGGGCCGGGCCCCGCCTCAGGCTAGGGCCATTCTGGCCTTCGCGGCCAGCTCTGCCCGCGCTGCGTTGTATTCGGCTTCGAGCCGGTTGACCCGGTCTGCCACGCTTTCCACCGCCTTGACCGCGCCGATGCCCTGACCCGAACCCCAGATGTCTTTCCAGGCCTTGGCTTCGGTATTGCCGCCAGAGCCGAAATTCATCTTGCTCGGATCGCTTTCGGGCAGATTTTCGGGATCGAGCCCGGCCGCGACGATCGAGGGGCGCAGATAGTTGCCGTGCACCCCGGTGAACAGGTTGGAATAGACGATGTCCGAGGCCGAACCTTCGACGATTGCGTTCTTGTAGCCTTCAACCGCCCGCGCCTCGGTAGTCGCAATCCAGGGAGAGCCGATATAGGCGAAATCGGCACCGAGCGCCTGAGCAGCCAGGATCGAACGTCCGCAGGCGATCGACCCGGACAATGCGATCGGCCCGCTGAACCATTCGCGGATTTCCTGCATCAGCGCGAAGGGTGAGAGGGTTCCGGCATGGCCACCCGCGCCGGCCGCAACCGGGATCAGGCCATCGGCACCCTTTTCGACCGCCTTGTGCGCGAAGCGGTTGTTGATCACATCGTGCATCACGATCCCGCCCCAGGCATGAACCGCGGCATTGATATCCTCACGCGCGCCGAGCGAGGTGATGGTCAGCGGTACCTGCCACTTGGCGCACACCTCAAGATCCTCCTCAAGCCGGTTGTTGGATTTGTGGACGATCTGGTTGACCGCATAGGGCGCGGCGGGCCGATCGGGATTGTCACGGTTGTGGGCCGCCAGCTCTTCGGTGATCTGGTGCAGCCATTCATCCAGCACGCCGGAGGGCCGGGCATTCAGCGCCGGAAAACTGCCGACGACCCCGGCCTTGCACTGGGCGATCACCAGTTCGGGCCCGGAAATGATGAACAGCGGCGAACCGATAACGGGCAGGCGAAGGCGATCGAACGGGGCGGGAAGGGGCATCTCTACAGGTTTCCTCTCAATGGCTTTTGGTTTTCATATGAGACTGGTTCAGCGCTGTCGAGTACGGCGTTCGTGCCGATTTGCGCCGGATGTTGCGCCGGATGGTGACGGCGGTCGATTTCTGATTTAAACCGATGGCATGACGGCAATCATTCAAGCCTTGGCCCGTGATGGAGAGCATCGCTTCTCCAAGCAGACGGTTCAGGAACTGGTGTTGATGGCCGGGCTGGGGGTTGAAGGGGATGCCCATGCCGGCCGCACGGTTCAGCACTTGTCGCGGATGAAAAAGGATCCGCAATTTCCCAACCTGCGGCAGGTCCACCTGATCCACGCCGAATTGTTCGACGAACTGGCCGACAAGGGCTTTGCCGTCTGGCCGGGGGACCTGGGTGAGAATATCACCACCAGGGGAATTGACCTGCTGGGCCTGTCGCGCGGCACGCGCCTCAGGTTGGGCGGGAATGCCGTGATCGAGATTACCGGTCTGCGAAATCCCTGCCGCCAGATCGATGGCCTTGCCAAGGGCCTGATGGCCGCGACGCTGGACACGGCCGAAGACGGCAGCCTGATTCGCAAATGCGGGGTCATGGCCGTGGTCATCACCGGCGGCGACATCAGCGTGGGCGATGCCATCACGCTTGAATCGGTGCCGATGCTGCACGAGGCTCTGCCGGTCGTCTGATCGCTTCATGGCGTGACCGGCCTCAATCGGCTCAACCCCAGGCCTGGCGGTACAAGGTGATGATTTCAGACACTTCGGGGACGCGCGGATTGTTTCCGGGCGATCCGCTTGCCAGCGCCTGTTCCGCCATCAACGGGGTCAGTTCATCCCAACGTTCCTTGCTGATCCCGTATTCGCGCGGGGTGGGAACGCTGAGTTCGGCATTGATCGCTTCGAGCGCTTCTACGAGTCGGCCCACGGCTGCCTGATCGCTTTCGTCCAGATCGGCTATGCCCATGGCCCGGGCGCAATCGGCATAGCGGGGAAGGGCGGCGGGAGCGCTCCAACCGGTTACCAATGGCATCAGCATGGCGTTGGAAAGCCCGTGCGCGACATGGAAGTGCGCACCGATCGGGCGGCTCATCCCGTGGACCAGCGCAACCGAGCTGTTGGAAAAGGCGATGCCCGCCTGCAGCGCGCCCAGCATCAACGCTTCACGCGCGGCACGGTTGCCCGGATCGGCGCAGGCCAGCGGCAGGTTCGGCCAGATCAGCCGCATGGCCGAAAGCGCCATTGAATCAGAAAAGGGGTTCGCTCGTTTCGAGACATAGGCTTCGACTGCATGGACCAGACTGTCGATCCCGGTGTCGGCGGTCAGCCGTGCAGGCTTGGTCAGGGTCAGTTCGTAATCGACGATCGCGATCTGCGGCAGGTAGGCGAGCCCCACGCAGAGCATTTTTTCGTCGCTGGCGGTATCGGTGATGATGGTGAACCGGGTTGCCTCGCTGCCGGTCCCGGCGGTGGTCGGAATGGCAACCACGGGCAGCGCGGGGTTATCCTCCAGATGCGGGGCTTTCAGGTCGCGGATCTGGCGCAGGCCTTTGACCGCGATCATCTTCGCACTGTCGATCGGGCTGCCGCCGCCGAGGCCGATCACGCAATCGTGTTCTCCTTCGGCCAGAAAGGTGCAGCCCGCCTCGATCGAGTCCACTGTCGGATCGGGCACGACCCCGGTGAAGGTGCGGTGCGCCACGCCTGCTGCATCCAACAGACCTTCTACCCGTTCAAGAATCCCGCAACCTGCGATCCACGCATCGGTCACGATCAGGGGGCGGGAAAGGCCGCCGGCCGCCAGCGCCTCGGGAAGCGCATTCAGGGTGCCGCCGCCGATGCGGATAGTCCGGGGCAAATGGATCGCAGCCATGGTTCTATCCCAACAGATGTTCCATGCCATAGAACCGGGCAGCGGTGCCGGCGTAGAGGGCGCGCTTTTCCTGCGCTGACGCGCCCAGCGTCAGGTGCTTGAAAGCGTTCCACAGCGTAGCATAGCTCGCACCCCATTTGTCGACCGGGTAGTTGCTTTCGAACATCGCCCGGTCAGGCCCGAATGCTTCGATGCAGGTTTCGATATAGGGTCGCCACATTGCCGCCAGCACCTCTGACGAAAGGCCCGCTGCCGGTCCGTGATCGGGCATCCCGGCGAATGACATGGCAAGACCGCCCAGTTTGACCGTTACGTTGGGGCAGCTGGCGATTTCCTGCATCCGCGCGCGCCAGGTATCAAACCGCGCGTGCAGTTTGCCGTGATAGGATGCCATGCCCAGCGGCGTGCCGCAGTGATCAAGACAGATCGGTTGGTCTGGGAAGGCCCGGGCGAGACTGAGCAGATCGTCAAGCTGGGGCTCGAGCAGCCAGGCATCGAAGGTCAGCCCGCGCTTGCCCAATTCGGCAAAGCCTTCGCGGAAGGTCGGGTCAAGGTAAAGCCCGGCGGGGGCGTGGAACGGTGCGCCGAGTACGTCGGGATCGGCATCCCATGCCGCAGCATGGCGTATCCCTTTGAAGCGGGGACTTGCCGCCATCAGGGCATCAAGCACTTCACCCGCCCTGGCGCCAAGGCGCAGGTCCGCATGGCCGATGATCGCATCGCACAGGCGGATGTTGCCATAGATGCCGCTGGCGCTCTGCGCGGCGACGCCGTTGACGTATTCGACCTCTCCCACGGTCTTGAAGGCATCTTCCGCCCCGGCACGATAGAAGGCGCCGCATTCCATGAAGACCGTGCCGATCACATTGTGCCCGCTGACGGCATCGGCGTGGAGTTCATTGAAGGTGTAATAAGGCGAGAGCGCGACGGCGGCGATGAACGGATGGTGCGGTTCCGGAAAGGCCGCCATCAAGGGGCGCAGATCCCACAGGTGATGGTGCGGATCGATGATCGGCAGATCGGGTTCTAGGATCTCTTCTGGCACCGCGCTCTCCCACATGGCCGGACAATTGCCGCGTAGTTTAACCGCGCGGCTAAAATTGTCGAGCCAATGTGGGGGAGAAAATCAGCCCTTGGCCGATACCGCGTTGGCGGCGCTCAGCACCGCGCGAACGGAGGCGGTTGCCACGTCCTCGTCGATGCCGACACCCCAGACGGTTTTGCCGTCCGGGCCGATACATTCGACATAGGCGGCGGCCCGGGCATCGGACCCGGCAGTCATCGCGTGTTCGGCATAGTCCTTGACCTCGATCCTGACGCCAAAGGTATCGCCGATTGTCGCCACGACCGAGCTGATCAGCCCGTTGCCGCGGCCCGAAACCGACTGTTCCTGATCATCGACAGCGATCTTGCCCGCGAACAGCCGGGTCCCATCGCTGGCCTTCGATTCCTCATAGTCAACCAGCTGGAAGTGCTGCGGTGTGTTGATGTGATAGACCCGCTGGAACACCTGCCAGATATCGTCCGCAAACAGCTCACGGCCAACCCCGTCCGCCAGTTCCTGCACGTGCTTGGAAAAATGCGCCTGCATCTTCTTGGGCAGTTTCAGGCCCTGGTCCTGTTCCAGCACCCAGGCGAACCCGCCCTTGCCGGACTGCGAGTTGACGCGGATCACCGCTTCGTAATCGCGGCCCAGATCGGCCGGATCGATCGGCAGATAGGGCATTTCCCAAAGCTCGTCGTTCTTCGCCTCCATCGCGGCGAAGCCCTTCTTGATCGCATCCTGATGGCTGCCCGAGAACGAGGTATAGACCAGTTCGCCGACATAGGGATGGCGCGGGTGGATCGGCAGCTGATTGCAGTATTCCACCGTCTTGGCGATGGCATCGATATCCGAGAAGTCCAGCTCGGGATCGACGCCCTGGGTGTACATATTGAGCGCGACGGTAACCAGATCGCAGTTGCCGGTCCGCTCACCATTGCCGAACAGGCAGCCTTCAACCCGGTCGCCGCCTGCCATCAGGCCCAGCTCGGCCGCCGCGATCCCGGTGCCGCGATCGTTGTGGGTGTGGAGCGAGATTACCACCGCATCGCGGTTGGGGATCATCCGCGAGAACAGCTCTACCTGATCGGCATAGATGTTGGGCGTCGCACATTCGACGGTGGCCGGCAGGTTGAAGATGATCGGCTTTTCGGGCTTGGGCTGGAGAACCTCCATCACCGCAGCGCAAACCTCGACCGAATAATCGACCTCGGCGGTCGAAAAGGTTTCGGGGCTGTATTCGAACACCCAGTCGGTGCCGTGATATTTCGCGGCCTGATCGCGCAGCACCATCGCGCCCTCGATCGCGATCTGCTTGATCTGTTCCTTGGTCATGCCGAAGACGACCTTGCGCCAGACCGGGGACACCGCGTTGTAGAGGTGGACGATCGCAGTCTTCGCGCCTTCAAGGCTGGCAAAGCTCGTCTCGATCAGATCGCGGCGCGATTGGGTCAGGACCTGGACGGCGACGTCTTCGGGGATCTTGCCGCCGCGCACCAGCCCGCTGATGAAATCGAAATCGGTTGCACCGCTGGCCGGAAAGCCAACCTCGATTTCCTTGCAGCCGACCTTGAGCAGCAGTTCGAAGAACCGCATCTTCTTTTCCACGCCCATCGGATCGATCAGCGCCTGGTTGCCATCACGCAGGTCGGTCGAAAGCCAGCGCGGGGCCTTGGTGATCTGGCGGCCGGGCCACTGGCGGTCGGGCAGGTTGATCGGCGGGAAGGGGCGGTACTTGACCCCCGGGTTCTTGAGCATGGTCATCGGTTCAACTCGGATTTGGCATTGCGACTGGTGGTGGCGTTTTCGATCCCTTGAGCGACGCTGCGTGCCGCCCATGCGCACGCCAGCTCACGCCCAAGGGCGGATAAGTCGCAGGGTAAGGGCCAGAGGCGAGATCATGGCCACAGCCTATGGCGGCGGGAAGCGGCGCTGTAAAGGGGCGTTTCGGGCAAATTTGGCTCAAGCCGGGTTGCAATGCCCGCAAGTCTGCCCTTGTTCCAGCGGGCGGCCACAGGCCTTGCAACTGGTGTAGGGGCCGGGCACCAGCGCATGGCCGACACTGACCCGTTCATCGAAGACATAGCATTCGCCCTGCCACAGGCTCTGCTCAGCCGGCACGTCCTCAAGGTATTTGAGGATCCCGCCCTTGAGGTGATAGACCTCAGCTATCCCTTCGGCTTTCAGGAATGCGGTTGATTTCTCGCAGCGGATTCCGCCAGTGCAGAACATCGCCACCTTGCGGTTGCCGTTTCCGAGCAGGTCCGCGCGGTTGGCGCGGAACCAGTCTGGAAATTCGCGAAAACTGCGGGTGCCGGGGTCTATCGCCCGCTGAAAGGTGCCGATCGCCACCTCGTAATCGTTGCGGGTATCGATCACCACCGTATCGGGATCGGCGATCAGGGCGTTCCACTGCGCGGGATCGAGGTAGTGGCCGACATCACTCAGCGGATCGATCGCGGGCTGGCCCATGGTGACGATCTCCTTCTTGAGCCGCACCTTCATGCGCCTGAAGGGCAACGCAGGCGCGCGCGAATATTTGACCTCGATGTCCGCGCAGCCGGGCAGGGTGCGGATGTGGGCGACAACCTGTTCGATCCCCTCGTCGCTGCCGGCAATGGTCCCGTTAATCCCCTCGCGCGCAAGCAGCAGAGTTCCCCTGATCCCATGCGCATCGCAAAGTTCAAGCAATCCTGCGCGTATCGCGGGCAGGTCCTCGAGCGGCGTGAACTGATACAGTGCGGCAACGCAAATCGGGAGAGAGGCTGAATCCATACCTGCCCCTAGTCCAGTCGAAACGGATTTGACCAGTCCCGAACAGCTTCGTGCTTGCTCCGCAAACACGCAGCGGCAATAGTCAGTGTGAAACTGCAACGCATCACCACGGAGAGCCAATGCCACAGCCGCAGTCCATCGTCGGCAAGTTCGATTCCGCCCGCCTTGCCCGGATCGATGCCTTTGTGAAGGAACGTTACCTCGATACCGGCCTGCTCCCGCACGCCCAGGTGCTGGTGGCCCGCGATGGAGAGATCGCGCATTTTTCTTCCCAGGGCGCGGCGCGTGAAGGGGGCAAGGCGATCGATGAGGCCTCGATCTTCCGGATCGCCAGCATGACCAAGCCGGTCACCTCGGTCGCCTTCATGATGCTGGTCGAGGAAGGCAAGGTTGCGCTCGATACCCCGGTTCACCACGTCTTGCCCGAGTTCAAGGGACTGGGCGTTTACAATGGAGGCGGGGCCGGGGTGCCGTTCCTGACCACGCCTTGCGAACGGCCGATGCTGATGGTCGATCTGCTGCGCCACACCAGCGGGCTGACTTACAGCTTCCAGAACCGCGGCAACATCGATGCCGCAATGCGCGAAGGCAAGATGGAGAACTGGCACGGCAACCTGGATCTGGATGAATTCATTGCCGCGCTGGGTAAGCTGCCGCTTGAGTTTTCACCTGGAACC